>DATGQE010000106.1:0-3874 GCA_035304345.1 Woeseiaceae bacterium | reverse complement strand
GAAAAATGCCGGTCTGCCGAACGAGAAAGGTATCCGGAAAGGAGTCCACAATCTGCGCCACGCGTTCGGTCGACGTCTGCGGAGTGCGGGCGTGCCGTTGGAAACCCGAAAGGCATTGCTCGGCCATGCGAACGGCGACATCACGACGCACTATTCGGCGGCGGAAATCGAGGAGTTGCGACAAGCCGTCCAGAGGATCGTCAACCCGCGTGTTGTGCAGGCACCGACGCTGATGATCGTGCGAAGGACCCGAACCGGTGTCGGCAAAGTGTCGGCAAACGAAAAAGGGTTAGCGCGCAATGCCGTCTAACCCTTTGATTTGTGGCGCGCCCGGAGAGACTCGAACTCCCGACCACCTGGTTCGAAGCCAGGTACTCTATCCACCTGAGCTACGGGCGCGCTGATCCGGCGGGCGCGCAATTGTACCGCCGGACGACACGCAACGCCGAACCGCCGAGCGCCGACCGGGCATCAACCGCCGAACAGTCCTGACGGGCACGCGCAACCCGGAAACCCCTGCGCACGCCCGTCGATCCAGCAGCCGACCACATTATGGCAAGCATCGCCCGCGGAGGCAGGGAGTATAATTGCGGCAGCGTGACCGCTGCGGCACGCCTACAAAAGCGAGGCCTGGGGAACTATGGCGATCGCAACAATAACGAAGGCGCGCTGCACCTCCGTCTTCCTGCTCCTCCTCCCGACTCTCTTCGCTCCCGACGTAGCAGGCGCCTCAACCGCTCTGTCGATCGCCCATTACGAACCCGCCCGGAACGTCAAGATCCGGCACGTCTCGGATCCCGGCCGACCGGAAACCGGCCAGAAGCTGGCAGTATCGCTCGAGGCCTACGGCCGCACCATCGAACTCGAGCTCATATCGAATGACCGCCTCGTGTTCCGGTTGCGCTCACGCTCTGCGCTGGAAGACAGCGCAATTGCCATTCATCGCGGAACGATGCCGTCCGTGCAGGGCTCCTGGGCGCGCGTTGCCGTACAGCGGGGACAGCTCTCGGGGGTAGTGTGGGATGGTCATGAGCTGCTCGTCCTCGAGAAAGCCGGCAACCTCCGCGGACACGTACCGCCTGGACAGGACCCCGAGTCGTTGCTCGTCATCAGGGCGAGCGACATCCACCTGACGATCGACGAGCCTTTCGGCCCCTTGGATGGGCTGACCCACGCGACGAAGCCGCTCAGCTCGGTGCTCGCCGAAATCGGCAGCCTGGCCGCACCTACGCGCGCCATTTCCCTCGGCCTCGTTTTGGATGCGCGGTTTTCGGAGAGTTTTTCCGATCCGATCCAGGTCGCATTGATCCGGACCAACGTCGCGGACGGAATCTTCTCCGAGCAGGCCAACATCCACATTCACCTCGAGAACATCGTCCGCTTCCCGGCGGAGCCGGATCCGTTTACGACGACGAATCCGCCGGAGCTCCTGGACGAGCTCGCCGAGATCAAGGCCTCGCGCGCAGACCTGTCGACGCTCGGCATCGTGCACCTGCTCACCCGCCTCGACCTCGACGGGGACGTGCTCGGCATAGCGCGGCTGCGGAGCGTCTGCAATGCCAGGAACAGCGTGGGGCTGACCGAGGCGCGGGGAAGCATCATCGACGGCATCATCATGGCTCACGAGATCGCGCACAATTTCGGCGCACCGCACGACGCCGAGCCCGGCTCCCGCTGCCAGTCCACTCCGCCGACTTTCCTGATGTCCGCGAATTTCAACGGCAGCTCGCAGCTCTCGCAGTGCAGTCTCAACGAAATGGAGTCGGTGCTTCGCAGCGCGAGCTGCCTCACGGGCGTCTCGACCAGCGATGTCGAGCTTCTGGTGGAGCCGGTGCCGCCCGTCGCCTGGTACCAGGAGCCGTTGCCGGTGACCTTGCTCGTGAACAACACGGGACTCGAATCGACCTTCGACGGGCGCATCGAGCTGACGACCTCCGGCGAGGCGGGAATTGCCATGGCGGGAGCGTCGAACAGGCGCTGCGAAGACCTGGCACCGCAGCCCTTGCAAGCCTGTGACCTCGGCAATCTTTATGCCGGTGAAACGGTCACCGTGGATGTCACGATCGTTCCGCAAGCGGTCGGACCCGTGACGGTGCATGCCGCAGCCAGTGCCTCGAACGACACGAACCCTGCCAACAATGAGAGCGATATCCAGCTCACCGTGGAAGCGGCAACGAACCTCGTAGTAGACGGCATCAGCAATTCCGATATCCACGTGCGTCCCGGGGGCGTCGTCGCTTTCTCGGCATTCGCCCATAATTTCGGAGACTTCGAGACGCCGGCGAGCATCATCCTGCAAACCAGGCCCGGCCACGTGCTGCGCTCGAGCGACGGCTGCGTCTCGATCGAAGATCGGACGCTGGAGTGCGACGTGGGCATCGTCCGCCCGGGTGGGGTCGCCCAGGTGGATTTCGACGTGCTGGCGGACGATGCGCCACTCGAGATCGCAGAGAGCGCCATCGAGCACATCGGGTATCAGTTGGCCGGGGACGTGCACGAGCTGCAGCCAATCGACAACCTGACCGAGTTCATGTTCGTGATCTGGGGTGCCTTCAACGACCTGCAGACCGGGTTCGTCACCGAGCCGGAGTCCCTCGAGCTCGGTGAATCGCGGGAATTCGTCGCCTGGGTGGCAAACGGAGGCCCGGATCCCATCGCGTTCGTCACCTTCCAGGCCGGCGTAGAAGAGGGAGTCGAGCTCGGCCCGGCCAGCTCTCCCGCGGGAGCCTGCACCCGGTTCGACGAACGCGTCGTCACCTGCGAGCTGGGCCAGATGGATGCCGGCGAACGGGTCGAGCTGACCATTCCCTACAGCGGCGTCGAGGCTGGCACCTACCAGATCTTTTTGAGCCCTGAGGCAAGCGGCGGGCTGGACCGTGACGGCTCGACGAACACCGCCGCCGTCCTGATCGAAGTCACCGGCCCGCCGGCACCGCCGCCGGGACCGGCCCCGCGGCCCGCACCGGCCGGCTCGGGAGGTGGAGGCATCGGGCCGACCGCGCTCCTCGCACTGGGGCTATGGCTCCTGCTCAGGGCGCAAGCGGCGCGCTCGAACCCCCCGGGTGCCACCGATAACCTCGATAACCTGCCGGCGGGGGGTGACACGATGTCTGCACGTGGCGCAAGGCGCGGCTGGTGTTCGAGCCCGATGTCGCGCTGACCGATTTCGCGATTGCGCTCGCGTGCGCCGTGTTCTGCGCGCTGCTGCTGCGCCGCACGCGCGACGACGCGCGCACCGCGTTCATCTGGCTGTTCGCGCTGACCGGAGCCGGTGCGGTGCTTGGCGGCATCGTCCACGGGTTCTTCGACGTCCGCTCGCCGGATCCGGTGACCGACCGCCTCTGGCTCGCCACCATGCTGCTGGCCGGGGCTGCCGGTTCGGCCGTGTGGCTGATCGTCGCCGCGCTCGTCCTGCCGGCGCGCGCACGCTTTGCGGCTCGCCTGCTCATCGCCGCCGAATGGCTGGCGTACGCGGCCTGGGCCGTCTGGATGGATCGCTCGTTCCTTGTCGTGGTCGTGCAGTACTCCGCTCCGGCGCTCGCGCTGCTCGTCGTCCTCGGCGTGCGGTTCGTACGCCGGCGCCACGTGGTTCCGGCGCTCGGTGCCGGCGCCATCCTCCTCACGTTCGCCGCCGGGGCGCTGCAGCAAGCCGGCTGGTCGCCGACGCGAGCGCTCACCCACAATGCGTTCTTCCACGTCCTCCAGCTCATCGCGCTGGCAGGGCTGTTCCTGGCCGCGCGTCGTATAGACGAGGTGCATTGATGGATCGCAGACGATTCCTGCAAGGCAGTGCGGCGCTGGTCGGTGCCGGTGCGCTCGGCCCGTGGCTGCGGGCGCAGGCCTCGCCGCCGGGCATCCTCGTCAACGACGTGCA
>DATGQE010000105.1:0-46079 GCA_035304345.1 Woeseiaceae bacterium | reverse complement strand
CCCAGTGCCTTGCGGCGCTGGAACGCGGGGTCGAGCACCGTGTCGCGCATCTCGAGGTAATTCTCGAGCGCCATCTGTGCGATTGCGTCGGTGTCGGGGCGGCGCGCACGCATGAAGGCGCCGAACAGTGCGTCGAAGTCCTGGTGTTCGTCGAGCAGCGCATCGAGTACCGCAACGTCCTCGAACGCGCAGTTCATCCCCTGGCCGTGGAACGGCACGATCGCATGCGCGGCGTCACCCAGCAGCAGCACCTTGCCGCCGACATGCCAGGGTTCGCTGTAGACGGTGCCGAGCCGGCCCTGGGGGTTTTCCGCGAACTCCTCGACGAGGCGCGGCAGCAGCGGCACGGCGCCCGGGAATTCGCGCGCGAAGAAATCGCGGATGGCCGCGGCGTCCGTCAGTTCCGCGAAGGACGGTGAACCCTCGCGCGCGAGGAACAGCGTGGCGGTGAAGCTGCCATCGGTGTTCGGCAACGCGATCAGCATGAAGCCGCCGCGCGGCCAGATGTGCAGCGCGCCGGGGTCGAGCCGGAACGTGCCGCCCGCGCCGGGCGGCAGCGTCAGCTCCTTGTAGCTGTGCGGCAGCAGGGACTCGGTCGCGCCGATGCCGGCCGTGGCGTCGAGCCCGCGGCGGACCGCCGAGCCCGCGCCGTCGGCGGCGATGAGCGGTGCGTCGAGGCGAAACTCACGCCCGCTCGCGCGCTCGCGCATGCGCACGCTGCCGGTTTCCGCCCCCACCGCCTCGTGGCCGAAGCGCAGCGTCACGCCCTCCGCCGCGGCCGCCTCCACGAGCACGCGGTTGAGGCCGGCGCGCGAGACCGAGTGGATGACCTCGTGCTCCCGCTGCCCGTAGGGCAGGAGCTCCACGTTTCCGGCCTCGTCGTGCACGCTGCGTCCGCGCATCGGCAGCAGCAACGGCTCCACGGCCTCCATGAGCCCGGCGCGCTGCAGCGCGTGGATGCCGCGCGCGGCGAGGGCGAGGTTGATGGAGCGCCCGCCGCTCGGTGCCTTTTCCCGCGGGTCGTCGCCGCGCTCGTACAAGGTCACGCGAAAGCGGCGGCGGGCGAGCAGGACGGCGAGCAGCGGGCCGCACAAACCCGCGCCGACGATGGCGACGTCCCGTTGCATGGCCGTCATGCCTCCCCCGATTCCTCGCGTACCGCCGCGCGCAGCCGTTCGACGAAGTCGTGCACGTCCTCGAAGCCGACGTACAGCGGTGCCGGTGCCACGCGGATCACGTTGGGCTCGCGCCAGTCGGCGATTACGTTACGGCTTTCCAGGCGACGGAACAGCGACCGCGCGTCGAGCCTGCGATCCTCGACCACGAGCGAGAGCTGGCAGCCGCGCGCGTGCGGCGGCGTGATGGAACGGATACGCCCGTCGAAGTGCCGGGCGAGCAGGAAATCGAGGTAGCCGGTCAGGAGCCGCGACTTCTCTCGCAGGCGCTCGATGCGCGCGCGGTCGAAGATCTCGAGCGAAGCGAGCACCGGCGCCAGCGACAGGATCGGCGGATTGCTGAGCTGCCACAGCTCCGCCCCGGGAGCCGGGCGGAACGTCCGGCCCATCTCGAAACGCGTGGCCTCGTCGTGCCCCCACCAGCCGAGGAGCTGGCGCGTGCCGTCACCATCCAGGTGGCGGGTGTGCACGAACGCGCCGCCGACCGCGCCGGGGCCGCCGTTCAGGTACTTGTAGCTGCACCACACCGCGAAATCCGGTCCCCAATCGTGCAGGGCCAGGGGCACGTTGCCGATCGCGTGAGCGAGATCGAGTCCGGTCATGCAGCCGTGGTCACGTGCCATGCGGCAGATCGCCGGCATGTCGAGGATCTGCCCGTTCAGGTACTGCACGCCCGGGAGCAGGAGTAGCGCGATCTCGTCGCCTTGCGCATCGAGCAGCGCGGCGAGGTCGTCGAGGTGCAGCGCATCGTCCTCCCTCGGGTGCCATTCGACCAGGGCAGCCGCCGGATCCAGGCCGCGCAGGCGGATCTGCGAGACCGCGGCGAAGCGATCCGACGGGAACGCGGTGGACTCGATGACGATCTTGCGGCGCCGCCCTTCCGGTCGGTAGAACGTCGTCATCATCAGGTGCAGGTTCACCGTCAGGGTGTTCATGGCGACGACTTCGGCATCCAGCGCGCCGGTGAGCCGCGCGAGGCCGGGCGTGGCAAGGCGGTGGTAGGGCATCCACGGGCGCCGTGCATGGAAGTGTCCTTCGACTCCAAGATTCGCCCAGTCTTCGAGCTCTTCCTCGACGTAGCGGGCGGCGAGCTTCGGCTGCAGGCCGAGGGAGTTGCCGCACAGGTACACGGGATCGTAGCCGTTCCTCGACAGCGGGAAGTTGAACTCGTCGCGGAATGCGCGCAGCGGATCGCGAGCGTCGAGGTCGCGCGCGAAGTCCGCGTCGGCCTCGAACTCCGGGAACGGCAGCGTCGCGTCATTCACGCGTAAGCGCTCCGCGGCAGGTCGAGCCAGCGCAAGGCGGCGCCGGCGAGCAGGGTGTCGCGGGTGGTCTCGTCCAGTCCCATCTCTTCGATCATCTTCCCCGGGTGGTGCTCACCGAGCGGAAACGGGTAATCGCTGCCGAGCGCGATGCAGTCGGCGCCCATGAGATCGATCATGTACCGCAGCATCGCGGGCTCGTGTACCAGCGAATCGACCCAGAAGCGGCCGAGGTAGTCCCGCGGGTTGCGCTCGTTGCGGGTGGCGACGATGTCCGGCCGCACGTTGAAGCCATGCTCGAGGCGGCCGATCAACCCGGGAAACGCGCCGCCGCCGTGTGCGAAGGCAACTCGCAGGTGCGGCAGCCGTTCGAACACGCCCCCGAAGATCAGCGAGCAGATGGAGAGGGCCGTTTCGGTGGGCATGCCCACGAGCCACGGCAGCCAGTAGAGACCCATGCGGTCGCGCCCCAGCATCTGCCACGGATGCACGAACACCGCCATGCCGAGCTCGGCGGCCGCTTCGAGAATGGGGAAGACGCGTTCGTCGTCCAGGTTCCAGCCGTTGACGTGCGTGCCGATCTGCACGCCGGCGAGTCCCGACCGCTTGCAGCGCTCGAGCTCGGCGACGGCGAGCTTCGCGTCCTGCATCGGCAGCGTGCCGAGCCCGATGAAGCGCCGCGGATGATCGGTGACGACGCCGGCGATGTGGTCGTTGAGCAGCTTCGCGAGGTCGGCGGTATCCGCCGGCTTCGCCCAGTAGCTGAACATGACCGGAACGGTCGAGAGCACCTGCACGTCGACGTCGCAGGCGTCGCATTCGGCCAGGCGCACCGCGGGATCCCAGGAGTTGGACTGGATCGTGCGGAATTCCTTGCCGTCGATCATCATGCGTGCGCAGCCGGGGCCGTGGTGCTCGAGCTGCACGAAGCCGCCGTACCCGTAGCGCTTGCGGAGGTCCGGCCAGTTCTCCGGCAGGATGTGCGTGTGGATGTCGATCTTCAGCATCGGCACCGCGGCGCCCGACGCCGAACCGGTCGCCCGCGACCATGAGGGCGGGCCCCGCCGCGCGCGCGACCCGGCCCGATCACGCCGGCCGGTCTCCCGGCCGCGCCATCACCGTGCCGCACCGGTCGCAGGTCCGGTTCTCGACCGAGCCGTAGAATCGCTCGAAGATCGGCGGCAACTGCCCGACGATGTCGTCAACGTACAGGTACTCCTCGTACAGCTTGTGATCGCAGTTCTCGCAGAACCACATGAACCCGTCGAGCTCGTCCGGATTGCGCTTGCGCTCGATCACCAGCCCGATGCTGTCCGCGTAGCGCTGCGGCGAATGGGGCACCCGCGGCGGCAGCAGGAGGATTTCCCCGGCCCGGATCGGGATGTCGACCCGTTTCCCGTCCTGGATCGTCTTCAGCAGCATCTCGCCCTCGAGCTGGTAGAAGAACTCCGGGCCTTCGTCGTAATGGTAATCCGTCCGCGAGTTCGGACCTCCGACGACCATTACGATGAAGTCGTTCTCCTCGAACACCTGCTGATTGCACACCGGGGGCTTCAGCAGGTGCCTGTGCTCGTCGATCCATTGCTGGAAATTGAATGCGGTAAGGGATTGCATGGTTCAGTCCGTCGTAATCTCGGCGATGCACTTGAGCTCGATCGCGATCGGTGTGGGAAGGCGGCCGACCTCCACCGTCGTCCGGCAGGGGCCGTCCTGTGCGCTGAAATACTCGCCGTAAATGCCATTGAACGTCGCGAAGTCGCGCTCGATGTTGGTGAGAAACACGGTCACGTCGACCAGGTGCCGGAGGTCGAGACCGGCGCTCGCGAGCACGGCGCGCACGTTCGCGATCACGGCATGGCATTGCTCGCCGAAATCCGCCGGGATGCCGTTGTCGTGCGGCGATCGGGGGCCGATGCCGGAGAGGAACAGCAGGTTGCCGACGCGGCGGGCGTGGGGGTAGGGACCGACGGCCTGTGGGGCATCGCTCGCGATGAGCCCATTCGCGATGATCCCGTCTCCACTGCTCATCCGGCGTTCGCCTCTCCGCAAATGATGTTACAGAATCCCGGCAATCGGACTCCCGTTGCTTCGGGTCGCAATGCCTCGGGAGGCTCATTATAGGCCACGGTCACCGGCGAGGCTCCGGCGCCGCGGTGCGGCTGCGGCGGCCGGCGCGTGCAGCCTTCGAGGCCAGGGCCGCAGAACGAGAGAAATGCGCGAGCTCTGCGCGTGAACGGGTACCCGGCGTCACGTGCAGGCGCAATCCACCTGCACGACCTTCGGGCGGCCGTTGAGCCGCACGGCCGTCAGCTCGCGGTTCCAGACACACCCCGTATCCAGGCCGATGAGGTCCGGGCGGATCATCAGCCCGAGCGCCGACCAGTGCCCGAACACGATGCGCGTTCCGCGCCAGCGGGCGTCGGGTGCGTCGAACCAGGGCACGAGGCCTTTCTTCGCGTCCGTGGGCGGACCCTTGTGCGAGAAATCGAGGCGCCCCTCCTCGTCGAGCATGCGAACGCGCGTCAGCGCATTAACGATGTAGCGCAGCCGCTTGTGGCCTTCGAGCTTCCCTGACCAGCGGGCAGGGGTGTTGCCGTACAGCGCCGGCAGGAATTCGAGCCACGCATCGCCGCGCAACACCTCCTCGACTTCCGCGGCGCGCTTCAGCGTCTTCTTCACCGTCCACTCGGCCGGCAGGCCGGCGTGCACCAGCAGCGTGTTCAGCTTCTCGTCGTAATGCGCGAGCGGCCGCTTGCGCAGCCAGGTGACGAGCTCGTCGCGGTCCGGTGCGGCGAGCACGGGCGCGAGCGTGGCATCCGGATCCCGCCCGCCGTCGATGCCGGCGGCGAGGGCGATGAGATGCAGGTCGTGATTGCCGAGCACGGTCGTGACGACGCGCCCGAGGCCGCGCACGAAACGCAGCACCTCGAGCGACTGCGGGCCGCGATTGACGAGGTCGCCGGTCAACCAGAGCCTGTCGTGCCCGGGATCGAATTCCAGGCGGTCCAGGAGGCGGCGCAGGGGATCGTAGCAGCCCTGGACATCGCCGATCGCGTAGACCGCCATGCAGGCTCAGTGCAGGACGCCGGGTACCGCGAGCGTGAAGGGCGGGATGGGCGCGTCGAAGCTCACGCCGTTGTCGGCTTCCATGCGGTAGCTTCCCTGCATGGCCCCGACGGGCGTCTCGATGATCGCGCCGCTCGAGTAGCGGAATTTCTCGCCGGGGTGCAGGTAGGGTTGCTCCCCGACCACGCCGTCGCCGCGCACTTCCTGGACCTTGCCGTTCGCATCGGTGATCAGCCAGTGGCGGCTCAGGAGGCGCGCCGGCATGTTGCCCAGGTTCGAGATGGTGATCGTGTACGCGAAGACGTACCGTCCGACCTCCGGCTCGGACTGTTCATCGATGTAGTTGGTGGCTACTTCGATGCTGATTTCGCAATCGGATTCGCTCATGTGATCCTTATTCTAGCCGGGCCCCGAGGCCCGCGCAGCAGCGCCGTGTGCGGCGAGGCGGTTGGCCAGTGCCACCCACGCCGGTACCGGCACCGCCTCCGGGCGGATGCCGGGGTCGAGCCCGGCGGCGCCGAGGTCCTCCGGTGCCGCCATTCCCTTCAACGCGTTGCGCAGCGTCTTGCGCCGGCGGCTGAAGGCCTGCGTGACCAGCCGCGAGAGCAGGGCTTCGTCGGCGATCCGCACCTCGCCTTGCGGCCGCGGGCGCAGGCGCACCACGGCCGACGTCACCCTGGGCGGCGGCACGAACGCGCCGGGCGGCACGTCGAACAGGCGCTCCACCGTCATGTAACAGCCGAGCATCACGGTCAGGCGTCCGTAGGCACGCGTGCCCGGTGCGGCGGCCATGCGGTCCACGACCTCCTTCTGCAGCATGAAGTGCAGGTCGCGCAGGTGGCCGCGAAAGCCGATGAGCCGGAAGAGCAGCGGGGTCGAGATGTTGTACGGGAGGTTGCCGACCACCCTCAGGTCGGAGCCGAGCGCCGCGAAATCGAACTCGAGCGCGTCGGCCTCCACGATCGTGACGTTGTCCATCCCGGCGAAACGCTCGCGCAGCAGGGCTGCCAGGTCGCGGTCGACCTCGAGTGCGCAGAGCTCTGCGCCGGAGCGTGCCAGGGGCACCGTGATGGCGCCGCGGCCCGGCCCGATCTCCACGAGCCGGTCGCCGGGGGCCGGGGCGACGGCGGACACGATGCGGCCGATGTAATGAGGATCGTGGAGGAAATGCTGGCCGAAGCGCTTGCGCGGGCGGGGAAGGACGCTCATGCGCCGGCCCGTTCGCGGCCGGGCGTGCCGATCCGCCGGGCGGCTTTGCGCCGGGTGCCGTCGTCGCGGGCCTGCCCGCGGGCGCTGGCCAGGGGCAAGCCGCGACGCCCAACGGGCCGCAGTCGCCCGCGAAGGTGTCGCGAGCGGGATGGCCCGTGCCGGCTTGTGCTGTGGTTCGCGATCAAGGGTTGCCCGCCCCCCGGTCCCCCGGCGAACGACGAGTGTAACCGCCGGCCTCGCGCCGCGGCCGCTTGACGCCGATCCTGTTGCAGATTATGAAACGCGTTTCGCCCACGGCGCAGGGGACCCCATGTCCGGGCACAGGATCTTCTCCACCCCTTTTGCGCGCGTCTATCCGATGACGGCGATCCGATGAACAAGGGAAAGCTCCTGCCGCCGGTCTACCTGCTCCTCTGCATCCTGTTGGCCGTCGGGTTGCATCGTTACGCCCCGGTCGCGACGGCGATCCCGCGACCCTGGAGTTTCCTCGGTGTCGGCATGGTCGTCCTCGGGCTGCTGATGGTCGTGCTGCCCGCCGCGATGTTCAAGGCGCGCGGAACGGCCATCAAGCCGTTCGACGAGTCGACCGCGCTCATCGAGGACGGGCTGTACGCGTTCAGCCGCAACCCGATTTACCTCGGCATGATCGTCCTGGTGCTCGGGGTCGCGGTGTGGCTGGGCAGCGCGACGCCGTTCGTCGCACCGGTCCTGTTGTGGGCCATCCTCCGCTTTCGCTTCATTCCCGTCGAGGAGGCGATGCTGGAACGGACGTTCGGCGAACGGTACCGGGCGTACAAGGCCCGCGTGCGCCGGTGGTTGTGAGGCCGGCAGGGCCGTCGGTCAGGGGACTGCAAGCCCGCTGAGCTGCGCCGCGAGCTCGACCGCCGCGAGCAGGCTGCCCGGGTCGGCCGTCCCGCTGCCGGCGATGTCGAGCGCCGTGCCGTGATCGACGGACGTGCGCACGATCGAGAGCCCGAGCGTAACGTTCACCGCCTTGCCGAAGCCCGCGTACTTCAGCACCGGCAGCACCTGGTCGTGGTACATCCCGAGCACGACGTCGGCCTTCCCGGCCGCCGGCGTGAAGGCGGTATCGGCCGGCACGGGCCCGCGCACGTCCACGCCTTCCGCCTGCATCGCCGCGATCGCAGGGGCAAGCACGGTGCGTTCCTCGTCGCCGAGGTGCCCGCTTTCGCCCGCGTGCGGGTTCAGGCCGCAGACGAGTATCGCCGGTCGCGCGATGCGAAAGCGGCGTCTCAGGTCGTCGTGCAGCACGCGGATCACGGTACACAGGCGCTCTTCCGTGACCTGCGCCGGCACGTCCCTGAGCGGCAGGTGCGTGGTCGCGAGCGCGACCCGCAGGTCGCCGGCGACGAGCAGCATCACGGGATGGGGACAGCCGAGCAGCCCGGCCAAGAACTCCGTGTGGCCGGAGAACGGGATGCCCGCCTCGTTGATCGTGCTTTTCTGCAGGGGACCCGTCACGAGGCCGGCAAACACGCCGCGGCGGCAGCCGTCGACGGCACGCCGGAGGCCGGCGAGCAGCGCGTCCGCGTTCGCGGGGTCGGGAGTGCCGCAGACCGACGGGACGGCGAGCGCCTGCGGCAGGATCCGCAGCCCGTGCGCGGCGGCGGGCGCGGGGTCGTGCCAGCTCACCTCGGTCAGCTCCGCGCGGCGCCCGAGGCGCGCGGCGCGGTCCCTGAGGTTGGCCGGGTCGGCGATCACGACGACCGCCTCGCGCCAGGGCGAGTCCGCCAGCGCGAGCACGAGCTCGGGACCGATGCCGGCAGGTTCCCCGGCGGTGACGACCAGCGGAGGTGAGGCCGAGGTCACGGCTTGCCCGGGCCAGGCCTCAGGAGCGGACGTCGACGTAAGCCTCGTCCCGCAGCCGCCGCACCCACAGCTCCGTCTCTTCCGCCAGCTTGCTGTTGCGGACTCGCTGGATGCAGTTCTGCTCCTTCAGGTCCTCGGTGTTGTCGTAAATACGCCGGTCGGTGACCTGGAGGATGTGCCAGCCGAAGCGGGTGCGGAACGGCTCGGAGATCTCCCCGATCTCCATGCTTTCCGCCACCTGCTCGAATTCCGGCACGAACTCGCCCGGCCCGCGCCAGCCGAGCTCGCCCCCGTCGTTCGCGGATCCGGGATCGTCCGACAGCAGCTTCGCGAGCTCGCCGAAATCCTCGCCGGCCAGCAGCCGCTCACGCGCGTCTTCCAGCCGCTGCTTCGCCGTCTGGTCATCGATGATCTCGTTGGGCGAGATCAGGATGTGCCGGATCTTCATCTGCTCGATCTCGCTCTTCTGGTTGATGCCGCGGATCTCGTTCACCTTGACGATGTGGAATCCGCTCACGGCGCGGATCGGCTCCGAGATCTCGCCCTCCTCGAGGTCGCCGACGACGTCGGAGAAGATCGTCGGGAGCTGGTTGCCGCTGCGCCAGCCCAGGTTGCCGCCTTCCAGGCTGTTCTGGCTGTCCGAGTACCGCACCGCCATCTCGCCGAAATCGGCGCCGGCCAGGAGCTGCTGGTACACGTACATCGCCCTGGTCTCCGCCTCCTCGATCTGCTGGCTGGTGGCGGACGGCGGAATGGAAATCAGGATGTGGGAAAGGTTGTACTCCGAGTTCACCACCGCGTTGTTCTCGAGGTCGGCGATGCACTGCTGGACCTCGCGCGGCGTGACCGCGATGCGCCCGGCGACGTCGATGCGGCGGAGCTGGTCGAGCATGAGCTGCTTGCGCATGTCGCGCCGGTAGTCCGCGTAGTCGATGCCCTGCTCGGCGAGCACTTCGGGCAATGCCTCGAACGGGATGTTGTTCTCCGCCGCCACCTGCGCGATCGCGGAGTTCAGCATCTGGTCGGAGATCTGGATGCCGATGCGCTCCGCGCGCTGGATCTGGATCTGCTCCACCACGAGGCGCTCGAGCACCTGCTCGCGCAGCACGCTCGGCGGGGGGAGCTGCAGCCCCTGCTCCAGCGCCCGTTGCGAGATGAGCGCGGTCTGGCGGTTGAGCTCGCTCTTCAGCACCACGCCCTCGTTGACGATGGCGGCGATCCCGTCGAGGAATTCGCCGGTCTCCGAAAGCTCGTCGGCGAGGCTGCCAGCGGCGCTGCTCAAGCCTCCGATGATGATGGCCAGGTACTTGATCAATCTCATAATTTTCGACAAGGGCGCCGGCCCGCGCCCGGGCTATTCGATGTCGGGGGTGTAGCCAAGAATACCACGTTCGAGGAGCTGGTCCGCGGCCGTGCCCACGCTGGTCATGCCCTTCAGTACGAGCTGCAGACCGAAGGACGAATCCTGGGTTCCGTCGCGGGTGGAGACGTGCCGCCGGGTCACCACGCGGATGCCCCAGCAGCAGCTCTCGTACTCGATCCCGAAGAAGCGCTCCAGCGGCTCATTGTCGCGGAACGAGAAGTTGTACCGTCCCACGAAGTTCCAGCGGCGCGACAGCGGCCACGACCAGGAGATGTCGCCCTGCTCCAGGCTGCCGCGGCGGAAGCGGTAGCCCAGGTTCAGGATCTTGTTCGGGCGGGGGCGGTACTGGACCCGCGCCTGCGATTGCGTCGTGCCGTTGTCGCCGGTGCCCCACTGGTGCCCGATGTCGAAGTTCAGGTTCTCGAACACGAGGAAACTGAGCTCGGCGATGTAATCCGACGATTCGCTCACGGCCACCGGCTGCCCCGGGAGCTGCACCCCCTGCTCGCTCAGGTAGAGGGCCTGGCCGATGGTCGCCGAGACGAGCTCCTCGCCGCTGGAGCCGTCGAGCACGCGGCTCGTGATGCCGATGCTGAGCTGGTCGGTGTCCCCGATGCGATCGACGCCGAGGAAGCGGTTCTTGCGGTAGAGCTGGACGAGGTTGAGGTCCGGCACGATCGTGTCGAACACCGGCAGGTCGTCCTGGTTGCGATGCGGGACGTGCACGTAGAGGATGCGCGGCTCGAGTGTCTGGATGTGGCCCTCGGAACCCTCCATCCGGCGCTCGAGGATCATGCCCGTATCGAGGCTCGCGATCGGCAGCAGCCGGTCCGGATCGTTCGGCTGGTCCGCCTCCGTGTTGCCGAGCCCGTAGGCCGTGTACTCCACCGATACCTCCGGCACGACGAACCATCCCGGCCGTTCGAGCGGCCATGACACGCGCGGGGCGACGTCGGCACGCCAGCCCGTGACGCCCACGTCGCGGTCGAAGTACACGAGCTCGCCGTCGAGATCGTACTGCAGCCCGAGAATGCGATCGGGCCAGGTGCCGTTGAACACGAACTGGGGCAGCCGGCGATACGGCTTCTCGGTCGGCAGGAGGGTGTCGTCGATGGTCTGGTAATCCTGTATTCGTGCGAACAGGCTCCAGCGATCGCCGTAGTAATCGAACCAGATGCTGCGATCGAGGTGCGTGATGCTGGAGACGCTCAGGCTGCCGCCCAGGTCCTCGAAGTAACCGCTGTCGGAGACTTCCCGGAAGTCGATCCGGTTGCGCCATCCGTTGTCGAAGATGGTCTGGTGCTGCACGGCGGTGAGATGCCGGTTGGTGCCGGTCAGCGAATCGTCCGGGAGGTAGTCGAACTGCGCCATGCCCTCGTTGCGGCGCGTGAGGTAACGGAACTCGGAGCCGACTTGCAATCCGCGGTCGGTGAGCAGGCGAGGCGTGAGCGTCGCATCGTAGTTCTCGGCGATGTTCCAGTAGAACGGTGCCCGGATCTCGTTGCCGCTGCGCCCGGCGCTGCCGAGCTCCGGGGTGAGGAACCCGGTCTTGCGCGCATCCCCGATCGGGAACGACAGGAACGGCGAATACAGGATCGGCACGCCCTTGAAGCGCAGCTTGACGTTCTGTGCCGTGCCGACGCGGCGCTCGGTGTCGATGTCGATGTCGCCCGCCTCGAGCAGCCAGTCGTCCGAGCCGGGTGGGCAGGTCGTGTAGCTCACGTCGTCGAGCTCGAGCGTGCCTTCCCGACTGATCTCGAGCGAGTCCGCCGCACCGCGCGACTGTCCGCCGCCGAGCCGGAACTCCGCCCCGTCGAACCGGATCCTCCCGCTGTCGTAGGCGAACTCGGCGGAGTCGCCGACCACGTAGTTGCTCGGGTCCTCGTAGCGCACCTCGCCGCGCAGGAGCAGTGCCCTGCTGTCGGGATCGAAGATGGCGCTCTCGGCGCCGGCGAGCCGGTCGCCGCGCCGCACGAACACGCCGCCGCTCATGCGTGCGCCGCCGCCCGGCCCGAAGGACGCCTCGACCTCGCCGGCCAGGAACTCGACGGACTCGGGGTCCAGGGATTCGAGCTGCCGGAGCACCGAGTCCTCGGCAAGCGGGGCGTGATCGGGCATCTCGCAGATCGGGTCTTCCTGCCCGAGAGCCGCAGTCGAGGCGAGCAGGAGGGCGGTCGATGCAAGGCGAAGGCGTAGCAAGTTCGATCGATCGCAGGGTGACGCGAGCCGTTGGGGGAGGGATGTTATCAGGTATTGTGATTTGCTACCTTCGCGTCTTCACGCACCCGGAGACTCGAGATCGACAACAGCGCGCTGGCCATGGACGCGCGAGCCGAGGAGCTGCGGACCTGGCTCGAGACGGAAGCGGGCCTCACGGACTTCGAGATCGTCCCGGCTTCCGAGGACGCGAGCTTCAGGCGTTACTTCCGCGTGCACACCGCCGACGGTACGCGGATCGCGATGGACGCACCGCCGGAGCGCGAGGACAGCCGCCCGTTCGTCGAGATCGCGGGATGGCTCGAGCTGATCGGGGTGAATGCACCGCGCATCCTGGCGGCGAACCTCCGGCGCGGGCTCCTGCTCCTCACCGATCTCGGCTCCCTGCCATATCTCACGGCGCTGGAGCGCGAGCCGGGCAGCGCCGATCGACTGTACGGCGACGCGCTCGCGGCGCTGCGCAGGATACAGGAGCGCGGACGCCAGTGGCAGCGCAGGCTCCCGCCGTACGACGAGAAGCTGCTGAGGTTCGAGCTGTCGCTGTTCCGCGACTGGCTGTGCGGCCGCCATCTCGGCCTCGAGCTCACCGGCGACCGGGAGCGGTCATGGGCCGCCTGCTGCGACCTGCTCGTCGCGAACGCGCTCGACCAGCCGCGGGTGTTCGTGCATCGCGATTATCATTCGCGCAACCTCATGGTCACCGAGACGGCCAACCCCGGAATCCTCGACTTCCAGGATGCCGTCGAGGGTCCGCTCACCTACGATCTCGTGTCCCTGCTCAAGGACTGCTACATCCGCTGGCCCGCGGAGCGGGTACGCGACTGGGCGCTGGCCCATTTCGCCGCGCTCGACCGCGAGCTGCTCGGCGGTCTTGGCCAGCAGGAGCTCCTCGCGCGTTTCGAGCTCATGGGCGTGCAGCGGCACCTCAAGGCCGCCGGCATTTTCGCGCGGCTCTGTCATCGCGACGGCAAGGCGGGTTACCTCCGCGACGTGCCGCGCACCTTGTCGTACGTGCTCGAGGTCGCGCCCCGCTACCCGGCGCTCGAGTTCCTCGCGCACCTGGTCGAGCACGAGGTGCTGCCCCGGATGGCACGCGGGTGAGCGGCCGATGACGGAAGTCGCGAGACCGACGATCGCCATGGTGCTCGCGGCCGGCCGCGGCGAGCGCATGCGCCCGCTCACCGACACCGTGCCGAAAGCCCTGCTCGAGGTCGGCGGCACCAGCCTGCTCGAGCGGCATCTCGCGCGGCTCGCAGCGGCCGGCGTGGCGACCGTCGTCATCAATCTCGGCTGGCTCGGCGAGGCCATCGTCGAGCGGGTCGGCGACGGTCGTCGCTACGGGCTGCGTGTCGTGTACAGCCCGGAGTACGACGGCGTGCTCGAGACCGGCGGCGGCATCCGGCGCGCGCTGCCGATGCTCGGGCGCGATCCGTTCTGGGTGCTCAACGCGGACGTCCATACCGATTTCGCGCTGCCGCCCGTCGAGCTGGCACCGGCATCGCTCGGGCACCTCGTGCTGGTGCCGACGCCCGCGCACAAGACCCGCGGCGACTTCGACCTGGTGGCGGGCAAAGCCGCCGTGTCCGACGCACCCGCTTACACCTTCAGCGGCATGGCCCTGTACCGGCCGGCGCTCTTCGAAGGTACGGCGCCCGGCCGCTTCCCCCTCGCGCCGCTTCTCTTCGACGCGGCGGGCCGCGGCCTGCTCGAGGCGAGCCTGTACGAAGGCCCCTGGGTCGACGTCGGCACGCCGGAACGCCTCGCCGCCCTGCAGTAGCACCAGAGCGCGCGGGGCCACGATCGGTGGCTCAAGCCTCGAGCGCCGCCGAGAGGCCTCCCCCGGCCCCGCCCCGGTGGCGTGTTCCGGTCGCGCGCGGCTACGGGAACAGTCGCGCGAGGAAGTACGGCTCGAGGCGCTCCGCGATGGCGGGCAGGGTGTCGGCGAGCCCCAGGCGCGCGAGATCGACCATCTCCAGGCCGGCGTAGCCGCAGGGGTTGATGCGCGTGAACGGCTCGAGATCGAGATCGACGTTGAGCGCCATGCCGTGATAGCTCGCGCCGCGCCGGACGCGCAGGCCGACGCTCGCCAGCTTGCGGCCGTCGACGTAGACCCCCGGCGCGTCGCGCCGCGGCGCCCCGGTGACGCCCGAGGCAGCGAGCAGGTCCACGACGGAGCCTTCGAGCGCGTCGATCAGCGCGCGCACCCCGATGCCCGCGCGGCGCAGGTCGATGAGCGGATACACCATGAGCTGCCCGGGACCGTGATACGTGACCTGGCCGCCGCGATCCACCTGCACCACCGGGATGTCGCCGGGCGCCAGGAGGTGCTCGCGCCGGCCGTTCAGCCCGAGCGTGAACACCGGCGGGTGCTCGGTGAACCAGACCTCGTCCGGCGTATCCGCGCCGCGCGCCTCCGTGAACGCCTGCATCGCGCGCCACAGCGGCTCGTAGTCGCGGCGCCCCAGCCACGAGCGCCGGATGGCGCCGTCCTGCGCGGGAGAGGGAAGGGCCGATGCCGTCACAACGCCACCAGGACCTGCTCGTTCGCGGTCAGATCGCGGTAGATCGCGTCGAGTTGCTGCCGGCTGGTCGCCGTGATGGTCACCGTGAGGGAGACGAAGCGGCCGCCGCGGCTGGCGGCTTCCCGCACCGCCTCGTCGGGCACCGGCCCGGCGTGCCGCCGGATGACGGCCAGCGCGGCCGCGCGGAAGGCCTGCTCGTCGCGCCCCATCATCTTGATGGGGAATTCGCAGGGGAACTCGAGGAGGGTGTCGCTCATCAACGTTGCCGCGGCGGACCGCTCGCGGCGGTTTCTGCACCCGGCCGCGGACGGATCACTCGAACCACAGCATGACACCATCGCGCGCGCGTTGCCAGATGGAGCCTTGCGGGTTGTCGGCCAGCGCCTGCAACGGCTGCTCCAGCAGGCTCGTGCCGTTCAGCGAGACCGTCAGCTCGGCGAGCGGCTGCCCCTCGGCAATCGGCGCCACGAGCACGGCCGGCATGCTCAGCACGGACTCCACCTCGTCGAACGTGCCGCGCGGGATGGTGATGTACAGGTCCTCGTTCAGGCCGAGCGGCGTGAACTCGGTCTCCGCCTTCCAGACCCTGGCCTGCGTCACCGGCTCCCCGGCGCGGTACAGGAGGCGCGTCTCGTAGAACCGGAACGCGTAGTTGAGCAGCGCGTGGCTCGCATCGATGCGGTCCTGCGGCGTCTCCATGCCGAGCACGACCGAGATGACGCGCATGCCGTCCCGCTCGGCCGACGACACGAGGCAGTAGCCCGCGTCGTCGGTATGCCCGGTCTTCATCCCATCGACGCTCGAATCGCGCCACAGCAAGCGGTTGCGATTGCGCTGCGTGATGCCGTTGTAGGTGAATTCCTTGACGGAGTACCAGGGGTAATACTGCGGGAACTCCTCGACCAGCGCGCGTGCGAGCGTGGCGAGATCGCGCGCCGTGGAATAATGATCCTTGCCCGGGAGGCCGGTCGAGTTCACGAAATGCGTGCCGGTCATGCCGAGTGCTTCGGCATAGCGATTCATCACCTCCGCGAACACGGCCTCGGTGCCGGCGACGTATTCGGACAGCGCGACGGCCGCGTCGTTGCCCGACTGCACGATCAGGCCCATGATGAGGTCCTCGACCTTCACGCGCGAGCCGACCTCGATGAACATCCGCGATCCCGGCGTGCGCCACGCTTTCTCGCTCACCGTGACCTCGTCGTCGAGCGCGATCTGCTCCTCCTCGAGCGCCTTGAAGATGGCATAGGCCGTCATCAGCTTGGTCAGGCTCGCGGGAGCGAGCTTTGCGTCCGGCTCGTACGCGGCGAGCTCGCGCCCGGTTTTCGCCGCGACCACGAAATAGCTCTTGGCACCGACGACGGGCGGGGCGGGGATCGGTCCGGGCCCGGCGAGTGCGGGAGCGGCCCACAGCGCCACGCAGGCCAGGAGAGCGAGCAAGGAATACCGGCGGAGGCGCATCCGCGGCGGGCTGCCACGCATCCGGCGGGCCCTATTCCGTGACGAGGTGCATCTCGGAGATGCCGAGGTCGCGCAGCCGTGCGACGACCGCGTCGTACTGCTCGACGTCGGCGATCGGTCCGATCCGCACGCGGTAAAGGGCCGGTCGCGCATCCGTGTCCTCGTGCACGTATGCCGGTCCGACGCCCCCGCGTTGCACCTGCTCGAAGCGGCGACGCGCGTTCTCGAAGTCTCCGAACGCGCCGACCTGCAGGTAAAGCTGCGTGTCGCCGCGCGTGCCGATCACGCCCTCCGTCGCGGCCACCGTGGCCTCCGGCGGCGGACCGAAGTCGAGTGCCGCCACCTCGACGGGCGCCGTCCCGTCGTCGACCATGTCGAGTGCGACGGCCGCGGCGTAGGAGAGATCGATCAGGCGACCCGCGACGAAGGGCCCCCGGTCGTTCACCCGCACGACGACGCTCTTCTGGTTGCGCAGGTTCGTCACCCGCACGTACGACGGCAGCGGCAGGGTGCGGTGCGCCGCCGTCAAAGCGTGCATGTCGTACGTCTCGCGGCTCGACGTGGGCTTGCCGTGGAACTCCTTCCCGTACCAGGACGCGATGCCGCGCTCGCGGTATCCCTGGGCGGAGTCCATGACGACGTACCGCCGGCCGTGCACTTCGTAGATCGGGCCGTTGCCCCAGGGGCTTTTCGGCTCGGGCGCCGGCAGGACGACGGGCTCCTCCGCCGGCGGCACCGGTGCCGGCAGCGTGCGGTAGCCGGTAGCGCAGCCGCCGAGCGAGGCGGCCACGAGCAGCAGTGCCGCCCGCCTCCAGGCATCAGGACGCACGGCGTTGCACCTCGAGCGCCACCTCGCGACCGAGCTGGTGCACGGCGAGCGCGTACATCACGCTGCGGTTGTAGCGCGTGATCACGAAGAAGTTGTGGAAGCCGACCCAGTACTCGTCGCCGTCCTTGCCTTCGAGCACGAGGAGCTGGCCCTTGTGGTCGGCCGGCAGGTCCGTGGAGAACAGCACGCCCTGCCGGCTCAGCGATCCGATGGTTTCGGTGGGGGAAAGGGGGTTGCGATCCGGTTTCGTGCCCTGCCAGTTCGAGCCCAGCGTCGCCTGCGTGATCACGGGCAGGCCCCGCTTCCAGCCGTGCTGGACGATGTAGTTGGCGACGCTGCCGATCACGTCCTGCCAGTCCGTCCAGATGTCGCGGCGCCCGTCGTTGCTCGAATCGACCGCGTACGCCCGGAAGCTGCTCGGCATGAACTGCGGAGCGCCCATGGCGCCCGCGTAGGATCCCATGGCCTGGGTCGCGTCCATGCCTTCCTCGCGCACCAGGAGCAGGAACTGCTCCAGCTCGCGGCGGAAGAAATCCGCGCGCGGCGGGTAATCGAACGCGAGCGTCGCCAGGGCATCCAGCACGCGGTACCGGCCCGTGATGCGTCCGAAGTAGGTTTCGACGCCGATGATGCCGACGAGCACCTCGCACGAAACCCCGGTCTCCTCGCTGATTCGCCGCAGGGCTTCCTCGTGCGTGCGCCAGAACTCCGCGCCGGCGGCAATGCGTTCCTCGGTCAGGAAGATGTCGCGGTACTCGTGCCAGGCGAGGGTCTTCTCCGCCGGCCGGCTGATCGCTTCGAGGATCGAGCCCTGCGTTTCCGCGGCCGTGAGTGCGGCTTCGAGCTCGGCGCGCTCATAGCCGTGCTCGTCGACCATGCGCTCAATGAAGGCCTTTACTTCCGCGCGCTCCAGGTCGATGGCACCTGCGGTGACGGGCAGCGCCAGCGCGGTCATGAGGAACGAAGCGAAAGCGAGCCGGAAAGGAGGAGTAGCCGATCTCATTGTTCTTAATGAGGCACGAACTTCCTGTGCGTGTGGATCGACATGAGAATACCGAATCCCGCCATCAGGGTCACCATGGACGTTCCACCGTAACTGACGAGCGGCAAGGGTACGCCGACCACGGGCACCAGTCCCGTCACCATGGCGGTATTGACGAACACGTAGACCAGCAGCGTGAGGCTGATGCTGCCGGCGAGCAGCCGGGAGAACGTGTCGCGGGCATTGAGCGCGATGTACAGGCCGCGGCCGGCGACGAACACGTACACGCCGAGCAGCCCGAGCGCGCCCAGCAGGCCGAGCTCCTCCCCGATCACCGCGAAGATGAAGTCCGTGTCGCGCTCCGGCAGGAAATCGAGCTGCGCCTGGCTGCCGTTCGTCCAGCCCTTGCCGAACAGTCCGCCCGAGCCGATCGCAATCTTCGACTGGATGATGTTGTAGCCCGCCCCGAGGGGATCACTGTCGGGATTCAGCAACATCAGCACGCGGCGCCGCTGGTAGTCGTGCATGAAATGCCACAGCACCCAGGCGCCGGGGATGGCCAGGATGCCGAGGCCGAGCATCAGCCGAAAGGACATGCCCGCGAGCACGACGACGAGCGCGCCTGCCGCCGCGATCAGGAGCGCGGTGCCGAGGTCCGGCTGCTTCGCGATCAGCACGGATGGCAGCACGATCACGCAGCCGAGCACGACCACCTGGCGGAACGTGGGCGGGAGGTGCCGGTCGTGCAGGTACCAGGCGGCCACCATCGGCACGGCGAGTTTCATGATCTCGGACGGCTGGAAGCGAATGCCGACGTCGAGCCAGCGCTGGGCACCCTGGCTCACTTCGCCGTGCATCAGCACCAGCGCCAGCAGGACGAGTCCCGCGGCGTACGCCCACGGCGACCAGCGGCGCATGAGGTCGGGCGGAACCTGGGCCGCCACGAGCATGGCGACCAGCGCGATGCCGAGGCGCATGCATTGGCGCAGCCACAGGTCGAAATTGTTCCCGACGGCGCTGTAGAGGACGAACAGGCCGATCCCCGAGAGCAGGAGGATGCCCCCGAGCAGCGGCGCGTCGAGGTGCAGGCGCCTGAGCAGGCGCGTCATGTCACCGAGCGGAGCGGCCTTGCGTTCGGTCAGGCGCTGGGTGTCGCTAAATAGCATCGGAGGAGAACCCCAGGTACTCGTCCATCACCGCGCGCGCGATCGGGGCCGCGACGCGGCTGCCGCTCTCGCCGTTCTCGACCACGACGGCGACCGCGATGCGCGGCTCGTCGAGCGGTGCGAACGCGACGAACAGCGCGTGGTCCCGCAGGCGCTCGGCCACTTCCTCCGCGTTGTACCGCTCTTCCTGCGCGACCGAGAAGACCTGCGCGGTGCCGCTCTTGCCGGCCATCGTGTAGGGCGCGCCGAGCCCGGTGGTGCGTGCCGTGCCGGTCGGGCTCTGCAGCACCGCGTTCATGGCCTCGAGGACGCTGTCCCAGTAGAACTCGTTCTCGATGTCCACCGGCGGCAGCGCGGTTGGCTCAATGAGCTTCCGTTCGCCGGTCAGCGGATTCTCCGTAGCCGCGACGAGGTGCGGCCGGAAGCGCTTGCCGCGCATGGCGAGCGTCGCCGTCGCGTGTGCGAGCTGCAAGGGCGTGGCGAGCATGTAGCCCTGGCCGATCGACGCGATGACGGTCTCGCCCGGGAACCAGACCTGGTTCGCGCGATCGCTGAAATGGCTGCGTTTCCACTCGCGCGACGGGACGAGCCCGCCCGTTTCTCCCGGGATGTCGATGCCGGTCGGTGCCCCGAGCCCGAAGCGCGTCAGGTACTCGTGCATGCGATCGATGCCGATCTCGCGGCTGATCTCGTAGAAGTACACGTCGCAGGACTGTGCGATCGCATCGTGCAGGTCGACCTCGCCGTGGCCCTGCGGCCGCCAGTCGCGATAGCGGTGCGTGCTGCCCGGCAGCGTGTAGAAGCCGCGGCAGAACGTGCGCCGCGTCAGATTGGTCGCGCCGGTCGCGAGCGCGGCAAGCGCGAGCATCGGCTTGATGGTCGAGCCCGGCGGGTAGCTGCCGCGCACGGCCCGGTTGAACAGGGGCTGGTCGGGGTCGTTGAGCAGGGCGGCGTACTCGCTGGGGCTCATGCCCAGGGCGAACGCGTTCGGGTCGAACGTGGGGGAGCTCACCAGCGCGAGCACGTCCCCGTTCGTGGGATCGATCGCGACGACGGAGCCGCGGCGCCCGGCGAGCGCTTCCGTCGCCACGCGCTGCAGGTCGAGGTCCAGGCTGAGGTACAGGCTTTCCCCGGGCTGCGGCGCCTCGCCCGCGAGCATCGAGGCCGCCACGTCGCGCGGATCGACCGGCACCTGGCGGCCGCTCGCGTTGATCACGATCTGCCGGTACCCGGGGTCGCCGTGCAGCTCCGCTTCGCGAAAGCGCTCGACGCCGGTCTTGCCGGTGTGCGCGGTGCCCGCGTAGGCCGCCGGGTCGAGCCGTTCCAGGTCGTCCGCGCTGAGCGCACCGACGTAGCCGATGACGTGCGCGAAGAGCTCGCCGTCGGGGTAGTGCCGCACGAGCCGCGGCTGGAAGTCGACGCCGGGGAACCGCGGCCGCTCGATCGCGAAGCGGGAGATCTCGGGCTCGCTCAGCCGGAAGCGCAGCGTCACCGGCTTGAAGCGTGGGCCGTGGGCGATCAGCGACTCGTATCGCGGAATGTCCTCGCGCCGGATGAGCCCGAGCGCCGCGAGCCGGTCGAGCGTGTCCTCCACGTCCGGTACCTGCTCCGGGACCAGCTCGAGCTGGTACGCCGGCAGGTTCTCCGCCAGCACCCGGCCCTTGCGGTCGTAGATGAGGCCGCGGTTCGGCGGCAGCGCCTCGATGCGGAAGCGATTGCCCTGCGAGCGCTCGGCAAAGTGCTCGTAATCGATGATCTGGAGCTGCACGAGCCGCGTGACGACGAGCCCGAGCAACAGCGCGCTGCAGACGGCCGCGAACGCCACGCGGCGCATGAACAGGCGCTGCTCGCGGTGGTGGTCCTTGATGGGAGCGCTGAACTGCACGGCGCGATCCCTTTAGTCCGCGACGCGGTAACGCAGCCCGCCGAAGAACAGCGAGAGCAACGGCCAGGCGATCGTCCCGGCCGCCACCGGTCCCCAGTAGATCACGAGCTCGGGATAGATGCCCGCGACGCCGTTGATCCAGAACAGGATGAAGCGATACAGGCCGAGCAGCACGAGCACGGTGGCGGTCATCTGCGACAGCGGGAATACCCTCAGTTGCAGGTGAAACTTGACCGTCAGGTAGATCACGAACGCCAGCGCGAGCGCGTGCTGGCCGAGCAGGGTGCCGTACGCGATGTCGAGGACGATGCCGAGCACCCAGGCCGTGCCGACGCTGTACCGGCGCGGCACCGCGATCGACCAATATATAAGTGTCAGTAGCACCCAGTCGGGGCGGAAGGGGCTCGCCCATTCCGGCAGCGGCACGATCGCGAGCAGCAGCGCCGCGACGATGCAGAGGAGAACCGGCAGGCGGGCCTGGCGTTCGCTACTCATCGGCGGTCGTGTCGGCCGCGCTTTCCGGGGGAGCGTCGGCCGGGCCGGGTGCCTCGGCCGCCGCTGCGTCGTCCCCGGGCTCGTTCTCCCCCGGCCAGATGAGCATGACTTCGCGGATCTGCCCGAGCGAGGCGGCCGGTGTTGCGCTCACCTCGGCAAACGGGTTCTGCGGCACGCGGATCACGGAGCGGACCGTGCCCACGGGATAGCCGGGCGGGAACGCGCCGCCGAGTCCCGACGTCACCAGCAGGTCGCCTTCGTGGATGTCGGCGTTGTTCGGCAGGAACGGCAGGTCGAGGCGGTCGTGCTCGCCGGTGCCGACCGCGATCGTCCGTACGCCGCTGCGGTTGACCTGCACCGGCAGCGCGTGATCCGGGTCGCTGATGAGCATGGCCTGCGAGGACAGGAGGCCGGCTTCGATGACCTGGCCGACCACCCCGTCAGCGTCGATGATCGCCTGGCCCTCGAACGCGCCGTCGCGCGTGCCCTTGTCCACCACCATCACGTGCCGGAACGGGTTGGTGCTGACCGACATGATCTCCGCCACCTGCACGCGCTCGCGCACGCGCTCGCGTGCGCCGAGCATCGCCCGCAGGCGTGCGTTCTCGGCCTCGAGCGCGGCATACCGCATGAGGCGCGCCTGCGTGATCAGCTTCTCGGTCCGCAGCCGGGAAAGCTCGAGCACGAGCTCGTTGCGGGAGGCCGTGCTCTCGCCGACCCAGCGCCACAGCGAGACCGGCGTGTCGACCGCGACGCGCAGCGGGTACACCGCGGCGCCGATGGCCTTGCGCACCGAGTCGAGGTAGTCCGAACGCTGGTCGGCGATGAGCAGCACGAGGCTCAGGCCCCCGAGGATGAGGAAACGGAGCCCGGGGGCCGGCGTCGTGAAGGAGCGTTGCGCGTGTTCGGCCATGGCCGTAACCGTCGGGATCAGCCCGGCTGCGCAGCGTGCGCCCGCCGCCGGGTCATCATCCCTGTGCTGTGGCCCGGGTAGCGGAGGCCATTCACTCCAGGCCGAAGACCGCCGGGCCGTGCTCGTCGATGAGCTCGATGACCCGTCCACCGCCACGGGCGACGCACGTCAGCGGATCGTCGGCGATGATGACCGGCAGGCCGGTTTCTTCCATCAGCAGCTTGTCGATGTCGCGCAGCAGCGCGCCGCCGCCGGTGAGCACGATGCCGCGCTCCGCGACGTCGGCGCCGAGCTCCGGAGGCGTCTGCTCCAGCGCTTCCTTGACGGCACCGACGATGCCCTGCAAGGGTTCCTGCAGGGCCTCGAGTATCTCGTTGCTGTTCAGCGTGAAGCTGCGCGGCACACCTTCCGACAGGTTGCGTCCCTTGACGGAGATCTCGCGCACTTCCTGGCCCGGGAATGCCGAGCCGATCTCGTGCTTGATCCGCTCCGCCGTGGCTTCGCCGATGAGAATGCCGTAGTTGCGTCGCACGTAGTTCGTGATCGCTTCGTCGAAGCGGTCACCGCCGATGCGCACGGAGGCGGCGTACACGATGCCGTTCAGCGAGATCACCGCGACCTCGGAGGTGCCGCCGCCGATGTCGAGCACCATGGAGCCGCGCGCTTCGTGCACCGGCATGCCCGCACCGATCGCCGCCGCCATCGGCTCGGGAATGAGGTGCACCTTGCGCGCGCCCGCACCCTCCGCCGACTCCCGTATGGCACGCCGCTCGACCTGGGTCGAGCCGTACGGCACGCACACGAGCACGCGCGGGCTCGGGCGGAAATACCGGCTGCCGTGCGCCTTGCGGATGAAGTGCTGCAGCATCTTCTCGGTCACGGTGAAGTCGGCGATGACGCCGTCCTTCAGCGGGCGTATGGCGGTGATGTTGCCCGGGGTGCGGCCGAGCATGTTCTTCGCTTCGGCACCGACCGCTTCGACGACGCGGCCGCCGCGCCCGGTGTCTTCCCGGATCGCTACGACGGAAGGTTCGTCCAGTACGATGCCATGTCCGCGGGAGTAGATGAGGGTATTTGCGGTGCCAAGGTCGATCGACAAATCGTTGGAGAAATACCCTAGAATGTTCTTAAGCACGCCCAGGCGTCCCCGCGGGGAGAATCAGCGCCGTAATCTAACAACGCGCAGGACATTGGGCAAGACGGCAAGGTATCATTGCAGGCTTTTGACCACGCCGAAAAAGCCGGGAAATTCCCGGTATTGTGAAGAGCGTCACGAGCAGTCCGTCCATGTCGGGCCGCATGGTCATTGCGCCCGCCCCGGCCTGGTGCCCGACCTTCACGGCAACGGTGTGAACGAGTTTCGGATGCACACGTGTCACTGACCAGGGAACAGATTCAGCACCTCGCGATGCTCGCCCGGCTCGAGCTCGCGGAAAGCGAGTTCGACGACGTGCAGGCGAAGCTCTCCAGCATCGTCGAGTTCGTGGACCGGCTCCAGGCGGCGCCGGTGGACGATGTCGTCCCCATGGCCCACCCGCTGTCCGGTGCCCAGCGCCTGCGCCCGGACGTCGTCACGGAGGTCATCGACCGCGACGCCATCCAGGCGAACGCGCCCGCCGTGCAGGACGGGTTCTACCTGGTGCCGAAGGTGATCGAGCAGGGATGACCGGGGGGCGTCATGGACGGTGAGGCATTGCACGGGCGGACGCTCACGGAGCTGGCGCAGGGGCTCGAGTCCGGCGAGATCACCGCCGTCGGCATCGCCGAGCACCTGCTCGAGCGCATCGCGCAGACCGAGGAGCGACTGAACGCGTTCATCACCGTGACGGCCGACGAGGCGCTCGCGGCCGCCGCGGCGGCGGATCGCGAGCGGGCCGCCGGCCGCACGCGGCCGCTGCTCGGGCTGCCGATCGTCCACAAGGACCTGTTCTGCACTCGCGGCGTGCTCACCACCTGCGGGTCGCGGATGCTGTCGAACTTCGTCTCGCCGTACGACGCGACGGTCGTGGCGCGGCTCCGCGAGGCCGGGGCGGTCATGCTCGGCAAGACCAACATGGACGAGTTCGCGATGGGCTCGTCGAACGAGACGAGCTGGTACGGTCCCGTCCGCAATCCCTGGGACGTCACGCGCTCGCCTGGCGGCTCGTCGGGTGGCACGGCCGCCGCGGTCGCGGCGCGCGTGGTCCCGGCCGGCACCGGCACGGACACCGGCGGCTCGATCCGCCAGCCGGCGGCGCTGACCGGCACGGTGGGCCTGAAGCCCACCTACGGGCGGGTGTCGCGCTTCGGCATGGTCGCGTTCGCCTCCAGCCTGGACCAGGCCGGCGTGATCACGCGCACCGTCGAGGACGCTGCGCTGCTCCTCGGCGTGATGGCCGGTTTCGACGAGAAGGACTCCACCTCGGTCGATCACCCGGTGCCCGACTACCGGGCGGCACTGGGGCGCGGTGTCGCCGGGCTGAAGATCGGTATCGTGCGGCAGCATTTCGACGAGGGGCTCGATGCGGAGTGCGCGGAGCGCGTGCGCGCGGCGCTGTCGCTGCTCGAGCGCGAAGGCGCCGTGCTCACCGAGATCGACCTGCCGCACATCGACCTGTCGGTGCCGACCTATTACGTGGTCGCGCCCGCCGAGGCATCCTCGAACCTGTCGCGCTTCGACGGCGTGCGCTTCGGCTATCGCGCGGAGAATCCGAAGGATCTCCTCGACCTCTACTGCCGCACCCGCGGCGAGGGATTCGGAGCCGAAGTGAAGCGCCGCATCATGACCGGCACCTACGTGCTGTCCGCCGGCTACTACGACGCCTATTACCTGCGGGCGCAGAAAGTGCGCGAGCTCATCAGCCGCGATTTCCGCGAGGCCTTCGCGACCGTCGACGTGATCGCGGGGCCGACCGCGCCCACCCCGGCGTTCGCGCTCGGCGAGAAGACCGCCGACCCGATCACGATGTACCTGAACGACATCTACACGATCGGCGCCAACCTCGCCGGGCTGCCGGGCATCTCGATTCCCTGCGGCTTCGCCCGGGGGCTGCCGGTCGGGCTGCATCTCGTGGGGGCACACTTCGCCGAGGAGACGCTCCTCGCCGCAGCCCATCACTACCAGGCACTCACCGACTGGCACCGCGCGTGCCCGGAGGGATTCGCGTGAACGGGCGCTGGGAAGCGGTGATCGGGCTGGAGATCCATACCCAGCTCGCGACCGTGAGCAAGATCTTTTCCGGCGCCCCGACGGCCTACGGCGCCGCGCCGAACACGCAGGCATCGCTCATCGACCTCGGGTACCCCGGCGTGCTGCCGGTGCTGAACGCCGAGGCCGTGCGCATGGCCGTCAAGTTCGGGCTCGCGATCGGCGCCACGATTGCGCGGCGCTCCATCCTGGCCCGCAAGAACTACTTCTATCCCGACCTGCCGAAGGGCTACCAGATCAGCCAGTACGAGCTGCCCGTGGTGGCGGACGGCACCCTCGTGATCCAGGACGCGGAAGGGCAGGACAAGACGGTGCGCATCACCCGCGCCCACCTGGAGGAGGACGCGGGCAAGTCGGTGCACGGGCTCGGTCCGTTCACCGGCATCGACCTGAACCGGGCGGGCACGCCGCTGCTCGAGATCGTCTCGGCGCCGGACCTGCGCTCGGCGGCGGAGGCGGCGGCGTACATGCGAAGCATCCACACGCTCGTGCGCTACCTCCGGATCTCGGACGGCAACATGCAGGAAGGCTCGTTCCGCTGCGACGCCAACGTGTCCGTGCGGCCGCGGGGCGAATCGAAGCTCGGCACGCGCACCGAGATCAAGAACCTCAATTCCTTCCGCTTCGTGGAGAAAGCGCTCGAGTACGAGATCGAGCGGCAGATCGACGTGCTCGAAGGCGGGGGCGAGGTGGTGCAACAGACGCTGCTCTTCGATGCCGACCGCGGCGTCACGCGCCCGATGCGCAGCAAGGAAGAAGCGAACGACTACCGGTACTTCCCGGATCCCGACCTGCTGCCGCTCGAGATCGACGAGGCGTTCATCGAGGCGGTGCGGCAGACGCTGCCGGAGCTGCCGGACGCGCGGCGCCGCCGGTTCGTGGAAGCCTACGACCTGCGGGCCGAGGATGCGGCCATCCTCGCGCAGAACCCGGCGGTCGCGGATTACTTCGAGGCCGTGGCCGGGGCGACGAAGGCCGCGCCGCGGGTCGCCGCGAACTGGATCATCGGCGATCTCACGGCGCTCTTGAACCGGGACGGCCTCGAGATCGAGGCGAGCCGGATCGCGCCGCCGGCGCTCGCCGAGCTGCTGGACGCGCTCGAGAGCGGCACGATCTCCGGCAAGATCGCGAAAGACGTGTTCGAGGCCATGTGGGCGGGCGAGGGCAGCGCGGGCGAGATCATCGCCGCCCGCGGGCTCCGGCAGATCTCGGATCCCGAGGCGCTCGGCGCCGTGGTGCGCGACGTCGTGGCCGCACACCCCGCGCAGGCCGCGGAATACCGGGCCGGCAAGGACAAGCTGCTCGGCTTCTTCGTCGGGCAGGTCATGAAGGCGACGCGCGGCCAGGCGAACCCGCAGGAGGTCAACCGGCTGCTCAAGGAGGCGCTCGGCGGTTCATGACGGCGGAACGCGACGTGGTGTTGCCGTTCGTGTTCGACGCCTTGCCCGTGCGCGGCGCGGTGATCCAGCTCGAAAGCGCGTGGCAGCGCATGCTGGAGGGCCGCGCCTATCGCCGCCCGGTCCTGGAGGCGCTCGGTCATTCCGCGGCCGCGAGCGCGCTGATCGCGCAAAGCCTGAAGTTCGACGGCTCGATCACCCTGCAGATCAGCGGCGACGGACCGCTCGCGATGCTGGTGGTGCAGTGCACCAGCCGGCTCGAGCTGCGCGGCATGGCGAGCGCCGAGCGGGTGGGGGACGACGGGCTGTCGTTTGCCGACCTGGTCTCGAACGCGCGCTGCGCCGTCACGGTCGACGCGGCGGAGCGGCGCCGCTCCTACCAGGGGATCGTCGAGGTGAGCGGCCCGTCGCTGGCGGCGAGCCTCGAGCATTACTACGCGCGGTCCGCACAGATCCCGACGTGGCTTGCGCTGGTGTCGGACGCCGCCTGCGCGGGCGGTATCCTCCTGCAGCAGCTCCCGGGCAACGAGCCGGTCGACGCCGAGGAGTGGCGGCGGCTCGGCGCCCTCGCCGCGACCCTCGCGCTGCCGGACCTGTCCGGCGGCATCGGTCCGGGGCTCCTCCAGCGCCTGTTCGCCGAGGACGACCTCAGGGTGTTCCGCCCGCGCGAGGCCGTCTTCCGCTGCCGCTGCTCCGACGAGCGGGTCGAGACTGTCCTCAGGCTCCTCGGTCGCCGGGAGGCCGAGGCGCTGCTCGCCGCGGAGGGACGGGTCGAGGTCACCTGCGAGTACTGCGCCCGGGTGCGCCGGTACGACGCCGCGGCGCTCGAGCGTGTCTTCGGCCGCGGCTGGCGGCCGCCGGGCGTCACGCTGCACTGATTCTCCCGCCCGCGCCGGGCCCTCGATTTTGCCCGACCTCCCGTGCTAGACTGCTGTTCCCGATCATATAAAGATATCCTTATTTGTTAATGCATCCGGAGACGCAAACGCTGCTCACGCGCCTGCGGGCGCTCGCGGACCCGGCGCGGCTGCGCCTCGTGGCGCTCTGCCGGCAGGGCGAGTGCAGCGTGTCCGAGCTCACCGCGGTGCTGGCGCAGAGCCAGCCGCGCATCTCGCAGCACTTGAAGCAGCTCGTCGAGGCGGGGCTCATCGAGCGCTTCCGCGACGGCAAGCGCGTGTACTACCGGACGCCGGCGGTGCCGCGCGGCAGCCTCAACCAGTTGCTCGCCCTGCTGCCGGAGGGCGATCCCGCGCTGGCCGCCGACGCGGCGGCGCTCCGGCGCCTGCGCGGCAGCGCCGCGCTCGAGGCCGTGCCGGCCACCGGGGCCGCGGAGACCGACCGGGCGCTGCACCGCGCGCTGCTCGACCTCACGATCACGGCGCCCCTCGGTGACTTCATCGACGTGGGCTGCGGCAGCGGCCGCCTGCTCAAGCTGCTGGCCAGCCGCGCGCACCGCGCTGTCGGCGTGGACATCGATGCCGGGGCCCGCCAGCTCGCACGCGCGCAGGTATTGCTCGCCGGCCTGCCGAACGTGACGCTGCGTGCCGGGGACATGTACCGGCTGCCGTTTGCCGAGGGCGAGTTCGACACCGTGCTGATGGACGGCGTGCTCGCCGGGGCGGAACGACCCGAAGACGCGCTGCGCGACGCGCGGCGGCTGCTCGCGCCGGGCGGGCGGCTGATCGTGCTGGAAGAGCTGCCCGGGCGGCCGCAGCCGGCGCTCGAGGCGTCGCTCGCGGGCTGGAGCGCCGCGGCCGGCCTGCGCCTCGGGCGCCCCCGGCTGCTGCCGCCGCGAGAGCCACGCTGGTTGCTTTCGGTGGCCGTGCCCGCGGACGCGGCCAGCGCCGCGGCCTGACCGAAGAAAAAGGAGAGCGCCCGTGCCCGATGCCGTCATTCGCGAGCTGCCAACCGCCAGGCGCGTCGAGGTCTCGTTCGAGTTCTTTCCGCCGCAGACGCCGGAAATGGAAGCGACGCTCTGGCGGTCCATCGAGCGGCTCGCGGTGCTCGCGCCGCGCTTCGTGTCCGTCACCTACGGCGCCGACGGCTCCACGCGCGAACGCACCCACGCCGCCGTGGAGCGCGTGCTGCGCGAGACCTCGCTGACGCCGGCGCCCCACCTCACCTGCATCGGCGCCTCGCGCGGCGAGATCGACGACATCGCGCGCGGCTACTGGGACATGGGGATACGTCACCTCGTCGCCCTGCGGGGTGACCCCCCGCGCGGCACCGGAGCTTACGTGCCGCGGCGCGACGGCTACGCGTACGCGGCGGACCTGGTCGCGGGGCTTCGCAAGGTGGCGGATTTCGACGTCTCGGTCGCCGCTTACCCCGAGGTGCACCCGGAAGCGCGCGATGCCGACTTCGACCTCGACAACCTGAAACGCAAGCTGGATGCCGGCGCGTCACGCGCGATCACCCAGTTCTTCTTCGACGTCGACGTGTACCTGCGCTTCCGCGACCGCTGCGCGGCGGCCGGCATCGAGTCGGCGATCGTGCCGGGCATCCTGCCGATCACGCGCTTCCCGCAGCTCGAGCGTTTCGCGGAGCGCTGCGGCGCGAGCGTGCCGGCCTGGCTGCGGCATCGCTTCGAGGGGCTCGACGACGACGCCGAGACGCGCCGGCTCATCGCGGCCAGCGTCGCGATCGAGCAGGTGCGCGCGCTGCAGCAGGAGGGGATCGAGGAATTCCACTTCTACACGCTCAATCGCTCCGAGCTGACCTACGCCATCTGCCACGCGCTCGGGCTGCGCCCGCAGTACGCGCGCTCGCAGCCGCCTGCGGAACAGGCGGCACTGCCGGCCGCGACGGCGCGCCAGGGTTCCAACTAGAGCAATCACCGGGAAGAAGAACATGACCGCGACAAGGGAACGCCGCATCGAGGCCCTCATGCAGTCGTTGCAGCAGCGCATCCTGCTGCTCGACGGTGCAATGGGCACCATGATCCAGAGCTACCGGTTGTCCGAGGACGACTATCGCGGCACCCGGTTTCGCGACTGGGAACGGGACCTCAAGGGCAACAACGACCTGCTGTCGCTGACCCGGCCCGAGGTCGTCGAGGAGATCCATCGCGGTTTCCTGGACGCGGGTGCGGACATCATCGAGACGAACACGTTCAACTCGAACGCACCCTCGATGAGCGATTACGGCATGCAGTCCCTGGTCGGCGAGCTGAACCTCGCGGCAGCGCGCCTCGCGCGCGACGTCGCGGACCGCTACGCGGCCGCGGACGGCCGGCCGCGCTTCGTCGCGGGCGTGCTCGGCCCGACCAACCGCACCGCCTCGATCTCGCCGGACGTGAATGATCCGGGCTACCGCAACATCACGTTCGCGGAGCTCGAAGCGACCTACCGCGAGGCGGCTCTCGCGCTGATCGAAGGCGGCGTCGATTTCCTCATGGTCGAGACGATCTTCGATACCCTGAACGCGAAGGCGGCCATCTTCGCGATCCGGCGCGCGTTCGAAACGGCGGAGATCGAGCTGCCGGTCATGATTTCCGGCACGATCACCGACGCGTCCGGCCGTACGCTTTCGGGGCAGACGACCGAGGCGTTCTGGTACTCGGTGCGGCACGCGAAGCCGTTCATGGTAGGCCTCAACTGCGCGCTCGGCGCCGCGGACCTGCGCCCTTACGTGGCGGACCTCGGGCGCGTGGCGGACACGTACGTGAGCGCGCATCCGAACGCCGGGCTGCCGAACGAGTTCGGCGAATACGACGAGACGCCCGAGAGCATGGCCGCGATCGTCGGGGAGTTCGCGGACAGCGGGCTCGTGAACCTCGTTGGCGGCTGCTGCGGTACGACGCCGGAACACATCCGGGCGCTCGGCGAGGCCGTGCGCGGCAAGGCGCCGCGGAAAGTCCCGGAACTGCCGGTCCGCTGCCGCCTTTCCGGGCTCGAGCCGCTCACGATCGGGCCGGACGACCTGTTCGTGAACGTCGGTGAGCGCAGCAACGTGACGGGGTCGGCCGCCTTCCGGCGCCTGATCGAGGCGGGCGACTTCGCGCAGGCCGTGCAGGTGGCGCGCCAGCAGGTCGAGAACGGCGCGCAGGTCATCGACGTCAACATGGACGAGGGCATGCTCGACTCCGAGCAGGCAATGCAGACCTACCTCAGGCTGATCGCCTCCGAGCCGGACGTGGCACGCGTGCCGGTCATGATCGACTCGTCCAAGTGGTCGGTGATCGAGACGGGCCTGCGCAACGTGCAGGGCAAGTGCATCGTGAACTCCATCAGCCTCAAGGAAGGCGAGGAAGCGTTCGTGCGCCAGGCGCGGCTCGTCAAGGACTACGGCGCCGCCGTCGTCGTGATGGCTTTCGACGAGCAGGGGCAGGCCGACAACGTGGAGCGTAAAGTCGAGATCTGCAAGCGCTCATACCGCATTCTCACCGAGCAGGTCGGGTTCGATCCCGCCGACATCATCTTCGACCCGAACATCTTCGCGATCGCCACGGGCATCGAGGAGCACGCGAGCTACGGTCTCGACTTCATCGAAGCGACACGCCGTATCAAGGCCGAGCTGCCCCACGTTCTCGTGAGCGGTGGCGTCAGCAACGTCTCGTTCTCGTTCCGTGGCAACAACGTGGTGCGCGAAGCGATCCACTCCGTGTTCCTGTACCACGCGATACGCGCGGGCATGGACATGGGCATCGTGAACGCCGGGCAGCTCGCGATCTACGAGGACCTGCCCGGCGAGCTGCGCGAGGCGGTCGAGGACGTCGTGCTGAACCGGCGGAGCGACGCGACGGAGCGGCTGCTCGCGCTCGCCGAAACCTACAGGGGGCAGGGCGGCACGCAGGCGAAGGGGCAGGATCTCGCCTGGCGCGAGCTGCCGGTCGAGAAGCGCCTCGAGCACGCGCTCGTCAACGGCATCGACGAGTTCATCATCGAGGACACGGAGGAGGCGCGCCTCGCGGCCGCGAAGCCGCTCGACGTGATCGAGGGTCCGCTCATGGCCGGCATGAACGTCGTCGGCGACCTGTTCGGCGCCGGCAAGATGTTCCTGCCGCAGGTGGTCAAGTCGGCGCGGGTCATGAAAAAGGCGGTCGGGCATCTCGTGCCCTTCATCGAAAAGGAGAAGGGCAGCGCGCGCCAGTCGAACGGCCGCATCGTCATGGCGACCGTCAAGGGCGACGTCCACGACATCGGCAAGAACATCGTGGGGGTGGTGCTCCAGTGCAACAACTTCGAGGTCATCGACCTCGGCGTGATGGTCCCCTGCGAGAAGATCCTCGACACCGCCCGTCGCGAGAACGCGCAGATGATCGGCCTTTCCGGGCTCATCACGCCGTCACTGGACGAGATGGTGCACGTCGCGCGCGAGATGCAGCGCCTCGGCTTCGACCTGCCGCTCCTCATCGGGGGCGCGACGACCTCGCCCGCGCACACGGCGGTGAAGATCGAGCCGAACTACGAGGGGCCCGTCATATACGTGAAGGACGCGTCGCGCTCCGTCGGCATCGCCCAGGCGCTCGTCGAGCCTGCTTCGCGCGAGGCGCTGGTCGCTAAAGTCCGGCGGGAGAATGCCGCCCGCCGGGAGCGGCACTCCGGCAAGTCGCGGCTTGCGCCCCAGCTTTCGCTCGCCCAGGCGCGCGAGCGGAAGCACCGGTGCGACTGGAACGGCTACACGCCGCCGCGCCCCGCGTTCCTCGGGCGCAAGGTGTTCGACGGCATCGACCTCGCGATCATCCGGAACTACATCGACTGGATGCCGTTCTTCAACGCATGGGAATTCCACGGCAAGTTCCCGGACATACTGCAGGATCCCGCCTCCGGCGAAGCGGCGCGCAACCTGTATGCCGACGCGACCCGGCTGCTCGACCGCATCGTCGCGGAGCGCTGGCTCACGGCGCGGGCGGTGATCGGGTTCTTCCCCGCGAACACGGTGGACCACGACGACATCGCGATCTACACGGACGAGGCACGCGACCGGGAGCTGATGCGGCTCTGTCACCTGCGGCAGCAGCGCGGCAAGCCGGCCGGGCAGAGCCAGGACTGCCTCGCGGATTACGTCGCTCCGGTGGAAACGGGCCTTGCCGACTACATCGGCGCGTTCGCGGTCACGGCGGGTATCGGCATCGACGAGCACGTGCATCGCTTCGAGCGCGAGCACGACGACTACAGCGCCATCCTCGTGAAAGCGCTGGCCGACCGTCTCGCCGAGGCCTGCACCGAGTACCTGCACGAATGCGTGCGCCGCGAGCACTGGGGGTACGCGCCCGACGAGAAGCTCACGAACGCCGAGCTGATCGACGAGCGCTACCGCGGCATACGGCCGGCCCCCGGCTATCCCGCCTGCCCGGACCACACGGAGAAGGCCAAGCTGTGGCGGCTGCTCGACGCGGAGACGGCCATCGGGCTGAAGCTGACCGAGTCGTACGCGATGGTCCCGACCGCGGCCGTGAGCGGCTTTTACTTTTCGCATCCCGAGGCGAAGTATTTCTCGGTCGGCCAGGTCGGGCGCGACCAGGTCGAGTCGCTCGCGGCACGCAAGGGCGTGCCGGTGGCGGAAGCGGAGCGCTGGCTGTCGGCGAACCTCGGCTACGACCCCGCGACGGCCGACGCCGCCTGACGGCGCGGGCCGGTCGCCGGCGTCACCGCCCTCCCGACACGCTGCGCAGGGGCACCGGCGGCGCCGGTGCCTCGACCAGCACGCCCATGCCCCCGCTGCGCTTGGCCCGGTACATGAGCTCGTCCGCCATCTTCAGGGCGTCCGGCAGGCGCGGCGGCCCGTCCTCGAAGGCCATGGCGCCGATGCTGACGCCCGTTTCCGGGAGGCCGACGCGCCGCATGTCGCGCAGGAGCTCCCGGTGCAGCTTCGCGAAGTACGCGCCGGCACCGTCCAGCCGGGTGTTCGGCAGCACGATCGCGAACTCGTCCCCTCCCAGGCGCCCGGCGATGTCGCTGTCGCGCGTCGCCCTGCACAACGCGGCGCCCACGACCCGCAGCAGCTCGTCGCCCTGGTGGTGCCCCAGCGTGTCGTTCACTTTCTTGAAGCCGTCGAGATCGATGAAGCCGATCACCAGGGGCAGCCGGTAGCGCGCGGCACTGTTCACCAGCGCTTCCGAGCGCTCGAGAAAGCCGGTGCGATTGAGCAGGCCGGTGAGGGGATCCGTGCGCGCGAGCTGCTGCTGCGTTTCGACGTGCAGGCGCAGCCGCCGCATGAGCACCGCGACGATGCAGAAGAACAGCATGCGCACGCCCGCGTTCCAGAACAGGATCCACTGCTGGCTGTAGTCGCGATCGGAGGCGTATTCCACCGCGAACCACCCGAGCGCCGCGAGCATCGCGACGCCGAACGTGGTGACCGCCGTGCCGTACCACGCGGCGAGTGCGACCGGGAGCAGGTAGAAGATCGCGAACGAGAGCTCGTCCCCGGTGACCCGGTCGGCCAGCGCGAAGCAGCCGACCAGCACGCTGCACCAGAGCGCAAGCTGCCAGCCCGGCATATGGCCGAAAACGCGATCGATGAGGCGGGTCATCGGGAATCTCGAGTGCCCGTCGGCACCGGCGGCCCGCCGGCGCCCCGAACCGGGCGCAGGCGGATTATAGGCCCGCGCGGGCAGTTTTCAGAGGTTGACTTTGCGGATCGTGACCGGCTCGACCGGCACGTCCTGGTGTCCTCCGCGGGACTCGGTCGCCACCTGCGCAATGGCGTCCACCACGTCCATCCCGTCGACCACGCGGCCGAACACGGCGTAGCCGTAGTCCCGCTCCCCGTGGTCCAAAAACGCGTTGTCGCGCAGGTTGATGAAGAACTGCGACGTGGCGCTGTGGACGTCCGCGGTGCGCGCCATGGCGATGGTGCCCCGCAGGTTCTTCTCGCCGTTGGCGGCCTCGTTCTCGATCGGCGGCCGCGTCGGTTTCCGGGACAGGTTCGCATCCAGCCCGCCGCCCTGGATCATGAAGCCGGGGATCACGCGGTGGAACACGGTGCCCTCGTAGAACCCGTCCGCGGCGTAGCGGCGGAAGTTCTCGCAGGTGAGCGGCGCGCTGTCCTCGAACAGCTCGAGGGTGATGGTGCCGTGGCTCGTATCGATGCTGATCACGTGTTTTCCCCGGAGTTGGAGGAAGTTCCCCGGCGGGCGAGCACGACACGGGGGTGGCCGGCCAGGTCCTTGAACATCTCGATGCCGGTCCACCCATGGTACGCGAGAACGTCCGCGACGTCCTGCTCCTGTCCGAGCCCGTGCTCCAGGAGCAGCGGGCCTTCCGGCGGCAGCAGCGTCCGCACGTCCCGTGCGAGGACGCGGATCGCGGCCAGCGGATCGTCGCCCGGCGTGAGCGCCAGCGACGGCTCGTGCCGCAGCGCCGCGAGCGCCGGATCGCCCGCGGCGACGTAGGGCGGGTTGGAGACGACCAGGTCGAACGCCTGGCCGGCGACGGGCTGCGTCCAGTCGCCTTCGAGGAACGTCACGTTCGGCAGGCCGAGCTGGCGCGCGTTTTCCCGCGCAACGGCGAGCGCGGCGGCCGAGAGGTCGGTCGCTGTCACCTCCCACAGCGGGCGTTCGTGCGCGAGCGCCAGCGCGATCGCCCCGCTCCCGGTGCCGAGGTCGAGCACGCGGCAGGCCTGCCGGCGCGGCAGGAGCCGGAGCGCGACCTCGACGAGCAGCTCGGTTTCGGGACGGGGCACGAGCGTTTCGGGCCCGACCATCAGCGGCAGGGACCAGAACTCCTTGACGCCGGTGATGTACGCGAGCGGCACGCCCTCGCGGCGGCGCGCCAGCGCGGCGAGGAAGCGCTCGCGGGCCGCCTCGTCGAGCTCGTCCTCGGGGTGCGCCACGAGGTAGACGCGGTCGACGTCCAGCGCGCGCGCGAGCAAAAGCTCCGCGTCGAGACGCGGGCTGTCGCTCACCGGGCGGAGCACGTCGACGGCGTGCTCGAGCGCTGCATCGATCCTCATCGCGCGCAATGCCGTCTTTGTACCGTTCGGTCCTTCCGGGACCGGGACAACTGCGTGGAGCCTGCGGGGCGGAGGGTCGAACGGGGAACCGCGCCTGTCAAGGGCGTGCTGCGTTGGAGGCCGGCGAGGGAACCGCGTACCATGGCAACCGGGCAGGCGCCCTTCCATCGAGACCCATGAACGTCTATTCCAACGTGCTGGAAATGGTCGGCCGGACGCCGATGCTGGAGCTCACGCGGCTCGACACCGGGCCGTGCCGGCTGTTTCTCAAGCTCGAATTCATGAACCCGGGCGGCTCCATCAAGGACCGCATCGGCGTCACGATGATCGAGGAAGCGGAGCGCCGCGGCGACCTCAAGCCGGGCGACACGATCGTCGAGGCGACCGCCGGCAATACCGGCCTCGGCCTCGCGCTGGCTGCCGCGCAGAAGGGCTATCGCCTCGTGCTCGTCCTTCCCGACAAGATGAGCCAGGAGAAGATCTTCAACCTGCGGGCGATGGGCGCGGAGATCGTGCTCACCCGGTCGGACGTCGCCAAGGGCCACCCGGAGTACTACCAGGACCTCGGGCAGCGCATCGCCGAGGAACGCGGCGCGTATTTCATCAACCAGTTCGGCAACCCGGACAATCCGCTGGCCCACGAGCGCACGACCGCGCCCGAGATCTTCGAGCAGATGGACGGCGACCTCGACGCGATCGTGCTCGGTGTCGGCTCGAGCGGCACCGTCACGGGCATCAGCCGCTGGCTCGAGCGGCACGCGCCGGACGTGGAGCTGGTGCTCGCGGACCCGGTCGGCTCCGTGCTCGCCGAGTACATCGAGACCGGCCGGCTGTCCACGAAATCGGGCGGCTGGCTGGTGGAAGGCATCGGCGAGGATTTCATCCCCTCGATCGCCGATCTCTCGCGCGTCCGCAAGGCCTACTCCATCGGCGACGGCGAATCGTTCGGCGTTGCGCGCGAGCTCCTGCGCAAGGAAGGCATCCTGGCCGGCTCGTCCACCGGCACGCTGGTGGCGGCCGCGCTGCGCTATTGCCGCGAGCAGGCCGAGCCGAAACGCGTCGTGAGCTTCGCCTGCGACACCGGCAACAAGTACTTGTCGAAGCTGTACAACGATTTCTGGATGGAGGACCAGGGCTTCATCCAGCGCGAGAGCTACGGCGACCTGCGGGACCTGATCGGCCGGCCGCACGGCGAGCGCGCGACCATCACCGTCGGCCCGTCCGACGTGCTGACGACGGCGCACAATCGCCTGCGCAACGCCGGCATCTCGCAGCTCCCGGTGATGGACGACGGGCGGCTCGTGGGCGTGCTGACCGAGGACGCGATCATCCGCTTCGTGTTCGGTCACCCGGACCTGATGCACCGGCCGGTCAGCGACGCCATGGAGGCGGCATTCCTCAAGGTGGAGAAGGACATGAGCATCAACAACCTCGTTGCAATGCTGCAGGTGCAGCCCTATGCCGCCGTGATGGACGGGGAGCAGTTCCTCGGCCTGATTACGCGCGCCGACGTCCTCAACTACCTGCGCAAGCAGAGCTGAGCACCATGGCGACCGGCAAGCAGCGCTTCGCCACCCGCGCGATCCACGCCGGCCAGCGCCCGGACCCGACCACGGGCGCCATCATGCCGCCGATCTACGCGACGTCGACCTACGTGCAGGAGAGCCCGGGCGTGCACCGGGGGTACGAGTACTCGCGCACGCACAACCCGACCCGGCAGGCGTTCGAGCGCTGTGTCGCCGATCTCGAAAGCGCGCGGCACGGCTTCGCGTTCGCCTCCGGCATGGCGGCGACGGCGACCGTGCTCGAGCTCCTCGATTCCGGCGACCACGTCGTCGCGATGGACGACCTCTACGGCGGCACCCGGCGCCTGTTCGAGCGCGTCCGCAGGCGCAGCGCCGGTCTCGATTTCACGTACGCCGACCTCAGCGCCCCCGGGCAGCTCGAATCGGTCCTGCGCGACGACACGCGCATGATCTGGATCGAGAGCCCCAGCAACCCGACGCTGAAGCTGGTCGACTTCGCGGCCGTGACCTCGCTCGCGCGCGAGCGCGGCATTCTGGTCGTCGCCGACAACACGTTCGCGACCCCGTACCTCCAGCGCCCGCTCGAAGCCGGCTGCGACATCGTCGTCCACTCGGTCACGAAGTTCCTGAACGGGCATTCCGACATGGTGGGCGGCGTTGCGGTCACGGACGACGACGCGCTCGCGGAAAAGCTCGCGTTCCTGCAGAACTCCGTCGGCGCGGTGCCGGGGCCGTTCGACTGCTTCCTCGCGTTGCGCGGCCTCAAGACGCTGGACGTCCGCATGGAGCGCCACTGCCGCAACGCGCTGGCGATCGCCGAATGGCTGGAGCGGCACCCGCGGGTCGAGCGCGTGCTCTATCCCGGGCTCGCCTCGCACCCGCAGCACGCGCTCGCACGGCAGCAGATGACGGGCTTCGGCGGCATCATCACGTTCTTCATCGCGGGCGGGCTGGCCGAGGCGCGGGCTTTCCTCGAGCGCTGCCGGGTGTTCGCGCTCGCCGAAAGCCTCGGGGGCGTGGAGAGCCTCGTCGATCACCCGGCCATCATGACGCATGCTTCGGTGCCGCCGGCGCAGCGCCGCGAGCTCGGGATCGACGACACGCTGATCCGGCTGTCGGTCGGGATCGAGGACGTCGAGGACCTCATCGCCGACCTGGACCAGGCCCTGTCGTAGGCGCCCGCGCCGCTACGCGCTCATCGCGGCGAGCTGGTCGGCCTGGTGCTCGGCCACCAGCGCGTCGATGATCGGGTCGAGGTCGCCTTCGAGGATCTCGTCGAGCTGGTACAGCGTCAGGTTGATGCGGTGGTCGGTCACGCGGCCCTGCGGGAAGTTGTAGGTCCGGATGCGCTCGGAGCGGTCGCCGGAGCCGACGAGCAGGCGCCGCTGCTCCGCCTGTTCCGACGTCCGGCGGGTGATCTCCGCATCGAGCAGCTTCGCTTTCAGGAGTGCCAGGGCACGCGCGCGGTTCTTGTGCTGCGAGCGCTCGTCCTGGCATTCGACGACGATCCCGGTCGGCAGGTGCGTGATGCGCACGGCGGAATCCGTCTTGTTGACGTGCTGGCCGCCCGCGCCCGACGCGCGGAAGGTGTCGGTGCGGAGGTCGGCGGGATTGATCTCGATCTCCTCGACTTCCTCCGGCTCGGGCAGCACGGCGACCGTGCAGGCGGACGTGTGGATGCGGCCCTGTGATTCCGTCGCGGGCACGCGCTGGACGCGGTGCGCGCCCGACTCGAACTTGAGGCGGCCGTAGATGCCGTCGCCGGACACCCGGCTCACGATCTCCTTGTAGCCGCCGTGCTCGCCCTCGCGGGCGGAGAGCACCTCGAGCGACCAGCCGCGCCGCTCCGCGTAGCGGGAGTACATGCGAAACAGGTCGCCCGCGAAGATCGCCGCCTCGTCGCCGCCCGTGCCGGCGCGGATCTCGAGGAAGACGTTGCGGTGGTCGTGGGGATCGGCGGGAACGAGCGCCTTCTCGAGCTCGCGCTGCAGCCGCTCGCGCCGGTCGGCGAGGGCGGCGAGCTCTTCCTCGCCCATCTTGCGCAGCTCCGGGTCGGCATCCGCCGCCATCTCCTCGGCCGCCGCGACGTCCGCCTGCACGCGCTCCCATTCCCGGAACAGCGCGACCACCGGCTCCAGGCGGGCGTACTCCCGCGACAGGTCGCGGAACCGCGACTGGTCGGCGATCACCCCGGGATCGGCGAGTAGCGCGGCGATCTCCTCGAAACGCTCCCGCGTACCCTCGAGCTTGGCGACGATGGAGGGCTTCATCGACCCTCGCGCCCGCGGCCGTCGAGCCCGAACAGCTCGCGCGTGGCCTCGACCAGCGCCTCGTCGGATTCCTCTCCCGCCCGGCGCAGGCGCACGGTCGGCTGGTGCAGCAGCTTCTTGAGCAGCGCACCGGCGACGTACTCCATGACGGACTCCGGGTCGGCGCCGTTGCCGAAGCGCCGCCTGGCCTGCGCGAGCACTTCCTGGCGCAGCGCGTCGCCGTGGTCCCGCAGCGCCGCGATCACCGGTGTGACGGAGCGGCTGCGCTCGACCTCGAGGTAGCGCCGCGTCTCCTCCTCGAGGATGCGCGTGGCCTCGCCCGCCGCGGCCTCGCGCGCGTTCTGCCCGTCCAGCACCACCCGGTCGAGGTCGTCGATCGTATACAGGTACACGTCCCCGAGCTCCGCGATGGCGGGGTCGAGATCGCGCGGCACGGCGATGTCCACCGCGAAGATCGGCCGCCTTTTCCGCAGGCGCACGGCTTCGCGCATCTGCCCCGCCGACACGATCGGGTGCGGGCTCGCGGTCGAGCTCACGATGATGTCGGCATCGGGCAGCGTCCCGGGCAGCTCGGACAGGGGCAGGGCGAAGCCGCCGAAGCGTGCCGCGAGCTCGCGCGCCCGCTCGACGTCGCGGTTGGCGACGAACAACCGCCCGATACGCTTGCCTTTCAGGTGTTGCGCCACGAGCTCGATGGTCGCCCCGGCGCCGACCAGGAGCGCCGTGTGCTTTTCGAACGCGGAGAAGAACTGTCCGGCGAGGCTCACGGCCGCGTACGCGACGGACACCGGGTTCGCGCCGATCTCCGTTTCCGTCCGCACTTTCTTGGCCACCGCGAACGTGTGCTGGAACAGGCGATGCAGCCGGCCGCCGATCGTGCCGGCGCGCTCGGCCTGCCGCCAGGCATCCTTGAGCTGGCCGAGAATCTGCGGCTCGCCGAGCACCATGGAATCGAGCCCGCAGGCGACGCGGAACAGGTGCCGGATCGCCTCGTCGCCGTCGAGCGCGAACAAGGCCCGCTCGGCCGCCGGCGAGAGGCGCCGGTCCCGGACCAGCCAGTCGCGCAGCGCCCGCGCCCCGTCCGGCGAGGCCGATACGAAAAATTCCGTTCGATTACAGGTAGATAGGACGACGGCTTCGGCGACCTCGGGTAGCTGCGTCACTTCGGCCAGGGCCCTTTCCGCGGCGTCCCCGGCGTACACGACCTGCTCGCGGATCTCAACGGGGGCCGTGGTATGGTTCAGCCCGACTATGTGCAACGACATTATGCGGTCAGGGATGCGTACGAACGGTCCCGGCGGGAAGTTTCGCGTATCATAAGCGAACTGATGGCGCACTTCCCTGTCTCTGTCGCTTTCCATCACCGTTTGACTGAATGATCCGGACCTCGACGTTCGCGCTCCCGCCCGGCCTCGTCGCCGTCGCGTGGCTGGCGCTCGCCGTCCCGCCGGCCTTCGCCGCGGACGAGGCGGCCGAAGAAGCGGACGCCCACATCCTCCAGGCGGAGATAGCGCTCCAGCGCGACGAATACAAGACCGCGTCCACCGAGTACCGCGAGGCGGCCAAGGCGAGCGCCGATGCCGAGGTCGCCCGGCAGGCGACCCAGGTCTCCTACACCTACGGCTTCCACGACGACGCCCTCGAGTCCGCGAGGCGCTGGTTCGAGCTCGACCCGGCGAGCGACGAGGCGCTCCTCTACCTGGCCCAGCTCCAGCTCCGCAACGGCGAGCGGCGCAGCGCCCGCAAGAGCTTCCGGGAGCTGCTCTCGCGGGGCGACGACCCCGCCGATGAGCGGCTGGTCGCGCTCATTTCGTTCCTGTCCGAGGAGGACCCGGAGGACGCGTACTGGCTCATGAAGGAGCTGGCCAAGGACTACCGGGACTCGCCCCGGGCGCATTACGCGGCCGGCGTCATGGCCTTGCAGGCGGACGATGCCAAGGAGGCGAAAAAGCGCGCCGAGAAAGCCATGGAGCTGGACCCGAGCTGGATCCAGCCGCGGCTCCTGTATGCGCGCTCGCTGCTGGTGGCGGGTGACAAGGAGGCGGCCATCGACTACGCCGCACGGCTCGTCGGCGACGACCCCGATCCCGATCCCGAGGCCCGCCTCGAGCTCGCGGTGATGTATCTCTCGGCCCGGCGCGACGACGACGCGCTGAGCCAGGTGAACCAGGTGCTGCTCGAGCAGCCCGCGCGCACCGATGCGCTGCGGCTGATGGCCATCATCAACTACAGCAACCAGCACCTCGACGCCGCGTGGGCGGATTTTCGCGACCTGCTGAGCTCGGGCCAGTACACGATGGACGCGCTCTACTACCTGGCGCGCATCGCCGACCAGCGGCTCGAGCGCGAGGAAGCCGTGGCGCTCTACTCGCAGGTGATCAGCGGCCCCTACGTCGTGCCGGCGCAGCGGCGCGCGGCGATGATCATGGCGGAGCAGGGCCAGCCGGAGCAGGCGCTCGCCCACCTCGAGCAGTTCGCCGACACGCACCCGCGCCATGCCATCGACATGATGCAGGCCCGGGCGATGCTGCTCGGCACCGAGGGGCGCTTCGACGAGGCGCTGGCGCTGTACGAGCGCGTGATCGAGTACCGCCCGGACGACGAGGAGCCGGTGCTCGGCAAGGCCGAGCTGCTCCTGCGCATGGACCGTCTCGAGGACGCCATCGAGGAGTACCGCCGGGCGGTCCGGCGCTGGCCGGACAGCGCCTACACGCTGAACGCGCTCGGCTACACGCTCGCCGACCGCACCGATCGTCACGACGAGGCGGCGAAGCTCATCCGCAAGGCGCTCGAGATCGAGCCCGAGAGCGGCGCCATCATCGATAGCTGGGGCTGGGTGCTGTACCGCCAGGGCAAGCTCGACGAGGCCTTGGGCGAGCTGCGGCGCGCCTGGGACATCCTCAAGGACCCGGAGGTCGCCGCGCACATCGTCGAGGTGCTGTGGAAGCTCGGGCGCACGGAGGAAGCCCGGGCCGAGCTCGAGGAGGCGGAAAGGCTGTTCCCGGAGAATGAGCTGCTCCAGCGGATTCGCGAGCGTGCATTCCCCGAGGCGTCCTGAGCGGCACGCCGCCGCCCTGCTCGCGGCTCTCCTCGTCGCCGGCTGCGCCGTCCAGCGCGGCATCGACCTGCCGCCCATGCCCGACTGGGAATCGCGACGTGACGTGCTCGCCGCCATCGAGCGCTTCGAGTTCAAGGGCCGCGTCGGCGTGCGAGCCGGCGACGACGGCTTCAACGGCAACCTGCGCTGGCGCCAGGACGGGGAGGCGTTCTCCGCCTCGGTCAGCGGCCCGCTCGGCATCGGCACCGTACGGCTCGAAGGGGCCGGCCGGCAGGTCCGGGTCACGGACGGCGACGGCGAGGTGCACGAGCTCGAAGACGCCGACCGCGACCTGTACGAGCTGTACGGCTGGACGCTGCCGGTGACGAGCCTGCGCTACTGGGCGCTCGGTATCCCGGACCCCACCCTGCCGGCGAGCACCGAGTTCGGCGCCGACGGGCAGCTCGTGCGGCTCGTGCAGCGCGACTGGACGCTCGACATCACCGAATACCGTGAGGACGCGGGGCAACTGCTGCCGCGGCGCCTGACCGCCGTGAACCACGAGACGCGCGTGCGGCTGGTGATCGACGACTGGACGTTCCACGATTGATCCCGCACAATGCCCGCCTGCGGCGCGGAGTCGCCGGGGTGCCGTTGTAAATGGCTGATTACAAAGCCTGCCGCGCCGGTTCTTGGACGGATGCGTGGGGTGTAGCCAAGTGGTAAGGCAACGGGTTTTGATCCCGTCATGCGCAGGTTCGAATCCTGCCACCCCAGCCACGTCCGTGCCTGGATACTGTGCCCCGGGAATGAGGTGAGCCAATGGACCTGGCGACGATGGCGGTCTTCACCGGCAATGCGCATCCCGAGCTCGCGCACGACATCGCCCGGGTACTGCGCGTGCCACTCGCGAAGGCGCACGTCGGGCGCTTCAGCGACGGCGAGATCAACGTCGAGATCCTCGAGAACATCCGCGGCCGCGAGACGTTCATCGTCCAGCCGACCTGCCCGCCCACCAACGAGAACCTGATGGAGCTTCTCGTGATGGCGGATGCGTGCCGGCGCGCCTCCGCGTCGCGCATCACGGCCGTCATCCCGTACTTCGGCTATGCGCGCCAGGACCGGCGGCCGCGTGCCTCGCGCGTGCCGATCACCGCGAAGCTCGTCGCCAAGCTGATCGCCGCCGCGGGCTTCGACCGCGTGCTCACGGTGGACCTGCACGCGGACCAGATCCAGGGCTTCTTCGACATCGCCGTCGACAACGTTTACGCATCGCCGCTGCTGCTCGGCGACGTCTGGAAGCAGAAGTACGAGCACATGGTGGTGGTTTCCCCCGACGTCGGCGGCGTGGTCCGGGCCCGTGCCCTCGCGAAGCGCCTCGACGATGCCGACCTCGTGATCATCGACAAGCGGCGCGCGAAGGCGAACAAGTCCGAGGTGATGAACATCATCGGCGACGTGAAGGACAAGACCTGCGTGATCATCGACGACATGGTGGATACCGCGGGTACGCTGTGCCAGGCGGCGACCGCCCTGAAGGAGAGGGGTGGGCAGCGCGTCGTCGCGTACATCACGCACCCGGTGCTGTCGGGCCCCGCGGTCGAGCGCATCGCGAACTCCGAGCTCGACGAGCTCGTCGTCACGGACACGATTCCCCTGCGCGAGGACGCCCGCGCCTGCGGGCGCATCCGCCAGCTCTCGACCGCGGAGCTGCTCGCCGAGACCATGCGGCGCATCAGCGACGAGGAATCCGTGAGCTCCCTGTACGTCGACTAGCATCGACCGAGGGCGCCGCACTTTCGCGACTTTCCGCGGCGCAGGGCGGGGGCTGCCCGCCGGCCGCCGGCGCCGGATACACTGGCCCGGCACCGGGGATTGCGCTAGGATGGCGCGCCCGCCGGGCTGGTCGCGGCCTCGGGCGGGCGGTAAGGGCCGGTTTTCCGGCCGCCAATCAACGATTTAGCGGAGATTCCCATGAGACAGGAGTTCAGCCTGGTCGCGGAATTCCGTGAGGACCAGGGGAAAGGTGCGAGCCGCCGCCTGCGTCGTCAGGGAAAGGTGCCGGGCATCATGTACGGGGGCGGGCGCCCGCCGCGCGCGCTCGCGTTCGACCACAACAAGGTGCTGCAGCAGCTCGAGCACGAGGCGTTCTATTCCAGCATCCTCTCGATCCAGGTCGGCGACAAGACGCAGGCCGCGATCCTGAAGGACGTGCAGCGCCACCCGGCGAAGCGCCAGGTCCTGCACCTCGATTTCCAGCGGGTGGTCGAGACGGAGAAGATCCGCATGCACGTGCCGCTGCACCTCGTCGGCGAGGACGTGGCCCCGGGCGTCAAGCAGGGCGGCACCGTGTGGCGCCTGATCACCGACGTCGAGATCTCGTGCCTGCCGAAGGACCTGCCGGAATACATCGAGGTCGACATCTCCAACCTCGGGATGGACGAGATGCTCTATCTCTCCGACCTCAAGGTGCCGGAAGGCGTCGAGATTCCCCAGCTCGCGCACGGCGAGGAGCACGATCACGCGATCGTCTCGATCTCCGTGGCCAAGGCTGCCGCCGAGGAAGAGGAAGCCGCGGAAGCCGCCGAAGGAGCGGCGGAGGGTGCCGCGCCGGCCGAGGGCGGAGAGAAGTCCGAAAGCTGAGCAGGCGAGAAGCGCTGCACGAGAAGGCCGCCGCTGGCGGCCTTTTCGTTCGCGTTCCGTCAAAGCGTATACCATTGCCGTCGACATGAGCTTTCTCTCGACGATAGCGGGTCTCGGGAACCCGGGCGAGCGCTACGCGGGCACCCTGCACAATGCAGGTTTCTGGCTCGTGGATCTCCTGGCCGAGCGGGCCGGCGAGACGTTCCGCGCCGAGAAGCGCTTCGACGCGGAAACCTGCCGCATCACCCTCGCGGGCGACAGCGTCCGGCTCATCAAGCCGCAGTCGTTCATGAACCTGAGCGGCCGCCCGATCCGCGCGTTCCTCGACTACTACGGGCTCGACGTCACGAAGCTGCTCGTCGTCCACGACGAGATCGACCTGCCGCCCGGCATCGCCCGGCTCAAGGTCGGCGGAGGGCACGGGGGGCACAACGGGGTGCGTGACGTCATCCGCCACTGCGGCGCCGACTTCATGCGGCTCAGGATCGGCGTCGGCCACCCGGGGGAGAAGGACAAGGTCACGGGCTACGTCCTGCAGCGCGGCCCGGCCGACATCGAGGAAGCCGTCCGGTCCGCCATACGGGAAGCCGCGGACGTCATCCCGCTGCTCGCCGAGCAGGGCATCGAGAAGGCGATGCACCGCCTGCATAGCACGCTCAAGAGGTCAACCTGAGGTGGCGATCAAGTGTGGCATCGTCGGCCTGCCGAACGTGGGCAAGTCGACGCTCTTCAATGCACTGACCAAG
>DATGQE010000104.1:0-122922 GCA_035304345.1 Woeseiaceae bacterium | reverse complement strand
GCCCGACCCTGCCTCAGAACAGGTTCGTCGGGTCGGGCTCGTTCTCTTTCTTGCGCTCGCGGCTTGGGATGAAATCGCCCGTGATCATGTGCTCGTAGCTGAGCCCCGGGCCGACCATCGGGTAGACGCCCGCATCCGGGTCGATGATCACCTCGAGGAACGCGGGCCCGGGGAACGCCAGGAACTCCTCGATGACCCGGGGCACGTCCTCCTTCCGGTCCAGCCGCTTCGCGAACTCGAAGCCGTCGGCCTCGGCCGTCCTGACGAAGTCCTTCCGGTGCAGCGACTTGTCGCTGGCCGCGAGGCGCCCCTTGTAGTAGAGCTTCTGCCACTGCCGGACCATGCCGTCGCCGAAGTTGTTGAGGACGACGACCTTCACGGGCAGCCCGTAGGTCGTCGCCGTCTCGAGCTCTCCGATGTTCATGCGCATGCTGCCGTCGCCGTCGATGTCGATGACGAGGCGATCCGGCTGCGCGATCTGCGCGCCGATCGCGGCCGGCAGGCCGAAGCCCATCGTGCCCATGCTGCCCGAGGTCAGCCAGAGCCTCGGCTGCTTGAAGTCGAAGTACTGCGCCGCCCACATCTGGTGCTGGCCGACGCCGGTCGAGATGATCGCTTCGCCCCGGGTGTGGCGGTTGATCTCCTCGATGACCTCGTAGGGCTGGATGAGCGGGCTCGACCGGTCGTAGTTCATGCGATAACGGTCCTTGAGCTCCGCGATCTCGCGATGCCAGGTTTCGTAGGTCTTCGCGAACTTGATCCGCCGCCCGAAAGCGAGCAGGTCGTCGAGGTCCCGCGAGAGGACGCCGACGTGGTGCCAGGTGACACCCTTGACCTTGCCGATCTCCGCGATGTCGACGTCGAGATGCGCAATGTTGCGTGCGTTCGGTGCGAAACGCGCGGGATCGCCGGCGACGCGATCGTCGAAGCGAGCGCCCACCGCGATGATGAAGTCGCAGTCCTCGACCGCGTAGTTGGCGAACGCGGTGCCGTGCATGCCGAGCATGTGCAGGGACAGGGGATCGGTCGTGTCCGCCGCGCCGAGCGCCATCAGCGTGGTGGCCACCGGCAGGCCGAAGGCATCGGCGAAGCGACGCAGCGAGGCGCTGGCGTCGCCGTTGATGACGCCGCCACCGGCATAGATGAGGGGACGCTCCGCCTCCGCGAGCATGCGGTAGAAGCGCTGGCAGGCCTCGTCCGTCAGGCGGTTCTCCAGCACGGCCTGCCAGCGCAGCCGGTAGCCTGGGAGCGGCAGCGACCCCCTGCCGGTGAACGCGACCTCGGCGTTCTGCACGTCCTTGGGGATGTCGACGACGACCGGTCCCGGACGCCCCGTACGCGCGAGCTCGAACGCGGTACGAACGGTCGCTTCCAGCCGCGCCGGGTCCGTCACGAGGAACACGTGCTTGGCGATCGCCCCCATGATCGCCGACACCGGTGCCTCCTGGAACGCGTCGGTACCGATGGCGGTCGTCGGGACCTGGCCGCAGATCACCACGATCGGCACCGAGTCCGCCATGCAGTCACGAACGGGGGTCACGGTGTTCGTGGCGCCCGGGCCGGAAGTCACCATGACCACGCCGACCCGGCCGCTCGCGCGGGCGTAGCCGGCCGCCATGAAGCCCGCGCCCTGCTCGTTGGCGGGCACCACGAGCTGGATGGGTGCCTTGCCGTCCGGCCGCCGGTGGCGGTCGTTGTAGCGGAACACGGCATCGTAGGTCGGCAGGATCGCGCCGCCGCTGTACCCGAATACCGTCCCGACTCCCTCGTCGGCGAGCACCTGTACGACGACGTCGGCACCGCTCATCCGGGTTCCGGAAAGGGGATGCTCCTGCTCGCGGGCAGCGGGTGACGTCGTGTTCATGATGTGCACTGCGTTGTGGCGGTTTCCGAATGTCCGGCCGAGTGTTTCCCAGATTTCGCGCCAATGCAAGACGCGGCGGGCCCTGCGCGCCGGTTCGCCGGCTTGCGGCGGCAGGGTTTCACCCGTATCTTTGCAGCACTCCTCGTCTGTACCGGAATCCCATGCGACACGTCATTTCGGTCCTCCTCCAGAACGAAGTCGGCGCGCTGACCCGCATGACCGGCCTGTTTTCCACGCGCGGCTACAACATCGACTCCCTGAACGTCGCTCCCACCGACGATCCGGGCGTCTCGCGCGTCACGCTGGTCGTCTCCGGCTCGGACGCCGCAATCGCGCAGCTCAACACCCAGCTCGCCAAGCTGGTCGACGTCGTCAACATCCACGACATGACGCTGGGCGACCACTTCGAGCGCGAGTTGATCATCGTCAAGCTCAAGCTGGCGACCGGCGCCTTCGCCCGGGTCGTGAAGCTCGTGAAGGACTACGGTGCCGAGATCCTGGACGACGCCCAGGTGAGCTGCACGCTCCAGCTCACCGGGACGCTCGACAAGGTCGACGCTTTCCTCGCGGAAGCCAAGCAGATCGGCACGCTCTCGGCGGTCGCGCGCAGTGGCAGCGTCGCCGTCTCCAAGGGCGAGGTGATGCTGTCCTCGTATGCGCGTGCGTACCGGCTGACGGGCTGATTCCGATGTTTCCGCCGCCGTCGCGGGGCCGTCGAGCCTGATGGCGGCTTCCGAAGCGTACGACCTCGTCATCATCGGCGGCGGCATCAACGGTGCCGGCATCGCGCGGGATGCCGCCTCGCGCGGCATCAACGTGCTGCTGCTCGAGATGAACGATTTCGCGAGCGGCACGACGAGCTGGTCCAGCCGGCTGATCCACGGCGGCCTTCGTTACCTGGAGCACGGCGAGCTTTCGCTCGTCTACGAGTCGCTCCAGGAGCGGGCGCGGCTGCTCAGGACGGCGCGACACCTCGTGCACCGCATCCGCATCAACGTCCCGATCTACACCGGCGGCAAGCGCGGCATGCTGCTCCTGCGGATCGGCATGCTCGCGTACGACCTGATGTCCTTCGGCAAGCCGCTGGGGCGCCACCGGATGCTGGACCGGCGCCAGTTCCTCGCCAACGAGCCGGGCGTGGCGGAAGACGGGCTCAGGGGCGGCGCCCAGTACTTCGACGCACAGGTGACGTTCCCCGAGCGGCTGGTCATCGAGAATCTCGCGGCCGCGCGCGCCTACGGCGCGGACGTTCTGAACTACAGCCGGGTGACGGGTATCGACGTCGACGGCGGGAAGGTGCGCGGCGTCCGTTACACCGACGAGCAGGGCGGCGAGCACGAGGTGGCTGCCCGCGTCGTCGTGAACGCGGCCGGGCCGTGGGTGGATCACGTGCTCGGGACCGTGAACCGGCCGATGCCGGGGCTCGTCGGCGGCACGAAAGGCAGTCACATCGTGGTCGGGCCGTTCGACGGTGCGCCGAAAGACGCGTTCTACGTGGAGGCCTATATCGACACCCGGCCGTTCTTCATCATCCCGTGGAACGGCCAGTACCTCATCGGCACCACGGACCACCGCTACCGCGGCGACCCTTCCGACGCGACGCCGAGCGAGGCCGAGATCGATTACCTGCTCGCGGAGACCAATCGCGTGTTTCCGCGCGCCAACCTGACGCGGCGCGACATTCACTTTGCGTATGCCGGCGTACGGCCGCTGCCGCGGCAGGGCAAGAAGGCGGAAGGCGCGATCACGCGGCGCCACATCATCCGCAACCACCAGCGCAACGCGCTCGGGCTGCTGTCGGTGATCGGCGGCAAGCTGACGACCTACCGGAGTCTGGCCGAGCAGGTCACCGACAGGGTCGTGAAGATGCTCGGGGTGCGCGCGAAAGCCTGCGTCACGCGGCAGATGTTCCTGCCGGGTGCCCTCGGCACGACCGCCGCCGAGCAGATGCTGGCCGAGCTCGGCACCGTCTCGGAACAGGGCGCCGACCGGCTCCTGGAGGTGTACGGCGGGCGCACCCGGCGCATCCTCGAGCTCGCTTGGGAAGAGCCGCACCTGGACCGCACCCTCGATCCGGCGCGGACGGTGCTCGCATCCGAGGTCGCTTTCGCCGTCCGCCACGAGTTCGCCCGCCACCTGACGGACATCGTGCACCGGCGGACGATGCTGGGCCTGTCGCCGGATCTCGGCGAGTCGGTCGCGGAGGCGGTTGCAGACGTCGCCGCCGGCGAGCTCGGCTGGGATGCCGCCACCCGCGCCCGCGAGCTCGAAGCGCTCAGGGCGTGGAATGCGCGGCTCAGGGTTCCCGTTTCGTAGTCCGCGCACCCCGCCCCGGAGCGGCTACAGCTTGCGGATCATGGCGTCGGCGAATTCGCTGCATTTCACCTTCTTCGCGCCCTCCATGAGCCGCGCGAAGTCGTAGGTGACGGTCTTGTCCGCGATGGTCGCGTCCATGGCGCGGATGATCGCGTCGGCCGCCTCCGTCCAGCCCATGTAACGCAGCATCATCTCGCCGGAGAGGATCAGCGAGCCGGGATTCACGACGTCCTGGTTCGCGTACTTGGGCGCGGTGCCGTGCGTGGCTTCGAACACCGCGTGCCCGCTCACGTAGTTGATGTTGCCGCCCGGCGCGATGCCGATGCCGCCGACCTGCGCCGCGAGCGCATCCGAGAGATAGTCGCCGTTCAGGTTCATGGTCGCGATGACGTCGAACTCGTCCGGGCGCGTGAGAACCTGCTGCAGCGCGATGTCGGCGATCGCATCCTTCACGAGGATCTTGCCCGCGGCGAGTGCCTCTTCCTGTTCGCGGTTCGCGGCTTCCTGCCCGTGCTCCGCGCGCGTGCGCTCCCACTGCTCCCACGTGTAGGTGTGGTCGCCGAATTCCCGCTCCGCCAGCGCGTACCCCCAGTTGCGGAACGCACCCTCGGTGAACTTCATGATGTTGCCCTTGTGCACGAAGGTGAGGCTCTTGCGGCGGTTGGCGATCGCGTACTCGAGCGCGGCACGCACCAGGCGCTCGGTGCCTTCCTGGGAGACGGGCTTCAGGCCGATCCCGGAGCTTTGCGGGAAGCGGATCTTCGAGAACTCCTCCGGGAAGTGCTCGCGCAGCAGGGTGAGGAATTCCTCCGTGCGCGGCTTGCCGCGCTCGAACTCGATGCCGGCGTAGATGTCTTCGGTGTTCTCCCGGAAGATGACCATGTCCACCTTTTCGGGGTGCCGGACGGGCGAGGGCACGCCCGTGAACCAGCGCACCGGGCGCAGGCAGACGTACAGGTCGAGGAGTTGCCGCAAGGCGACGTTCAGCGAACGGATGCCGCCGCCGATCGGCGTCGTGAGCGGTCCCTTGATCGAGACGAGGTAGTCGCGGCAGGCTTCCACGGTCTCGTCCGGCAGCCACGTCTTGAACAGGTCGAACGCCTTCTGCCCCGCGTAGATCTCCATCCACTGGATCTTCCGCTTGCTGCCGTAGGCGGCGGCCACGGCGGCGTCGAGAACGCGGACCGTGGCGCGCCAGATGTCCGGGCCCGTCCCGTCGCCCTCGATGTACGGCACGATGGGGTTGTCCGGTACCTGGAGCTTGCCGTTCTCGATGGATATTTTCGCGCCGTCCCGTGGCGGCACTGGCCTGGCGTCTGTCATTCGCGACTCCGGTGCGCAAGTAAAACGCTCATTATAATCCGACGATCGCGGAATCGCCGGTCGAATGGGGCATGATCATGCGACGCGCTCGAACTTTCATCGTACTGCTGCTGGCCGCGCTCGTGCCTGCGCTCGCGACGGCCGCGGAAATACCCGTCCCGGAACGCGGCGAGCGCCCGCGGATAGGGCTGGTGCTGGGCGGCGGCGGCGCACGCGGAGCCGCCCACATCGGCGTCTTGCGCGAGCTCGAACGGCTGCGCGTGCCGATCGACGCGATTGCCGGCACGAGCATGGGGGCGGTCGTCGGCGGGCTTTACGCGGCAGGCATCTCCCCCGCGGAGCTGGAGAACGTGATCGAATCGCTCGACTGGGCCGACGCGTTCCAGGACAACGCCCGCCGCGAGGATCTCACTTACCGGCGCAAGCAGGACGACGTCGAGTTCCCGATCGACTTCGAGCTCGGACTCAACCAGGGCCGCCTGCAGCTTCCGCTCGGCCTGATCCAGGGGCAGAAGCTCGGGCTCATACTGCGCAGCCTGACCACGCAGGTCGCGCACGTCACCGATTTCGACGATCTGCCGATTCCCTTCCGTGCCGTTGCGTCGGACATCGAAACCGGAGAGGCCGTCGTCATGTCGGAAGGCGACCTGACGCTCGCGATGCGGGCCAGCATGTCGGCTCCCGGCATCTTCGCGCCCGTGATCATCGACGGGCGGCCGCTGGTGGACGGCGGGCTGGCCGGCAACGTGCCCGTGCAGGCGATGAAGGCGATGGACGTCGACGTGATCATCGCCGTCGACGTCGAGTTCCCCCTGTATCGCGCCGAGCAGCTCGATTCCGCGCTCGGCATCACGGCGCAGATGCTGACGATCCTCATCCGCAAGGAGACGCAGAGGCAGCTCGAAAGCCTGGACGACAACGACATCCTCATCCGCCCGGAGCTCGGCAACTTCGGTTCCACGAATTTCGCCGAGATCACGCAGGCCGTGGAGCCGGGAGCGGTCGCGACGGCGGCGCTCGCCGACCGGCTCTCGGAGCTGTCGCTGGACGAAGGCGCCTGGCGCGAATACAAGGCCGGCCTCGAGGTGCCGCGCGAACCGGTCTACACCTTCGATTTCGTGCGCGTGCTGGACGAGGGCCCGCTGTCCGCAAAGGTGCTCGAGTCGCGGCTCAAGACCGAGCCCGGCAAGCCCGTCACCAGCCGCGACCTCGCGGAAGACGCTGCGCGCCTGTACGGGCTCGATCTCTACTCACAGGTCGGCTATCGCTTCGTCTGGGAGGACGGTGAGCAGGGTGTCGAGTTTCACACCCGGCCGAAGAGCTGGGGCCCGAACATCCTGCAGTTCGGCATGTCCGTCGAGGACGACTTCGAAGGGTTTACGGCGTTCAACGTGTCCGGGCGGTACACGCGCATCGGCGTCAACGCGCTCGGTGCCGAATGGCGCACGGACGTGCAGCTCGGCACGGAGCCGTTGCTCACCTCGGAGTTCTACCAGCCGGTGAGCTACGACACGCGCTGGTTCGTCGCGCCGCGTATCGACCTGGAGCAGACCAATTTCAACGCGTTCACCAACGGCGAGAGTGTCGCCCGCTTCCGCGTCAGCAGCGCCGAGGCCGCGCTCGACGTCGGCCGCGAGCTCGGGCGCTGGGGCGAGGCCCGCGTCGGCGTGTTCCGCGGCACGGGCAATGCGCGGGTCAAGGTCGGCGACCCTTCGATCCCGAACATCCACTTCAACTCCGGGGGAGCGTACGCGGCATTCGGCATCGATACGCTGGACGATGCGGACATACCGCATTCCGGCATGCGCCTGGACGCGCGCTATACGCTGTCCCGCCCGGGCTTCGGCGCCGACGGCAACTTCGACACGGTCGAAGCGACGTGGTCCAACGTGTGGACCCGGGGCCGCCACTCGTTCCAGCTCGGACTGGATTTCGCGACGACGATCCGCTCCGACGACCTGATCCAGAACTTCTTCCCGCTCGGCGGGTTCCTCAGGTTGTCCGGGCTCGAAAGGGGCGAGATCAGCGGCCCGCATGCCGGGCTGACGCGGCTCGTGTACTACCGGCGTTCCGGGGAGACCGGCGGCGGGCTGTTCAACATCCCCCTGTACCTCGGCGCCTCGCTCGAAGCCGGCAACGTGTGGCGCTCGCGCTCGGACATCTCCACGGGCTCGCTGCTCTTCAACGGCAGCGTGTTCGCCGGCTACGACACGTACTTCGGCCCGCTGTTCCTCGGCGCCGGCGTCGGGGAGGACGGCGATACGAGCTTCTACCTGTTCCTGGGCGCGTTGCCGCGTTAGCGCGGCACGACCGCCGGCATCAAGGCCGCATCAACGCTCGATCTTTTCGAGCACCTGCGTGGGCGTGTCGGTCTTGCGATAGTAGCCGTGGCGGATCGCCATGCGCCGGAACGCCTCGTCGCGCTCCTCCCGCGTGGCGTACCAGTGCACCTGCTCCCAGTCGGAGCCGAGCAGCCGGCTGAAGGTGTCGTTCGGCGGCAGCGTGACGCGGATGCCGTAGCGGCGCTCCTGGGGCACCGAGTCCGGGTCGACGAGGTTGTGGCGATGTACGAAGTCCACGGCGATCTCACTCCCTTGCTGGCCGCGCATTATATCCCGCCGCCGCCGCCGGAACGCCCCTGCGCAGGAGCCCGCACTGCCGCCGCCCGGAATGCGCGTGCTGCTACCCCGGTGGGAGCGCGAACCGAACGCGACTGCTACGTCGATTGCCCGCTGCATGTGGCTGTGGCACCGGCCTCCGACATCGCATCGTTCACGCACGTTGAGGTTTCGTGGCCTGGCTCCGCCGGTCACGGCTCCGCGGTGCGCTTCCGGGCCATGCGTGAACGATGCTTAGGGGCGGCTTCCGGTCGCGCGCGGGGCGGCTCCTACAGGCTACGGTCGCCGGCGCCTTCGCGGTCGGCCCAGCCGAGCAGGCGGCGGGTGATGAGCCGGTAGACGCGCTTGCCGCTCGCCATCCACAGGCGCGAGGGCAGCCCCGGCGTTTCGAGGATGCGCCGTTCGCGCTGCGTGAGCTGCTGCGGGCAGTAGGTCCGCTTGTGCTTGAGCAGGTGCCTCAGGTCCTCGCGCGCCAGCAACCGGAACAGGCGGCCACGGCGCCGCGTGTGCCAGGCGAGCTGGAAATCGATGAGCGCGGGCTCGAGCGACGGTGTGACGATCCAGTTGGGCTCCTTCGCCAGGTCGTTGTGCACGACGCCGGCACGGTGCAGGCGCTGCAGGAGGCGCTTCGCCCGGCGGAAATACCCGGGGTCCTGCGGCCGCGCGTGGTGCATGGGCCGGCCCTCGATCCAGCTCCGCTCCAGGCGGTCCGGGCCGGCGCGCAGCAGGCGCGGCACGCCCTCGATCCCGTCCAGCGCGGCGAGCGCCCGGGCCTCCCGTGCGAGCAGCCGGCGCGCCACGGGCCGGGCCCACCGGCGCGCGCTCCCGAGCTCGCGTACCACCACCGGGTCACCGTCTCCGGTGCGCAAAAACACCTGACCGAACATGTCTTTTTTCAACAACATGGGCGGTCCGGCTTGCATTCGGGGCAATCACGCGTCTCAATGTAGGGCCGTCCGGCGGCCGGAAGACACGGCCGGCGGTCGAGCGGCGGAACGAGCACTATACCCAACGAGCTGCCGAATGACCGATCGCTCCGGACAGTTCAGCCTGGACACCGATTCCACCGGCGAGTTCTTCACGGTCGCGACGCCGTTGCACGCCGTTCGCCCCGGCTACGTGCGGCGCGCTGCGGACCGCGCGCTCTACGAGGCGGTCGTCGCCGGCCGCTTCGCGCACGTCATCGCGCCCAACCGCAGCGGCAAATCGAGCCTCGTCGCCGCCACTTCCGCGCGCCTGCAGGCGAACGGTCTTCGCGTGGCCGTCCTCGACCTGGCGCAGATCAGCGAGCGCGACGGCGGCAATGACTCCGGCCGCTGGTACTACAGCATCGCTTACCGCCTCCTGCGCCAGCTCCGGCTCAAGATCGACCTGCAGGAGTGGTGGCAGGACAAGTCGATACTCAGCAACCGGCAGCGCCTGGTCGAGCTCTTCAGCGAGGTGATCCTGCAGCACATCGAGGAACGGATCGTCGTGTTCGTGGACGAGATCCAGTGCGTGCAGGACAAACCGTTCACCCGGCACGTGCTGGCCAGCATCCGCGCGGCGTGGAACTCGCGCATCACCGAGCCCGAGTTCCAGCGGCTCACGTTCGTGCTCGTCGGCGAATGCGACCCGCAGAGCCTGGTCGAGAACCCCGACGAATCGCCGTTCGAGATCTCCCAGCCCATCGAGCTCGAGGACTTCACGCGCGACGACCTGGAGGTGTTCGCGGCGGAGCTCAACCTGCCGCCCTGCGACGCGGCCATCGCGCTCGACCGGGTGTACTACTGCACGGGCGGTCACCCGTACCTCAGCCAGAAGCTCGCGCGTGCCATCGCGCGGGAACGGATCTCCGGCAACATCAAGGAGCACGTGGACCGGATCGCATTGCAGAAGCTCGCCGGCCGGGCGGCGCTGCACAGCGAGCCGCACATGAGCTACATCCACCGCCGCATCACCGGCGACCGCAAGAACGCAGAGGCCCTGCTCAACCTCTACGGGCGCCTGCGCAAGGGAATCGAGGTCGAGTACGACCCCGAGTCGCGCCACCAGCGCATCCTGATGTCGGTGGGGCTCGTCGTGAAGGACGAGCACGGCCGGCTCAAGGTCCGCAACCGCCTGTACCGTGCCGTGTTCACGGCGCGCTGGGCCAACGAGAACCTGCCGCTGCACTGGCGCGGCCCGGCACTGGCCGCGCTGGTCCTGCTCGCCGTCACCGCCGTGCCGTTCTGGTACACCCAGATGCTGCCACGGCCGTACACGGAGGTGCTGTCCTCGCCGGTGCTGCCGCTCGAGGAGGTGTACGACGCCTACGTCAACCTGCGTTCCTTCCCCGGCCATGCCGATTCCGCCGAGCGCCTGTTCCGCAACCAGCTCGAGCTGCGCGCGGCCCATGCATCGGACGTCGACACGATGCAGGAGATCGACCGCTACGCGCGCCGGCTGCCCGACGCGACGGCGTTCGCGGACGAGATGCTCGCCGGGTTCTGGGACCACCAGGTCGCCCGCGCGCTGCAGGTCGAGCAGCGCGACCAGGCGCTCAATGCCGCGCTCGAAGCGCTGGTCGTGCCCACGCCGGAGCGCCGCAGGCGCGCGGCCCGCCTGATCGGCGACGACTATCCCAACCTGCTGGGCACGATCCCGCCGCAGACGGCGGACACGGTGCTGTTCGATCCGGGCAACTTGCTCCTTACGTTCGCCGAAGGCGCGAACGTGAGGCAATGGTCGCTCTCCGGCGGCATGCTCCGGCCGCGGGCGCCATGGTCGCTGACGGCGCTCGAAGTCACGCCGCTCGTGCGACGGGCCCAGGTCGAGCAGGGAGGGCGCGTGCAGTCGATCGAGCTCGAGCTCTCGATCACGCACCCGCGCCCCGACGACGTGCGCATGAAGCTGATCGCGCCGTCCGGCCGCACGGTGGAGCTCGCGTTCGAGGACCGCGTGCCGCTCGCGGGACGGGCGGCGAGCTTCCCGACAGACGCCCTCTCGGCGATGCGCGGCGAGCCGGTCGCGGGCACCTGGACCCTGTCCCTGCGCGACGAGGCGACCGGCATGAGCGGCCAGCTCGACGGCTGGCAGCTCAGGCTGAACGGCCGTGCCGTCGGCGAGGCGCTCGATCGCGGGCTCGCCATCCCGGACCCGGAAGCGCGCGTCTCCGACGACGTCTGGTTCTCGCCCGGCGGCCGCTATGCCATCGCCCGCGCGACCCGCAGCGACAGCGCGCGGTTGTGGGATCTCGCGAGCGGGCAGCCGGCGCGCACGATCGCGGTGCCGGCCGCCGAGCGCGTGCTCGGCCTGTCCGGCGACGCCGAGTACCTGATGACGGTGGCCCAGAACACGGTGAACCTGTGGCGCACCGCGGACGGCACGCGGTTCGGTTCGCTGGAGCTGGGCGAGGCCGCGGCGGGTTTCCTCCTGAGCGCGGACGGCGGGCACGTCCTCACCTGGCGCCACGAGGGATCGGGCACCGGCTTCGAGCTCTGGTCGGTTGCCGAGCGCCGCATCGTCGCGCGCCTCGCGATGCCGGGCGGCCTGGCCCACGTCGCGATCGACGCGAGCGGCAACCATCTCGCGGTCTCCGATTACGACCGCACGGTGCGCGTGTGGCAATTGCGCGAGCGCCGCATGCTGGCGCAGATCGACGCGTTCGCCCAGCCGAGCGACATCCGGCTCTCGGCCGACGGCGACACGCTCGGCGTCGTGCACGGCAACGCGGGCATTTCCATCTGGCGCACAGACCGGCCGCAGGAGCCACTGGTGATCGACCGCGGTCCCGGCCGCTGGCAGCTCGCGTTCTCGCCGTCCGGCGACAAGGTGATCGCCGGCAACGAACGCTACGGGTTCCAGGTGTACCGCAGCGACGACGGGGCGCTGAACGGGCCCGCGCTCGGCGCCGGTCATCACCAGCCGTCGGCCCAGCTCCTCGCGTTCAGCCAGGACGAGCAGATCGTCGTGACGGCCGAGACCCTCGGCCGCTCGCGCGTCTGGCAGGTGCCGGTGGCGGCCGTGGCGGTGCCGGCCCCGAGCGGGGACGGGGACAGTGGCCACGCGCTGTGGCGCCAGTCCGGCGACCTCGTCAGCACCCTGAGCCCCACCGGCGAGCGTCTCGCCATCGGCGACACCGCGGGCCACGTGCACGTGCTGCACGTGAATGCGTCCGAGGAGGAGCTCGCCGAAGCCGCCGACGAGCTGAGCTTTTTGGGTCACCGCAGCCCGATCGCCGACCTGGTCTTCAGTCCGGACGGCGGCGTGGTCGCGAGCGTCGACACCGCGGGAACCGTGCTCCTCTGGGATGCCGCGAGCGGGCTGCCGCGCCCGTCGAGCAGCGGCGTGTCGGCGAGCACGGTCGACCGCATGGCGTTTTCCCCGTCGTCACGGCGCCTCGCGCTGCTCGGCGGCCGCCGCATCCGCGTCATGGACGTGGCCGACGGGCAGGTCTTGGCCGACATCGAGCTCGGCGAGCCGCACACGAGCATCGCGTTCGCCGCGGACGACCAGCTCTTCATCGGCTCCGCGAGCGGCACCCTCCGGATGCTGGAGCCCGACCGCACCGGTTCCTGGAACGTTCGCAACGTGTGGGCAGGCTCTTCGGGCCTGCGGGAGCTCGAGGTGTCGCCGGCGCGCCAGTTGCTGGTCATCGTCGACGCGATGAACCGCGGCCTCCTGCTCGATCTGCGCAACGGACGCATCGGGACGTCGGTGCTGCAGCTCCCGAGCCCGGTGAGCGACATCGCGTTCAGCCCCAACGAGTCGCGTGCGCTGTTCCGTACCGGTCGCTGGATCCATCGCGCCAGCTTGTCGCCGCGGGGGCTCGTGTGGCTCGATGCCATGCCCGCGCCGAAGCCGCTGCCCGGCTCGCGCCTGGTGTTCGAGCAGGGAAGCCCGGTCGCGGGAGAAGAAACACAGGGCGGCAACGGCGCCGGGAATCGCGTCATGCTGCTGACGCGCGATGCCGGCTTCGCGGAGGTCGCCGTGTTCGATTTCCATTACGCGAGCGGGCCTACGCTGTTCGGCACGCGCGAGGACTTGCTGCGGGACTGGCGCCGCAGGCTGGCGCTGCCGGAGCGCGCGCCGCGGACGGCCGAAGGCCGGTCGTCGCGCCGGCAGGAGCGCGCCGCCCAGGCGGTCCAGGGAGCGGGGCGGAGCTCAGCGGTCGTCGCCGCGCAGGGTCCTGACGAGCAGCTCGAGGCTCGCGGCGGAGGCATCGCGGGCCGGCACGGGCTCCCCGATCCGCAGGTCCACGCGCGAGAACAGGCGGCCGGGGAGGCGCCTGAGCTCGTCGGGCCGCTCGCTGCGACTGAACCAGCTGCCCCATAGCCCGGCCAGTGCCATCGGGATCACCGGCACCGGCCTTCGTGAGATGATCGTCTCGACGCCGGGACGAAACGCCTGGATCTCGCCGTCGCGCGTGATCGCCCCTTCCGGAAACACGCACACGAGATTGCCGGCGGCGAGCTCGCCGTCGATGCGCTCGAACGCTTCCTCGAGCAGCTTCTCGTTTTCGCGGGCCGGTGCAATCGGTATCGCCTTGGCCGTGCTGAACAGGAGCCTGAGCAGGGGGATGTCGAAGATGCGGTGGTACATCACGAAACGCACGGGGCGGCGGATCATCCCGCCGACGATCAGCGCATCGACGTAGCTCACGTGGTTGCAGACCAGCAGGGCAGGGCCCTCGCGCGGTACGTGCTCGAGCCCCACGGCGCGAATGCGGTACAACAGGTTGACGATCATCCACACCAGGAAGCGGATCAGGAACTCGGGCAGCAGGGTGTAGATGTAGACCGCGACGGCGGCGTTCAGCAGGGCGAGCACCAGGAAAAGCTGCGGAATCGTCAACCCGGCCTGCAGCAGGCCGATGGCGAGAAGCGCCGCCGCCACCATGAACAGCGCGTTGAGGATGTTGTTCGCCGCGACGATGCGCGAGAGCCTCGCGGCATCCGCACGTTCCTGTACGAGGGCGTACAGCGGCACGCTGTAGAACCCGCCGAACGCACCCAGCAGCACGACGTCGAGCAGCACCCGGAAGCTCGCGGGACGCGACAGGAACGCGCCGACCGTCGCCGCCGCTTCCGGGTGTGCAGCCGGCTGGGCGAAGTACAGGTCGACCGCGAACAGGCTCAGGCCGAGCGAGCCGAACGGTACGAGGCCCAGCTCGACGCGGCGGCCGGACAGCTTCTCGCAGAGCAGCGCGCCGGCGGCGATGCCGACGGCGAACGCCACGAGCAGGAGCGTGGTGACTTCCTCGCTGCCGTTCAGCACCGTGAGGGTGTACGCCGGCACCTGCAAGGTGAGCAGCGAGCCGTAGAACCAGAACCAGGAGATGCCGAGTATCGAGAGGAACACGCTGCGCTCGCGGCGTGCGTAGCCGACGATGCGCCACGTCTCCTTCCACGGCGAGAAGCGGACGACGACATCGGGGTCGGCTGCCCTGGTATGCGGGATGCCGCGGCTCGCCAGGTAGCCGAGCACCGCGATGCCGACGAGGCACGCGGCGAGCGGCAGGTGGTTGCCGTCGCCGGCGGCGACGGCGACTCCGCCCGCCAGCAGGCCGAGGATGATGGCGAGATAGGTGCCCGTCTCGACCAGCGCGTTGCCGCCGATGAGCTCTGCGTTGTCGAGTTGCTGCGGCAGGTACGCGTACTTCACCGGGCCGAACAGCGTCGATTGCGCGCCCATGAGGAACAGGACCAGCAGCAGGGCGACCCAGCTTTCGGCGATGAACGCTGCGGCCGCGAGCAGCATGAGCACGATCTCGAGCAGCTTGATGCGGCGGATCAGGAGCGACTTCTCGTACTTGTCCGCGAGCTGGCCCGCGAAGGCGGAAAACAGGAAGAAGGGCAGGATGAACAGCGCGCCGGAGAGGTTGACGAGCGAAGAGGCTTCCAGGCCCGCGATGCTGACGCCCTGGAAGATCATCAGGATGATGAGGCCGTTGCGGAAGACGTTGTCGTTGAACGCGCCCAGGAACTGGGTCACGAAGAACGGCGCGAAGCGCCTCTCACCGAGCAGTGTGAACTGCGATCTGGCCACCGTCGCCGGTCCCCCCGAAAGCGGGCGCCACTATAGCAGCCGCCGTCGTCCGGTTGGACGGTGAAACACGAAAATGCGAACCGGTGCGCATAGCGCCAGCACGGCGATGCTACCATCTCGCCATCCAAGCTGAGGCCGACGGCCGCAACAGATGGGCGATCACGTGAAGATTCTGCGGGCCATCCTGGCGACGCTGGCGCTCGCGTGTGCCGCCGGCTGCTCGAAAGAGCCGCCGCCTCCCTCGGTCGAGGCGTTCATGGAGGACCCGATCCTGCTGGACGCGACCATGGTGCGCTGCGTCGCCAGCCGCAACAGCATCAACTACGACCCCGAGTGCGTGAACGCGCGCGAGGCCGTCGAGCGCATCGCCGCGCGGGAGGAGCAGGCACGGCGGGCGGCGCTCGAGGCGGAGTCGCAGCGCAAGCGGGAGGCTAGGCGCCGGGCGCTGGAGGCCGCCGACGAGGCGCGCCGGCGCGCGGAGGAGCTCGAGCGGCAACGGCGGGAAGCGGAGCTGCTCGGCCTCGGGCCGGCGCCGGAAACCGGGGTCGCACCGCCGGTCGACGAGACCGTGCCGCCCGATTTCCCGGATGACCCGGACGCGGTGGCGGCACCGCTCGTCACGGTCGAAGAAGTCCCGCTGCCGGCCGGCGTCGTGGAGCCGCCCGCAACGATGCCCGGCGACTCCTACGCCGAGGAGCAGCCCGCGGTGGCCCCGGCCGCGACCGATCTCGGGCAGATCCGCCAGGAGCTCGAAGAGCGGCGGCAGGAACAGCCGCCGGAATCGTCCTGATTCAGTTGTCCTGCTGCCCGTCGGGATCCTCGATCCCGTAGGTGCGGACCGTCGAGCGCTCCGATGAATCGGCTGCCGCGTTGACCGGCACGTCCCTCGACATCGCGGGCAGGGTGGGCAGCTCGCGTGTCTGCGCGCTCAGGACCTGCACGAAATCGTTCGCGACCGCCGGCGCCATGTTGCCCGAGCCGGCGAAGATCTGCGCGGCCGTGATTCCCTGCGTGCCGTAGAACGCCGCGTTGGCCTTGTGGTCGATGGCGATGCCCGCGCCTTCGAGGGCGACGCCCGCGAACAGGCCGCGGCTTCTCGAGTAGGAGAATACCTCCGCCTCGAACTCGATGTCGGTTGCGACCCCGGCGGAACGGCCAACCGGGCCGGCCGCGATGGCGGCATCCGCGCCGAGCGTCAGCTTGCCGCGCGCGATGTCGTCGACACCCTTGCGGGTCTTGAAGACCAGGATGATGTCCGTGGATTGGGCACCGATCTGCCAGCCGAAGCTGCCGCCGGTCAGCGTGACGAACACCGGGTTGCTCCACGTGCCGCCTTCCTGGCGCACGACGAGCACGCCCTTGCCGCGCCGGGCGCCGAGGCCGAAACCGATCTTCACCACGTTCGGTATCACCGCGATGCCGTAGGCGCGAGCGAGGAGCGCCGGCGGCACCGCCTGTTCCGGGATCTGCTGAAGCTGGGCGAGAACGTCGGTGGCGTTGGCCACGCGTTCTTCTTCCTCGGTGGCGGCAAGCGAGGGCGCAGCGGCGAGCAGGGCGCCCAGGAGAAGCATCAATTGGCGTATGCGCATGGGATGTGCCCGCTGTCGTCGAGTTGTCGCCGATGATACGCCAATCCCGCGTACCTCGCAGGCCGGCCGCACGGCTGTCGCCGTCCGGCGACGGCTCAGCCGCGCAGGGAATCCACGGCGAGCGGAGGCAGCGGGCAATCGAGCGTCGCGCAGATCGCGCGCAGCAGCTCGGACTCCGCCAGCGTGAGCGCACCGTCGTGGGAGACGGTCGCGGCGACCGCTTCGACGAGCGTGCGCCGTCCGCGCGGGCCCAGGCCCGCGAGCACGTCGAGGCAGCGGTCGAGATCGGCCGGAGTCGCCGGGGCTTCGTCGAGCGCGGCCGCCGGCGCCTTCCCGCCCAGCGCCGCGAGACCGGCCGCGAACGCGGCGGACCGGGCGTGCGGTTCGGGGTTGCCGTGCACCGCCACGATGCGCACGAGCTCCACCGCGGCACGGCGGACCGCCGCGCGCGATACGGGCCGCGGCCGGCCGGCCGGGTCGAAAGCCTGGCGCAGGCTTGCCGCGAGCACGCGGTACAGGCAGTACTCGTAAAGCTCGAGCTCGCCGTCGATCTCGACGAGGCGGCGAACGAGGTCGAGCAGCCATTCCACCTGCTCGGGGGGTCGCCGCTTGAGTGCCGGGAACGCGATCTCGAGCAGCGGCAGGTGGTACGGGAGGCCGATCTCCTCGAGCGCGGCATGGTGCTCCTCGACGCGGGCGCGGCGCCGGGCGCCGAGCTGCTGCTCGAGCAACGCGAGCTGGCGCGGCACGTGACGCCCGCTCCGGTCGAGCGCGAGCGCGCAGGCGAGCAGCGGTGCGTCGGTCGTGGAATGGGCGGCTTCGTACAGCGTGGGCGGCAGCGACGCGCGCAGCGACTGCGCGAGTGCGACCTGGGAAGCGTCCGGCCTGCCCATCGAGGCGGCGATGGAGTCCGACCGCCTTCCCGCAACCGGCGCTGCCGCCGCCGCGGCGAAAGCCTGCGCGCCGCTGGCGGGCTCCGCGGCCGCCGCGGCGCGCTGGTCCGTGAAGCCGACGCGTACGTAATCCTCCTCCCGGAAGGACGGGTCCAGCGCGCGTATCCGCTCGGTGAGCGGGGGATGTGTCGCGAACAGGGACGCGAGCCGCGCGCCGGGAGAGAACAGCATGTGGCTGACTTCCTCCGGATCGGCCGCGCGCAGGTACGACCCCGCCTCGTAACCGCCGATCTTCTTGAGCGCACCGGCGAGCCCCGCCGTCTGCCGCGTGAACTGCACGGCCGAGGCGTCCGCGAGGGACTCACGCCGGCGTGACACCGCCGCCTTGACGAGGCGCGCGATGAGCACCCCGATCCAGCCGAGGATCACGAGCCCGGCACCGAGCGCGAGCACCGCGGGTGCCTGGCGCCGGCGACCCGACACCGCGCGGCCGTGCAGGGATCCGCGCACCACCATGCGGCCGATCAGGCCGATCACCATGATCCCGAACAACACGCCCATCATGCGGATGGAGAGCCGCATGTCGCCGTTCAGGATGTGGCTGAACTCGTGTGCGATCACGCCCTGGAGCTCGTCGCGGCTCAGCGTTTCGAGGGCGCCGCGCGTGACCGCGATCGCGGCGTCGCCGGGCGTGTAGCCGGCGGCGAACGCGTTGATGCCCTGCTCTTCCTCGAGCACGTAGATTTCCGGCACCGGTACGCCGGAAGCGATCGACATCTCCTCCACCACGTTGCGCAGCCGCCGCCTGAGGGGATCCGTGGTGTCCGGCGATACGAGGGTGCCGCCCATGTCGCGCGCGACGCGGCCGCCGCCGGAGGCGAGCGCGGCCGTCTTGTAAGCGGTCGCGCCCACGATGAGCAGCGTTGCGGCGAGCGCCGTGCCGCCGAGGAGCGCGGGCTCGGGAGGGCCGGGATAGCCGCCCGTGTGCAGCGCGAACGCGACGACGACCGTGACGGCCGCGACGATGAGCGCGGTCGCGAGCAGGTAAGCCACGACGAGCCAGCGCGTGGCGCGTCGTGCACGATCCTGTGCCTGGAAAAAATCCACGACTCCCCCCGCCGATGTCCGCGGAAGCCGGGGCGGAACGAAACCCTACCCGAGGCCGCCGGAGGGGCCGGGAAGCGCCCGGGGCATCCGCAACGGGACGGCGCCCGGCGTCAGGTAAACGCCACCTCCGGTACCGCGCGCTTCTCCGGCGATTCGATGTCGAGGAAGCTCGCATCCTCGAACCGGAACATGCCCGCGATGATGTTGTTGGGAAAATTCTGCGCCGCGTTGTTGTAGTTCATGACGGCGTCGTTGAAGGCCTGGCGTGCGAACGCGACCTTGTTCTCGGTGCTCGCGAGCTCCTCCTGGAACTGCATCATGTTCTGGTTGGCCTTGAGATCGGGGTAGGCTTCCGACAGCGCGAACAACCGGCCGAGGGCCGCGCCGAGAGCGCCTTCGGACTCCCCGAGCCGCTTGATGGCCTCGGCGTTCGCGGGATCGGCCTTGGCAGCGTCGAGGTTGGCGACAGCCGAGTTCCGGGCCCGGATGACGGCATCGAGCGTCTCGCGCTCGTGCTTCATGTAGCCCTTCACCGCTTCCACGAGGTTCGGGATCAGGTCGTAACGACGGGTGAGCTGGACGTCGATCTGGGCGAACGCGTTTTTCACGCGATTTCGCAGGTTGATCAGATTATTATAGATTCCGACGGCATACACGATGAGCGCGACGACGATCGCGAGGAATACAAGAAATGCCACCACAACCCACCTCCGCGGTGCTGCATCGTAGCCGCAAGGATACCTCCGGGGCGGTATCGAGACTAGGGAATTCAAGGGGGGAAGAGCCGCCGGGGGCGGCGCTCCGGGGGCTCCTGCTCACCGTGCTTCTCGCCGGCCTGTCGCTCCCGGCATCCGCGGAGTGGCTGCGGGACGCGCGGCCGATGATGGGCACGGAGATCAGCGTGCAGCTCTGGCAGGAGGACCGGGAGGCGGGACGGGAGGCGATCGAGGCCGTGTTCGCGGAGCTCGAGCGCATCGACCGGCTGATGAGCACCTACAAGGAAGACAGCCGCATCTCCCTCATCAATCGCGAAGCCGCCGAGCATCCCGTGGTCGCCGGTGAGGAGCTCTACGATCTCATCGTGCGCTCGCTCGACATCTCGGTGCTGACGCGCGGTGCCTTCGATATCACCTATGACAGCGTGGGCCGGCACTACGACTTTCGCGCGCACCAGCGTCCCGACGCGGAGACGACGGCGCGCGAGGCAGAGCTCATCGACTACCGCCTCGTGCAGCCGAACGAGGCGGACCACTCCGTACGATTCCTGAAGCCGGGTGTGCGCATCAATCTCGGCGGGATCGCGAAAGGGTATGCCGTGGAGCGCGGCGCGGAGATCCTCGTCGAGCGCGGCATCCGCCACGCGATCGTCACGGCGGGCGGCGACACGCGGCTCGTCGGCGATCGGCGCGGCCAGCCGTGGATCGTGGGCATCCGCCATCCGCGCGAGGACGACGACGTGGTGCTCAGGCTGCCGCTGGAAGGCGAGGCCATCTCGACATCCGGGGACTACGAACGCTATTTCGTCGAGGACGGCAAGCGCTACCACCACATCATTTCACCGGCCACCGGGGAGCCGGCCGCGGGCGTGCACAGCGTCACCGTCGTCGGGCCCGACGCCGTGATCACGGATGCGCTGTCGACCTCGGTGTTCGTGATGGGCGTGGACGAAGGCTTGCGGCTGATCGCGACGCTGCCGGACTACGAGGCGATCGTGATCGATGCCGAAGGGCGCATCTTCTACTCGGACGGCCTGACACCACCGTAGACGCTCCGGCGGGAACGGTGCTCCAGGCCGCCTATGTCGCTGATGTGCGACGCATTCCGGGCTCCGGCATGGAGTCATTTGTGATCGTGGTCACGGCTCCCGGCGTGCGCTGCTGTCACCATCGCTCGTCGAATGGCTCGTCGCACGCGCAGCGCCCGCAAGGGCGCCACGGGCGTGCGCGGCCGTACGTGCCGGCGGCGTGGGGGCTTTGGGCACGCCGCCGGTCGTTCTTTGCCGGCCGTGAGCCGCGCGAGCGCGCGGCGCCGGGCCGGCGGTCGGCTGCCGATGGGGAACAGCAATGAAGGGATCGAAGCTCGTCCTCCTTGGGTTCGTGCTCGCGCTCGCGGCGACGGCCGTGTCCGCGTCCGTCGCCCTGGTCGGGAAGCCCGCGCCGGATTTCGCGCTGAAGAGCGCGACCGGCGAGAACCTGCGCCTTTCCGAGTACCGCGGCGACGTCGTCATGATCAACTTCTGGGCGACCTGGTGCGGGCCCTGCCGCCAGGAGATGCCCCTGCTCGACGAGCTGTACAGCCGCTACCAGCGGGTCGGCTTCCAGCTTCTCGGCGTCAACATTGACGACGATTCCGGCAAGGCGATGAACATGATCCGGGAGCTCGGGGTCAGCTTCCCGGTGCTCTTCGATGCGGGTAAGACCGTGAGCCGCGAGTACCAGGTCGACGCGATGCCGGTGACGATCCTCGTGGACAGGAGCGGCACCGTGCGGCACGTGCACCAGGGATACAAGCCGGGATACGAAGAGAAATACCTGACCGAGATTCGCGCGCTGTTGCGCGAGTGATCGGTGACGCAGGCGTGAGGAAGCGGGAAATGGAGAAGCGCATCGCAGGGCTCGCGTTGCTCCTCGCGCTCGCCGTCTCCCCCGTGCACGCACAGGACGAGCCGGCAGTCGAGGAGTTCCAGGGACTGGATCGGGAAGTCCAGGCGCTGAAGGACGAGGTGCTGGACCTGAACCGCGATCTCTTCCTGCTCGAGGAGGAGCTCCTGTTTCCGGCGAACTCGCAGGTGGCATTCTTTCTCTCGGTGGACGTCGGTGAGTTCTTCGCCCTCGATTCCGTGAGCCTGAAGATCGACGGCAAAGAAGTCACGAACTACCTGTACACGGAGCGCGAGGTCGACGCCCTGCATCGCGGCGGCGTGCACCGCCTGCACATGGCGAACCTCGAGGTCGGCGAGCACGAGCTCACCGCCGTGTTCGACGGCAAAGGCCCGCACGCCCGCGATTACCGCCGCGGTGCCACCATGAAATTCACGAAGAGCCTCGGCGCGAGATACGTCGAGCTCCAGATCACCGACAGGGCAGCGAAGCAGCAACCCGAGTTCGTCATCCGGGAATGGGAGTAGGCATTGAGCGCTCGCCGCATCCGGGCCGCGTGGTGCATGCTCGCCCTCCTGCCGTTCGCCGTGCACGCCGCCGACGCCGGCGCGGCCGAGGGACCGGTCACGATCGAGGATGCGCCCTACGGCGAGGTGCTCTTCCACTTCTACCAGCAGGATTACTTTTCGGCCATCGTGCGCCTGCTCGCGGCACGCGAGCGCGACCGGCTGCCGCACCATGACGCCGAGGCCGAGCTGCTGCTCGGCGCGCTCTATCTCTCCTACGGGCAGCACCTCGAGGCGGCGCAAATCTTCGAGCGCCTCCTGGCCGGCAACGCGTCGCCCGAGGTCCGCGCGAGGACCTGGTTCTTCCTCGCGAAGATCCGTTACCAGCGAGGCTACCCGGAAGAGGCGCAGCAGGCGCTCGCGCTGATCGGGGAGGCGCTTCCCGCGTCTCTCGAACCGGAGCGACGGCTGCTCGAGGCGCAGCTCCTGATGGAAACCGGCCGCTTCGACGAGGCGGCGCGGCTGCTCGGGGAGTGGCAGGGCTCGCCCGAGTGGATGACCTACGCCCGGTACAACCTCGGCGTCGCCCTGGCACGCGCCGGCCGCGTGACGGAAGCGGCCGCCATCCTCGACGCTCTCGGCCGCCTCGAGGGACGCGACGAGGAGCGGCTCGCCATCCGCGACAAGGCCAACCTCGCGCTGGGCTACGCGCTGCTGCGCGAGGGCGAGGCGGGCGCCGCGCGGGATCCGCTGCAGCGGATCCGCCTTTCCGGCCCGTTCTCGAACAAGGCATTGCTCGGCCTCGGCTGGGCCGATGCGGAGCTCGGTGCCTACGACCGCGCCCTGGTGCCGTGGCTGGAGCTCGCGAAGCGCAACCTGCTCGACCCGGCGGTCCAGGAGTCCCTGCTCGCGGTGCCGTATGCGATGGCGCAGCTCGATGCCACGAGCCAGGCCGTCGACCATTACCATCGCGCGATCGAGGCGTTCCATGCCGAGGCGGGCCGCATCGACGCGACCATCGAGCAGATCGCGGGCGGTGCGCTGCTCGACAAGTTCCTGGCGGGCGACCCGGGGCACGCCGCCGGCTGGTACTGGAAGCTCGAAGCGTTGCCGGAGGGCGTGGAGGCGCGCTACCTCTACCATCTTCTCGCCACGCACGAGTTCCAGGAGGCGCTCAAGAACTATCGCGACCTCAGGTTCCTGGCGCGCAACCTGGAGGACTGGCGGGAGAGCATCGACGTCTTCGGCCACATGCTGGAAACGCGCCGCCTCGGCTATGCGGAACGGCTGCCGCGCGTAGAGGAGGCGCTCTCGCGCGCCGACGTGCAGGGTCTCGTAGACCGCAAGCTGGAGCTCGACGCACGCCTGAACGGGATCGAGGCCGAGCACGATGCACTGGCGCTCGCGACGGCGGACGAATTCCGCCTGTGGGGGGAGATCGCCATGCTCGAGCGCTCGCCGGCGCTCGCCGCCGATCTCCCGGAAGCGGAGGAGGCGCGTCGCAAGATCCGCCTGCTGAAAGGCGTCCTGCAATGGCAGCTCGAGAAAGAGTTCAAGGCGCGGCTGTGGACGCTGCGCCGCGCATTGCGTGACACCGGCGAGGCGCTCGTCGAGACGCACCGGGCCCGCCGCTCCGTCGAGCACGCCATGCGCACCGAGCCCGAGGTCCTCGCCGGCTTTGCACGCCGGGTGGCCGCGCTCGGGCCCCGCATCGATGCACTGCTCGCCCGCGTGGATCGTGCCGCGCTCCGCCACCGCGCTCATCTCGAGACCATCGCGATCGCGGAGCTCGAGCAGCAGAAGGAGCGCATCGAGACGTACACGGTCCAGGCGCGCTTCGCGCTGGCGGCCCTCTACGACCGCTCGGCGGCGGCCGGAGGGGCGCCGTGAACGGCCTCGGCCGCGCCGCCGCATCGCTCGCGCTGCTCGCGCTCGCGTGGCCCGCGCACGCGGACGACCGGGAGAAGACGATCGCGAGCCTGGCCGACCGGACCGTCGAGCTGCCGCCCGGCGGGACGATCGCCGACGGCAGCGAGCGCGCACGTGAAAGCTACCGGGCGTTCCTCGACCTGGTTTCCGAGGACCCCGGCTTGCGTGCGGAGGCGATGCGGCGGCTCGCGGAGCTCGAGCTCGAAGCCGCGCAGGCCGGCCAGGCCGACGGGGGCGCAGCGACGGACGCGGCGTTCGAGGACGCGATCGTGCTGTTCCAGCGGCTCCTGGAGTCCTATCCCGACTACCGGCGCACCGACACGGTGCTGTACCAGCTCGCACGTGCCTACGAGATCGGCGGCAGGCCCGACGACGCGTTGCGCGTGCTCGACGAGCTCGTCGCGCGCTTTCCCGACACACCGCTGGCCGCCGAGGTGCAGTTCCGGCGGGGCGAGATGCTGTTCCTGCGCAGCGAGTACGCCGCTGCGCAGGAGGCGTATGCGCAGGTGGTCGCCCGCGGCGATTCCTCGCGCTTCTACGAGCAGTCCCTGTACAAGCTCGGCTGGTCGCTTTTCAAGCTCGCGCGGCACGACGAAAGCCTGCAGCCGTTCTTCGCGCTGCTCGATCGCAAGCTCGCGGGAGTGGAGGTCGTCGCGGGCGACGAGCGGCTCCCGGCGCTATCCCGGGCCGAGAAGGAGCTGGTGGAGGACACGTTCCGCGTCCTCAGCATCACCTTCTCCTACATGGACGGCGCGGACAGCATCCGGCATCGCTTCGAGCGCCACGGCACGCCGGAATACGGTTACGTGATCTTCATGAACCTCGGCGACCTCTACCTCGAGAAGGAGCGCTACGTCGACGCGGCGCAGGCTTTCCGGGCATTCGCCGAGCAGCATCCCTGGCACGCCAAGGCCCCGCTGCTGGAGATCCGGGCGATCGAGGCCTACCGGCGCGGCAACTTCCCCGCCCTGGTGCTGGAGGGCAAGCGGGATTTCGTCGAGCGCTACGGCATGCACAGCGAGTACTGGCGCCACAACCCGCCCGCCGCGAATCCCGAAGTCGTCGCCGAGGTCAAGGCGAACCTGACGGACCTCGCCCGCTATCACCACGCGCGCGCGCAAGGGAAGGGCACGGCGGACGACTACCGGGAGGCGGCACGCTGGTACCGCCGCTACCTGGACTGGTTCCCGGGCGAGCCCGACAGCGCGAGCACCCACTTCCTGCTCGCCGAGATCCTCTTCGAGAGCCGCGACTTCGCTGCGGCCGCAGTGGAGTACGAGCGTACGGCCTACGAATACCCGCGCCACGCACGCTCGGCGGAGGCGGGCTATGCGGCCATTCTCGCCTATGTCGAGCACGAGAAGGCGCTGAGCGGCGCCGCCCGCGCGGCCTGGCACGCGCGCTGGCAGGACAGCGGGCTGCGCTTCGCCGAAACGTATCCGGAGCACCCGGAATCCGGCACCGTGCTGACTGCGATCGCCGAAGACCTGTTCCGCGAAGGCGAGCTCGACCTCGCGGTCAGGGTCGGCCACGCCGTCGTCGCGAAGACGCCGCCGGTCCGCGACGACCTCGCACGCACGGCCTGGACGGTGATCGCCCACTCGGAGTTCGATCGCGGTCGCTACGCGGAGGCGGAAGCCGCCTATTACCGGTTGCAGCCGCTCACGCCCGCCGACGATGCGGAGGCGGTGCGCGACGTGCAGGAGCGCATTGCCTCGTCGATCTACAAGCAGGGCGAGCGGGCGCGCGAGGCCGACGACGTCGAGGGCGCCGTCGCGCATTTCATGCGCGTCGGCCGCGTAGTGCCCGATTCCCCGATCCGCGAGACGGCGGAATACGATGCCGCCGCCGCGCTCATCGGCTTGCAGGCATGGGACCGGGCCGCGGCCGTGCTGGAGGACTTCCGCCGCGAGCACCCGGACAGCCGCTTCGGCGACGACGTCACGCAGAAGCTTGCGGTCGCCTACCTCGAGACCGGCCGCGGCACCGAGGCCGCGCGCGAGCTCGAACGCGTGGCCGACACGGAATCCGTCAAGGAGGCCGTCCGCCGCGAGGCGTTGTGGCAGGCGGCGGAGCTGTACGCGGCCGCGGCAAGCCACGACCGCGAAGCGGCCGTGCTCGAGCGCATCGTCGCGCAGTGGCCGCAACCGGTGGGCGAATCGATCGAGGCGCTCGCGCGACTGGCGGAGCTCGCCGAGGCCCGCGGCGATGCCCGCACGCGCATCGGGCTCCTGAACGACATCGTGGCGGCGGATGCGGGCGCGGGCGCCGAGCGGTCGGACCGAACCCGTTACCTCGCCGCGAAGGCCGCCCTGGAGCTCGCGGAGCCGGCGCACCGGCGCTTCCTCGCGGCGCGCATCACCCAGCCGCTGGCCGCAAGCCTGGAGGTGAAGAGGAAACGCATGGAAGAGGTGCTCGCCGCGTACGGGCGCGCCGCCGATTACGGCGTCGCCGAGGTGACGACGGCGGCCACTTACCGTCTCGGCGAGGTGTACCGCGAGTTCGGCCGCGACCTCATGGAATCGGAACGGCCCGCCGACCTCGACAGCGAGGCGCTGGCGCAGTACGAGCTCCTGCTCGAGGAGCAGGCATTCCCGTTCGAGGAGAAGGCGATCGAGCTCTACGAGGCCAACGTGGCCCGCGTCGCGCTGGGAGTGTGGGACGAATGGGTCGAGAAGAGCTACGCGGCCCTGGCCGAGCTCGTGCCGGCGCGCTACGCGAAGCTGGAGCGCAGTGAAGATGTGGTCACGAGTTTGTTCTGAAAGGCGTGCCCCGCTTCACCGGCGGGTCGCAAGCGCCGGCGGCGCGCGCCGCGCGTGCCTGTGGCCGGGTTGCGTGCTGCTCCTTGTGGCGGCGGGCTGCGCGTCCGGTCCGCGGCCCGGGCCCTCCGCGGTCGCGGAAGGAGCCGGAGCGGCATCGCCGGCAGTGCCGGCCGCAGCGCGCACGCGTTACGAGCAGGCCGTTGCCGCGATGGCGGAGGGCGACGCCACGGAAGCCGAGCTCCTGCTCGAGACGTTCGTGCTCGAGTACCCGGATTATCCTGGAGCGCACGTCAACCTCGCCATCCTGTACGCGGCGAAGCAGGACGACGCGGCCGTGGAGGCGGCGCTCATCCGCGCGCTCGAGCTCGCACCGGGGCACGCGGCCGCGCTGAACCAGCTCGGCATGCTGCGGCGGCGCCAGGGCCGCTTCGAGGATGCGGAGGCGGCATATTTGAAAGCCGTCACAGCGGATCCCGAGTACCCGTTGGCACACTACAACCTCGGGGTCCTCTACGAGCTTTATCTCCAGCAGCTCGATGCCGCGCTACAGCATTTCGAGCGCTACCAGGAGCTGTCCGGGGAAGACGAGCAGGTGGCGAAATGGATCGTGGACCTGAAGCGGCGCGTCGCGGCGAACCAGCGTACCGCCAACGTGAGCGGCCAGTGACGATCCCGCGCCTCGTCGCGTTCGCCTGCCTGCTCGCGGCCGCCGATGCCCGCGCGCAGGAAGCACCCGCAGCGGACGAGTCCGCCGCAACCGCCGCGGAGGCCGGCGAGCCGATGCCGCGCGTCGATACGTCGGCTTCGTCGGGCGCGATGGACGAGATCGTGCTCGATCGCACTGAGATCACCGGCAACCGCGAGCTGCCGAAGGTTCTGTACATCGTGCCGTGGCGCAAGTCCGATCCCGGTGCGCTGATGGGCCGCCCCGTGAACACGCTGCTCGACGAGGCGCTCGCGCCCCTGGATCGCGAGGAGTTCCTGCGGCAGGTGGACTACTACTCGGACCTGTACGGCGAGGCGGACGGCCGCGCCGCACGGGATTGAATTCGACGGGCTGAACGGAAGGGAGCAAGCAGATGGACACTCTTGGCGCCGTGGTGCGCTTTTTCCAGGAGGGCGGGGTCTTCATGTACCCGATCCTCATCGTGTTCGCGCTCGGCGTGGCGATCGCGATCGAGCGCTGGACCTACCTCACGCTGTCGGGCGCGAACAACCGGGCGCTGTGGAAGAAGATCGTGCCGTTCCTGAAGGCTGGCAACTTCCAGGAAGCGGCCTCGATCACCGCGAAGTCCAAGGCTGCGATCGCCTCGATTCTCACCTATGGCCTGTACCGGGTGAAATCCGCGCGCCGGCGTGACGACGTCGAGAAGGCGATGGAGGAGAGCCTGATGGAGGTGCTCCCGCGCCTCGAGAAGCGCACTCACTACCTGGCGACCCTCGCGAACATCGCCACCCTGCTCGGGCTGCTCGGCACGATCATCGGCCTGATCCAGGCGTTCACGGCCGTCGCGAACGCGAACCCGGCCGACAAGGCGGAGCTCCTGTCCGCGAGCATCTCGGTCGCGATGAACACGACCGCGTTCGGCCTGATCGTCGCCATTCCGCTGCTCCTGGTCCACGCGCTGCTGCAGACGAAGACGAACCAGATCATCGACAGCCTGGAGATGGCGAGCGTCAAGTTCCTGAACGCCATCACGGAGCGGCAGCTCAAGCCCGCCGGAGCCTGAACGTGGTCTCGGGTCGCCATCGCCGTCGCAACGCCGAAACGGCGGAGCTCAACATCACGGTTTTCATGAACCTGATGGTGATCCTCGTGCCGTTCCTGCTGATCACGGCGGTGTTCTCGCGCATGGCGATCCTGGAGCTCTACCTCCCGGGTGCCTCCGACGGGACGAGCGCCGCGGACGCACCGGTGTTCCAGCTCGAGATCGTGGTGCGCGAGCACGAGATCCAGGTGGGCGACCGCAACCTCGGCGCATTCGGCGTGTATCCGAGCGAAGGCGGCGAGTACGACTTCGCGGCACTCGGCAGGAAGCTCGAGGAAATCAAGGCCGACTACCCGACCAAGACGGATGCCGCGATCCTGCTCGAAGCCGACATCGCCTACGACACGCTGGTGCAGGTGATGGACCGCGTACGCGTCAGCCAGTCCGTCGAGAACGGCAGCATCGTGCGCCGCGACCTGTTCCCGGACATCTCGATCGGCGACGCGCCGCCGCGCGACGGAGCCTGAGCCGATGCAGAAGTCGCAGCGCGCCAAGCGAATGGAGAAGCGGCACCGCCGGGCGAAAAGCTCGGCGGGCGGCCTGCACCTCGTCTCGCTGATGGACATCTTCACGATCCTGGTTTTCTTCCTGCTCGTGAACTCGGGTGAGGTCGAGACGCTGCCGAGCACGAAGGACGTGCAGTTGCCGGAGTCGGTCGCCGAGGAGAAGCCGGAGGTGAACGTCGTCGTGCTGGTGAGCGAGGAGCAGATCCTCGTGCAGGGCGAGCCCGTGGCAGCCGTGACCGACGTGCTTTCCCAGCCCGGGGTCGAGATCCCGGCACTGCGCGAGGCGCTGTTGCGCCAGAACCGGCGCGCGCTGGATGGCGGGGACGCGAGCGATGAGGCGATCGCGTCCCGCGAGGTGACGATCATGGGGGACCGCGACATCCCCTACAGGCTGCTCAAGAAGGTGATGGCGACCTGCACGGCGGCCGACTACGGCCGCATCTCCCTCGCCGTCATGCAGAAGAGCTCGGACCAGCTCGAGCAACTGACGGCAGCGAGATAGGCGGAGCGGAGCCGTGGACATCCCGTACTACAGGGAGTACGACCTGCCGTGGACCCGCACGGAGGAGGAGCAGCGATTCAGGAAGCTGCTCCTCGTCGTGCTCGCGATCGCCTGCGTTCTCGGCGCCGTCTGGCCGTGGATCCCGACGCCCGGCGTGGACCCGGCCGACGTGGTCGAGATTCCCCCGCGCATCGCGAAGCTCCTCCTGGAGCACAAGCCGCCCCCGCCACCGCCGCCCGTGCAGCAGCAGGAGGTCGTGCAACCCGAACCGGAGCCCGTCGTCGAGCAGCCGGTCGAGCGCAGGGTCGAGCCCCAGCCCGAGCCTACCCGCGAGCCGCCGCCTCCCGATCGCACGGAGCGCGCGCGGGCACGGGCGGAGGCCGCTCTCCTGCCGTTCACCGAGAGCCTGGCTTCCCTGCGCGACAGCGCCATCGCCGAGCGCGTGGCGGACGCGCGGCCGCTCGCCACCGCGGCGGGCCGCGCCGAGCGCAACGAGCGCTCGATGCTCACCTCGAAGGTCGGCGCGTCCAGCGGCGGCATCAACACGGCCGCGATGAGCCGCGACACGGGGGGAGTGGGCCTTGCCGGGAGGGCGACCACGCAGGTCGAGAACCCGGTCGCGGCGGTCGGCGACGGCGGCGGCGCCGAGGCCGTGCGCTCGGGCGTGAGCGGCAAGCCCTCGCGCAGCCGCGAAGAGATCGAGCTCGTGTTCGACCGCAACAAGGGCGCGATCTTCGCCCTCTACAACCGTGCGCTGCGCGCCGACCCGACGCTGCAGGGCAAGCTGGTGCTGCGGCTCACGATCGCCCCGTCGGGCGAGGTCACGTTCTGCGAGGTGGTCTCGAGCGAGCTCAACAACCCGGAGATGGAAGAGAAGCTTGTGCAGCGGGTGCTGATGTTCCGTTTCGAGCCCAAGGACGTCGAGCCGATCACCACGACCAAGCCGATCGATTTCTTCCCCGCCTGATCCCGTCCGGCGCCACCCGAACGGGGCTTGCCTTCGTGGCGCCGACCTCTGGGATCGCATCGTTCATCCCCGTTGGCACAGACCCCGGCCACCGCATCGTTCATGCCCGCTGGCGCGGGCCCCGGCCACCGCATCGTTCATGCCCGTTTTGGGATCGAAGCTGATGCTCCGCCGCGACCGGGGGGGTCCCTGGGGGAATGGCTCCCATGCGGACACGGCGGAGCAGCGCGGACATCGGCGTGGGCGGTGCGCTCCGCGCCGCGCTGCTCCGCCGTGTCCTCGGTCCGCTTTATTTCCCCCAGGGACACCCCCCGGCCACGGCTCCGCGGCACGGTTCCGGGCCGGGCATGAACGATGCTCGGGGCGGGTTCTGAGGGTGTGTCGGAGCGAGCATGGCGTTCGAGCGGGAATGCGCGCCAACGTCGTCGGTCGTGCGCGGTGGGCGCTCCTGCGGGCGCAGGCCGCACCGCTGCGTGCGCTGCGTGCTACGCGGATTGGGCGGTGAGGGTGTGGAGGAGCTCGTCGATACCGGGCTCGCGGCGCGCGGCGGCACGGCCGAGGCAGTGCTTCTCGCGCGGACAGGCCGAGCTGCGCGGGCAGATGATCTTCGCCTCACCCGCCGCGCCCTCGGTGATCCAGCCGATGTTGAGGATCTTGCTCACGGTCTCGAGCTTGCGGCGCGCGCCGCGCGGGATCGGGGCGCTCCCGCCGCCGCGGCGGCAGCCCGCCTCGATCTCGTCGATGACCTCGCGCGCGTCGATCCCCTGGGACGCGAGCGCCGGCGCGAGATCGATGCCCGCGCACACGACGTGCGCGTTCCCGGCCGCATCGCGGCTGCGCACCGTCTCGCAGCAGTAGAGTCTGGCGTCGTCGCCGTTGCGCAGGATCGAGATCTGCGCGGAGGGACGCGACGAGCGCGTGTTCAGCATGCGGAATACCGCCCAGTGGCGGCACGGATCGGGCACCGCGCGCATGTTCCCCCACGGCAGCGGAATGCCGTTGCCGCGGTACACCGCACGCAGGTTCCCGGGCGGATAGGCGTCGAAATAATGCCAGTGCCGGTAGGGTGACACGCTGGACATCCGCCGCATGTGCAGCGTGGTCGAGAGATCGACCTTGCCCGCGATATCGACCGCGTAGGCGTGGCGCGCGAGGAACTGCCGGAACGGCATCTTCGGCGCCAGCAGGGCGCTCGCGAAGTAGCTGCACTCGAAATCGCGCCAGGCATGCAGCGTATCCCGGGCTTCGAGGTGCGGCCAGTCGCTGCCGTGATGATGCTCGAGCACGCCGCCGCCCGCCATCTGCGGGGAGCGTGCCCCGTCACCGTCATGCAGCACCTTGTGCGCGATGTGGTTCGCAAGGTCGTACTTGACGCGCCCGCGCTGGCGCTCGAGCTGGCGATTGATCCACACCGTGCGCGGCGCCTCGAAGAACGAGCGGACCAGGGTCCACACGGCGGGCGCATCCGGCGCGCCTTTTTCGCGGAACGGGGGATGATCGAACCAGCGCACCGTGAGACCGAGCTGCCGCGCGATCCCCGCGAGGTCTTCCACCGTGAGCGGGAAGCGCTTCGCGCCGACGCTCTCGGCGGCGCGCTCGAGGTCGGGGAAGCGGTTGTGATGCGCTTCCTGGTGGGCGCGGATCAGGAGATGGGCGAACTGGCGACCGGTCGTGCCGGTCTGCGACAAGAGCTCCGGGATCGCTGCCTGGAGCTGGGCGTTCGAAAACAGGAACTTCGGCTCGAAAGGCAACGGGTCCGTCACGCTCGGCGGGGCGGGGACCTCGATCGGCTCCGTCTCGAGCGTCTCGTCGAAGAACCAGCGTACGTCCTTCTGGAAGATCTCCGCGATGGTCTCGAGCAGGCGCTCGGACGGCACACGGCGGCCGTTCTCGATCATCGACAGGTACGAGACCGACGGCGCTGCCTCGCGGTCGAGCTGGATGCAGCGCACGGAGAGGTCCTCGAGCGTGAGCTGGTTGCGCTTGCGCAGGTTGCGGATCTTGCTGCCCACGAAATGCGCCTTGCGCAGCAACCCCTGGCCGCTCGTCATGACTCGTTCACCTTTGTGAAATTAACACTGTGAAATTTCTTTTGTGAAATTGTCGCTACTTGCCTCGTTACGATACTACCCGAGTTCCGGCGATTACAGGAGAGCACCGATGGACAGGACACGGGAGATCAGCGAGCTGGACCAGGATTGGGCCGAGAATCCCCGCTGGCGGGGCATCCGGCGGGATTACAGTGCCGCCGACGTCGTCCGCCTGCGCGGCACGGTCCGCATCGAGCACACGCTTGCCCGCCGCGGTGCGGAGAAGCTCTGGCGGCTGCTCAACGGCGACCGCCCGGTATGCGCGCTCGGGGCGCTGACCGGCAACCAGGCGATCCAGGAAGTGCAGGCCGGGCTCGAGGCCATCTACTGCTCCGGCTGGCAGGTCGCCGGCGACGGCAACAGCGCCGGTGAGATGTACCCGGACCAGAGCCTGTATCCCGCCGATTCCGTGCCGAAGATGGTGGAGCGCATCAACAACGCGCTGATACGCACGGACGAGATCCACGCGCTCGCCGGCGACGACAGCATCGACTGGTTCGCGCCCATCGTGGCGGACGCCGAGGCCGGCTTCGGCGGCAACCTGAACGCGTTCGAGCTGATGAAGAACATGATACGCGCCGGTGCTGCGGGCGTGCACTTCGAAGACCAGCTCTCGTCGGCCAAGAAGTGCGGTCACATGGGCGGCAAGGTGCTGGTGCCGACCTCGGAGGCGATCTGCAAGCTCACGGCGGCACGGCTCGCGGCCGACGTGCTCGGCGTGCCGACGGTGCTCATCGCGCGCACCGACGCGGACGCGGCGAATCTCATCACGTCCGACGTCGACGAGCGCGACCGTCCGTTCATCCTCGGCGAGCGCACGGTCGAGGGCTTCTACCGCACGCGGGCCGGCATCGACCAGGCGATCGCGCGCGGCCTCGCGTACGCGCCGTACGCCGACATGATCTGGTGCGAGACCTCCAAGCCCGATCTGGAGCACGCCCGGCGCTTCGCGGAAGCGATCCACGAGCGCTACCCGGACCGGATGCTGGCGTACAACTGCTCGCCGTCGTTCAACTGGAAAGCGAACCTCGACGACGACACCATGAAGCGCTTCCGCGAGGAACTCTTCGCCATGGGCTACCGCTTCCAGTTCATCACGCTGGCGGGCTGGCACGCGCTGAACTCGAGCATGTTCCGCCTGAGCCGCGCCTACCGCGAGCACGGCATGTACGCCTACTCGGAGCTCCAGCAGCAGGAGTTCGAGGACGAGCGCTACGGTTTCCGCGCCGCGCGCCACCAGGCCTTCGTCGGCGCCGGCTGGTTCGACGCCGTGCAGAACACCGTCATGGCCGGTTGCTCCTCCACCACGGCCCTGAGCGGCAGCACCGAAGAAGAGCAGTTCGCCGCCTGAGCGGCTTCGCCTCCCGGCCCGCCGACGGGCGGGCCGGGCTGGCCGATCCCCCGCCGACCGGCGGGCCCGGGCCGAGCAATCCTCCGCGTCCCGCGGGCCCGCGGCTGGCCAATCCCCCCGTCGCCCCCGACAATGAGCGCCCGCCGCAGTGCGGGTAGATGGTTTCATTAGCAACCAATCCGGCTACAATAGCCGGGCTACACAGGGAGGCGACATTGAAACTGGCCAGCCTCAAATCCGGCGGCCGCGACGGAACGCTCGTGGTCGTCAGCCGTGACCTGACCCGGGCCGTGCCGGTCCCGGACATCGCGCCGACGTTGCAGGCGGCGCTGGACGCGTGGGAGGAGACCGCCCCGTTCCTCGCGGAAGTGGCGGAGCAGCTCGAGGCGGGGTCCGTGGGCGGCGAGATCCCGTTCGCGACCGCCGAGGTGGCGGCACCGTTGCCCCGCGCTTACCACTGGGTGGACGGCAGCGCGTACGTCAACCACGTGGAGCTGGTGCGCAAGGCGCGGGGCGCCGAGCTGCCGGAGAGCTTCTGGCACGACCCGCTCGTGTACCAGGGCGGCTCCGACGACTTCCTCGGCCCGAACGATCCGATCGTGGCCGTGTCCGAAGACTGGGGCATCGACATGGAAGCGGAAACCGCCGTCATCACGGACGACGTGCCCATGCAGACGCGCCGCGAGGATGCGGAGCGTCACATCCGCCTGTTGATGCTGGTCAACGACGTCTCGCTGCGGAACCTGATCCCGGCCGAGCTGGCCAAGGGCTTCGGCTTCTACCAGTCCAAGCCGTCGACCGCGTTCTCCCCCGTGGCCGTGACGCCGGACGAGCTCGGCGACGACTTCGCCGACGGGAAGTTCCACCTGCCCCTGCGCACGGAAGTCAACGGCAAGCTTTTCGGCGAGCCGCTCTGCGGCGTCGACATGACGTTCGACTTCCGCGATCTCATCGCGCACGTCACGAAAACCCGCCGCCTCGGCGCCGGCACGATCATCGGCTCGGGGACGGTCTCCAACTACGACCGGTCGCGCGGCTCGAGCTGCATCGCGGAGCGACGCATGCTGGAGATCCTGGAGCACGGCGAGCCGAAGACGCCGTTCCTGCGCTTCGGCGACACGGTCAGGATCGAGATGCTGGATCGGCAGGGGCGCAGCATTTTCGGCGCGATCGAACAGCAGGTGAGGAGGTTTTGAGGAGATGAAGTCCGAACCAGCACCGTTGCGCTACATGACCGGGTTCGCGAACGAGTTCGCGACCGAGGCATTGCCCGGCACGCTGCCGGAGGGCCGCAATTCGCCGCAACGGCCGCCTCACGGGTTGTACGTCGAGAAGTTCAGCGGTACCGCGTTCACGGCGCCTTCGAAGGCCAACTACCGGAGCTGGTTCTATCGCATTCGCCCGTCCGTGATTCACGACGAGTTCCGGCCGATCGACGCCGGCCTGCTGCGCACGGCTCCCGTCGAGGAGGTCGAGCCGACGCCGAACCAGCTCGCCTGGGAGCCGTGGCCCGTCCCCGACGCGCCCACGGACTTCGTGCAGGGGCTCATGACCGTGGCGGCCAACGGCGACGTCCGGCTGCAGGCGGGCATCGGCGTGCACGTCTACTGCGCGAACCGCTCGATGGAGGATCGCTTCTTCTACGATGCCGACGGCGAGCTCCTGCTCGTGCCGCAGCAGGGCAGGATCCGGCTGCACACGGAGTGTGGCGTGCTGGAGGCCGGTCCCGGCGACATCGCCGTCGTGCCGCGCGGCATGAAGTTCCGGGTCGTGCTCCCCGACGGCACGGCTCGCGGTTGGGTCTGCGAGAACTACGGCCGGAAGCTCGAGCTGCCCGAGCGTGGGCCCATAGGCAGCGACGGGCTCGCCAACCGCCGCGACTTCGAAACGCCCGTCGCCGCTTTCGAGGACCGTGAAGGGGAGTTCGAGCTGGTGGCGAAGTTCGGCGGCAGGCTGTTCGCGTGCCGCATCGGTCATTCGCCGCTCGACGTGGTGGGCTGGCACGGCAATCTCGCACCCTGCCGCTACGACCTGCGGCGATTCAACACGATCGGCTCGATCAGCTACGACCACCCGGACCCGTCCATCTTCACGGTGCTAACGTCGCCGTCGGACACGGCGGGCACCGCCAACGTGGACCTCGCGATCTTTCCGCCACGCTGGCTGGTGATGGAGGACACTTTCCGCCCGCCCTGGTACCACCGCAACGTGATGTCCGAGTACATGGGCCTCATCTACGGCGATTACGACGCGAAGGCGGGCGGGGTGCTGGTGCCCGGCGGGTCCACCCTGCACAACTGCATGTCCGGCCACGGGCCCGACCAGGCCGCGTGGGAGCAGGCGACCGCCGCCGGCCCGGAACCGGAGAAGATCGACGACACGATGGCGTTCATGTTCGAGTCGCGCTACGTCATCCAGCCGACGCGCCTCGCGCTGGAGAGCCCGAACCGGCTGGCCGACTACCGCGCCTGCTGGCAGGACCTGCCGCGGCAATTCGCCCGCTAGGTGAACCGGCACAGCTTCGCGCGTCGCTTGCGCAGCTCGAGCAGCTTCTCGTTGATGCGCACTCCCTCGGCCGCGTCGTAGCCGCGCCTGAGGCGCGCCTGGAGCGCGCGGATCTGCTCCTTGACCGCCTCGCACTCGGTTTCCCGTTGCCGCGTCGCGCGGTCGGCCGCGGGCGCCGCCGCGGCAACGGCGAGCGCGACGAGCGCCAGCCATGGCACTGCTCTCGTCACCGTTCAACACCTCCGGAGGCGATTTTCCGTAGAATGAGCGGCGCCGCGAGCGTCGAATCGGTGCGAAACGCGGTGATTGTCGAGGGCAGCACAGGAGCGGGTCCCATGCGATTCGACGACAAGGTGGTGATCGTGACCGGCGCCGCACGGGGCCTCGGCCGGGAGTACGCGCTCGAGTTCGCGCGCCGCGGCGCCGCCGTGGCGGTCTGCGACCTGCGCGACTGCGCCGACACGCTGGCCGAAATCGAAGCGGCGGGAGCGCGCGGCATCGGCATGAGAACGGACGTCACACGCTACGCGGACGTCAGCGCGCTGGCGCAAAGCGTCCTCGATGCGTTCGGGCGCATCGACGTCCTCGTGAACAACGCCGCGCTCTACGGCAGCCTGCACTTCGTGCCGTTCGAGCAGCTCGACGAGGCCGAATGGGATGCGGTGATGAACGTCAACGTCAAGAGCATCTGGCAGTGCTGCCGCGCCGTGGTGCCCGCGATGAAGGAGCGGCGGTCCGGGTCGATCGTGAACGTGAGCTCGCTGGCCGCTACCTACGGCATGCCCAACGGCCTGCATTACACCGCCTCGAAGGCCGCCGTGATCGGCGCCACGCGCGGCCTCGCGCGCGAGCTCGGCCGCTTCAACATCCGCGTCAACGCGGTGGCGCCGAACATCGTGGACACCGCGGCGACGAACGAGGTGTTCCGGGAAAAGCTGGACCGGGCCCTCGAGGTCACCATTGCCCAGCAGGCGATCCGCCGCCGGCTCGAGACCGGGGACATCGTCGGCACGGTGCTGTTTCTCGCCGGCGACGGCAGCCGCCTGGTGACCGGCCAGACGATCATGGTGGACGGCGGTACCGTGATGCTCTGACCGCCCACGCGGCGGGTGAAAAGATGACCGACAGACCCTAGAATACGGGCCGTCTTCCGGTGCAGGATCTTCCCGTATGAAGCTCGTCACGGCGATCATCAAACCGTTCCGTCTGGATGACGTGCGCAATGCCTTGAACGAGGTCGGCGTGCAGGGGATGACGGTCAGCGAGGTCAAGGGCTTCGGCCGGCAGCGCGGGCATACCGAGCTTTACCGTGGGGCGGAGTACGTGGTCGATTTCCTGCCGAAGGCGAAGGTGGAGGTCGCCGTTCCCGACGAGCGGGTCGACGAGGTCATCGAGGCCATCATCAACAGCGCCAAGACCGGCAAGGTCGGCGACGGCAAGATTTTCGTGACGCCTCTCGAGCAGGTCCTGCGGATCAGGACGGGCGAGACCGGCGACAGTGCCTTGTAGGAGCGCGCGTCGCACCGCAGCGTGAAGGGTGTTTTCAACCGGCCGGAGTGGCACGAGGCGGTCGCCGGGGCCGTGCGGGCAACGACGGCGGAGGCCGCCGCCGCGGCCCTGACCGATGCCGTCGGGCAGGCCGTGACCCACGAGGGCACGTGCATCATGGCCTTCCACAGGGACGCCCGCCCCGAGGTGCTGCACCACACGCTGGAGCCGGCCGGCGCGAAGCACTACCTGGACCGCTACCTGGCGGGCCCCTATCTCCTCGATCCGCTCTACCAGCTCGCGACCGGCGACCGCAAGGCGAACCTGTGCCGGTTCCGCGACGAGCTGCCGGACCGTTTCCGCTCCAGCGAGTACTACCGGCAGTACTGCGAGCGTACGCACCTCCTCGACGAGATGGATTTCTTCGCGGACGTGACGCCCGCCACGACCGTCGTGCTCGTGGTCGGGCGCCGGCACCGGCGCTTCACGCGTGGCGAGCTTTCCCGCCTCGAGCTGGTAGAGCCGTTCGTGCAGGCATCCCTGCAGCGCATCTGGGCCCTCCGCCCTTCGCGGCCCGCCGACGCGGCGGAAGACCGCGTCGATCGCAGCCTGAAGCGCTGTTTCGAGCGCTTCGGGGAATCGGTGCTCACGGAACGCGAGCGGCAGGTCAGCCAGCTCCTGCTGCGCGGGCACTCGTCCAAGTCCATCGCCCGCGAGCTCGACATCGCGCCCGGCACGGTCATGGTGCACAAGCGCAACCTGTTCGCGAAGCTCAACATCCGCTCCCAGTACGAGCTCTTTTCGCTGCTGATCGACGAGCTCGGCCGCTCGTAGCGCGCACCGCGCGCCACCGGGCGCGCCTACCCCGCCCATGGTATGGAGTCCGCCGCCGACGCCACCCAGAATCCGGTGGCGTACCCGGAGGGCAGGGCCATGTTCGACTTCGATTTTTCGCTCGGCGAGGAGATCGATCTCCTGCGCGAGACGGTGCGCGCGTTCGCGGCCGACGCGATCGCGCCGCGCGCCGCGGAGATCGACCGCAGCAACACGTTTCCCCGGGACCTCTGGCCGAAGCTGGGCGAGCTCGGGCTGCTCGGCATCACCGTCGAGGAGGAGCACGGCGGCGCCGGGCTCGGCTACCTCGAGCACGTCGTCGCCATGGAGGAGCTGAGCCGTGCCTCCGCCTCGGTGGGCCTGTCCTACGGCGCCCACTCCAACCTGTGCGTGAACCAGATCCGCCGCTGGGGCACGGAGGCGCAGAAGCGCAAATACCTGCCGAAGCTGATCTCGGGCGAGCACGTCGGTGCGCTCGCCATGAGCGAGACGGGCGCTGGCTCGGACGTCATGGGGATGAAGACGCACGCAGTCCGGCGTGGCGACGACTGGGTGCTGAACGGCAGCAAGATGTGGATCACGAACGCCCCCGAGGCCGACGTCGTGGTCGTGTACGCGAGGACGGGCAGCGACGGTGACGAGCCGCGCCTGTCCGCGTTCATCCTGGAGCCGGGGATGCCGGGCTTCTCGCGGGCGCAGAAGCTCGACAAGCTCGGCATGCGCGGGTCCGATACCGGCGAGATCGTGCTCGAGGACTGCATCGTGCCGGGCGACAACCTGCTCGGGCACGAAGGGCAGGGCGCCGCTATCCTGATGAGCGGCCTCGACTACGAGCGCGTGGTCCTCGCCGGCGGGCCGCTCGGCATCATGCGCGCGTGCTTCGACGTCGTCATGCCGTACGTGCACGACCGCAAGCAGTTCGGCCGGCCGATCGGCAGCTTCCAGCTCATGCAGGGGAAGATCGCCGACATGTACACGGCGATGAACTCGTCGCGCGCTTACGTCTACACCGTCGCCCGGGCGTGCGACGCGGGCCGCACGACCCGCTTCGATGCGGCCGCCTGCATCCTGCTCGCCGCCGAAAGGGCCACGTGGATGGCCGGCGAAACGGTGCAGGCGCTCGGCGGTAACGGCTATATTAACGAATACCCGGCGGGACGGCTGTGGCGCGACGCGAAACTGTACGAGATTGGCGCCGGCACGAGCGAGATTCGCCGCATGCTGATCGGGCGCGAGCTGTTCAACGCCACGGGGGCGTAGGAGCCCGCACCGCGCGCGACGGGTTCGGCACCTTACCAGGATTCGCAGCGCACGTTGTGCGCTCGCGCAGCAAGGTCCAGATGACAATCATCAGAACGAAGATCAAGAGCACGTCGGAAGAATTCGAGAAGAACGCTGCCGTCAACATCAGGCTCGCGCGAGAGCTGCACGACATTCGCGAGCGCATCGCGCGCGGCGGCGGTGAGCGGGCACGCGAGAAGCACCTCGCGCGCGGCAAGCTCCTGCCGCGGGATCGCATCCGCATGCTCATGGACGACGACGCCACGTTCCTGGAGATCGGGCAGCTCGCCGCCTGGCAGGTGTACGACGACGAGGTGCCGGCAGCGGGCATCGTCGCCGGCATCACGCGCGTGAGCGGCGTCGAGTGCATGATCGTCGCGAACGACGCCACCGTGAAAGGCGGCACGTATTACCCGCTCACTGTGAAGAAGCACCTGCGCGCACAGGAGATCGCGGAGCAGAACCGGCTGCCGTGCATCTACCTCGTCGACTCCGGCGGCGCTTTCCTGCCGAAGCAGGACGAGGTGTTTCCGGATCGCGACCATTTCGGCCGCATCTTCTACAACCAGGCGCGCCTGTCCGCGCGCGGCATCCCGCAGATCGCGGCCGTGCTGGGCTCCTGCACGGCGGGCGGCGCCTACGTGCCCGCGATGTGCGACGAGGCCGTGATCGTGCGCAACCAGGGCACGATCTTCCTGGGCGGGCCGCCGCTGGTGAAAGCGGCCACCGGCGAGGTGGTCGATGCGGAATCGCTGGGCGGCGGCGACGTGCACAGCCGCATCTCCGGCGTCACCGACTATCTCGCGGCCAACGACACCGAGGCTCTGCAGATGGTGCGGGAGATCGTCTCGAACCTGAACTGGCGCAAGGAGCTGCCGTTCGCGATGCGCGAGCCCGTCGCACCGGCTTACCCGGCGGAGGACCTCTACGGAATCGTCTCACGGGAATTTCGCATCCCGTACGACGTGCGCGAGGTGATCGCGCGAATCGTCGACGGCTCCGAGTTCCAGGAGTTCAAGGCGCTCTACGGGCCGACGCTGGTGTGCGGCTTCGCGCACCTGGGCGGGTTCCCGATCGGCGTGATCGCCAACAACGGCATCCTGTTCTCGGAGTCGGCGCTGAAGGGCGCGCACTTCATCCAGCTCTGCGACCGGCGCGGCATCCCGATCGTGTTCCTGCAGAACATCGCCGGCTTCATGGTCGGCAAGAAGTACGAGCAGGCGGGTATCGCGAAGGACGGCGCGAAGATGGTCAATGCCGTCGCGACGTCCTCGATCGCCAAGTTCACGGTGATCATCGGCGGCTCGTTCGGCGCGGGGAACTACGCGATGTGCGGCCGTGCCTACGGTCCGCGTTTCCTGTGGATGTGGCCGAACGCACGCATTTCCGTCATGGGCGGCCAGCAGGCCGCGCTGGTGCTGTCGACGGTGCGCCGCGAGGGGCTGGAGGCGCGGGGCGAGACCTGGCCGGAGGCGGAGCAGCAGGCATTCGAGGAGCGGATCCGCGCGCAGTACGAGGCGCAGGGCAACCCGTACTACGCGAGCGCAAGGCTCTGGGACGACGGCGTCATCGACCCGGTCGAGACGCGCGCCGTGCTGGCACAGGCGCTGTCCGCCGCCGCCAATTGCCCGCGCGACGTGGAAACGCCCTACGGCATCTTCCGCATGTAAGAGCGCGCACCGCGCTCCTGCAATACAATGCGGCGGCCATGACCAGCCGCCAGCAACAGTTCTCGGGGACCGCCGAGGTCGCGCCGGCACTGCGTTTCGACGAGGGCCGGCTCGCACGCTGGATGCGCGGCCGCGTGCCGGGCTTCGCGCCGCCCCTGTCGGTGCGCCAATTCAAGGGCGGCCAGTCGAATCCCACTTACCTGCTCGAGTCGCCGTCCGGCCGCTACGTGCTGCGCCGCAAGCCGCCGGGCAGGCTGCTCGAGTCCGCCCACGCCGTGGATCGCGAGTTCCGCGTCATCTCGGCGTTGCACCGCCATGGGTTCCCGGTGCCGCAGCCGTACGCGTATTGCGACGACGACTCGGTCGTCGGCACCGCGTTTTTCGTGATGGGCTACGTGGAAGGTCGCATTTTCTGGGACCTCGAGCTGCCCGACGTGCCGTCCGCGGAGACGGCGGCGATCTACGACGACGTCAACCGCACGATCGCACGCCTGCACACCTTCGACTTCCGGGCCCTCGGTCTCGCGGATTTCGGCAGGCCCGGCAACTATTTCGCGCGCCAGATCTCGCGCTGGACGGGTCAGTACCGCGCGTCCGAGACCGGCCGGATCGAGGCGATGGAGCGGCTGATCGAATGGCTTCCCGGGCACGTGCCGGAGGACGATTCCGTGGCGATCGTGCACGGCGACTTTCGCCTCGACAATCTCGTCATCCACCCGACCGAGCCGCGCGTCGTCGCGGTGCTCGACTGGGAGCTGTCCACGATCGGCCATCCGCTCGGCGATTTCACCTACCACCTGATGGCCTGGCAGATGCCGGAGATCGGCATCGGCTCGACGGGCCTGCTCGGCAAGGACCTGGCCGCGCTCGGCGTGCCCACGGAAGAGGAATACGTGCGGCGCTATTGCGAGCGCACCGGGCGCGACGGGATCCCGTGCCGAGACTTCTATTCCGCGTACAACTTCTTCCGGCTCGCGGCGATCCTGCAGGGCATCGCCGGACGCGTGCGCGACGGCACGGCCGCGAGCGCGCATGCCGGCAAGGCGGCGCGCGCCGTCGCGCCGCTCGCCGAGCTCGGCTGGCGCTGCGCACAGCGCGCCTGAGAGCACCGGCGCTGCTCGCCTACAGCGTGGGGTCGACCGGTTCGGTGAGGGATTTGCCCATCAGCACCGCGGCCTCGCGCCGGTCGTAATACCCGGCGACCTGGCCGAGAACGCGATAACCGTTTGCCAGGTAGAAGCGGCGCGCGCGGCGGTTACCCCAGCGCACCTCGAGGCGGATGTTCTGGATGCCGGCGGTGCGGCAGGATTTCTCCAGCCACTCGAGCAATCCGCGGCCGATTCCCATGCGGCGGAACGGCGGCGCGACGGCGAGCAGGAACAGGTGTGCATCGAGGTCGCCGAAATGCATGATCGCGAAGCCCGCCATCTCGCCGTTGAGCGACGCGATCAGCACCATGGTGTCCGGGTCCTCGATCTGCTTGCGGACCCGGGCCGGAGTCCAGCGCCACCGCAGGCCGTGCTCGATGTGCAGGCGCGACATCGCCGCGATCGCAGCGGCGTCCGATCGGTGGGCGGCGCGGAAGCGTACGCGGCTTTCCGCTTTCATCGCTGCTTCTCCGTACGCGGGCGGATCCCGGTTCCACCCGGTCATCCTAGGCCATGCCGGCAACGGCCGCCACCTCGGCAACACCCGATCGGCGCGCACGCCTGCTCCCTGCTAGAATGGCGGTTCCACGCCGCCGGAGAAAGCGGCCGCTCAAGAACCGGAATCGATGCCGATTGACTACGACGCGCTGAAAGCGGTTGCGATCGAGGACCGGCCGGTCAGGTACAGTGAGCGTGACGTGATGCTGTACGCGCTCGGCGTCGGTTTCGGCGGCGACCCGCTCGATTCCAGCGAGCTCGGGTACGTTCGCGAATCTCCGACGCTCGCCGTCACGCCGACCTTCGCCACCGTGCTCCTGCCGGACGATTTCCTGGCGGAATGCGGCTGGGGCGACCTGCACGTGCTCTACGGCAGCCAGCGCCTCGAGCTGTATCGACCGCTGCCGGCCGCGGCCGACCTGCGCGTGAACTGCCGCGTCGTGGCGGCGTACGACCGCGGAGGGGACAGGGGCTCCCGCATTCTCGTGCAATGCGAAGCGCGGCTCGCGAAGGACGACGCGGCGCTGTTTTCGCTCGGCAGCACGATCGTGGCACCGCGGGACGAGAACCACGGTCCGGGATTCGGGGACGCGCCGGCGCCGCACGTGCTGCCGGGGCGCACGCCGGATCTCTCCTGCGAGCTCAGCTCGCGCCGAGACCAGGCCCTCCTGTTCCGGCTGTCCGCCGGTCGCGGCGCGGTGCACACGGACCCGGAAGTCGCGCGCTCGGCCGGGTTCGAACGGCCGGTGCTGCAGGCGCGTTGCGTCGCGGGACTCGCATGCCGCGCCATCCTGAGGACGATCTGCGAGTACGACTACACGCTCGTCCGCAGTTTCGACGTACGCTTCGTCGGCGCGGTCTACCCCGGCGAGACGCTCGTCACCGACATGTGGCAGGAGCGGAACGTGGTCTCATTCCGTTCCTCGGTCAAGGAGCGCGGCGTCGTCGTCCTCGACAACGGGAAATGCACGCTCGCCGCGTGACGCCTCGCCCTCCGGACCTTCGGCTGCCGCGGCGACCCGGTACACGAAAGTCATCTCGTCCGCGACCCTGAGCGTGCCGAGAGCGGCGGTGAAGGGCTCGAGGCCCAGCGCTGCATGCGTGAGCTCCGCTCGTCCGGTGGCGACGAGGCGGCCGTCGGAGAACACGACGGACACGGGCAGCTCGACGGTGTGCACCTCGCCGCGAATGTCGATCCCGGCCGTCACGACCAGGTCGTCGAAAGTGCCGCGAATCGCGCGCGATCGAATTCGGACCTCGGGATGACGGTCGGCGTCCAGCAGGCGCCTGCCCAGCATGTTGCGCCGCGTGCCGCTCCGGTCCTCCTCGCTCACCGCGCCGGAGAACGCGGAGCCCATCTCGCGGCGCACTTCCGGATCGTCGACAACGAGCGTATCCAGCGGCACGACCAGCTCGAGCGTGCTGTCCTCCGGCGCAGCGCCGACGTTCACCCGTCCGCTCAAGGCGCGGGTGCTCACGACGTGATTGTGGCCCAGTCGTGCGAGCGCGCCCGCGCGGAACACGAGCACCGTGAGCTCGCTTTCATCCGGCAGGACCCGGTAGGGGCCGGTGATCGCGGCCGGGTCTGCCGCGGCCGGCCGGGCGAGGCAGGCCAGCAGCAACAGCCGGGCACAGGCGCGTATTCGTTCCGGGCTCACCTTGCCTCCCTATCTTGCCGATTAGAACGCGTCACGCCGGCCGGCGCAAAGACCATCGGGGAGTAAGCCGGAACTCGGCTCGGGCGCCCGTACTCCAATATGAAAAGCGCTGGAGGGCGACCGATGGTGAGGCTCTGCACGTGGACCGTCTGTGCCGCACTGCTCGCGGGGACGGTCGTCTGGGCGGACCGCTATGCACAGTTTCCCGGACCGACGATCGACGGCAGCACGCTGCGTTTCAAGGAGAAAGTCGAAGACATCTACGCATCCGGCAACCACGAACGGGCACTCCTCATCTACCAGAAGGAGCTCGCACCGAGGGGCGACAAGTACGCGCAGTACATGACCGGCTACATGCACCTGCACGGGCAGGGCGTGGTCGCCGATCCGGCCGCGGCGCTCGCCTGGTACCGGCTCGCCGCCGAGCGCGGCGAGCCCAAGTTCATCGCCGCACGCGACACCCTGGCGTCGAGCCTCGACGAGGCCGAACGGGCGCGGGCCGACGAGCTGTTCGCGGCGCTCTGGAAGCAGCACGGAGACCGACGCATCGTGCTCGATCTCATCGAGGAGGACCTCGCGATACTACGCCACTCTGCCGTGGGCCGGCGCGACGGTGCGGGGGCGGGTCTCGCGTCCGGATACGCCGGGCAGGCCGCGAACCCCTATCACCAGCGGGTGCGTTCGGACCTCGAGGCGCGCCTGGCTTGGCTCGATGCCGCGCCCCCGGTACCGGAACAGGTGGACGGCGCGGAGCTTTTGGCGCGCGAAGTCGAGCTGCGCCGCGAAGCGAAAGCGCTGCGGCTTCCCTAGCCGGCGTCGCGCGACTCACCCGGCGGTTGCCGGCGGATCATGCGCTCCGGTCGCGGTGCAGGGACGGTCGGTCTGCGTCGCCGGCGGGCTCTGCCGGGGCGGGACGCAGGCCCGCGCCTAAGACCCTGGGGAACTCCTCGATCAGCCTCGCGGCGGTGGCTTCGTCGCCGTGGAACCACTTCGGAATCCAGTTCAGCGCACCCATGATCGCGTTGCCGGTCATGCGCACGTCGCAGGGCGCGATGCTGCCGTCCTCGATGCCCCGGTGCAGGATCCCTTCGAACGCCGCGCTGTGCCGCCGCGAAAGCTCCAGGATCTCCTTGCGGTGGTTCTCCTCGAGCGACGGGATCTCGCTCATGATGGCAAGCGGCCCGCGCTCGCCGACCATCATCTCGACGTGGTAACGGATGTACCGCTCGGCCTGCTCGAAACCGTTCGCCCCCTCGGCGACGGCCCGCTCCAGGGCCTCGCGCCCGAGCTCCGCCGCCCGCAGGTAGCACTGGTAGACGAGCTCTTCCTTGTTGCGGACGTAGTAGTAGAGCGCGGCGTCGGTGAGCCCGAGGTGATTCGCGACGTCCTTGAGCGACGTGCCGCTGTAGCCCTTGCGATTGAAGCACGCGGCCGCAGCCCGGAGCAGGCGGTGCCGCTTCAGCTCGAAGCGGGATTCACGGGCGGGCGTGGCCGGTGACGGGGACATGGGCCTGCGGGCTTGCGTTCGGCACGGTGGTGGATTAGTTTAATCCGGATTAAAATTCCTGCAACAGCCCCGCTTTCCGGCCCTTTCGCAGCCCGGGGCGAGCACGAGCACGACTCCGCACCGGAGGACCCGATGAGCACCGCCGCCCGAGACCTGCCGGTCGTCTCCGGACGCACGAGGCCCTCGCCCTTGCGCTTCGTGACGGCCGCCTCGCTGTTCGACGGTCACGACGCCGCGATCAACGTCATGCGCCGGCTGATCCAGGCCCGCGGCGTGGAGGTGATCCACCTCGGGCACAACCGCAGCGTCGACGAGATCGTGCGGGCGGCGATCCAGGAGGACGCCGACGGCATCGCCGTGAGCTCCTACCAGGGCGGGCACAACGAGTTCTTCCGCTACATGATCGACCGCCTGCGCGAATCCGGCGCCTCGCACATTCGCGTGTTCGGCGGCGGCGGCGGCACGATCACACCCGAGGAGATCGCCGAGCTCATGCGCTACGGCGTCGAGCGCATCTACCACCCGCACGACGGCATGGCGATGGGGCTGGATGCGATGATCGACGATCTCGTACAGCGCGCCGAGAAGGCCCGCCGCGAGCGCGAGCGTAGTCCCGTCCCCGAGGGTCCGCGCGATCCGGCCCTCGACATCGCCATGACGATGTCCGCGATCGAGGACGGCGCCTTCGACGAGGCGACGCTCTCGCGGTTGCGCAAGGAATGGCGAATGCAGGCGGCGCGCGTGCCCGTGGTGGGCATCACCGGCACGGGCGGTGCCGGCAAGAGCAGCGTCACCGACGAGCTGCTGAACCGCTTCCTGGCCTGCTTCCCCGAAATGCGCATCGCGGTGCTCGCGGTGGACCCGACGCGCCGGCGCACCGGCGGCGCGCTGCTCGGCGATCGCATCCGCATGAACTCGCTGCGCTCCGAGCGGGTTTTCATGCGCTCGTTCGCCACCCGCCGCCAGCACCTCGCCACCACCGAGATGCTCGCCGACCACATCCTGTTCCTGAAGGCGCAGGGCTTCGACCTGATCCTCGTCGAGACGGCCGGGATAGGCCAGAGCGACAGCGAGATTGTCGACCTCGTCGATTTCTCCGTGTACGTGATGACGAGCGACTACGGCGCCGCCAGCCAGCTCGAGAAGATCGAGATGCTGGACTTCGCCGATCTCATCGTGCTCAACAAGTACGACAAGCGCGGCGCGCAGGATGCGCTGCGCGACGTGCGCAAGCAATGGAAGCGCAACCACGTCGCCTTCCAGACGCCCGACGAGGAGATCCCGGTCTATCCGACGATCGCGAGCCAGTTCAACGACCCCGGCGTGAACTGGATGTTCCACGAGCTGTGCCGCAGGCTCGCGGAGAAGCTCGATCTCGATCGCGAGCGCTGGACGCCCGACATCGACGTCTCACAGAAGGAACCGCGCGTGATGGCGATCATTCCGGGGAACCGGATCCGCTATCTGGCCGAGATTGCCGAGCAGGGCAGGGCGATCAACGAGAGCATTGCCGCCCAGTCGGATGCCGCGGCGCGTCTGCAGCACTATTACGAGGCGCTGAAGGCTCTCGGCGATCCCGCGTTGCCGTCCGAGCTCCAGCCTTACGACGACGCCGCGCTGTCTGCCAAGGATGTCGATGCAGCCGTACTCTCGCTCAGGCAGCGCTACCAGGAGGCGTTTCGCTCGCTCTCGGAAGAGGCGCTGGAGCTCCTGCGCGGCTGGCCGGCGCGCCTCGAGTCCGTACGCGCCGAGGAGTACACGTACACCGTGCGCGGCCGCGAGATTACCGGCTCGAACTATCGCGAGAGCCTCTCGAGACAGAAGATTCCGAAGATCGCGCCGCCCAGGTGCCGAGCCTGGGGAGAGCTTCTCGAGTTCCTCATGAAAGAGAACCTGCCGGGCTACTATCCGTACACCGGCGGCGTGTATCCCTACCGGCGCATCAACGAGGACCCCACGCGCATGTTCGCGGGGGAGGGCACGCCGGAGCGCACCAACCGCCGCTTCCACTACCTGTCGCAGGGGCAGGATGCGGCGCGCCTGTCGACCGCCTTCGACTCGGTCACGCTGTACGGGGAGGATCCGCACGAGCGGCCGGACATCTACGGCAAGGTGGGGAACTCCGGTGTGTCGATCGCGACCCTGGACGACATGAAGAAGCTGTACTCGGGCTTCGACCTGTGTGCGCCGACCACGTCCGTGTCGATGACGATCAACGGCCCGGCGCCCATGATCCTCGCCTTCTTCATGAACACCGCCATCGACCAGCAGGTCGAGAAGCACCTGAAGGAGACCGGGCGCTGGGAGGAGGCGCAGAAGAAGATCGACGCGTACTTCGAAGGACGAGAGCGGCCGCGCTACGAAGGCGAGCTGCCGCCCGGCAACGACGGCCTGGGGCTCGGGCTGCTCGGCATCTCCGGCGACAAGCTGGTCGATCGCGAGACTTACGAGAAAATTCGTGCTCACACCCTATCGACGGTGCGCGGAACGGTGCAAGCGGACATCCTCAAGGAGGACCAGGCGCAGAACACCTGCATCTTCTCCACCGAGTTCGCGATGAAGATGATGGGGGACGTGCAGGAGTTCTTCATCGCCAACGACGTGCGCAACTACTACAGCGTCTCGATCAGCGGCTACCATATCGCCGAGGCCGGTGCGAACCCGATCAGCCAGCTCGCGTTCACGCTCTCGAACGGCTTCACGATCGTCGAGTACTACCTTGCGCGCGGCATGAACATCGACGCATTCGCGCCGAACCTGAGCTTCTTCTTCTCGAACGGGATGGACCCGGAGTACACGGTCATCGGCCGCGTGGCACGGCGCATCTGGGCCCGCGCGATGCGCGAGCGGTACGGCGCGAGCCCGCGCAGCCAGATGCTGAAGTACCACGTGCAGACTTCCGGGCGCAGCCTGCACGCGCAGGAAATCAGCTTCAACGACATCCGCACGACGCTCCAGGCGCTGTACGCGCTGTTCGACAACTGCAACAGCCTGCACACGAACGCGTTCGACGAGGCCATCACCACGCCGACCGAGCAATCGGTGCGGCGCGCGGTGGCGATCCAGCTCATCATCTCCAAGGAGCTCGGGCTGAACTACTGCGAGAACCCGTGGCAGGGATCGTTCATCATCGAGGAGCTGACCGACCTCGTCGAGGAGGCCGTGTACCAGGAGTTCGAGCGCATCTCGGAGCGCGGCGGCGTGCTGGGCGCGATGGACACGATGTACCAGCGCGGCAAGATCCAGGAAGAGAGCCTGTACTACGAGAGCCGCAAGCACGACGGCTCCTACCCGATCATCGGCGTCAACACGTTCCTGCCCAAGGAAGGCCGCGAGGACGAGGTGCACGAGCCGGAGCTGATCCGTTCCACGGACGCGGAAAAGAACGCGCAGATCCGCAACCTGCGCGCCTTCCAGGCGCTTCACGCGCAGGAGAGCGGGCCCGCCCTGGCGCGCTTGCAGAGCGTCGCGCGAAAACGCGACAATATCTTCGCGGAGCTGATGGAGACGGTGAAAACCGCTTCGCTCGGGCAGATATCGGCTGCGTTGTACGCCGTCGGCGGAGAGTACCGCCGCAACATGTGACCGGCGCGAGCCGGGCCCGGCCGGGCCCGGGTGCCGGCGACTGCCGAGGCTGACCGACGTGCTCCCCGGCCGGCACGCCGACGACCGTACCGCTCTGACACCGAAGGACGATTCCCACGTGAACGACGCTACACCGCCGACGTCTATGCACGCCTCGCCCTACAAGGGCACGTACCTGGAGTTCCTCGGCTTTCGCCTGACGACCTGGAAAGAGGGCTTCGTGCGCCTCGAGATGCCGGTGCGCCCGGAACACCGCAACACCGTGGGCTTCCTGCACGGCGGCGTCATGGCGTCGCTGCTCGACATCGCCGGCGCGTTCGCCGGCAGCCACGGCATCGCCGAGGACTACGTCTCGGTGTCGGTCAACCTGAACTGCAATTTCATCGCGCCGCATCGCGCGGAGTCCGTCGTCGTGGAAGGCGAGCTGATCCGCACGACCAGATCCCTGTTCTTCTCCCAGGCGCGCCTCTACGACCCCGAGAACAAGCGCCTCTGCGCGACCTCCACCGGGACCTACAAGCCACAGCGCCGGAACCGGATCTCGTCAGGTTGAGTCGTTCTTCAGTCGCTTTAGCGCCTGCTTGGCGAGCGTGCGGACAAAGCGCGCGACATTGCGGCGCACGGCCCAAGTAGATGTTCTTACTTTCGGGCACGAACGGGCTTTCCAACCCGGACGATGTCATCATGAGTGTACTTCGCCATCTCGGGGTCACTCGTCCGGCGTTCCAGGCTCGGGACGCTGATTCGCCGTTCATGCTCGGTCTCTTCATGCTCGGTCTCCAAGCGTAGCTGTTCACGGGAAGCGGAGCGTCGGGCTATCGAGGACAGCAGGCTGCAGGCGGAGGAGGGCGCGCGGATCGGGACAGGGCCGGGGAACCGCTATCCGCGGCAGGACCCGGGTGACCCTGCTTGACCCCTCCTGCAATCGGCGTATGCTACTTGCTTGTCGTCAGCAAGTAAGTTCCGGGCACACCCCTTGTCGAGCTCCCCCTCCGGACCCGCCTCCGACGCCCAGCCGCTCACCCAGGCCGAGCGCACGGCGCTGTCGGACAAGGCGATGATCGAGGCCGCGATCGAGCTGATCCTCGAGCGCGGCACCGACAAGACGACCCTCGCCGCCATCGGCGAGAAGGCCGGCTACAGCCGCGGGCTCGCGACCTACCGCTTCGGGTCCAAGGCCGGGCTGTTCGACGCGGTTTGCAAGTCGATCTCGCGGCGCTGGCTCGAATACCTGAAGGAGGCCGTCGACGGGAAGACCGGCATCGAGGCGATGTGCGCAGCGCTGGACGCCTTCCTGCGGTTCGTCAGCGACATGCCGCGCGAGGCGCGCGTGCTGCACATCCTGTACTGCGGCGCCGCGAGCCCGCTCTCCGAGTACCGGGCCACCTCCGTCAACATCCACTCGAAGCAGCAGGAGGACGTGGCGCGCTGGGTGCAGGAAGGCATCGCCAACGGCACCATCCGCGCCGACGTCGATCCAAGGACAGTCGCCGCGCAATACATCGCCTACATCGGCGGCATGAACTATCTCTGGATCATCAACCCGGGTTCCATCGATTTCCGGCGCGCGAACGAGGAGATGAAGCGGCAGCTTCGCCTCGCGCTCGCGCCACCTGAGGGACGCACGCCGCAATGACACACGCCTACATCTTCGACCACGTGCGCACGCCGCGCGGCCGCGGCAAGCCCGACGGCGCACTGCACGCGGTCACACCCGTCGAGCTCGTGACGCAGGTGCTGAAAGCGCTCAAAGACCGCAACGAGCTCGATACGTCACGGCTCGACGACGTCGTGCTCGGCTGCGTGTCGCCCGTGGGCGAGCAGGGAAGCTGCATCGCGCGCACGGCGGTGCTCAATGCCGACTATGACCAGTCGGTGCCGGGCAAGCAGCTCAACCGTTTCTGCGCTTCGGGCCTGGAGGCCGTGAACACCGCGGCCGCGCAGGTCATGGCCGGGCAGTCCGATCTCGTGATCGGCGGCGGCGTCGAGTGCATGTCGCGCGTGCCGATGGGCTCGGATTCGGGGGCAATGCACGCGGATCCCGCGGTCGCCTGGAAGACGTACTTCGTGCCGCAGGGCATCAGTGCCGACCTCATCGCGACGCTGCACGGTTTCTCGCGCGAGGACGTCGACGCGTACGCGCTTCAGAGCCAGAAGCGCGCGGCCCGGGCATGGGAGGGCGGCTGGTTCTCGAATTCGGTCGTGCCGGTGAAGGACAAGCTCGGCAACGTGCTGCTCGCGCGCGACGAGCACCCGCGCCCGGACACGACGATGGAGGCCCTGGCCGGGCTAAAGCCCTCTTTCGCCGTGCTCGGCGAGCAGGCGGGCTTCGACGCGGTGGCGATCCAGAAGTACCCGCAGGTCGAGCGCATCGAGCACGTGCATACGCCGGGCAACTCGAGCGGCATCGTCGACGGCGCCGCGGCGGTGCTGATCGGCAGCCGGCAGGCCGGTGAGAACCTGGGGCTCCGGCCGCGTGCCCGGATTCGCGGCTTCGCCTCGATCGGCAGCGAGCCGACGATCATGCTGACCGGCCCGGCGCCTTCGGCCGAGAAAGTGCTGAAACGCTGCGGGATGCGCGTCAAGGACATCGACCTGTTCGAGCTGAACGAGGCGTTCGCCTCGGTGGTGCTGCTCTACCGGCAGAAGCTCGACATCGATCCGGAGAAGCTGAACGTGGCGGGCGGCGCGATCGCGATGGGCCATCCGCTCGGTGCGACCGGTGCGATGATTCTCGGCACCGTGCTCGACGAGCTGGAGCGCCGGGACCTCACGACCGCGCTCGTCAACCTGTGCGTGGGCGGCGGCATGGGCACCGCCACGATCATCGAGCGCGTATGAACGGGCGCATGAACATCGATGCAGGAGCGCGCATCGCGCGCGACCGGAACACGCCACCGAGGCGGAGCCGCTGCCGGGGGGAGGTCCTCTCGGCGGCGTGCGAGGCAGGGATGCCGAGCCCGCAGGCCTACAGGGATGTACTTGTGGCCGGCGACGAGAGGACCTCCCCCCGGCAGCGGCTCCGCCGGCGTCCGAGGCTGGCGCCACCGACCGGCGTCGTGCGCGATGCGCGCTCCTGCACAAGCGGCGAGGGCCAGTTGAAATGAACACCATCGATTTCCGCACCGGCGCCGACGGCGTCGCCGTCCTCACGATCGATGTCAAGGACCGGCCGATGAACGTCATGACGCCGGAGTTCCTGGCCGATCTCGCGACGGCGGTCGAGCGCGTCGTGTCCGACGACGCGATCAAGGGTGCCGTGATCACCTCCGGCAAGGACGGGTTCATGGCGGGCGCCGACCTGCACGAGCTCGTCGAAGCTTTCGACGAGCGCGATCCGGCGGCGTTGCTCGCGACCTGCCGCGGCCTGCACGCGACGCTCCGGCGCTTGGAGACCGGCGGCAAGCCGTTCGCCGCCGCGATCAACGGCACGGCGCTCGGTGGCGGCCTCGAGATCTGCCTCGCCTGCCATCATCGCGTCGCCGCCGACCGCGCGGATGCGAAGCTCGGCCTGCCGGAAGTGCAGGTCGGCCTGCTCCCGGGCGGGGGTGGCACGCAGCGGCTGCCGCGCCTGATCGGCATCGAGCCCGCGCTGCGCCTGGTCACCGAGGGGCGGCACGTCAAGCCCGCGGAGGCGCGCGAGCTCGGGTTCGTGGACGCGGTGGTCCCGCGCGGCGAGGAGACGGAGGCGGCGAGACAGTGGGTGCTCGCGAACGCCGGTGCCACCCAGCCCTGGGATCGCAAGGGCTTCAAGGTGCCGGGAGGCGCCGGGCTCATGCACCCCGGCGTGGTGCAGACCCTGAGCGTCGGCGCCGCGCTGGTGCAGAAGCAGACGAACCACAACTACCCGGCGCCGATCGCGATCCTGTCCGCGGTGTACGAGGGCACCGTGCTGCCGATCGACCGCGCGCTCGAGGTCGAGGCGCAGTACTTCGTCTCCCTGCTCATGGATCCCGTGTCCCGCAACATGATGCGCACGCTGTTCGTGAACAAGAACGCGGCCGACAAGCTGGTTCGCCGCCCGCAGGGGCCGGAGAAGCGCAAGGTGCGCAAGCTCGGCATCCTCGGCGCGGGGATGATGGGCGGCGGGATCGCGTACGTCTCGGCGCGCGCGGGCATGGACGTCGTGCTGCTCGACGTGTCCAGGGAGAAGGCAGAAGCCGGCAAGGATTACTCGCGCAGGCTGCTGGCGAAGGCCGTCGAGCGCGGCAAGACGACGTCCGACGACGCCGGGCTCGTGCTCGACCGCATCCGCACGACGAGCGCCTACGACGATCTCGCGGGCTGCGACCTCGTGATCGAGGCCGTGTTCGAGGACCGCGGGATCAAGGCGGACGTGACCGCGAAGGCTGAAGCGGTGCTCGACGAGCGTGCCGTGTTCGCCTCCAACACCTCGACGCTGCCGATCACGGGGCTGGCGCAGGCGTCGAAGCGGCCGGAACGGTTCATCGGCATCCACTTCTTCTCGCCGGTCGACAAGATGCCGCTCGTCGAGATCATCGTCGGCGAGCGCACCGGCGAGGAAGGCCTCGCGCTGGCGCTCGACTACGTGCAGCAGCTCAGGAAGACGCCGATCGTCGTGAACGACAGCCGCGGCTTCTACACGAGCCGCGTGTTCAGCGTCTACAGCCGGGAAGGCATCCGCATGCTCGCGGAAGGCGTGAACCCCGCCCTGATCGAGAACGTGGCGCGGCACGCCGGCATGCCGGTGGGTCCGCTCGCCGTCACCGACGAGGTCTCACTCGAGCTGTCCTGGCACATTACGCGGCAGACACAGGCCGATCTCGGCGATGCGTACGTCCCGTCGCCCGCCGACGACGTCGTGCGCCTGATGGTCGAGACGCTCGGGCGCAAGGGCCGCAAGTCCGGCGGCGGCTTCTACGACTACCCGGAAGGGCAGGAGAAGCGCCTGTGGCCGGGGCTCGGCGAGCACTTCCCGCGTGCGCAACGGCAGCCCGAGCCCGCGGAGATCCGCAAGCGGCTGCTGTACTCACAGGCCATCGAGACGGTCCGCTGCCTGGACGAGGGCGTCGTCACGCACCCCGCCGATGCCGACATCGGCTCCGTGCTCGGGTGGGGCTTCCCGCCGTATACCGGCGGCACGCTGTCGTTCATCGAAACGGTAGGCCTGCGCGACTTCGTGGCCGAGTCGGACCGCCTGGCGGCCGCGTACGGCGAGCGTTTCGCCGTTCCCGACAGCTTGCGGCGCATGGCGGCCGAGGGACGCACTTTTTACGGCAATGCAGCCGCCGGATCGCGGGCGGCAGGAGCGAATCCATGAGCGATCTCGAAACCGTCCGCTATCGCCGCGAGGATGCGATCGCGGTGATCACCATTGCGCGCCCGGATGCCATGAACTCGTTCAACTCCGTGCTGCGGCGCGACCTGCTCACGGCGTTCAAGCGTGCGGCGAACGACGACACCGTTCGTGTCGTGGTGCTCACGGGCGAGGGCCGCTCGTTCAGCGCCGGCGCCGACCTGAAGGACGTCGACTACCCCAAGCCCGTCGACGAGCTGCTGCAGGAGGAATACCGCCCGATCCTGGAGTGCATCGCGACCATGCGCCAGCCGGTGATCGCGGCCGTGAACGGTTCCGCCGCCGGCATCGGGATGTCGTTCGTACTCGCCTGCGACCTCGTCGTGATGGCGGAGGACGCATTCCTCATGTCGGCCTTCTCGAACATCTCGCTCGTGCCTGACGGCGGCCTGAGCTGGTTCCTGGTGCGCCAGATCGGTTACCGGCGCGCCTACCAGGCGGCGATCGAGGCGGAACGGATCGGGGCCGAGCTCTGCAAGAAGCTCGGCCTCGCGAACTGGGTGGTGCCCGCCGAGCGGCTCATGGAGGACACCCTCGAGTGGGCGCGTGCGCTGGCCAGGCGCGCGCCGCTGGCGCTGGCCGCGACCAAGCAGACCATGCGGCACGCCATGGCCAACGACTGGGCCAGCACGTTCGACATGGAGGCGCCGCTGCAGCGCAAGCTGCGCGAAAGCGAGGATTGCGCCGAGGGCATCAAGGCATTCCTCGAGAAGCGCCAGCCCGAATTCAAGGGACGCTAACCGCGCCGGAGCGCGCAGCGCGCGCGACCAGGCAAGGTAAGTGAACATCCGGCAGGAGTGCACACCGCGCCCGCCGGGCCGCAGGAGCGCGAAAGAGCGCGACCACCGACCGCCGAGACAGAGGTAAACGACATGCCGCGCAACATCTTCACCGAAGATCACGAGATCTTCCGCGACTCCGTCCGCGCCTTCCTCCAGAAGGAGATCGGACCCAATGCCGATCGCTGGCAGGAGCAGGGGATCGTCGACCGTGAAGCCTTCCTCAAGGCCGGTGAGCAGGGCCTCCTGCTCATGTGGGCGGACGAGAAGTACGGCGGCGCCGGCGTCAAGGATTTCCGGTACGAGCAGATCCTGATCGAGGAAAACCTGCGCTACGGCGACCCGGGCTTCTTCATGACGCTGCACAGCCGCCTCGTGGGGCCGTACATCGGCGAGCTCGGCACCGAGGAGCAAAAGGCACGCTGGCTGCCGAAGTGCATCACGGGCGAGTACATCCTCGCGATCGCCATGTCCGAGCCCGGGGCGGGCAGCGACGTCGCGGGCATCCGCACGCGGGCCGAGGACAAGGGCGATTACTGGCTGCTGAATGGCTCCAAGACCTACATCTCGAACGGCATCAACGCGGACCTGGTCGTCGTTGCCGCGCGCACGCAGCCGGACAAGCCGCACGGGTTGAGCCTGTTCGTCGTCGAGCGCGGCATGGAAGGATTCGAACGCGGCCGCAACCTGAAGAAGATGGGGCTGAAGAGCCAGGACACCGCCGAGCTCTTCTTCAACAACGTGAAGGTGCCGAAGGAGAACCTGCTCGGCGAAGTACACCGCGGCTTCTACCACCTCATGCACTTCCTCGCGGAAGAGCGGCTGTTGGGTGCCGTGGGCTATCTCGCCGCCTCCGAGGTCGCGTTCGACATCACGATGGACTACGTCACGCAGCGCAAGGCTTTCGGCCAGCGCATCGCGGATTTCCAGAACACCCGCTTCAAGCTGGCCGACATGCGCACCCAGATCGACGTGGCGCAGGCGTATGTCGATCGCTGCGTGCTGGAGCACAACGCCGGCGAGCTGTCGGCCGAGGATGCGGCGAAGGCCAAGCTGTTCACCAGCGAGCTCGAGGGCCGGGTGATGGACGAGTGCGTGCAGCTCCACGGTGGCGCGGGTTACATGGACGAGTACCCGATCTGCCGCATGTACCTGAACGCGCGGGTCTCGCGCATCTATGCCGGCAGCTCCGAGATCATGCGCGAGATCATCGCGCGCTCCATCGGCCTCGATCCCCGCAAGCAGGCATCGCGCAACGAGGAGACCCGCCGCGCCAGCGCCGCGTAGCGCCAGCACCGCGCGCCCAGGGGCGGCAGGGATCCCGTCGCGCCCAATGCGCGCTCCCACACGCGCACGAACCCGCCCCCGAGCATCGTTCATGCCCGGCCACTGGCCGAACCGCGGAGCCGTGGCCGCATGGGAGCCATTCCCCCAGGGAGACCCCCCGGTCGCGGCGGAGCATCAGCTTCGATCATCAGCGGGCATTAACGATGCGGTGCCAGGGGCCGGTGCCACCGGGGCCAGAACAACCATGCAAGGGTCGTGCGCAACGCGCCCTCGTACAGGGAAGGTGCGCTGGTCACGCTCGCGGCCAGCCGCTAATCTCTGGCCGTTCGACGTGGGAGGACAGTCATGCGCGTAGCGTTCGTAGGACTGGGCGTGATGGGATACCCGATGGCGGGCCACCTGGCGCGCTGCGGGTACGAGACCGCGGTGTACAACCGCACGCGCGCGAAAGCGGAAGCCTGGTGCGCGGAGCATCGCGGCGTGCGGAGGGACTCGCCGGCCGAAGCGGCACACGGCGCGGACGTCGTGTTCACCTGCGTCGGCAACGACGACGACGTGCGTTCCGTCGTCCTCGGCGAGGAAGGCGTGCTCGCAGGCATCGCACCCGGCGCCGTGATCGTGGATCACACGACCGCCTCGGCGGTGGTCGCGCGCGAGATCGATGCTGCCGCACGGGAGAAGGGCGCCGGGTTCCTGGATGCCCCGGTCTCCGGCGGCCAGGCGGGGGCGGAGAAGGGCGAGCTGACGATAATGGCGGGCGGCGAGGAGCCGGTGTTCGAGCGCATCCTGCCGGTGATGCGCAGCTACGCCAGGAACTGCACCCTCATCGGGCCCGTCGGCTCGGGCCAGCTCGCGAAGATGGTGAACCAGATCTGCATCGCCGGCATCCTGCAGGGCCTGTCCGAGGCGCTGCATTTCGCGCAGCGCGCGGGGCTCGACATCGAGAAGGTGATCGGCGCCATCTCCAAGGGCGCCGCGCAGTCGTGGCAGATGGAGAACCGCTGGCGAACGATGGTGAACGACGAATTCGACTTCGGCTTCGCCGTCGAGTGGATGCGCAAGGACCTGGCGATCGCGCTCGACGAGGCGCGGCGCAACGGCGCGAAGCTCGAAATGACCGCGCTCGTCGACCGCTACTACGCCGAGGTCGAGGCGATGGGCGGCAGCCGCTGGGACACTTCCAGCCTGATCAAGCGGCTGTAACCGCGCCCGCAGGCAACGAGGCAGACCGTCCGCTGCCCGCACTCGCAAAGCTCCTATCGTCGCGGGCAATCGGCTATAATCGGCGTGTCACAGGGGTGGCCGGCCCCTCGCCCGGAAGGGCGAAGGGGCAGGAAAACGGCCTGAGATCCGCGACGCCACCGGTTACGGCGTCGAAAGCGGGAACCCTTAGAACCTGACCCGGGTAATACCGGCGTAGGGAGGTCAACGATGCTTCACAGCCTGCCGTTGCGGCGGAGCCTTTGCGCTTCCGTCGCGTCGTTCCTGTTCGTCAATACCGTTCCCGCCGTCGCCCAGACGGCGCCGCGCGGCGAGCCGATAGAGGAAATCGTCGTCACCGCCGATTTCCGCCAGCGTACAACCGGCGAGATGCCTTCCAGCATCACCGTGATCGAGGACGAGGAGATCTCCGCACTCGCGGTGCAGCACTTCGAGGAGCTCGTCAACGTCGTCCCGAACCTCAACTGGTCCGGGGACGGCCACCGCGCGCGGTTCTTCCAGATCCGCGGGGTCGGCGAGCTCGAGCAATACGAAGGGGCGCCGAACCCGTCCGTAGGCTTCATCATCGACGACATCGACTTCAGCGGCATCGGTGCCGTCGCGACGTTGTTCGACGTGGGGCGCGTCGAGGTGCTGCGCGGCTCGCAGGGCACGCGCTACGGCGCCAACGCGATCGGTGGGCTGATCTACGTCCAGAGTGCCGAGCCCACGGAGGAGTGGGAGGGGCGCTTCGAGCTGAGCGGTGCCCAGGACGACGCCTGGTCCGCCGGTGTCGCCGCGGGCGGGCCCCTCGACCGCGCAGGCACGCTCGCGTTCCGCGCGAGCGCGCACCGTCACGAAAGCGACGGCTTCCGCGAGAACCCGTTCCTCGGCCGCGACGATACGAACGGCCGCAACGAGACCAGCCTGCGCGCGAAGCTCTCCTGGCAGCCCGGAAACGAGTGGGAAGTCGGGCTCGCCGCCATGCTCGCGGACATCGACGACGGTTACGACGCGTTCGCGATCGACAACTCGCTCACCGTCCTGTCCGACAAGCCGGGGAGGGACGCGCAGCGGAGCTTCGGCTCGGCGCTGCGCGCCGAGTGGTCGGGTGCCCGGCGCTTCGAGCTCACGTCGATCACCTCGTACGCCGATTCCGACATGGACTTCGGGTTCGACGCGGACTGGGGCAATCCCGAGGCCTGGGCGCCGTTCACCTACGACTTCATCGTCGCGAACGACCGCCGGCGCGAGACGCTGAGCCAGGAATTCCGGCTCGCCTCCACCGACGCAGGCCGCCTGTTCGGCGATTCCACCGACTGGCTCCTGGGCCTCTACGTCCTCGATCTCGACGAGCGCCTGACGACGACCACCCGGGGCGTGTACGAGGACCCGTTGTCCGGTTTCAGCGATGCCGTGGAGGACACGCTGTCCAGCCGTTTCGAGGCGCTGAACGTCGCCGTGTTCGGGCAGCTCAACGTCGAGGTCGGCGAGGCCGGCGAGGTCGGGCTCGGCCTCCGGGTGGAGAATCGTGACACGGATTACACGGACTCTGCCGGTCTCGCGCTCGGCCCCGGCGAGACGATGGTCGGCGGCGAGCTCAGCTACACGCACACATTCGAAGACGGCCTCACCGCGTTCGTCGCCCTGTCACGCGGCTACAAGGCCGGCGGCTTCAACCTGGGACCGGTGCCGGAAGGCGGCCGCGAGTTCGGCCAGGAGGCGCTGTGGAGCCTCGAGACCGGTGTGAAGGCGCTGCTCCTCGACGGCACGCTGGCCGTGGATGCCTCCGCCTTCTTCTCGCGCCGCGTCGACCAGCAGGTGCGCACCTCGGTGCAGCTCAACCCGAACGACCCGGCGTCGTTCGTGTTCCTCACCACCAATGCCGCGCGGGGCCGCACGGTCGGCCTGGAGGCGGCAGTGAACTGGCTGCCTTCCGACGCGTGGCAGCTCTACGCGAGCGTCGGCCTGCTCGACGCCGAGTTCGACGAGTTCACGAGCGACGCGGCGGATCTCACGGGCCGCGACCAGGCGCACGCTCCACGCTACACGCTCGCGCTCGGCGGTGCCTGGCGCCACCCGAGCGGCTTTTTCGCCCGCCTCGACGTCTCCGCGCGCGACGCGTTCTATTTCGACGTCAGCCACGACCAGCGCTCCGAGCCGTACGAGCTCGTCAACGCCCGCATCGGGTACGAAGCCGAGCGCTGGACCGCGTCCCTGTGGGCCCGCAACCTGCTGGACGAGACCTACGCCGTGCGCGGGTTCTTCTTCGGCAACGAGCCGCCGGATTTCCCGAACGAGCTCTACATCCGCCGCGGCGATCCGCGCCAGGTGGGCGCCACTTTCGAGATGAGGTTCTGAAGGAGCACCGGACATGCGAGTAGCCGTGGACATCAGCCTGTATCCGCTCACGGAGGAGTTCCTTACGCCGATCAAGGACGTGATCCGGCGTTTCAAGGCCCACGATTCGGTCGACGTCGAGACGAACGCCATGAGCACGCAGATTCGCGGGGAGTACGACGCGGTCATGAACGTGCTGCGGGCGGAGATGAGGGAGACGTTCGAGCAGGTGCCGAAAGCCGTGTTCGCCATCCGCATCCTGAACAACCCGCTGAGCAACTGACGAGGTGGACGGCCTGGCGTACGACATCCTGCACGAGCTGCGCTCGCTGTCGGTCGCTGAGATCGTCGCGGTTGCGTCCGCGCTCGCGTACCTGCTGCTCGCGATCCGCCGCAACATCTGGTGCTGGTTCTTCGCCGCCGTGAGCACCACGATCTACGTCGTGCTGTTCATCCAGGCGAAGCTGTACATGGAATCGCTGCTCAACATCTTCTACCTCGCGATGGCGGTGTACGGGTGGTACGCCTGGCGGTACGGCGGCGGCCGGAAGGCGGAGGAGCTGCCGATCACCAGCTGGCCGCTATCCGTCCACGCCGCCGCGCTGCTCGTCATCCTCGCCGCCTCCGCGACGACGGGCTGGATCCTGGACACGTACACGGATGCCGCGTTCCCCTATGCCGATTCGGCCACCACGATCGCCGCGATCTGGACGACCTTCCTGGTCGCCCGCAAGGTGCTCGAGAACTGGTGGTACTGGCTGGTGATCGACAGCATCTCGATCTACCTCTACTGGTCGCGCGACCTTCCGCTCACCGCGCTGCTCTTCGTGCTGTACGTCGCCCTCATCCCGGTCGGTCTCGCGGCCTGGCGCCGCGCGCTCGCCGAGCAGCAGCCGGCGTCCGCGTGACGGATCCGCTCCCCGTGGCCGTCGCGATCGCCGGGGTTCCGGGTGTGGAGCCCGCGACGGCACGCTACCGGTCGCTGGGCGCGCGCTTCACGCACACCACGTGGCTCGTCGAAACCCCGGAGCGCCGCCTCGTGCTCAGGCTGGATACGCCGAACGTGCGCACCCTGGGACTGGACCGGCGCCTCGAGGCGGCCGTGCTCCGCAGGGCCGGCGAGGCCGGCCTGGCGCCGCCGCTGGTGCACGCGGACCCGGATGCAGGCCTGCTCGTCTACGAGTACCTCCCCGGGCGGAGCTGGACCCCCGGGGATCTCGACCATACCGCCGACCTGGAAGCGCTGGCCGCGCTGCTCCGGCAGGTCCACGCGCTGCCGCGCGCCGGCATCACCCTCGACACCGTCGCTGCCGCGGAACGCTACCTGGCCGTCCTCGAGCCGCACCCGGAGCTCCGCGAGCCGGCCCGCCGTTGCCGCGACGTCGTCGCGAGCGTCGCGCCACCCGCCGATCCGGTCTGCTGTCACAACGACGTCGTCGCGGCCAACGTGCTTGCGACACCGGCGTTGAAGCTGATCGACTGGGAGTACGCGGCCGACAACGATCCCTATTTCGACCTGGCCAACCTCGTCGCCTGCCAGGACCTCGATGACCGCCGGGCGGATGCGCTGCTCGCCGCTTATGCCGCCTCGACGGGCGGCGAGGCGCGCGAGCGTTTCGAGGACCAGCGGCGGGTGGCCGACCACCTGCAATGGCTGTGGCTCGCCGTGCGCCAGACGATCGTGCCGGATCGTGCCACCGCCGAGCGCCTGCGCAAGCTCGCCGATCGCCTCCGGTAGGAGCGAGGGCCGCTCGCGGCGGAACACGCCGGGCGCCCGAGGAGCGCGCAGCGCGCGCGACCGGAACCCGCCACCGAGGCGGAGCCGTGGCCGGGGGAGGTCCTCTCGGCGGCGTGCGAGGCTTAGGATGCCGAGCCCGCAGGCCCACATGGATGTGCTTGTGGCCGGCGCCGAGAGGACCTCCCCCGGTCGCGGCTCCGCCGGTCGTCGAGGCTGGTGCCACGATCGCGGTCGTGCGCGCTGCGCGCTCCTGCGGATCGCGCGACGCGCGCCTACCAGGCGTTGCGCAGCTCGCGCAGCTTCAGGAACACGGTCTTCGGGTCCGGGGTCGCGCCGATGCGCGGATCCGCTTCGCGCAGGCGGGCGATGACGGTCGGGCTTTGCAGGCGGAAGAAGACGTTGATCTCGCGCTCTTCGCCCAGCGTGGTGACGTAGGCATTCGCGGGATCCTGGTCGCGGCAGCGCTCCAGCATCGCCGCCGCCTGCGCGTTGTCGGGCTCGCGATCCAGCGTGAAGCGCAGGTTGTTCACGAGGTAGTCGTGCCCGGGATAGAGCCGTGTCTCGTCCGCGAGCCGCGACAGCTTGTTCGCGAACGTCGCGTAGAGCTCCTCCGGGTGCCCGCCGTTGTGGCAGTTCCCGGCCCCGGCATTGAACAGCGTGTCGCCGCTGAAGAGCGCCGGCGGGTCCGTGCGCGACAGCAGGCAGACGTGGCTCATCGTGTGGCCGGGCGTGTCGAGGCATTCGAGCTCCACGCTGCGGCCGACGCGGATCACGTCGCCGTCGCCTACGCCGCGCGTCATCCCGGGAATGCGGCTGCCGGCATTCTCGTGCGCGATCACGGGCGCGCCGGTGGCCTCGACCATGCCCTTGTTGCCGCCGGTATGGTCGCCATGCTCGTGGGTATTGAGGATCTGCGTGATCGTCCAGCCGCGCTCGCGCGCGACGGCGAGGCAGCGGCGGAAATCCAGCGGGTCGATCGCGAGCGCTTCGCCGGTTTCCCCGCACGCCACCAGGTAGTTGAAATTCCTCAGGGAGTTGCCGGTCCAGACCTGTTCGACGATCATGGCTGCCTCGATGGTACGGGAGCACGCCGCGGCGGCGTCCGCCGCGGCCGGGTGGCTCCGGGCGCCGGGGCCCGGAATGCACCTTTTTGCTTCGGTGGTGTCATAGGTGCCACGATTCTAGTGACTTCCGGGAGAGATTCCATGCGCACAGTCGTCGCGGTCGTCCTGTCGAGCCTCGTGCTCGCAGCCTGCGGGGAGCCGAGCACACCACCGTCCGCGCAGTCCGGCGGCGATACCGCGAAAGGGGAGGAGATGTCACGTATTTTCGACATGCCGTACCTGATGCGCGACCTGGAAAACGGTCTGCGCGTCATCGTGGTCAGGACCGACTATCCCGACATCGTTTCCATGCACATCCCGGTGCAGACCGGGTCGCGCAACGAGGTCGAGCCCGGGAAATCGGGCTTTGCGCACTTCTTCGAGCACATGATGTTCCGGGGGACGGAGCAGTACCCGCCTGACGTCTACGGCGCCATCCTGAAGCAGGCCGGCGCCAACCAGAATGCGTACACGACGGACGACTACACGAACTATCACGTCACGTTCACGAGGGACGATCTCGAGAAGATGATCGAGCTCGAAGCCGATCGCTTCCAGAACCTGAGCTACTCGGAGGCGGATTTCCGCACCGAAGCGCTCGCCGTCAAGGGCGAGTACCTCAAGAACTACTCGGACCCGACCTCGAAGGCCTATGAACGGATCCGCGATCTGGCTTTCGACGTGCACACATACCGGCACACCACCATGGGCTTCATCGAGGACATCGAGGACATGCCGAACCAGCTCGAGTACTCGCGGCAGTTCTTCGAGCGCTGGTACCGTCCCGAGAAGACCTCGGTCATCATCGTGGGCGACGTCGACCCGGAGGCGACGTTCGAGCTCGTGAAGAAGTACTGGGGTGGCTGGGAGCGCGGCGACTACGACGTGGAAATCCCCGTCGAGCCGCCGCTGGAAGGCCCGGTTTACGAGCACATCGCCTGGGAAGGGCCTACCCAGCCCTGGATCTTCATCGCGTTCCGCGGCCCGGCGTTCGACCCGAACGAGAAAGCCATGCCCGCGATGGACCTGATCGCGTCGATCTGGTTCTCCGAGCGCTCGGACCTGTACCGCAAGCTCGTGCTCGAGGACCAGTCGGTCGACCAGCTCGTGACCTACTTCCCGAACCGCAAGGACCCGAACCTGCTGATGATCTACGCGCGCCTCACCGACGAGGCGCACGCCCCCGAGGTCGTCGCTGCGATCGACCGGACGCTCGCGGAGGCGAGGACGCGGTTCGTCGACGAGAAGCTCGTGGAGGACACGAAGTCGCGCCTGCGGTACCTGTTCACGTCGCAGCTCGACAGCTCCGACAACATCGCCGGCGTGCTGGCGGCGTTCGTGCAGCATGCGCGCACGCCGGAGACCATCAACGAGGTGTACCGCACCTACGACAAGCTCACGGCCGAGGATCTGCGGCGTTACGCGAACGAGTTCTTCGTCGACGCCAACCGGGTGATGGTGACGCTGTCGAACTCCGAGGCGATGGCCGGGGTGGACGGCAAGTCGTCGATCGACGCTCTCGTCGCCGCAGCGGACGAGCCCGGCGCCGCGGGAACGCGCGTTGCGCGCGACTCGGCGTCCGAACCCGCCGCCGCCGGCAATACATCGACGGCAGAGTCGCGGCCGATGCGCGCCGCGGGGGACGGTTCGAGCCCCGTGCCGGTGGAGTTCGTCACCCAACCCTCCGCGACCTCGCCGCTGGTGGACGTTTCCATCCTCGTCCACGCGGGCGCCGCGCTCGATCCGCCGGGCAAGAAAGGGCTGGCGGCGCTCACCGCGGCGATGATCACCGAGGGCGGCTCCGCGGCGCACACGATCGAGCAGATCAACGAGGCGATGTACCCGATCGCGGCGGATTTCGGGGCCCAGGTGGACAAGGAGATGACCCGGCTCGCTGGGCAGGTCCACAAGGACAACCTGGAAACGTGGTACGGGCTGGCCATGGAGCAGCTGCTGTCGCCGGGCTGGCGCGAGCAGGACTTCCGCCGGGTCCGCACGCAGCTCGTGAACGCCATCCGCACGGGCCTGGTCGGTAACAATGACGAGGAGCTTGGCAAGGAAGTGCTCTACGCCGAGATCTACGGCCCCGATCATCCCTACGGCTCGCTCAACCTGGGTGACATCAGCGACCTCGAGTCGCTCACGCTGGATGACGTGAAGGCGTTCTACGAGCGCTATTACACGGTCAACAACCTCACGGTCGGGCTCGCGGGCGGCTATCCCGACGACTTCCCGCGCCGCATCGGCGACGATCTCCAGGCGCTTCCCGCCGGCGAGCCGGTGGCACTCGAGGTGCCGCCGGCCCCAGCGCTCGAAGGCAACCGCGCCGTGATCGTGCAGAAGGAAACGCCGGCGGTCGCGGTATCGTTCGGCTTCCCGATCGATCTCAGGCGGGGCGATCCGGACTGGGTCGCCTTGTGGCTGGTACGTTCCTGGCTCGGCGAGCACCGCAGCAACAACAGCCACCTGTTCCAGCGCATACGCGAGTTGCGCGGGATGAACTACGGGGATTACGCATACATCGAGTACTTCCCGCGCGGGATGTTCCAGTTCCAGCCCGACCCGAACCTCGGCCGCCAGCGGCAGATTTTCCAGGTATGGATCCGCCCGCTCAGGAACGTGAACGACGCGCACTTCGCGACGCGCGTCGCGCTATACGAGATCGACAAGCTGATCGAGCAGGGGATGAGCGCAAGGGATTTCGAGGAAACGCGCAACTTCCTCGCGAAGTTCGTGAGCCTGCTCACGGACGGCCAGTCGCGCCAGCTCGGCTACGCGCTCGACAGCCGCTACTACGGGATCGGGCCGTTCTCCGAGTACGTGCGGGAAGGGCTGGCGGCGCTCACCCTCGAGGACGTGAACCGGGTGATCCGCGAGAACCTGCGGACGGAGAACGTGCAGTTCGTGTTCGTCGCCAGGGACGCGGAGGACCTGCGTCGGCGGCTGGTCGAGGACACGCCGTCACCGATCACCTACGATGCCGACAAGCCGGCCGCGCTGCTCGAGGAAGACGCCACCATCGCGAAGCTGCCGATCCCGTTCGCGCCGGAGGCCGTTCGCATCGTGCCCGCGGACCAGGTTTTCCTGTAGCGGCGCGCACGACGGCCCCGCCGGCAGTAGCGCGTTCGGTCGCGAGCGGCGCTCGCGCCTGCCGATCCAACAGGCCCGGCGCGGCGTTTCGCGCCTACGCGCCCGCGCCGTAGCACTCGAACAGGACTTCGCCGCCGGTGCGGGCGCGCGTGACGCGCACGTGGCTCGTGCCGTCGGGGCATTCGGCGTTCGCCACGTCGCTGCGGCCGTCGTCGCCGACACAGGCCCAGTCGATATCCTCGTTCGCAGCCTCCTCGAACTCGAAGACGGCGTTCTGGCCGGCCTCGACGACGAACCCGCCGCCTAAGCCCTCACCGTCGCCTTCGAGGTTCGCGGAATCCACCTGGACGATGCCGTCGCACTCCGCTTCGCCGGACTCGAGCAGAGTGAGGCCGGACAGGTCCACGAGACCGGCTTCGTCGCCGAGCCCCGGGGTGCCGCCGTCGACGGCGCATCCGCCGATGAGCACCATGACGACGGCAGTGCCGCTTGCGAATAGCTTCATTGGATTTCTCCTTGCAGGACATACCCGGCGCGCTTGTCATCGCGACACGGGGCCGGTGTCGAATCGACAACACCCGGGCTGCAAGAAGCGTGCCACGGCGGCGGGGTCGCGCGGATTGTCCGCGCCCGCACGCGACTCTACACTTCGCTAAGGCGGCCGCGGGATCGCAAGGCTCCCGGCATCGCACCGTGCACCGACGACACGGAAGGACGATGATCTTTCGCCAGCTTTTCGATGCGACGTCCTGCACGTACACCTACCTGCTCGCCAGCCGGCAGGGTGGCGAAGCGCTGATCATCGATCCCGTGCTGGAGAAAGTCGGCCGCTATCTCGAGCTGCTGCGCGAGCTGGACGTGCGCCTGCTCAAGGCGATCGACACCCACGTGCACGCCGACCACGTCTCCGGGCTGCCGGCGCTCCGCGACCGGACGCGTTGCATCACCGTGATGGGCGAGCAGAGCCGCGTGGACGTCGTGTCGGTGAGGGTCGCCGACGGCGACCTCGTCGAGGTGGACGGAATCGAGCTGCGTGCGCTGTACACGCCGGGTCACACCGACGACTCCTATTCCTTCGTCATGGACGATCGCGTGTTCACCGGCGACACGCTGCTGATACGCGGCACCGGACGCACGGATTTCCAGAACGGGAACGCCGTCGAGCAATACCACTCCCTGTTCGACAAGCTGCTCAAGCTGCCGGACGAAACGCTGGTCTATCCGGCGCACGACTACAAGGGCGACACGGTGTCGACGATCGGCGAGGAGAAGGCGCACAACCCGCGCCTGCAGGTGAGCTCGGTCGACGAGTACGTCGAGATCATGCACAACCTGAACCTGCCGAACCCGAAGATGATGGACGTGGCCGTGCCGGCGAACCTGCAAATCGGGATGGCGCAGTCGGACCTCGACGCCGCCGGCGGTTCTCTCGATTGCGCGACGCTCGAGACGCTGCTCGGGCGGCCCGACGTGCTGCTGGTCGACCTGCGCGAGGCGGGCGAGCGTGCGCGTCACGGCGTGATCCCGGGATCCGTGCACGTGCCGTATGCGGATCTCGAAGAGGCGCTGCAGCCCGACGGGGTGCTGCGCGCGGCGGCGGCCGGCAGGACCGTGATCTTCTATTGTGCCTACGGCGAGCGCTCGGCGATGGCGGTGCAGGCGGCGCGCGAGGCGGGACTCGAGGGGAGCAAGCACCTGAAAGGCGGCATGGACGCCTGGAACCGTTCCGCGTAGCGCACCCGCGCCCCGCGTCGTTCACGTCCGGCCACCCGCCGAAACGCAGCGTGAGTATCGTTCATGCCCGGCCCGAAACCCGACGCGGAGCCGTGGCCGGGGGGTGTCCCTGGGGGAAATAAAGCGGACCGAGGGCACGGCGGAGCAGCGCGGCGCGGGACCTGCCGCCCGTGCCGACGTCCGCGCTGCTCCGCCGTGTCCGCACGGGAGCCATTCCCCCAGGGACACCCCCCGGTCGCGGCGGAGCTTAAGCTTCGATCATCAGCGGGCATGAACGATGCGGTGGCCAAAGACAAGGGGGCGGTTGCGCGCGATGCGCGCCGCCTACCAGATGATCGGCGCGAGCCAGGCGACCGTGAGCCCGAACAGCAGCGTCAGCGGCGTGCCCACGCGCACGAAATCGAGGAAGCGGTAGTTCCCCGGCTCGTACACGAGCAGGTTGCCGTGGTGCCCGATGGGCGTGAGGAAGGCCACGACGGCACCCATGGCGACGCTGAACACCATCGCGGGTGCGGACACGTCGAGGAGGCCGGCCATGCCGAGGGCGATCGGCGCGAGCAGCACCGTCGTCGCGGTGTCGGAGAGTATCTGCGTGAGCAGCGCCGCGGCCATGAACAACGCGAACAGCACCCACGTCGTCTCCCACGTGCCGGCGGCATCGGCGAGCCAGCCGGCGAAGAGGGTGGCGGTGCCGGTCTGCTCCATTGCGAGCCCGAGCGGAATGGCGCCCGCGATGAACACGAATATGCGCGTATCGATCGCTTCGTAGGCCTGCCGCGGTGTCAGGCAGCCGGACGCGACCATCGCCGCGGCTCCGGTGAGGAAGGCCATCGTGACCGGCAGCACCTCGAGGGCGGCAACGGCCACGGTGACCGCCATGATCGAGCCGGCGAGCCAGCCCCGCCCGAGCTTAGTGTCGCGCGCCGAGAACGGCAGGAGCAGCAGGAACGACGGGTTGTCGCGCAGGCGATCGAGCGCCTTCTGGTCGCCCCAGAGGACGAGCAGGTCGCCGCCCTTGAGCTGCACTTTCGAGAGCTCCTTGCGCATGAAGCCCCGTTTCCGCCACAGGCCGACGACGACCACGCCGTAACGCGACAGGAAATCGATGCTCCCGATGGTGCGCCCGACGAGCTCCGAATCCGGCCCGACGAGCGCCTGCACCAGGCGCTCGCTGCCGTGCAGGTCCTTGCGCTTCTCCTCGGGGATCGATTCGCCGTACTGCACGACGGCGCGCAACGCGAGCCCCTGCTGCTTCTCGAGGCGCGCGAGCTCGTCGGGGCTCGCCCGCACCAGGAGCAGGTCGCCGGGCGCGATCTGCTTGCGCCGCCAGGGCCGCCCGCGCGACTGGCCGTTGCGCAGCCAGTCCACGACCTGGAAGCGGCCTTCGTGCTCGTCGCGGAAGTCCTGCATCGTCTTGCCGGCATGCGGAGAGTTCTCGAGGACCACCATCTCCGTGTAGTAGCGCTCGAGGCGGAACCGGTCCTCCTCCGCGGTCGCCCCTTCGTGCGTCGGCAGCAGCCAGCGTCCGAACAGCACGATGAACAGCGTGCCGATCGCCGTCAGCACGATGCCGAGCGGCGTGATCTCGAAGATGCCGATGTCGTGGCCTCCTCCGCGCTCCAGCAGGTCGCGCGCGACGAGGAAGGCCGGTGCGGCGATCACCGTCATGGTGGTGCCGAGGGACGCTGCGAACGCCATCGGCATCAGGAGGTGCGAGGCCGGCAGGTTGCGCGTGCGATTCAGGTTGAGCACCACCGGCATCATCATCGCGGTGATCATCAGGTGATGGCTGAAGGCCGCCATCACGGCCACGGACGGCATGATCACGAGCACGGCACGGGTGACGTTGTCACCGGAAAGCCTGCCGATCAGGTTGCCGAGCTGCTCCGTGAGGCCCGTGTGGCTCAGGCCGCCCGAGAGGACGAACATCGAGGCGACCAGGATCGCCGGCTCGCTGGAGAAACCGGACAGCGCCTGCTGCGGCGTCAAGAGCCCGGTCGTCGAAAGGGCCACGATGATGAAAACGCCGGTCAGGTCGAGCCGGATCCATTCCGACACGAGCAGCACCAGGGCCGCGCCGACGATGATCAGGAAAACGATCTGCTGGGGTTCCATCCCGTCGTTGTTTCCCGGTTCAGGGGACGAGACATGGTAGTGGCTGGCCCGCCGGCGGCCAACAAGAATGCCGGGAAAACCCGGCTCGGGCGGGGAGCGCGCCGGAAAGTACGCTCAATGGGCCCGCAGGAAAACCCCCGGAAACTCCGGGATGTTCTCCAGGGTTTCCGCCAGGTGCCGTTTCTCCTCCTGCGGCAGGTCGAAGCCCGACAGGACCCGTTTCGCGCGCTCCCGGTCCTGCCGCGCGATCGCGAACAGGACGCCATGCATCGCGGTCCGGCGCGCCATCGGGTCCTCGATGCTTTCCAGCATCCCGCGCCGCGAGGACGTCAGCTCCGACCAATGCGCGCTCATGGTCGCGATCGCGTTGTCGCGTTCGATGCCCGGCGACAGGTTCCCGACCCATTGCTCGGCGCCCGCGGCATCGGATTGCGCCCACGCCTGCAGGACGTGGCGCATCGCGCTCACGCGGGCGCCTTCGTCCCCCAGTGCCGCGGCTGCATCTGCCGCTTCCCGCGGGGACCGGCGGGCGTAGTGCGTGAACACCATGCTGGAGAGCAACTCCCGGTGCGTGGCACTGGATATCCGATCCAGCAGCGTGACGGCGGCCGCGGGATCGGTGGCGGCGAGGCCTTGCACCATCCCGCCGACGAGCATCGGGTATTCGGGCGTGCCCTCGTAGCGGGCGATGAAGCTCTCGGCATCCGCGAGCGAGCGTTGCAGAGCCAGGTTCGCGGCGATCTGCGGGCGCAACTCGCGAGCGGTCTCCTCGTCGAGCCTCGGCAACATCCGGATCGCCGCATCGACGTCGTTGGACGCGATGGCATGCGCCGCCGTCAGCAGGAGGTGGCGCTGGCCCGCGAGATCCGATGACTGGATCCAGGCCAGTGCCGCGTCCGGGTCGGAGCGGGCCCAGCTGTCGAACACCCGGTAAGCCATCATGCGCAGCACGTCGGGCTCGCCCAGCGCCTCGAGCAGGACGATCGCGCGTGCGGGATCGCTCTCGGACACCGTGCCCGTGACCGTCATCAGCGCGGACAGCCGATGCCCGCGGTCCGGAAGCTCGTTTGCGGCCGCCATGGCAAGGTCGGGATCGCTTTCCGCCACGGAGCCGATCACGGCATTGTAGAGCGCGCGCTGGCGGCTGTCGTCGTGATCCCGGGCCCAGGCCAATGCCCGTAGCGGGTCGGATCGCGCGAGCTGCGCGGCGATCGCGCGGCCGACGTGATCGCGCTGCCGTGCATCGGGCAAAAGCTCGAACCAGGCGAGCGCCTGGTCCGCGCTGGTCTCGGCCACTGCGCGGAACGCGCCGGCCAGCCGGGCGAGGCCGGCGGCATCGGTGCTCTCCGCCAGGAGTTGCCGCAGCGTGCCGTCGGGATCGACTTCCGCCGCCGACTGTGCCGCCGCCTCCTCGAACGCCCGAGCCAGGCCCGCGTCGCCGAAACGCGGCGACCAGCGTAACGCGGCGTCGATGCCCCGGCGGCCGAGCAGGCGCCCGAGGTGTGCGGCTGCCTGCCGCCGCTGGAGCGGCGATTCGAGCGCCTGCACGTACGCGACCGCCGATGCGGGATCCGCATGCGCCAGGTCGTCGAGCCGCGCCGCGTGCACGCCGCTGTCCGGCTGCCGGTCCAGCCGTTCGGCAATTTGCCCGCTCGCGCCGCGCTCATCCGTTGCCGCGTACAGCGCCTGCGCGGCGCGATCGCGGCTCACCCCGTCCTGCCGGGCGGCGTGATCCAGCGCGGCCTCGAAGTCGAGCTCGGCCCAGCGCTGCCAGGTTTCCCGTTCCAGCGCCGGGTCGGCGGCGAAACGAGGCGTGCGGGAGAGCGCGAGCGCCGAGGGCGGATCGAGCTCCGTCAGGCGCGCGAACAGCACGAGCAGGAAGTCGCGGCGCTCGGCGGCGTCGGCGACCGCGTCCGCCTGGAAGATCAGGTCCTGCACCTCCGGGGAACCGGAACGGCCGGCGAGCGCGTACAGCGCTTCCATGCGTGCGAAGCGGGTCGGCAGCGCGAGAATGCGCTCGATGGAATCGATCGCGCGGTAGCGTTCCTCGCGGTGCGACAGCGCTTCTTCCGCGCTCATGCGCGGCACGTTCGCCAGCACGCGGGACCCGTCGTGGCGCACGATGAGCAGGGAGAAGGCCGCGGCGGAGGCGGCGAGGACGAGCGCGGCGGGAAGGAGAAATCTGCGCATCGTAGGGCTCCCGTTTTCGAAGGCACGGTGCGGCGGTGCGCCGGTTCCGGCTTTCTTAGCCTATCTGGGCGCCGATGAACAACACGTCCCGGAACCGGACGGCGGCGTCCGCGAGCGCGGGCCGTTAAGTGGTTGATTTGCACCAGTACCGCGTTCCGGTCGTGGCGGTGGCGCAACAAACTCCGGGGCGCATCCGGTGCCGTGGCGCGCATTCGCCTAAGGGATTGACAAGGGGCGGTCTTTCTGCGAACGTCAGCTTAACATCCCGTAGCCTTTGAACAACAGCTAGGACGTTGTCGAGGCTTCGCCGGCGGTTTCGACGACGCCTTCAGGCACGACTTGGCGGGGGATACAAGCCAAGACTCATGTACTGACGATGGTGGATGGCGGCTCCTTCGGGAGCCGCTTTTTTGTGTGTGCGCTTCGCGTCGCGGGCCGATTCGCGCTCTGGTAGATTGAGCGGCCAACTACGAGAACAACGACGCGGGATCCCGCATGAGCCCCGAACAGCGCGACGCCTACTGGAAGGCCAACCTGAGACTCGTCGCGGCCTGCCTGGTGGCGTGGTTCGTCTGCTCGTACGGCTTCGGCATCCTGCTGGTCGATGAGCTGAATCGCGTCCGGCTCGGCGGTTTCAAGCTCGGCTTCTGGTTCGCGCAGCAGGGCTCGATCTACGTGTTCGTCCTGCTGATCTTTTTCTATGCCTGGCGCATGAATCGCCTCGACCGCAAGCACGACGTGCACGAAGACTGAGCCGTCGATGGATCTCAAGACGCTCACCTACCTCGTCGTCGGGTCGACGTTCCTGCTGTACATCGGCATCGCGGTCTGGTCGCGCGCCCGCAGCACCGGCGATTTCTACATCGCGGGCAAGGCGGTCTCCCCGGTGTCGAACGGCATGGCCACCGCGGCAGACTGGATGAGCGCCGCGTCGTTCCTCTCGATGGCCGGGCTGATCGCGTTCATGGGCTACGACGGCTCCGTGTACCTGATGGGCTGGACCGGCGGCTACGTGCTGCTCGCGCTGTTCCTCGCACCGTACCTGCGGAAGTTCGGCAAGTTCACCGTCCCGGAGTTCATCGGCGAGCGCTATTACTCGCAGACGGCGCGCGTCGTGGCGGTGATCTGCCTCATCTTCATCTCCTTCACCTACGTCGCCGGCCAGATGCGCGGCGTCGGCATCGTGTTCTCGCGTTTCCTCGAGATCGACGTCACGATGGGCCTCGTGGTCGGCATGGGCGTCGTGCTCGTGTACGCGGTGCTCGGCGGCATGAAGGGCATCACGTATACGCAGGTCGCGCAGTACTGCGTGCTCATCTTCGCCTACACCGTCCCTGCCGCGTTCATCGCCTTCCAGCTCACCGGCAACCCGGTCCCGCAGCTCGCTTTCGGCGGGGATCTCCCGGGCGCGGGGACGAGCTTGCTCGCGAAGCTGGACGAGACGGTGGTGGCGCTCGGCTTCGACCGCTACACGACCGGCACCAAGAGCACGATCGACGTCTTCTGCATCACGCTGGCGCTCATGGTCGGCACGGCGGGTCTGCCGCACGTAATCGTGCGCTTCTTCACCGTGCCGAAGGTGCGCGACGCGCGTGTTTCGGCGGGCTGGGCGCTGCTTTTCATCGCGATCCTGTACACGACGGCACCGGCGGTCGGCGCCATGGCGCGCTACAACCTGATCGCGACCGTGCAGCCCGGCGAGATCGGCGCGGCCGACGGCAACCTCGCGATCGAGGAGCGCCCGAACTGGATCCGGCGCTGGGAATCGACGGGGCTCGTCGCCATCCAGGACAGGAACGGTGACGGGCGGATCCAGTACTACGACGATTCGGACCCCGGGTTTCTCCCGGTCGCGGAAAGCTACGGGTGGCGCGGCAACGAGCTGGCGGTCGACAACGACATCATGGTGCTCGCCAACCCCGAGATCGCGCGGTTGCCGAACTGGGTCGTCGCGCTGGTCGCCGCCGGCGGCATCGCGGCGGCGCTGTCCACGGCCGCCGGGCTCCTGCTCGTCATTTCCGCCGCCATTTCGCACGACATCGTCAAGGGTGTGTTCGTGCCCGGCATCTCGGAGAAGCGCGAGCTCGTCGTCGGCCGCATCGCGGCAACCTGCGCCGTATTGATTGCAGGCTATCTCGGTTTCGATCCGCCGGGCTGGGTGGCGCAGGTCGTCGCGTTCGCGTTCGGCCTCGCCGCGGCGTCGTTGTTCCCGGTCATCCTGCTCGGCATCTTCATGAAGGGCATGAACAAGCAGGGAGCGATCGCGGGAATGCTGACGGGCCTCCTGTTCACCTACGGCTACATCGAGTGGTTCAAGGGCCTGTTCCTGAAGTGGGCCGGTGCGCCGTGGGGCGAGAACGTGCCGTCCGAGTGGCTGTTCGGGATCTCGCCCGAAGGGATCGGGGTCGTCGGCATGGTGCTGAACGTGGTGGTGGCGCTCACCGTGGCGCGGTTCACGGCACCGCCGCCGGAGCGGGTGCAGGCGCTGGTGGAGCGGATCCGGGTGCCGCGGGCGATGGAGGGACATTGACGGCATGACGATGAGGATGCGCACAGGTACGGATGCATGCGGTATCACGGCGGGAGCGCACGTCGCGCGCGACTCGCCGCGCCGGTCCTGTCCGTGGGGTGTTGCGGCCTGCCTGGCCACTTTGCTCGCGCTGCCCCTCCTCGCCGCCGCGCAGGGACTCGACGACACCGAGAGCCGCATGGTCGAGTGGATCGACGCACGCCTCGAGGACGCGGTCGCGTTGCTCGAGGAGACCGTCGACATCCAGAGCGGCACCCTGAATCTCGAGGGGGTCACGGCGGTCGGCGCCGTCATGCGCCGCGAGCTCGACGCCCTCGGGTTCGCCACGGAGTGGATCGAGCTGCCGCCCGCGATGCAGCGTGCCGGGCACCTCGTGGGGCGCCGCGACGGCGATCGCGGCCCGAAGTTTTTGCTGATCGGCCACCTCGACACCGTGTTCGAGGATGGCGCGCCGTTCGCCCGCACGGGCAACGTCGCGACCGGCGCCGGCGTCGTCGACATGAAGGGCGGTAACGTCGTGATCGTGCACGCGCTCCGTGCCCTGCGCGAAGCAGGCGTGCTGGACGGGCTGTCGCTGGCTGTGATTTACACGGGCGACGAGGAGAAACCTGGTGAGCCCCTTGCCGTCACGCGCGCCCCGCTGGTGGAGCTCGGCAAATGGGCGGACGTCGCGCTCGGGTTCGAGGGCGCGGCGCACGAGGACGGCGTCGATTACGCCACCGTGGCCCGGCGCAGCTCCAGCGACTGGCGGCTCGAGGTCTCCGGACGGCAGGCGCATTCCTCGCGGGTGTTCAGCGAGGAGGTGGGCGCCGGCGCGATCTTCGAGGCCGCGCGCATTCTCGCGGGCTTCTACGACGAAGTGCGCGGCGAGGAGTACCTGACGTTCAATGCGGGCGCGATAGTGGGCGGCACCGACGTCGAATACGACTACGAGCAGAACCGCGGCAGCGCGTACGGCAAGACCAACGTCGTCCCGCGGAAGGTGGTCGTGCACGGCGGAATCCGCACCATCTCGCAGGAGCAGCTCGAGCGGGCCCGGGAGGCGATGCGCCGCGTGGTGGCACGGCACCTGCCGCACACGGACGCGACGATCGTGTTCGAGGACGGCTATCCGCCGATGGCGCCGACCGAGGGAAACCGGCGCCTCGCGGCGGCCCTGTCCGGGATCAACGAGGCGCTCGGCCGCGGCCCGATGCCGCTGCTCGATCCGTCGAAGCGCGGCGCGGCGGACATCTCGTTCGTGGCCCCGTACACCGATGCGCTCGCGGGCCTCGGGCCCGCCGGGGAGGGCTCGCACTCGCCGCACGAGCGCCTCGAGGTCGATTCGCTGGCGCTGGCCGCGAAGCGTACCGCCATCCTGCTGTACCGTCTCAGTCGCCAGGAGCGCGCGCCGATTTCCTGAGCGCAACCGCGTGGCCGGGAGGGTTTGAACGCGGGTGCTCAGACGGCCTAGGATGAGCAGCATGAGCGAAAGCCATTCCGACGCCGACAACCGCCGCCGCGTACAGGTCGCACTGGTGCTCACGGCGACGTTCATGGTCGTCGAGGTCGTGGGCGGCCTGCTGTCCGGCTCGCTCGCGCTGCTCGCGGACGCGGGGCACATGCTCACGGACACGATGGCGCTCACGCTTGCGGCCGTCGCGTTCCACGTGTCCGCGCGTCCCGCCGACGCGAAACGCAGCTTCGGTTACCATCGCTTCCAGATCTTGGCCGCGTTCGTCAACGGGCTGACGCTGCTCGTGATCGTCGGCTGGATCTTGTTCGAGGCGCTGACCCGCTTCATGAACCCGCCGGCGGTCCAGGCCGACGTGATGCTCACGATCGCGGTCGCCGGGCTGCTCGTGAACGTCGTGGTGTTCGGGATCCTGCACGGCGGAGACCGGGAGAACCTCAACATCCGCGGTGCGGCGCTGCACGTGCTCGGCGACCTGCTGGGCTCCGTGGCCGCGATCGTCGCCGCGGTGGTGATCCTCGCGACCGGCTGGATGCCCATCGACCCGCTGCTGTCGGTCGTCGTCGCGGCCCTGATCCTCCGGAGCGGGTGGCTGCTGGTCAAACGCAGCGCACACATCCTGCTCGAGGGCACGCCCGAGTGGCTGGACGTCGAGGACATGCAGGCGAGCCTGCGCGCGGGAGTGCCGCAGATCCGCGGCATTCACCACGTCCACGTCTGGGGCCTCACGCCGCAGTACGTGATGCTGACGATGCACGTGGTGCTGGAGCGCGATCACGGCGACACGACGCACATCGTGCGCCGCATGAAGCACCTGCTCAAGGACGAGTTCGGCATCCGCCACTCGACGATCGAGGTCGAGACCGGCGAGTGCGCCGACGGCGGGCCCGAGCGCTGCTGATCGACGCCGTCACGGCCCCGGCTGCTCCGCCCGCGGTGCCGGGACGTGAGGCGACTCACGCCATCAACGCTTGTGATCGTCGGGATGGACGATGCCGATGTACGGCAGGGTGCGGTTCTGCTCCGCGTAATCCAGGCCGTAGCCGACCACCCATTCGTCCGGGATGCTGAAGCCGACGTAGTCGAGCGGGACCTCGACTTTCGCGCGCGCCGCCTTGTGCAGCAGCGTGCAGGTGCGGATCGAGGCCGGACGGTGCGAGGCCAGCATGTCGATGAGGTAGTTCAGCGTGTTGCCGGTGTCGACGATGTCCTCGACGATGAGCGCGTGCATGCCCTCGATGTTGCCGCGCACGTCCAGCACGAGACGCACGCCGCCGCTCTGCACGCTGCCCTTGTCGTAGCTCGAGACGGCGATGAACTCGATGAGCCGGGGGATCGTCAGCCGGCGCGAGAGGTCCGCCAGGAAGATGAAGGCTCCCTTGAGCACGCCGACCAGCACCAGCGGCGCCTTGTCGGCATAGTCCGCCGAGATCTGCGCCGCGAGCTCGTCGACCCGCTCCCGGATCCGGGTTTCGCTGATGAGCTCGCGCGGTGCGCCGTTTTCGTTCACCCTGGCCCTCCGAACGGGAGGAGCGCGATTGTACGACCCCGGGGTACGCCATTGGAATCGACCGCGTCACGCGCGAGGCGCACGCGGGCGAGGGCAGGCTGCTCAGCTCCAGCCGAGCGCACGGGCGCGCTCGCGCGCCAGCGCCGGCACGTCGGCTGCCACGAAGTGCCTGTGCAGGATCTGCACGCTGAGCAGGTGGTTCACGATCGCGTCGAGCTCGACGCGGGTCGCCGCCGTCGTGCCCGGCGCTTCGTGCAGCTCGAACAGCTCGCGCACGCCGCGTTCGTCGAGCAGCCCCGCGTCGCGGATCGCGGCATCGCCGAGGTGCTCGGAGGCGAGCCGGCACATCGCCGCCCATTTCCCCGGGTCCGAATGCGCCGGCGGCGCCATGAACGCGACCTTCTCGCGCTCGTACAGCCGCCGCGGCAGCAGTCCCTTCATCGCCTCCCGCAGCACGTACTTCTCGGTGGTGCCCTTGATGCGCAGCGACGGCGGCACCGTCACGGCGAACTCCGCCAGGTGGTGATCGAGGAAGGCGGGCCTCGCCTCCATCGAGTTCGCCATGTCCACGCGGTCCCCGCCCCACGTGAGGATCTGCCCCTCGAGCATCGTCTTGACCCACACGTACTGCGCCTGGTCGAGCGGATTCCGGCCCCGCAGCGCATCCGGGTCCAGCTTTTCGGCGATCGCGCGGCCCGGCTCGTAACCTGCGAGCGCACGCCGGTGCTCCGGATGCAGCAGCGCAGGCACGCGCCGGCCCGCGGCGAGCCACGGCTGCAGGCAGGACGGCGTGAAGCCGAGCAGCGACTCGAACGCCGGGTCTTCCACCGCGTTCTCCGCCAGCATGGCGCCGCGGAAGCGCTCGTTGCGGCTGGCGAGCAGCGAAGCCCACCGGGCCCGCTCGGACGCCGGGAGATCGTGCAGGCCGTGCAGGATGAAGTCGCGCCGCAGCGCGGGATAGCCGGCGAACAGCTCGTCCGAGCCTTCGCCGGTCAGCACCACCTTGTAACCGAGCTCGCGCACGCGGCGGCTCATGAGCAGCTTGGCCACGCCCAGCGTGTTGTAGATCGAGCGCTCCGTGTGCCACAGGGTCTGCTCGAAGTGCTCGTAGAGATGGTCCGATTCGATGCGGAGCACTTCCTGCTCCGCCGCCGTGGCCCGGGCCATCTCGCGCGCGATCGCGGTCTCGTCGTACGCGTCGTCGTCGAAACCGATCGTGAACGCCTTCACCGGCTGCTGCCGCGCGGCCGCGGCGAGGCCCATGATGGAGCAGGAGTCGATGCCGCCCGAGAGGTAACAGCCGACCGGCACGTCTGCTTCGAGCCTGAGATGCACCGCGTCGACGAGCCGGCTGCGCACCTCGTCGATCCAGGGTTGCTCGTCCCCCGCCTCGACCGGTCCCGCCGCTTCCGGGAACACGAGATCCCAGTAGCGCCGGTCGCGGATCTCGAGCCGCCCGTCTCGCCGCCTGACCTCCAGCCAGTGTCCCGGCTCGACCTGCCGGATGCCGGCAAACGCGGTCGTGCCGGGCACCATGGTCTGCATGAGCTGGTGATAGAGCCCTGCCGGCTCGAACTCGCGCGGCACCGCGGGATGCGCGAACAGCGCCTTGAGCTCCGAGCCGAACACGATGCCGTCACGGGTGCGCGCCCAGTACAGCGGCTTGATGCCGAAGCGGTCGCGTGCGAGAAACAGGGTGTCCGCGTCGGCGTCGTACAGGGCGAACGCGAACTCGCCGCGGAGCCACGGCAGCATGCCCGCGAAGCCGAGCCGCGGGTACAGGTGCAGGATGAGCTCGGAGTCCGACTTGGTGCGGAAGCGCGCGCCCTGTGCGGTCAGCGTGGCGCGCAGGCGCTGGTAGTCGTAGAGCTCGCCGTTCTTGCTCAGCAGCAGGCGGCCATCGGCGGCGAACGGCTGGCGGCCGCGCTCCGGGTCGAGATCCACGATCGACAGCCTCGAGTGGCCGAAGCCGATGCCCTCCCGCGTCGCGCAGCCGTAGCCGTCGGGACCGCGGTGGTGCAGCATCGCCGCCATCGCCACGAGCGTCTCGCGCGCGACGGGACGCGCGCGATCGTCGTGCATCACGCCCGCGATGCCGCACATCAGGGGCGCGCCTCGTGCGCGGGCGAGCAGCGACCGGAACCCGTCACTAGATGAACACCTTGAGGATGGTGGCGAGCAGCGCCATGCGCATGAACACCGCGCCGCGCGCCTGCGCGAAGTACCAGTTGTGCGGCGTGCCGTCGAGGTCTGTCGCGAGCTCGGGGCCGCGGGCCAGCGGGTGCAGGATCACGGCGCCGGGCTTGAGCGGGGACGATGCGTCCAGCCGGAACTTCACGCCGAGCTCCTCGTAGTCGTTGCCGGTCCACAGGATTGCGTTCTGGTACACGACGTCGAGCGCCGGCAGCTCCTTCTCGAACTGGTCGGTCACGCGTACGCGAAGACCGGATTCCAGCAGCTCCTCGAGCTGGCCTTCGGCGAAAGGCTCCGGCTGGTCGGAGACGACGACGATCTCCTCGATCGCGTCCGCGAAGTTGCGCAGCAGCAGCAGGAGGCTCCGTACCGTGCGCATCTTCGCCGGCACGCCGACGATGCCGAAGCGCACCGGGGGCTCCCCGTCCGGCGCGCGGCACATCGAGGGGCGCCACTTCAGCAGCGCGTAGATGTCGGCGAGCGCCTGCGTCGGGTGCTCGTCGCAGCCGTTACCGCCGCTGATGATCGGGATGCGCAGGGACTCCGCCATCTCGTACACCGAGTTCGCGTTGCTGTCGCGCAGGACGACGAGATCGCCGTAGTTGTTCAGCATCTCGCCGATGTCGCGCAGGCTCTCGCCTTTCGCGATGCCGGTCGAGGCCGAGTCGGTGATCGACATGATGTCACCGCCCAGGCGGTGCCACGCGGACTCGAACGACAGCCGCGTGCGCGTGGATGGCTCGTAGAAGGCGCTGATCAGGATCTTCCCGGTGAGGGGCCGCGTGGTGAGCTGCGGCTGGGTCTCGAAGCGCGCGGACAGGCGCGCGAGCTGCACGAGCTGCTCGCGCGTGAACTGCCGGGCGGACAGCACCGGGCGTTTCACTAGGTCGAGGAGGGGCGTCAGGTCCTCGTCGCAGCTCTCGATCAGCGCCCGGGGACGGTCGAAGCCGCGCAGGTCGAGCGGCGCATCCTCGAGCAGCTCGGCCGGGATGGGGCGCGTCCCGCTCACCACAGCTCACCCCGCTTCAGGTCGCGGACGAGCAGCGCCAGGAGCAGGAGCGGTGCCGCGACGGTGACCGCGAGAGCGACGGAAACGAGCACGGCTAGCCCGCTGGCGGAAATGATCATGCGATACCTCCGGATGCGGCGGGATGTTCTTCACGGAGCGCAGCCCAGTCGAAATGCGAGCGCGAGAGCAGCGTGGCGACGAGCACGGCCGCCATGGAGACCGCCGCGCCTATGAGGGCGGCGACGTAGAAGCCCACGGCGAAATAGCCGTACAGCCCGGCAGCGATGCCGAGCAGCATGCCGGCGATCGCGCCACCCGGCGTGGCACGGTGCCAGAAAAGGCCGGCGATCACCGGCCAGATGGTACTCGCGACGAAGGCGCCTGTGAAATACAGGAGCTCGGCGAGCGTCGTGACACGTGGCGCACACAGAAACCAGGTGAGCACGCCCAGCCCGAGGATGATCCAGGCCGTGGCCGTCTTGAGCTCGGCAGCGGTCGCCCGCGGCCTGAAATGCCGGCGGTAGATGTCCTCGACGACGAGGATGGAGGTCGCGGCGAGCAGCGAGTCGAGGCTGGACGAGAGCGCCGCGAACACCATGACGAGCACCAGCACGGCACCGGTCGTGCCGAGGATCTCGGCCGCGACCATCGGGCCCACCATGTCCGCGGCCGGCACGTTGAGCCCGAGCGCGGGCGTCGCGAGCGCGATGAAACCGGCCACGATCGGGATCGGCGCCCACAAGAGACCGGCCAGCGTGTACGCCTTGAATCCCACGCCGGTCCGGAACGCGAACGCGCGGCTCCACCAGACGTTCGAATGGAAGATCTCGCCCACGCCGAAAAGCAGGTTGTTGAACAGGAACATGATCGCTGCCGGCATCAGCAGGTTGAGCAGCTCCGGGCGCTCGCGCAGCACCGCCGAGTGGATTTCGTCGAAACCGATGCTCTGGATCGCGAGCACGGCGATGATGACGATGCCGACCAGTATCAGGAAGGCCTGGATGAAATCCGTGCCGATCACGGCGCGCAGGCCACCGAGCAGCGTGTAGCCGACGCAAATGCCGAGGATCACCGTCATCCCGTGGAGATAGGGAATCCCGGTGAGCGCGTGAATCAGGATGCCGCCGGCCATGCCCATGCTGACGAGCCAGCCGAGCCCGTAGAACAGCGAGATCGCGAGGAAAATGCGCCAGGCGAGGTGGCCGTAGCGCAGGCGGATGAAGTCGCCGCTCGTGTACCCGGCAGGCATGAGGCGCCGGATGCGCCGCGCCACGGGCGCGAACATGAACAGGCCGACGCAGCCGAGCGAGTACCCCACGACGCCCCACACGCCCATCTGCAACGCGAGCTGCGGTGCCGCCATGGTGGTGTTGCTCGTCACCCAGGTGGCCATCACGGTGGCCGTGCCGAGGGCGAGCCCGACGTTGCGGCCGGCGAGCACGTAGTCGTCGAGCTGGCCCGCGCCGCGCCCGAGGTGCCAGCCCAGCACGATCCACAGCACGCTGAACCCGGCGAGGATCAGCCAGCCCACCGTCGGGTCCAGGATGGCGCTTTCGACTACGTCCATGGCGCACCGCGGGACGTCCGTCGTCGGCCCCGTGGCAGAGGTACGCTCCCGCGCGCCACCGCGCGGGCGTGCGCTTCCGGGTCGGGCGCACCGCAGGCGCGCACGCCGAACGCGGCCGCACGGCCGCGCGCGGCGCGGGCGGCCGCCGCCACCGTCATGCGGCGCGTGCCCCCCGCACGATCGCGATCAAAGTGCCGAGGAACACGACGGCACCGATCCCGAAGAACGCGAGCGCGCGCTCGAGCGGATGGTGCCGCACCGTGACCTCCACGATCTCGCCGAACGCGCCGCCGGAGTCCGCGGCGCGGGCACGGTAGTACCACCGGCCGTCGGGCTTGCCGGACACCACGCGCGCGTTGTCGGATCCCCGGTAGAGGATCCTCGGCGAGGCGAACTCGGGGGTCGTGTCCTCCTGCACGACGACCTCGCCCGGCGCCTGCCAGCGAAGCTGGAAATACCCGGCCGTCGCGACGGCGGTATCCGCGTGCAGCTCGACCGGCGTGGCGAGCGCCCCGCACGGCGCCGCCAGCGTCGCCGCGACCAGCACGAGCGTGCAGCAACCGATCAGGAAGGGACGGCGGAAAGCGGAAGAAGCCTGCGTTTTCGCAACCGGCTCAGGGATGACGGAATCCTTCGGGAATCTCGTTTGCGAACGGGCGAGGCATTGTAACGAATCGCGCCACGGCTTTCACGGACCATGCATGGAGGGGCCCGCGCTGCGCGTCATAGCGATTCGATATGTGGCCCGCATGCGCCATATTGCGTCCCTCGAGGATGCGGGAGTAGAGTAGTCGCCAGCGCCATCATCCCGCCCGGCGCCGACGTTACTGTGACGATCTTGCGCACGAGGTCCGTTCCGGACTGGTGTGTCGCGCTGACCGCAGTGCGTCCCCCCTCGCCGGACCAGGCGCAATCCACGCTTTCCTTCCACCGGTTCGCATGAAGGGGGATACCGTCATGAAATCGCATGTCCGGTCCGGTTCCGCCACGCTGCTCGCGGCTGTCGCCGCGCTGGTCATCCCCGACGACCCGGTCAGTGCCCAGCAGCCGACCGCGACCGAGGAGCTCGAGGAGGTCGTGGTCACGGGATCGCGCATCCGTCGCGATCCGCTCAACGAAGCGGCGGCGGTGATGGAGCTCGGCACGGCCGATCTCGAGCGCACGGGCCTCACGAACCTCGGCGACGCCCTGCAGCAGCTTCCGGTGACCGGCTCGGCGATCAACGCCCAGTTCAACGTGCCCGGCAACTCCGGCTTCCCGCAGGACGGATCCGGCATCGGCGCCGGTGCCGTCGAGGTGGCGCTCAGGAACGTGGGCTCGAAACGCACGCTGGTGCTCGTCGACGGGCGGCGCTGGATACCGGGCTCGTCCGCCTCGGGCGTGCCGAGCGCGGTCGATCTCAACACCATCCCCGACAACGTGATCGAGCGCATCGAGATCCTCCAGGACGGGGCCTCGGCGATCTACGGCTCGGATGCGATCGGCGGCGTGGTCAACATCATCACGACGTCCGATTACGAGGGTTTCCGGGTCGACGCGCAGGTCGGGCAGTTCATCAGCGAGAACGACGGCGAGTCCTACGAGCTCACGGGGCTGTGGGGCGGCGGCACGGAAACCACGCACTTCGTGCTGAGCGCGGGCTACACGGAGGAGCGCGGCGTCGAAACAGCCGACCGCGCGCAATCCGCCTTCCCGAACCCGTTTGCCACGAGCTGCGACGTGCCGAACACTCTGTGCTCGTCATTCACGCCGCAGGGACGTTTCGTGCTCGGGCCGAACTTCGGCTTCGCAGACATCACGCTGAACGACGGCGTGCTGAACGACGGGGCGGACAACATCCCGGTGTTCAACCCGGACAACCCGGCCTCCGGGGATTTCCATGCGTTCACCGGTGCCGACCGCTTCAACTTCAACGCGCCGGGATTCAACTTCCTGCGTACCCCGAACGAGCGCGTGAACCTCTACGCCTCCGTGACCCACGAGCTCGCGGACAACCTCGATCTCACGTTCAAGGCGACGTACACGAACCGCCAGTCGGAGACGAAGGCGGCGCCGGAGCCGCTCTGCCTCGGCAACGGCTGCGGCAACCGCATCAACGACCAGTTCGTCGTCTCGGCGCTGAATCCCTACAACCCGTTCGGCGTCGACCTCTCCGTCGCCAACGGCAACCTGGAGTTCTTCGCGCGGCGCCCGCTGGAATCCGGGCCGCGCCTGTTCTTCCAGGACGTCAACACGTACTTCCTGAGCGCGACGCTCGGCGGCGAGTTCGACCTCGCCGGCCGCTCGATGTTCTGGGACCTGACCGCCAGCTACGGCGACAACCACGGCGTGCAGGAGAACTTCAACACGCACAATGCCGCGAAGCTCCAGATCGCGATGGGCGATCCCGCGGTGTGCGCCGCCGTGCCGAACTGCGTGCCGTTCAACTTCTTCGGCGGGCAGGGGCCGGACGGCACCGGCTCGATCACGCAAGAGATGCTCGATTTCGTCCGGTTCACCCAGCGCGACGTGAGCGGGCAGACGATGCGCGACTTCGTGTTCAACCTGACCGGTCAGCTCTTCGAGCTGCCCGGCGGCCAGGCGGGTTTCGCGGTCGGGGCGGAATTCCGCGATCACGACGGGTTCTTCCGCGCGGACCCGATCGCCGAGAGCGGCGAGACGGCCGGCATCCCGTCCGGGTCGACCGAAGGCGAGTTCGACGTGACCGAGTTCTACGCCGAGGTGAGCCTGCCGCTCGTCGAGGGCGCGCCGCTCGCGGATTACCTCGAGCTCAACCTGGCCGGACGCGCCTCGGACTACAGCACGTTCGGCTCGGAGACCACCTGGAAGGCGAGCGCCCTGTGGCGTCCGGTCGACGAGCTGTCGCTGCGAGCCTCGTACTCGACCGGCCTGCGCGCGCCCGGCATCGGCGAGCTGTTCGGCGGGGCGGCGCGCGAGGACTTCACCTTCCTCGATCCCTGCGCCGACGTGCTGGGGCAGTTCGGCAGCGCGAACGGCGGGCGCGACCAGCCGCAGCCGCAGCAGATCATCGACAATTGCGCGGCGCTCGGCGTGCCGGTCACGATGACGCAGTCAAACCCCCAGCTTTCCGCCGTGTCGGCGGGCAACGAGAACCTCGAGCCCGAGACCTCGGACAACTGGACCGTGGGCCTGGTCTGGAGCCCCGGCTTCGACGGCGTCACGTGGATCGAAGGGCTCACGACGTCCATCGACTTCTACAACCTCGAGGTCGACGATGCGATCCAGGGGCTCGACCCGAGCACGCTCATCGAAGCCTGCGTCTTCACGCTCGACCCGGCGACCTGCGCGCTGACGCCGCGCACCAGCAGCGGCCAGCTCGGGCTGATCGACAACCAGCTCCAGAACATCGGCGGCATCGAGACCTCCGGCGTCGATTTCGCGCTGGCGTACACCGGCCCGGAGACCGGCATCGGCCAGTTCAACGCGCGCTTCAACGCCTCTTACCTGGACAAGTACGAGGAAATCACCGTGGACGCGCAGGGCAACCCGGTGGTGACCGACCTGACCGGCGTGCACACGGAGGAGACGTTCCAGCGCGCCTTCCCGGAGTGGCGCTGGACGGCGTACCTGGACTGGCTGTACGAGCAGTGGGGCGCCACCCTGGCGCTGCGCTGGACCGACGACATGATGCACGAGAGCGGCCCGATCGATTCCGTCCTGTTCACCGACCTGCAGGTTCGCTTCACGCCGGCGTTCCTGGACGACTCGCTCACGTTCGCGCTCGGCATCAACAACGTGCTGGACGAGGATCCGCCGGCCTGCCAGTGCGGCGTCGTCGGCATGAGCCTCGTGGCGCACGACCTGCCGGGTCGCATGGGCTACCTGCGCGTCACCTACGAGCAGTGAGGTTGCAGGAGCGCGCACCCCGCGCGACCCGAACACGCCACTGAGGCGGAGCCGTGGCCGGGGGAGGTCCTCTCGGCGGCGTGCGAGGCTTAGGATGCCGAGCCCGCAGGCCTACATGGATGTACTCGTGGCCGGCGCCGAGAGAACCTCCCCCGGTCGCGGCTCCGCCGGTGGTCGAGGCTGGTGCCACGATCGTTGTCGCGCGCGGGGTGCGCGCTCCTGCCCGTTCCCCGCGGGGCGCCATCCGTGTCGTGCGCAATGCGTGCTCCCTTTCGCTCGGCCTGCCTGCCGTTTAAGCTGTCGCGACGGCATCCAAGGGGGAGCAACGATGAGCAAGGAAATCGATCCGCGGGTTTACGCCCTCTACGACGACTACTGCCACGGCCGGATCAGCCGCCGCCAGTTCTTCAAGCGCGCGGCGGCCCTGACGGTCGCCGGCGGATCCGCGCTCGCGATGGCTGAGAGCCTGCTGCCGCGCTACGCGGAGGCCGCGGAAGTTTCCTTCACCGACGAGCGTATCGTGCCCCGCTACGTCGAATACCCCTCGCCCGGCGGCACCTCGGGCCGGATGCGGGGCTACCTCGTGCAGCCGGCGGGCGAGGGGCCATTCCCGGCGGTGCTCGTCATCCACGAGAACCGTGGGCTCAACCCTTACATCGAGGACGTGGCGCGCCGCGCGGCGGTCGCGGGATTCCTCGCGCTCGCGCCCGACGGGCTGTCACCGATCGGCGGTTATCCCGGCAACGACGACGACGGGCGTGCGATGCAGGCGAGCCTCGACCCCGAGAAGCTCCGGCAGGACATGCTGAACAGCGCCCGCTGGCTCAAGGAGCACGAGCGCTCCACCGGCCGGCTCGGCGCCACCGGCTTCTGCTGGGGCGGGGGCATGACCAACCAGCTCGCAGTGCGCATGCGCGGCGACCTGCACGCGGGCGTGCCGTTCTACGGTGCGGCGCCGGACCCGGCCGACGTGCCGAAGATCACGGCGCCGCTGCTCATCCACTACGCCGAGGAGGACGAGCGCATCAACGCGATGCGGCCGGCGTTCGAGGAAGCGCTCGCGGCTGCCGGCGCAACCTACGAGATCCACGTCTATCCCGGCACCCGCCACGGCTTCCACAACAACTCCACGCCCCGCTACGACGCCGGGGCGGCCGAGCTCGCCTGGCGGCGCACGATCGAGTTCTTCCGGCGTCACCTCGCCTGAAGCACGGCCCGCGTGCGGGGCGGGCCGGTAAGGATTGACGGCGGGAATGTAATCCGTACAGGGTTGCGCTGCACGTTTCCCCCGTGCGGCACCGCACGATGCGTCCTCGCGCGCCCCCGTGACGCGGCACGCGATTTGCACCCTTCCCGAGGCTCCATCCAGTTCATCGACGCACGCTTCGAGGAGGGGAAAGTGAAGAAAACCGAAAGGCCGCCGGCGCCGTTCCGCCGGCCCGTCATCGCGGCGCTTGCCGCGTCCGCGCTCGCCGCCACCGCGATGGCTGCGAACCCGCCGCAAGCGCAATCGCAATCGCCGTCGCAATCGCCGCAGCCGCCGGATGCGCCGCCGCCGTCGCAATCGCCGTCCCAGTCGCAATCGAAACCCCACGGTCACATGAGCCACATGAGCCGGACCCAGGCGGGGCAGGCCCAGGCCGAGCAGCTCATCCAGCGCTGGCCTTCCGCGTCGCAGAAAGCGGCAAAGGCGATGCTCGACCGCTACGGTGAGCCCGACGTCGTCACGGACGAGATGCTGGTCTGGTACGACAACGGGCCGTGGCTCCGCTCGACGGTCTACCGGAAGCCGGTGCCGCACAACTTCCCGCTGCCGCACGAGGACGTGCTCGAGCAGGTGGTCGCCTACGAGGTGCCGCCCGAGAAGCTCGCGGACCTCGCCCGGTTCGACGGCAGCCTGACCGCGAGCCGCACGAAGGGCGAGCTGGCGGCGCTGTGCGGGGAGGAAGCGGCGAACTTCCTCGCGCTCAACCTGGCGCACGACATCATCGAGGGGCGGCGCGACGTCGAAGAGGCCCGCGAGTTCTATGCCGAGGCGATACAGGCGCTCATGCAGGGCCGGAGCGACGAGTACGTGCAGGAGCTCCGGTTCGAGCCGCAGACGGTTGCCGCGACCGCCGACCCGGACGAACAGGTGATCCAGGAGCGCGTGGCCGGTGCGACGGAGGAGGACCGCCAGGGCGGAGCCGCGGCGGGTGCGGCCGCCGCGGGCGCCGCCGCCGGTGCGGCGGGTGCCGCCTCCGTCACCGGCGAAAGCACGGCAGGCCGCAGCATCGCGTCCATGCTGGGCGAGCAGTTCTCCGGGAAGACGGTGATGTCCTCCGACGGGGAGAAGGTTGGTGAAGTCTCCGGGATAACGAGCGACCAGGCGGGACGCTACGTCGCGAGCATCGACCTCGAGGACGGCTTCCTCGGCATCGGCCAGGAGCAGGTGACGCTGCCCCTGTCCGTCCTGACGCTAGCGGAGGACGGCAACCTGCAGGTCGCCATGGACCGGGAGCAGATCGAGGCACACGCCAGGAAGGCGCAAGGCTCGAAAGACTCCCGGCAGTGGCAGCAGAAGAAGCTGCCGCAGACGGAGCGGCAGCGCCTGTAGCCGGGCCCGGCCCGCCGGCGTGCCGCGCCGCGGGGTGCGGCACGCCAGGCCCGGTTACGAGCCGCCTCGGGAGGCCAGCTCGAGCGCGGCGTCGAGCAGCAGGTTGGCGCCGGTCTCGACGTCGGACCAGTGGGTCCACTCGTCCGGCGAATGGCTGACGCCGCCGACCGAGGGCACGAAGAGCATGCCGGCCTGGGTGATGCCGGCCATGAACTGGGTATCGTGGCCGGCGCCGCTCGGCATGCGCTGCCAGGAGCAGCCCCGCTTCTCCGCCAGCCGCTCGAGGCACTCGACGATCTCCGGGCTGCAGGCCACCGGCTTGAGCCAGCTGATCTCTTCGTACTCGAACATCAGCTTGTGACGTCGGGCTATCGCCGACAGGCTCTTGCGGCAGGCGTTGCAGAGCGCCCGCATGACGGCCTCGTCGGTATCGCGGCCGACCAGTGTGAAAATCGCCTCCCCCGGGATCGTGTGCGGGCTTCCCGGCCTGAGCTCCACCTTGCCGACCGTGAGCCGGCTGCGCTCCGTGCCGTCCTCGTCGATGAGGCGCGGAATCTCGTGGGCGAAGTCGGCGAGACCCATGAACGCGTCGCTGCGCATGTTCATCGGTGCGGTGCCGGCGTGATCGGCCTTGCCGATGAGGTGCACGATCCACTTGAACACGCCGGCGATGCAGTCCACGACGCCAATCGTCTTTCCGGACTGCTCCAGCACCGGTCCCTGCTCGACGTGCAGCTCGACGAAGGCGCGCATCGAGCCCGGGGCACGGCGCGCCTCGAGCGCCTTGAGCGGCTCGAGCCCGGCGGCCTCGAGCGCGTCGGCCAGCCGGCAGCCGTCCGGGTCGTGCATGCCGAGGATGCCGCCGGGCGTGAGCTCCCCGGCGATCGCCTGGGCGCCGAACATCCCGCCGTAACGGCCTTCCTCCTCGGCGGTCGCGACCAGCTCGACGGGCAAGGCGAGCTCCACCTGCTCTTCTTTCAGGCGCCGCAGCACCTCGAGCGCGGCGACGACGCCGAGCGCGCCGTCGAACATCCCGCCCGCCGGCACCGAATCCAGGTGCGAGCCGAGCGTGACGCTCGGTGGGTCGGGCGGGCCGTAGCGGCCCCAGACGTTGCCGGCCCCGTCCATGCGCGGCGCCAGCCCGTCGCGCTCGAGCGCCTGCAGCAGCCAGCGGCGAGCCGCCATGTCCGCTGCGGAGAAGCCGATGCGGTAGATGCCGTTGTCGGCCTCGTTGAAACCGAAGCGCGAAAGCTCGAACAGCGTGCGTTTCAGTCGCTCGATGTCGATGTGCATGCGCTCAGGCTAGTCGATGCGGCTCGAGTGGGCAAAGTTGCCGGGCTCGTGCGGCTTGGCATATCTTTGCAGCCGGTAACCGGTGTCCATCCGCGGCGAGCGCGCTGCGGGACCCTCAAGGAGACTCGATGAAAGTCGTCGAACAACGGCTGGAGCATACGCCCGTCGTGCCCCTGGTGCAGGCGGACGATCCCGCCGTGGCCGTGCGCGTCGCGCACGCGCTGGTCGCAGGCGGGCTGACGGTGATCGAGGTCGTCTTCCGCACCGATGCGGCGCTGGCCTGCCTGGAGGCGGTCGGCCGCGAAGTGCCGGAAGCCGTCGTCGGCGCGGGCACGGTGCTCACGGAGGCGCAGGCACGAGCGGCTGCGGACGCCGGGGCGCGCTTCATCGTGTCCCCGGGTCTCGACGAAGCGGTCGTGAGCGTCGCGCGCGAGCGCGACCTGCCCGCATTCCCGGGCGTCGTGACCGCGACCGAGCTTCAGCGCGCCTACAACCTCGGGCTCCGCACCGTGAAGTTCTTCCCGGCCAGCGCGGCGGGCGGCATCCCGACGCTCAAGGCGCTCGCCGCACCGTTCCGCGAGATGCGCTTCATGCCGACCGGCGGCGTGTCGGCGGCCAACCTCGCGGATTGGCTGGCGCTGCCGCAGGTCGTCGCCTGCGGGGGAAGCTGGCTCACGCCCGCCGCGGCCATCGCGGCCGGGGAATACTCCACCATCACCAACCTGGCGGCGGAGGCCTGTCGCATCGCCGCTTCCGGGGGAAGCAGGAATGGCTGAATACGTTACTTTCGGTGAGATCATGCTGCGGCTGAAGACGCCCGGGAACGAGCGCTTCTTCCAGTCGCCGGCCTTCGAGGCCACGTTCGGCGGGGGCGAGGCGAACGTCGCGGTCTCGCTCGCGAATTACGGGCTGGACGCCGCCTTCGTCACCGCGCTGCCGGCCAACGACATCGGCGACGCGGCGCTGCGCGAGCTCCGCGGGTTCGGCGTCGACACCTCCCTCATCCGCCGCGCGGGCGAGCGCGTCGGGATCTACTTCCTGGAGACCGGCGCCAACCAGCGCCCTTCGAAGGTGGTGTACGACCGCTCGCACTCGTCGATCTGCGAGGCGAAACCGGGCGATTTCGACTGGGACCGCATCTTCGACGGTGCGCGCTGGTTCCACATCACCGGGATCACGCCGGCCCTGAGCCAGAGCGCGGCGGACCTGAGCTTCGAGGCGGTGGGGGCCGCGAAGGCGAAAGGCCTCACCGTTTCCTGCGATTTCAACTACCGCGGCAAGCTGTGGAAGTACGGCAAGAGCGCGCCGGAGGTGATGCGCGAGCTCGTGAAGTACGTCGACGTCGGCATCGCCAACGAGGAGGACTGCCAAAAGGCGATCGGCATCACCGCGGACGTCGACGTCGAGAGCGGGGAGCTCGACGTCTCACGCTATGATGCGCTGAGCCTCAAGATGATGAGCGCCTACCCGAACCTCTCCGTCATGGCGATCACGCTGCGCGAGTCGAAAAGCGCCGACGTGAACGGCTGGTCGGCGTGCCTGCGCGACGCGGACGGCTTTTACGTCTCGCGCCGCTACGACATCACGGACATCGTGGACCGCGTGGGCGGTGGCGATTCGTTCGCGTCCGGCCTGATTTACGGCCTCAACGCCTACGACGACCGCCGCAAGGCGCTCGAGTTCGCCGTGGCGGCGAGCTGCCTCAAGCACTCGATCTCGGGCGACTTCAACCGCGTCGGCGTGGCCGAGGTCGAGAAGCTCGTGGGCGGCGACGCTTCGGGGCGGGTACAGCGGTAAACCAGTTTCCGACCTGGCGGCGGCGGAGCCATCCGGATGGACGCCACGTGCCTGCCTGCGCGCGTCGTGCGCGCTGGTTTTCGTCGAGCGGCAGCACTGAACCCGTAGCAGCGCCATTGCGCCCGACCGGCCATCGCGGGCCCGCGCTCCAACAAAGGTGTCCCGGCATGGCGGAGCCCACGCCCGGGGCCGGACCGCGGAACGCGCCCGGCAAGCCTGCCACCGGTGTCAATTTCGGCCGTGGCCCGGCGTTTCCGGGTCATGCCCGGTCGATATTTCCGCTTGCAGGCCGATCCATGAAGTGATAGCGTCGTTCTGCAATGACACCGGTGTCACCATAACTGCCCGAGCGGCAATGGCGGCCAGCCGGCACCGGTGCTCCATGTCGTGACGTCTACTGAGGGGGCCTTTCATGAAGGGTAAGCACGTCAAAGCAGGCCGCGTGTCCGCGGTGTGCGCCGCCATCGGCGCCGCCCTGTCCGCGCCGGGTGCCATGGCGCAGGACGAGCAAAGTGCGGGGGTGATCGAGAACATCATCGTCACCGGGTATCGCCAGTCGCTGGCCACGGCGCTGGATCTCAAGAAGAACTCGACGGGCGTCGTCGATTCGATTTTCGCCGACGACATCGCCGATTTCCCCGATCTCAACCTCGCGGAATCGATGCAGCGCATCCCGGGCATCGCGGTGACCCGCGACAGCGGCGAGGGCAGGCAGATCACGGTGCGCGGTCTTTCCGGCGAGTTCACGCGGGTGCGCATCAACGGCATGGAAGCAATGGCCGCCACGGGGGGCGAGGGTGGCCCGAACCGCGGCCGCTCGTTCGACTTCAACGTCTTCGCCTCGGAGCTGTTCAACTCGCTGCAGGTCCGCAAGACGGCGAGCGCGAACGTGGACGAGGGCTCGCTCGGCGCGGTCGTGGACCTCAATACCGGGCGCCCGCTCGATTACGGAGAGGGCATGACCTTCGTCGCGAACATGCAGGGCCAGTACAACAACCTCGTCGAGGACTTCGGGCCGCGCTTCGCCGGCCTGTTCTCGTATGTCGCGCCCGGCGAGACCTGGGGCGTGTCCCTGTCGGCGGCCTGGTCGGAGAGCGTCACCAGCGAGTTCGGCCACAACACGGTGCGCTGGCAGACAGCGAGCTTTGCCTCGGTCCGCGGTGTCGACTGTGCCGCCAACCCGGGCGACGCGGGATGCGCGACGGTGGCGAGCGGCTTTCATCCCCGCATTCCGCGCTACGGCGAGATCCGCCTCGAGCGCGAGCGGCTCGGCCTGACCGGCGGGCTGCAGTTCCGGCCGACCGACCGCACGACCGTGTCGTTCGACGTGCTGTACTCGGAGCTCGACGCGTCACGCGGCGAAAAATGGCTGGAGGTGCTGTTCCGCGGCAACGAGGGCGGGATGGACGTCGTCGATTTCACCCATGATCCCGCGACCAACAACCTCACCTCCATGACGGTGAACAACGCGTGGGTGCGGAACGAGAACTTCAAAAAGGCCTGGACGACCGAGTTCAACCAGGTCGGGCTGCGCCTCGACCACGAGATCAGCGATGGCCTGCGCCTCGGCGTGCTCGTGGGGACTTCGGAATCGGACCTCACGTTCCCGTACGAGATCACGTTCATGTACGACGACCGGGACTACAACGGCTTCCGGTACGACTACACGGATGACAGGAACCCGGTCCTCGCGTACGAGGGCCCGGATGTGGCCGATCCGGCGAACTTCCAGCTCACCGAGCTGCGCGACCGTCCTTCCAGGGCCAAGCACGGCTTCGACAACGCCGAGCTCAACCTCGAGTGGGATTTCGCGGATTCCTACACGCTCGAAGGCGGCGTCAGCTACAAGAAGTTCGAGTTCGGCTCGACCGAGGCCTTGCGCGATACCGGGGTCTGCGGTGCAGGTCTGCACGATTGCGACCTCGACGACGACGGCATCGACGATCTGGTGGGTGTGCCGGCAACGGCTGCGCTCAGCGAGATCTATCGCTACGACGACGACGTGGCAGGCAGTTCGACTGCCGTATGGGCGATCCCGTCGCTGTCCGGCTGGATCGACTATTTCGACCTGTTCAACCTCCCGGCGCAGCCCAACCTGGGCAACACCAACGCCGTCACGGAGGAGAACCTGGGCGTCTACCTGCAGCTCAACGGCGACATCATGCTCGGCGACATGCCGTTCAGGTTCGACATCGGGGTGCGCTACGTCGAGACCGACCAGTCATCGACCGGCTTCAACTCGGGCACGGAGGTGACGATCGACCGCGACCCGTACGACGACACGCTGCCTGCCATGAATGCCGCCCTGTTCGTCACCGACGAGCTGGTGCTGCGAGCATCGGCGGCAAAAGTGCTGACGCGCCCGGGGCTCGCCTCGCTCACCCCGGGCGGCAGCGTCGACAGCTTCAACTACCGGGTCTCCTACCAGAACCCGTTCCTCGAGCCGACGCGTGCCGATGCCTTCGACGCCTCGATCGAGTGGTATTTTGCCGACGAGTCGCTGCTGTCGCTCGCGCTGTTCTACAAGGACATCGAGTCGCGGCCGATCAGCACCGAGCGGCAGGGCACCTATGCCTCGACGGGATTGCCGACGCAGCTCCTCGTGCCGACCTCGCCTGCCGCCAACAACCCGGAAGGCGGACCGGCGGAGTCGTGCAACCCGGCGAACGGCGGCTCGGGGTGCTGGACGATCCGGTCCGTGGAGAACGGCCCGGGAGGTTCGCTGGAGGGCTTCGAGATCGGTATCCAGATGCCGTTTGCCCAGATCTTCGACCGGTTGCCGCCGGTGCTCGACAGCATGGGTTTCATCGCCAACTACACGTACGTCGATTCGGAAGTCGACTACACGTTCGGCAACGAAATCGTCACCGAGCGCCTGTTCGGCCTCTCGAACAACTCGTACAACGCGACCGTGTACTACGAGAACGAGACGTTTGCGGCGCGGCTGTCCGCTGCGTACCGCGACGACTACATCGACGGCACCAGCGGTACGGGCAACCGCTTCGAGGGCTTCGACGGCACGTTCAACCTCGACTTCCATGCGAGCTATGTCCTGAACGACAATTTCGAGATCTCCTTCGAAGCACTGAACCTCACGGACGATTACCAGGATCGATGGGTCGATATCGAAACGCGCCGTCGCTACGAGTACGACCACACGGGCCGCGTGTTCCTGCTCGGCGTGAAGTACCGCCTGTAAGAGCGCGTGCGGCCCGCGGCCTGCGTGTTCGGTACAGAGGAGCGCGCATCGCGCGCGCCCGCCGCCGGCCGCCCGCTGCATCGCGGGCTCCGGCGGCGACCGTCGCGACCTTTCAGGCGGTGACGCGATCCGCCATGGGGGGTCCGGGGCAACTTCCCCCTGCTCCGGACTTCCCGCCTTTTTGTGCTTCCCTGCCGGAGCGAAGCGTATGCCGAGGCTGACCCGGCGCCGGGCGCTCGCCGGCATTGCCGCGATCGGCGCGGGCTTCGCCGCGGGCACGGGCCTCGTCACGCGGCGCGCAGAAGGTGCGACCCGCCCGTCACCGGGCGGTGACGCGCCACTGCAATGGAGCCGCGGCTTCGAAGGCCAGCGCATCGCGGACCTGGGCGACGGCCGCTTCCTCAATCCCGTGTTCTCCGGCGACCGGCCCGATCCCTCCATCCTCCGCGACGGCGACGTCTACTACCTGACGTTCTCGAGCTTCGACGCCTATCCGGGGCTCATGATCTGGCGCTCCCACGACCTCGTGAACTGGGCGCCGGTGGGTCCCGCGCTGCACAGCTACATCGGCTCGGTGTGGGCACCCGATCTCGTGAAGCACGGGAATCGCTATTACCTGTACATTCCGGCGCGCAGCGCGCACTACAAGTCGATCTACGCGACGTGGTCCAACTCGATCGAGGGCCCCTGGAGCGAACCCGTCGACCTCCGCCTGCCGGATCACATCGATCCCGGCCACGTCGTCGGCGAGGACGGCCGCCGCTACCTCTTCCTCTCGAACGGCGACATGGTGCCGCTGGCGGACGACGGCCTCGCGACTGCGGGGCCGGTCGAGCACGTCTACGACCCGTGGCGCTATCCGGACGACTGGGACGTCGAGTGCTTCTGCCCGGAAGGGCCGAAGATGCTGAAGCGCGGCGAGTGGTTCTACATGCTGACCGCGGTCGGCGGCACCGCCGGGCCGCCGACCGGGCACATGGTGATCGCGGCCCGCTCGCGCTCGGTGCGCGGCCCCTGGGAGCACGCGCCGAACAACCCGCAGGTGCGCACCGGCTCGCGCGACGAGATGTGGTGGTCGCGCGGGCATGCCACGCTGTTCGAAGGACCGGCGGGCGACTGGTGGCTCATCTCGCACGGCTACGAGAACGGGTTCCGCACGCTCGGGCGGCAGTGCCTGCTGCAGCCGGCACGCTGGCGGGACGACGGTTGGTTCGAGGCGCTGGGCGGCGACCTGTCGGAGCCGCTGCCCAAGCCAGTGCAGGGCAGGGCGATACCGCACGGCGTGCCGCTTTCCGACGATTTCGAGGGCGAGATACTCGCACCGCAGTGGGCGTTCTATCGTCCCGGGGCGGACGAGTACTCGCGCGTCGCGCTGCGCCGCGGCACGCTGCACCTGCGCGCCAAAGGCAGAGAGCCGCGCGATTCCTCGCCGCTGTGCTTCGTGTGCGGCGACCGCGCGTACCGCGTCGAGGTCGAGATCGAGCGCGACCCGGGCGCCCGCGGCGGGCTGCTCCTGTTCTACAATGATCGCCTGTACTGCGGGCTCGGCTTCGACGACGGGGGGCTCGTCATGCATCGCTACGGGCTGGAACGCCGGCGCAGCGAGCCGGCCGGCCGCCGACTGCACCTCAGGATCGAGAACGACGAGCACATCGTCACGATCTGGACGAGCGCGGATGGCCGGCGCTGGGACAAGTTCGACGTGCAGATGGAAGTCTCGGGTTACCACCACAACGTCGCCTACGATTTCCTGAGCCTGCGCCCGGCGATCTATGCGGCGGGCGAGGGCGAGGTTCGCTTCCGCCGCCTCCGCTACCATGCGCTGTAGGCGCCGCCCCGCGCGACCGAGCTCCGCCTCGGTGCCGCACCGGGTTGCCGTCCCATGTCGCTGACGCGCCGCGAGCTTCTCGGCGGCGGCCTTGCAGCCGCGTCGCTCTGCGCCGCCGGCGTACGCGCATCCACCGCGGTTTCCAGGCCCGCGAACGTGCGCTGGCTGCTCTGGTATCGCCGTCCGGCAAGTTACTGGGTGGAGGCGCTGCCGGTCGGCAACGGCCGCCTCGGTGCCATGGTGTTCGGGGGCACGGACCACGAGCGCCTGCAACTCAACGAGGACACGTGGTGGGCGGGCGGTCCCTACGACCCGTCGCACCCGGACGCGCGGGCCGCGTTGCCGGAGGTGCGCGCGCTGCTCCGGGAAGGCCGCTACCGCGACGCGCAGGGGCTCGCGAACGCGCGGCTGATGGCGCGGCCGCTGCAGCAGATGTCGTACCAGACGCTCGGCTCGCTCACCCTCCGCGCTGCCGTACCCGGACCCGTCGAGCGCTATCGCCGCTGGCTCGACCTCGACCGCGCCGTCGCGGTCACGGAATGGCAGGCGGGCGACGCGCTCGTGCAGCGCCGTGTGTACGCGAGCGCGCGGGATCACGTTCTCGTCGTCGATTACGAGACCGACGGCGAGCCGGCCGATCTCGTCATCGCCTTTTCGGCGGGCAGCGGCCGCGTCGACGGCGACGAGCTCTGGCACGAAGGCACGAACCGCGCACAGCACGGCAACCCGGGCCGGCTGCGCTGTGCCGCGGCGGTGAAGGTGCTCGCGGACGGCGCGCAGGTGCGCCGCGCCGCCGGCGGGATGAGCGTCACGGGCGCCCGCTCGCTCACGCTGCTCGTCGCAGCGCGCACGAGCTATCGCGACTGGCAGCACGTCGACGGCGATCCCGTCGCCGCCGTGCGGGCCGATCTCGATGCGGCCGCGGCGCTCGCTCGTGATGCCCGGTACGAAAGGCACCTCGCCGAGCACCGGCGGCTGTTCGCCGGGTTCGATCTCGATCTCGGCGAGGATCCGCTGCCCGACGTCACCACCGACGATCGCATCCGTTACAGCCACGAGCGCCGCCACGATCCGTATCTTGCAGCGCTCTACGTGCAGTACGCGCGTTACCTGCTGATCGCTTGCTCGCGTCCCGGCACACAGCCGGCAAACCTGCAGGGCCTCTGGAACGACAGCGACGAGCCGCCGTGGGGATCGAAGTACACCGTCAACATCAACACGGAGATGAATTACTGGCCGGCCGAGCCCATGGGCCTCGCCGAGTGCGTGGAGCCGCTGGTGCGCATGGTGGAGGAGCTGGCGGTGAGCGGCGCGCGCACCGCGCAGGTGAATTACGGCGCACGCGGCTGGGTCGTCCATCACAACACCGACCTCTGGCGGGCGACGGCACCGATAGACGGCGCGTTCTGGGGGTTGTGGCCCACCGGCGGTGCGTGGCTCTGCAAGCACCTGTGGGATCGCTGGGATTACGGCCGCGACCGCGCCGTGCTCGAACGCATCTACCCGGTGCTGAAAGGTGCGGCACTCTTTTTCCTCGACACCCTCGTCGAGCTGCCGGACGGCAGCCTCGTGACGAGCCCGTCGATATCGCCCGAGAACGCGCACCACCCGGAGGTCAGCATCTGCGAGGGGCCGGCGATGGACCGGCAGATCCTGCGCGAGCTGTTCGGCAACGTGATCGAGGCCGCGCGGATACTCGGCGTCGACGCCGGGCTGGCCGAAGAGCTGGAGCAGGCGAGGCGGCGCCTGCCCGCCGATCGCACCGGCCGCGCCGGGCAGCTCCAGGAGTGGCTGGAGGACTGGGACATGGACGTGCCGGAAATCCATCACCGGCACGTCTCGCACCTGTACGCACTGCACCCGGGACACGCGATCGGCCCGGAAACGCCGGAGCTGTATGCCGCCGCGCGGCGCTCGCTCGAGATCCGCGGGGACGACGCGACCGGCTGGGGCATCGGCTGGCGCATCAACCTGTGGGCACGCCTCGGCGACGGCCAGCGCGCGTACGCCGTGCTGCGCAAGCTGCTCGGCCCGGAGCGCAGCTACCCGAACCTGTTCGACGCCCATCCGCCGTTCCAGATCGACGGCAACTTCGGCGGCGCCGCCGGCATCCTCGAGATGCTCGTGCGTGACCGCCCGCAGCGCGTGGACCTGCTGCCGGCCTTGCCGTGGGCATGGCCGGAAGGACACGTCCGCGGCGTGCGCCTGCGTGGCGGTCTCGCGGCGGACATCACGTGGCGTGCGGGGCGACTCGTCGAAGCGCGCTTCACGGCCAGCGTGCCGGTCACGCGCGAGGTCGCGTATGCGGGCGAAGTGAGGCCGCTCGCGATGCGCGCGGGCGAGCAACGCACGCTGCGATTCGCGCCTGCGGGCACCCACGCCGCGCGCAACCAACGCACGCCGCGCTCTTCGCCTGCAGGCGCGTGCATTGCGCCCGACCAACCCGGCCGGGACAGCAACACGTGAACCCCGACCGACCACACGCCTTCACCCGCCGCCAGGCCCTCGCGGCCGGTCTCGCCGCGGCGGGCGGCCTGCTCGCGCCCCGCGCCGTGTTCCCCCGCGCCACGCACCCGGTCGTGCGCACGACATACGGCGACGTGCGCGGTTTCATGGATGCCGGCATCGCCGTGTTTCGCGGCGTTCGTTACGGCGCCGACACGCGCCCGCGCCGGTTCATGCCGCCGCTTCCGCCCGCGCGCTGGGACGTTGCCGCCGATGCCTTCGAGTACGGTGCCGCGGCGCCGCAGGACCGCACCGGCGAGCGCATCAGCGAGGATTGCCTGTTCCTGAACGTCTGGACGCCGGGGCTGGACGACGGTCGACGCCCGGTCATGTTCTACATCCACGGTGGCGCCTACGCGCACGGCTCCGGCTCCAGCCCGTTGTACGACGGGCGGCGGCTGGCGTCCACCGAGGACGTCGTCGTCGTCACCGTCAACCATCGCCTGAATGCGTTCGGCTACCTGTACCTGCAGCGCTTCGGCGGACCCGGGCTCGCGGACTCCGGCAACGTGGGCCAGCTCGACCTCGTGCTCGCGCTCGCGTGGGTGCGCGACAACATCGCGGCGTTCGGCGGCGACCCGGAGCGGGTGCTCGCGTTCGGCCAATCCGGCGGTGGCGCCAAGATCGCGACGATGATGGCAATGCCGGCGGCGGAAGGCCTATTCTCGCGCGTGGCGACGATGAGCGGCCAGCAGGTGACTGCGTCGGGGCCGCTGAACGCAACGCGCCGGACCCGCGCCTACCTCGAGGCGCTGGACGTCGCCCCGGAGGACGTCGCGCGGCTCCGCGAGCTGCCGATGGAGCGGCTCGTCGAGGCGCTGGACACGCCGGATCCCGTGTACGACTACGGCTCCGTGTACTTCGGGCCCGTGCTCGACATGCGCTCGCTCACGCGGCATCCGTTCTACCCGGACGCCGCGCCGCAGTCGGCACACATCCCGATGATCATCGGCAACACGCACGACGAGACGCGCGCGTTCCTGCGCGGGCCGCGGTACGAGAATCTCGAGTGGGACGACCTGCCGGAGCTCCTGGTCCCGAACATGCGGGTCGACATTCGCCCGGAGCACGTCGTCGAGACCTACCGCAAGCTCTACCCGCGGCTCTCCCCGACCGAGGTGTTCTTCAAGGCCACCACGGCGGCGCGTTCCTGGCGCGCGGCGATCGTCGAGGCGGAAGAGCGGGCGAAACTGGGGCGCGGGAACACCTATGTCTACCAGCTCGACTGGGGCAGCCCGGTGCAACCGGAGATGGGCGCGCCGCACGGGCTCGACATCCCGCTCGTGTTCGGCAACCTCGACGCACCGGGCTCGATCACCGGGACGGGCGAGGACGCGAGGAAGGTGTCCACGATCCTGCAGCGGGCATTCGCCGCACTGGCGCGCAGCGGCAGCCCGGATCACGACGGCATCCCGGCCTGGCGCCCGTACACGCTGCCTGCACGCGAGACGCTGGTGATCGACCTGCCGCCGCGGATGGAGAACGATCCGCGTGGAGCGGAGCGCCGGTTGTTCGCCCGCGTACCCTACGTGCAGCCGGGGACGTGAGCGGGCGCGGGTTCTGCGCGGGCATGAAGAGGAGCGGGCGATGCGCGCTCCTCCTGTGCCTGGCGACGGCGGCACTCGGCAACGAGACGATTCCCGTCTGGCCGGCGGGCGTGGCGCCGCCGGAGCCCGGTGGGCCGGCAGAGCTCGTCGTCGTCGAGCGGGCCGCTCCCGGCGCGCCGCTCCGCGATCGCTACGCGACGCAGATCGTCGAGCCCGATCTCACGGTGTTTCCCGCCGCCGATGCCGGCCGCTGCGCGCTGCTCATCCTGCCCGGCGGCGGCTACCAGCGAGTCGTGATGGACAAGGAAGGCTACGAATCGGCGCAGTGGTTCGCGGCGCGCGGCGTTTCGTCCTTCGTCATGCGCTACCGGCTTCCCGGCGAATACGCGGAGCCGCGGCCGGACCTGCCGCTCGCGGATGCACAACGCGCGCTGCGCGTCGTCCGGTCGCATGCGGCGGAGCACCGCTTCGACGCGGGATGCGTCGGCGTGCTGGGCTTCTCGGCCGGCGGCCACCTCGCCGGCCTGCTCGCGACCGCACGCCCGGACGACCTCTATGCCGCCGTCGACGAGATCGACACGCTGCCGGCACGGCCCGACTTCGCGGTGCTCATGTACCCCGTCGTGACGATGCTGGCGCCGCATGCGCACGCGGGCTCGCGCGAAAAGCTGCTCGGCATCTCGCCGGACGCGGATCTCGCGAGCCGCTGGTCGGTGGATGAGCGGGTGACCGCACGTACGCCGCCCGTGTTCCTGCTGCACGCGGCCGACGACGAAACGGTTCCGGTGGACAATGCGCTGCTGCTCTACCGCGCGCTGCGTGCCGCTCGCGTTCCCGTCGAGCTGCACCTGTTCGCCACGGGCGGCCATGGCTTCGGTTTGCGCAGCCCGCCCGGGGTACCGGTGGCGGCGTGGCCGGAGCTCGTGCTGCGCTGGCTGCCGCAGGCGGTGGCGCCGGGTGCAAAGGGATCGTCCGCCACGTCCCGTTAGCGGGCGGCGTGGCGGGCTCAGTCCTCCTGGAACGGCGTGGTGACGAGCGCTACCGCGCCGTCCTCGCCGAACTCCACGCGGGCGGACTGACCGGGCTCGATCGCGTGTATCCCGGTCGTCTGCCCGGTCGCGATGAGCTGCCCGGCACGCAGCGGGCGCCCGCGCGCCGCGGTGAGCTCCAGGATGAACTGCACGGAGCGCACCGGGCCGCCGGTGAGGTTGAACGCGCCGCCCTTGCCGACGCTCACGCCGTCGACGAACGCCTCGCACGCCAGGCTTTCGAGCGGGCGTTCCCGCCAGCCGGCGATCGCGGGCCCGACGACGAGTCCCGCGTTGTTGCCGAAGTCCGCGGCAGTCACGGCGGGCCCCAGCTCGTTGATGCTGGCGAGCGGGCTGCTCGCGAGCTCGAGGCCGATGCGGAGCTCCGCGATCATCTCCGCGGCCTGCTCGAGCGACCACCGCTCCTGCCCGGCCGGCGCATCGCGCGCGATCACGGCCACGAACTCCGCCTCGATCGCGGCGAAACCGCCGGCGTAGGCGGACAGCGTGGCTTGCGCCCCGTCGGCGACCTCCCGGATGTTGCTCCGGAAGATCGGGCCGGCCAACCGGTCCGAGCCGTACTGCGCTTCGAGCGGCGGCGGGATGCGGCCGACTTTCCAGCCGCCGATCGTGTCCGGCCAGGACTCGATCGCGGCATCCTGGATGCGATACGCCGTGGCCATGTCGCCCGGGGGCGTGCCGGGGTACCCTGCCAGCAACCGGCCGCCGCGGCGCGCCTCGGTGAAAGCGCGGGCGGTCGCGGTGATGTCCGGCATGCCGGCTGGTTGTGGGTGTCTACCGGTGTCAGGCGGCATGTCGCGTGGTGCGGTATCTTTTCGGATCGCTGGACTCGGGATTGTATCCGGTTCAAGCTTGCTTGGAAACCGGTGTCATTTTAACGGGAGGAGAGGCGTGAAAGCGGGAGGAACGGCGATTCGGGGGACTTCGGCCGGGTGGTGCCCGGCATGCACGGCGGCGGCCCTGTGGGCGCTCGCGGCGCTCGCCGGCCCGGTCCGGGCCGCCGACACGCTGGCGTTTCCGGGCGCCGTCGGCTGGGCGGCCACCACGCCCGGCGGGCGCGGCGGCGAGATCATCAGGGTCACCACCCTGGACAACCACGGCCCGGGATCCCTGCGCGCCGCGCTGGCGCACGAGGGGCCCCGAATCATCGTGTTCGAGGTAGGCGGCGTCATCGACCTCGAGCGGGAGACGCTCAGGATCGAGCACCCGTTCGTCACCATCGCGGGACAGACGGCGCCGTCGCCGGGCATCACCTTGATCCGCGGCGGCATGGACATCGCGACCCACGACGTGGTGATGCGCCACATCCGCATCCGCACCGGCGAGGCCGGGGCGGAGCGCTGGACCTGGGGCGAGGACTCGGTGTCGACGCAGGCCGCGTACAACGTGATCGTCGACCACTGCTCCCTGACCTGGGGCACGGACGAGAACCTGTCCGCGAGCGGGCCGCGGTTCACTGGCGAGACGCCCGACGACTGGCGCCGCGGCACTTCGCACGCGATCACGTTCAGTCACAACATCATTGCCGAGGGGCTTGCGGACTCCACCCACCCTAAGGGGGAGCACTCGAAGGGCTCGCTGATCCACGACAACGCGAGCGAGATTTTGATCTACGGCAACCTGTACGCCCACAACTACGAGCGCAACCCGCTGTTCAAGGGCGGCGTGCACGGCGTGATCGTGAACAATCTGGTCTATGACCCGGGCGCCCGGGCGGTGCACTACAACCTGATGGCGCTCGAGTGGGGGCAGGTGCCGTTCGAGGCCGGCAAGATGACGGCCGTCGGCAACGTGCTGCGTGCCGGCCCTTCGACCGAATCGCCGCTTGCGTTCCTGATGCTCGGGGGGCACGGCGATCTCGAATACTACGGCCGCGACAACGTCGCCGTCGATCGCATCGGGCAGCCGCTGCCGATGTTCGGGCGTTACGGTGCGACGGGCGCGCGCCTGATCGAGGTCGACGAGCCGCCGGTGTGGTGGGAAGGGCTGGAAGTGCTGCCGGCGGAAGCGGTCGAGCGCTGGGTGCTCGAGAACGCGGGCGCACGGCCGTGGGATCGCGACGCTCACGACATCCGCATTCTCGCGGACACGGCCGAGGGCCGCGGCCGCATCATCGACCGGGAAGACGAGGTCGGCGGGTACCCGGACCTGCCCGCCACGCGGAGGCCGTTCGATCCCGACGATTGGGACCTCGAGACGATGGCGCCGAAATCCCCCGATGTCCTCGACTCGTCGCACGCCGGCAGGGGCACGTAGCGCCGCGGCGGAAGCGCGCAGACCCGGCCTTTCGGTTCCCTGCCGTTTCGGCGATGATTCCGGTTTCCGCGAATGCGGTTTGAAACATGCCTAAAACGAGAAAGAGCGAAGTGAAGCCCGGCCGCAAGGGCGCGAAGCCTGCCGAGCCCGCCCGCCGCCGCAACTCGGGCAACAAGCTGACGATCAGCGACATCGCGCGGCTCGCGAACGTGTCCAAGAAGACCGTGTCGCGTGTCATCAACCATTCCGGCCTGGTGAAGCCCGAGACGCGCGACAGGATCCTCCGCATCGTCGACAAGCACGGCTATCGCCCGGATCCGCAGGCGCGGGCGCTCGCGCTTCGCCGCTCGTATCTCGTTGCCCTGATCTCGGACCAGCCGAACCCCCAGTACGTGGTCGACATGCAGCGCGGCATTCTCGAGGCGATGGACGGCACGGCGTACCAGCTCGTCGTGCGCCCCTGCGACCGCGGCTCGCGGACGCTGCACGACGACATCTGCGAGATCGTCACGCTGCACAAGTTCTTCGGCGTGATTCTCACGCCCTCGATCTCGGAAGACGACGAGCTGATCGGGCGCCTGCGGCAGATCGAATGCCCCTACGTGCGCATTGCCGCGGTCTCGCTCGACACGCCGGACAACATGATCGAGACGCACGACTACGTCGGTGCCGCGGAAGCGGCGCGCCACATTGCGTCGCTCGGGCACGAGCGCATCGCTCACATCCACGGCCCGAACACGTTCCTGTCGGCGTCCGAGCGCCTGCGCGGCTTCAAGGTCGGCCTCGCGGAGTTCGGTCTCAGGCTCGATTCGCAGTACGTGCTGAAGGGCGGGTACACGTTCGAGTCGGGGATGGAATGCGGGAGGCAGCTCCTCGAGCTGGACGAGCCGCCGACCGCCGTGTTCTGCGGCAACGACGAGATGGCGGTCGGCGTCTACCAGGCCGCGCGCCGCGCGGGTCTCAGCATTCCCGACGACCTGTCCATCGTGGGTTTCGACGATTCACCCATCGCGACGCGCATCTGGCCGACGCTCACGACCGTGCGGTTGCCCATCGTGCACATGGGCCGCATCGCGGCACAGCTCCTCATCTCCAACCACGATCGCATGGCGATGGAGCCGCCGACGGCGACGTCGGTGATGCCCAGCCTGCTCGTGCGCGATTCCACCGCGCCGCCGCCTCGCTGACGCCGATCGGCGACATCTTTGCCTCACCTGCCGCAGGCGTTAGCCTGTCCGCCGGGTATCACGCCACGCGCCGCGTCGGTGGCGAGAGCGACAAGAAGAGAGCCGGTCCATCTACATGGCTCGCGAAGCAGGAGCACAGGCAATGGAATGCGGGGCGGACGCGGATTCGAGCACGGCAGCGTTGCCGGCGCGGGGCGGGGAAGGACGACTGCCCGAGAAGATCCGGAAGCAGCGCGCGTTCTACGCGCAGTTCGCACCGAAGCGGTTCCAGTCGTTGCTGAAGATCGTGGACGGGCTGCCGAAGGACGCGATGATCCTCGACTTCGGGTGCGGCAGCGGCCGCAACACGTACGCGCTCCTCGACCTCGGCTACGAGAACGTCTACGGGTTCGACATCAAGGACTACGTGCAGCTCCGGTCGCCCGCGGACCGGAGCCGGTTCCGCACCCGGCTGCAGCCGGACGGACGGTTGCCATACGACGACGCGACGTTCGATCTCGTCATCTCCGACCAGGTGTTCGAGCACGTGCTGGACCAGGTTTCGGTCTTTCGCGAGCTGCACCGGATCACGAAGCCCGGCGGCCGGCACTTTCACATCATTCCGTCGCCCTACCGCCTGGTCGAGCCGCACGTCCGCGTGCTGTTCGGCGGAATGATCGTGCGGCCGGCCTGGTACCGCCTGTGGGCGCGCCTCGGGTTCCGGCAGGCGGATTCGCACGACGTGACGGCGAAGGAAGCGGCGGAGCGGGCGATCGTCTATTACCATTCGAGCGTCAAGTACGTCTCCTCCGCCGCCTACAAGGTCATCTGGCGCAGAACAGGTTTCGATTACCGCTTCGTGGACCAGGAGTACTTCGATACGCACTGGCGCGCCGCGCTGCGCGCCGTCGGCAAGCTCAATCGCATCGTGCCGATCTTCGGCTGGCTGCACCGCGTGTTCCGCGTGCGCCACGTGCTGCTGACGCGCCAGGCCTGATCGACGTCGCGCGGGCTTGCGTGCGCGGGGCGGCACCGGCAGGCTTGCGACACTCGTGACATAAGCGAACCAACGCGCAGGGCCCTGGATGTGATGTGCCGGCAGGTCGGATTGCTCGCCTACGGCGGCCTGCAGCCGCTCGATCTCGCGGGACCCCTGGATGCGCTCGGCGCCGCGAACGAGCTTACCGGGGGCCCGCGGCCGGTGTACGAGCTCGTCGTCCTCGGGCTCGACCGCGATCCGGTGCGCGCGGAGAACGGGCTCGTGATCCTGCCGCAGGCCGCGATCGACGAGGCGCCGCCGCTCGATACGCTGATCATTCCCGGCGGCTCCGGCAGCCGCGTCGCCAACCGCGACCGGCGCCTGCTCGACTGGATCCGTGCGCGTGCTGCCGACACGCGGCGTATCGCGAGCATCTGTACCGGCATCTACCTGCTCGCCGCCACGGGCCTGCTCGACGGCCGGCGCGCCACCACGCACTGGCGCTTTGCCGACGACGTGCGGGCCAGGTTCCCGGCCGTCCGCCTCGACGTCGACCAGTTGCACATCCGTGACGGGCGCTTCTACACGTCGGGCGGGCTGAGCGCATGCCTCGATCTCACGCTCGCGTTGATCGAGGAGGATCTCGGCAACGCCGTCGCCCTTGCCGTCGCCCGCCACATGGTGATGTACGTCAAGCGCCCGGGAAACCAGGCGCAATTCTCGGAACCGCTGCGGGCACAGAGCAGCGGGCAGGGCAGGCTGGGACGCCTGCCCGAGTGGCTGCTCGAGCATCTCGCCGAGCCGCTTCCCGTGACCCGGCTCGCGGACGAGGCGAACATGAGCGTGCGGCACTTCTGCCGCGTGTTCGCCCGCACTTTCGGCATGAGTCCGTCGCGTTACGTCGAGCGCCTGAGGCTCGAGCGCTCGCGCCTGCTGCTCACGTCGACGCGCTCGCCGGTCGAGCGCATCGCCGCCCGGGTCGGGTACGCGAACGCGGACGCGTTCGCGCGCGCCTTTCGCCGGTGCTACGGCGCCTCCCCGCGGGATTACCGGGAGCGCTTCGGCGAAACGGCCGGTGCGGCGGCCGGCGAAATGGCCGACGCGCTGGCGGGCGAGATGGCCGGAACAGCCGGATCGTAGTCCGACGGCTGCCCTCCCGCCGCGGCACACTCCGCGCATACGAGGAGGAAAGGTCATGCGGAAAGCGGAGGGGCCGGCAGCGGCCTGCACCGGGCGAGCCGGTGCTCATGAATCCGGGACCGGGACGCCGCCGTCGCGGCAGGTACCGGTCCGCAAGGATGGCGCCGGCCGGGTTCGGCTGGCGGTATGCGTGGCGCTGGTCGCGTTGCTGGGCGCCGTTCCCGCCACGGCGCAGGAGCGGCGGGAAGTCCCCGACACGGTGAGGCACTACGGTGAGCCGGCGAGCGAGGCCGATCGCGCCGCCATCGACACGTTGCTCGAGGAATACCGGAGCACGTGGGCGCGCCACGATGCGCGTGCCTGGATCGCGCTGCACGCGGCGGACACGGAGTGGATCAACGCCTACGCGCGGCTGTTCCAGGGCGCGGAGCCGCTCGCCGAGTTCGCCGAGCAGCGGCTGTTTCCTGCCTTTGATGCGAGCGTCTCGTCGCGCGAATCCGCGGCCATGCGGCTGATCTCGGTGCGCTATCTCGGAGACGATGCCGCCGTGCTGCACCTGTACACGGACAGCCCGCGGGGTTCTTCGCGCAACGCCGGCGAAGACCTGCGGCGCACCCATCTCCACCTGGTGCTCGCGAAGACCGGGGCTGCCTGGCGGATCGTGCACACCGCGATCATGGACGCGCGCTGAAGGAGCGGTTGCTCCTTCCTACGGGGAACAGGGAAGATCGAGCCCGCGCAGGTGTCGGTCGAGCCAGCAGGTGATTTCCCACAACGCGTGCAGGACCGACTCGCGCGCGTGATAGCTGTGACCCTCCAGCGGCAGCACGACCAGGCGCGCCGCGCCGCCGGTGCCTTTGAGCGCGTCGTAGAAGCGCTCGCTCTGCATCGGCAGCGTGCCGCTGTTGGAGTCGGCGCTCCCGTGCAGCAGGAGGAGGGGCTCGTCGATCCGGTCGGCGTACGTGAACGCGCTCATCGCCCTGTACGTGTCCGGCGCCTCCCAGTAGTTCCTCCTTTCCGTCTGGAACCCGAACGGCGTCAGCGTTCGGTTGTACGCGCCCGACAGCGCGATGCCGGTCCGGAAGAGGTCCGTGTGCGCGAGCAGGTTCGCCACCATGGAAGCGCCGTAGCTGTGGCCGCCGATCGCGATCGCGTCCGGAGCGGCGACGCCGGCGTCGACCACGGCGCGCACGGCGGCCTCCGCGTTCATCACGAGCTGCTCGACGTAGCCGTCGTTTGGCGCCGCCCCGTCTTTGCCGATGACGGGCATGCCCGGCCCGTAGAGGACGGCGTAACCCCGGGCCAGGAGCAGCAGGGGGCTGACGCCGTGCGGCCGCACGAACCGGTTGGCGGAGCCGGACGGCGTTCCGCGTTCCCCGGCGTCGCGATGCTCGGTGGGGTAGGCCCACATCAGCAACGGCAGCGGTCCATCACGGGCCGCGTCGTAACCGGCCGGTGTATACAAGGTGCCGCCCAGGCGTACGCCGTCGGCGCGCGTGTACGCCAGCCGGCGCCGTCCGACATGCGCGAACGCGGGAGCCGGGTCGGCGAAACTCGTCAGCGCTCGCGAGGCACGACCGGCCACGTCGACGACGTGCAGGTTGGGGGGCTCGCTGCGGCTCTCCCGCCAGGTGAGCAGCGTGCGGCCGCCGTTGTCGAGCACCGCGAGCGGTTCCTCCCGGGCCGACGGCCCGGCCTCCCATACGCGCTGTGTGTCGCCGGTCTCGAGATCCAGCCGCGCGACATACGCCCGTCCGGCGTCGCTGCCTTGCGCGAACACGGCTTTGCCGTCGTGCGCAAGATGCAGCACCGGCATGCCTCGCGCGTTCGTGACGATCATCGGCCGCCCGCCGCCGTCGTGCCCGGTCCGGAAGTTGCGCCGCCGCAGCACGCGGCTTTCGCCGGGCTTCGCAGGGTCGACGGCGACCAGCAGCTCCATGCCGTCCTTTGGAAGCATGGCGGTGACGAGCGCGAGGTCGGGACGGCCCCACGCGATGTCGCTGAACCGTGCATCGAGCTCGACCAGGAGCTCCGGCCGGCCGTCGAACGGCGCGGCGAGCAGGTAGACACGCTCGCCCCCGTGCTCGACCGTTTCTGCCCAAACGAGCGTTGCCGGCGCATCCGATCGCCACTCGATCGCGCGGGGCTCCCCGGCCGCGACCCCCGTGCTCGAGGCGCCGTCCTGCAGCGGCCGGCGTGCCGCGGTGTGCACGCGCCTGCCGTTGCGATCCGTCACGATCACCTCGGCGGGAAAGAACGCCGCGGGCAGCGACCAGCTATAGGGCCGCAGGACGCGGGTCTGCAGCAGGTACTCGCCGCCCGGCGCGATGCTGAAGTCCGAGATCAGCCCCGCCTCGCCGAACGCGCGCGGAGGCGTTCCGTCCAGCGGGATCTCCGCGAGCGTCGAGGTGAAGTAGTGCTCGAAGAGCGCTTCGTCCGTGCGGTTCCGGAGCAGGTTCTGGTAAGTCGGTGCCGGCGCGACGCGGCCGAAGCTTTCCCGGACGACCGGACCGGTCGGCACGGGGGGAACGTCCGGCGGCGGCCCGCGATCGGCGGGAACGAGGGTCGCGATCAATCCCGAACCGTCCGGCAGCCATTCGTACGCGTTCCGGAACGCCGCGTTGACGACCGGCGCCGTGAGCGCGCGCGCGGTTCCGGTCACGGCGTCGGCCACCCACAGCTCGATGCCGCGCTCGCGAATTGCGAGGAAGGCGAGCCGCGAGCCGTCCGGCGACCACCGCGGAGCGATGAGGCGCGCGGGCTCGGGGAGCTCGACCCGGCGCTTCGCGCCGCTCGCGACGTCGACGAACGTCACCGAGGTCAGGCCGTGCACGCGCCCGCTGGCCGGACCGTTGGTCGCCGGGTCGATGCGATGGCCCGCGAGCCCGAGGACGGGGCCGGCGAAATCCGCGATCGGCGGCAACGTGTTCCGGCCGAGCAACGCCACGGTCTTGCCGCCGGGCGCGACGATCGCGGTCGGTTTGCCCGGCGCCGTGAGCAGCGAAGGAATCGGCTCGGGCGGCACGCGATACGAGGACGGCGCCGGCCCCTCGTCCGCGACGCCGGCGCCCGGCGCCCACGCCGCCAGCAGTGCCACGGCGAGGCCCGCCACGGCGCGGAAGCGCCGCGACAGGCCCGGGCGGTGCTTGTTCCTGGCGCAGGTGCCGGGCTTCGCGCGCCGCGCCGCGTGCACGTCTCCCCGCCTCAGAACCGCGCGACGATGCCCGCGGTGATCGTGCGTCCGCCGTTGAACTGCAGCATCTGCGGGAACGAGTAATCCGCGTCGCCGCGGCCGAACGTCGGCTCGATCGTGGAGCGGATGTCCGCGTCCGCGGCGCCGTTCAGCAGGTCGTCGCCCTCGAGGAACACGGTGATCAGCCCGTCGTACGGACCCTCGAAGCTCCAGGAGAGCCGGCAATCGAGCGTCGAGTAGGACGGGATGACCGTGTTCAGGTCGTGCACGCTGTAGCTGGCGACGGACTCGGACTGGTAGGTGTAGATCAGGCGGCCCTCGAAATCGCCGCGGGCGTAGTTGAGGGACGCGTTGTACACCCACTCGGACTGGTCCCTGAGCGGGCGATCGAGGCTGAAGTCGGTGAAGTTGCCGTCGTCGTCGAATCCGGACACGAGCGTCGGGAAGTCGCCGTCCGTGTAGGTCGCGTTGGCGAGGATGCCGAAATCGCGCAGGAAGCCGGGCAGGAAATCGAGCTCCCGGATCACGGAGACCTCCGCGCCCCAGATCTTGCCGCCTTCGCCGTTCTCCGGCCGGTTCAACAGGAACACCGTATCGGCGGGCAGGTCCAGCAGGTCCGGCCGCGTCCCCGCGAGCGGCTGCAGGTACTCGAGGTAGCGCTCCCGCATCGTCGCGGTGTCCCCCGGCAGGTCGGCCGTGAGCACGTTCGTGAAGTTGTTGTCGATGTCCTTGTAGAAGAGACCGGCACGCACCAGGCCGGGCGAGTCCGCGAAGTAATAGGCGACGTCCAGGTCGAAGTTGTCGGTCGTCGTCGCCTGGAGATCCGGGTTGCCTTCGCGCACGATGACCGCGGGGCTGGTGGGACGCATGTCGACCAGGTACTGCGTCTGCCGCCTGAGCAGCCGGAAATCGGGGTTCACCGTCGAACGGAAGTAGCCGAGGCGGACGACGGTGTTGTCGTTCGGCCGCCAGTTCGCGAGCAGGCTCGGCGTCACGGTGGTGTCCGTCCCGGAGATCGAGGCGAATTCGACGAGGTCGGCCTCGACGAAGGTTTCCCACGGCTCGAAGGTGGAGTCGGGCAGCCGGATCCTCGGCCACGAAAGCGCGGTGCTGGAGCGGTCCGTTCGCTCGATGCGAGCGCCGCCCACGATGCTGAAATCGCCGAGCTGCACTTCCGCCTGCAGCCAGGTGGCGAGGCGTTCCTCGACGGTCGACGCCGGGGAAAGGGCATTCTCTTCCTCGAGCGGATCGAGCCCGCGCAGGTCGTTCACCGTGAAGCGCTGCTCGTTGAAGGCGGTGGACGGGTCGTCCTCGACCAGGTTCGCCAGCGCATCGAAAAAGCGGTGAGCGCTGTTGCTCGACAGGAACGGGGCGGTCACGCCGCCCGCGCCGATGGCGTCGAGGTTGCGGTTCGAGGCCAGGCCCGGGTCGAGATCGGCGAGCGTCGTGGGCACCCCGAAGATGCTGGCGTAGGTGAGGACCGGCGTCAGCGCTCCGACGCCCGGGGAGGCGAACGTGTCGTCCAGGCTGTCGCGCTCGCTGCGGTCGTACTTGAGCCCAAGCTCCACGTACTGCAGGAGGCCGGGAGCGAACTCGTAACGCGCGCTGCCTTCCGCGATCATGGCGTCGGTCGGGCTGTCGTAGATCATGTGGGTCGCCCGGTTGACTGAGTACACGGCCGGGTCGAGGAAGGCGTCGCGCCCGAGATCGCTCAACGAAGGCGCGACGACACCGTTCGGCAGGATGACGAAGGCTCCGTCCGTCACCCGCTCCGTGGCGTCCGGGTCGTCGTCGGTTTGGGTCGTGAGCGTGGCCGGATCGATGAGCTCCGCGGTGTTGGTGGCCTGGGCGCCGAGCAGGCCGACGTCCCATGTCTTGCCGGTCATTTGTGCGTGCGAATAACCGAGCTTGTACTCGAACTTCCACCGCTCGATGTCGGTATCGCCGCGGAAGCTGATCGTGTCGGTCACGAGCTCATAGTCCTTCGCCGTCACGTTCATCGTCGGGCGGAACGTGCCGAGCGTCGCGCGTCGGCGGATTTCTCCCCCGAGCTCCTCGATCGGCATGTCGACCGCGGTGACGAAGAAGCCTGCCGTGGTCCGCGAGACGCCGGTGGAGAGCTCGTTGACGTTGCGCTGCAGGTCGAGGCGCAGGCGCGTGCGGTCCGTGACGTCCCAGGCGGCATTGAGCGAAGCCGCGACATCGCGGACGTCGCGGTCGCGCTGGGTGTAGCCGGCGCTGGTGATCATCCGGCTCTCGAACTCCGGATCCCAGGGAAACTGCTGGCTGGCGGGGACGGTGAAGTCGCTCGTGTGCCCCGCGGGGTAGACCGGCGGGATGCGGCCCTGCACGGCGACGTCGTAATTGCGCCGATCCGACCGGCGGTACTGCACGGTCGCGGCGATGCCGAACGTGTCGGTCAGCTTCTTCGCAAACAGCAGGTTCCCCTGCTGCTCGTCACCGAACTCGCTTTCGAAGCTGCTTTCGGCTTCGGTCGCGACGTGGAACTGGAAGTCGCCGTAGTCCAGCCCGGACTTCGTCTCGATCTCGACCAGCCCGCCCGAGCCCGTCGCCTCGTGGCTCGGCAGCAGGGTCTTGTGGATGGTGACGCTGGAGATGTTGTCGGCGAGGAATCCGCTCAGGTCGATCGTGCGCTCGAAGCCGGTGCCCTGCAGGTCGAGGCCGTTGAGCTGCACGTTGATCGCTTCCGAGCTGAAGCCGCGAATCGTGATCCGGGAGCCCTCGCCCGTCTCGTCCGAGCGGCCGAAGGCGACGCCCGGCACGCGCCGCAGCGCTTCGGAAACCGTTTCGGCCGGAAAGCCGCCCAGCAGGTCCGCGGACACGACGGTGGCGCTGTTGGCGGCGGTGCGCTCCTGGTTGAGCGCGCGCTGCAGGCTGCTGCGGTAGCCGAGCACGACGATGGTTTCCAGGCTGCTGTCGCCGACCACGAGGTCGGAGACGGTCGTCGCGCCCGGCTCCACGCTGACGTCGACGGGACGAAACGCGGTGCCGAGGTAATCGACTTCGACGACGTGACGCCCGGCGGGCACTTCGGGGAAGCGGTAGCGCCCCCGCTCGTTGCTGACCGACTCGAGGCCGGTGCCGCGGATCCACACGCGGGCACCGGCGAGCGGCGCACCGGTCGCCGCGTCACGCACGACGCCGGACAGCGCGCCCGGGCCGGCGCTGCCCGTAGCGGGAGGTGCCGGCACCTGGTATTGCGCATTGAGGACGCGGGGCGTCGCGTTGGCCGCCGGGCTGCTCGGCGCGCCGTTGTCACCGGCCGGCTCGCCGACCCGTTTCAAGACGATCACGCCCGGGGCGGCGTCCTCGAACGAGAGGCCGGTGTCGGCGAGGAGCCGGCGGAGCGCTTCCTCTGCCGTGTATTCCCCGACGAGCGGGAGCGAGCGCAGGTTCGCGACGAGGTCCGGCGTGTAGAGGATCTCCGTGCTCGTTACGACCGCGAACTGCCGGAGCGCGGCGGCGAGATCCTGCGACGGGATGTTGAACGTCGCCGTTTCCTGCGCGAGCGCGGGCGGCTGGGCGAACGTGATCACGCCGGCGACGATGGCCAGCAGGAAGGACTTGAGCGGTCCGGTCGGCATGACTCCCCCCTGTCGGAAGTGGCTTGAAGCGCGGCTTTTGCCAGCCGCCTGTCTCGTGAGACGAGGGGGAAACAGCTTTCCTCAAAATTTCTTGCAGGCGCGCGCTACAGGGGTTCGGAGGAGTCGCGCCAGCGCAGCACGATTACGTTGCGGCTTTCGTCGATTTCGCTCGTCAGCGGGAAGGTCTTCTCGAGCGCAGCGGTGAAGCCGGCGACCGAGCCGGGCTCGAACACGCCGCCGATGCGCAGGTCTTTCATCGTCTCGGCACCGAGCACGATCTTGCGCAGCGAGTAGCGGTTGATCTCGCTCACGACGTAGTCGAGCGGCTCGTCCTCGAAGATGAGCACGCCCTCGCTCCAGCTCACGATGCGCTCGACGTCGGGCTTGCGGATTTCGAACGGTTGCTCGCCGATCGCGATGAGCTGGTCGCCCGGGGCGAGCCGGCGTGCGACGGGCTCCCGGAAGTAGCCGAGCAATCCCGCGTCGCGCTCCACGGTGACCTCGCCTTCGAGCAGCGTGATCTGCACGGCGGTTTCGGAGCGGCGCACGTCGAACGAGGTGCCGTGGGCCGTGACGAGCTTGTCGTCGACCTCCACCACGAACGGCCGGCCGGGAACCCGCGCGACGTCGAACAGTGCCTGGCCGCGCTCCAGGACGATGCGGCGTTTCGCTCCGCCGTAGTGCACGAGGATACGGCTGTCGGTATTGAGCTTCACCGTCGATCCGTCGGGCAGCGCGACCGTCGAACGTTGCCCGACGGCCGTCTGGTAGACCGGGGCCTCGGCGGCGCTGCCAGCCGATTCACCGCGAAGCCAGGGCTCGAGCCGCGGCAGCAGCGGCGAAAGGCCGAGCAGGACGACGAGCGTGGCCGCCGCGAGCCCCGCGTGCCGGCGCCAGCGGGACGTCCACGCGTCCGGGCGCATCGCGAGCGCCTGCCGGCGCATTGCCAAAATCTCGGGATCCGCCGCGGCTTCGCCGGCGGTGTTCCAGGCCGCTTCGCTGGCCATCCAGGCCGCACGGTTTTCCGGATCCTCCCCGAGCCAGCGCTCGAAGCGGCGTCGGTCAGCGGCGCTGACGCGGTCGCTCCGGAGGCGGGCGAACCAGTAGGCAGCGGTTTCGCCGGCAGACTGCGCGGAAGCGTTCCTGTCCGACATCATTCGAGTCCCAGGCGAAGCCGTAAGTGGCCGATCGCATCCATTATATGCTTCTCGACGAGACTCGCCGAAATGCCCAGGCGGCGCGCGATCTCACGATACTTCAAGCCTTCGAAGCGGTGCAGGACGAAGATCGCGCGCGTCCGTTCCGGCAGCTCGTTCAGCGCGTGCCGCACGAGGTCGATGCGCTCGCGGCCGAGCACCACGCGTTCGGGAGAGATCTCGTCGCGATCGTCGCGGCGTCCGAGCACCAGCCGTTGCTTCGCTTCGCGCTGCGACAGGTCGGTCCGGGCGCGATCGCGGAGGAGGTTGGCGGCCACCTGGAACACGTAGGCTTCGGGATTCTGGATCCGGTGCGATCCGGCGCGCGCGGCGAGCCGGCAGAAGACTTCCTGCACCAGGTCCTCGGCCTCGGATTCATCGAACACGCGCTTGCGGAAGAAGCGTTCGAGAGCGCCGCCGAAGCGGGCGGCGATGCCGGCGAGCTCCTCGCAGCCGGCGGGCATGCCGGGAGCGTCGGCCCTGCCGATCGCGCCTTCCGGGTGTGCTGCCCGCCTGTCCGTCGTCATTCTCGTGTGGCCGTGTCGGCACGGGACCGGCCGGAGGATAGCATTCCCGGTGCGTACGGCGCGCGGGGTAACCTGAGCCCGGGCAGGGCCGCGGACGCGGGTTTGCCCGCCGCACTGACACCGGTTACCATACTCGCATTCCCCTGATTTTCCGGATTTCAGCCGAGGTACATCCCGAATGTTCCGCAAGACCTACCAGGCCACCCATCCCGAGATGATGGCGGGCGTCGACAACCAGGCACTCCGCGACCGGTACCTGGTCACGGACCTGTTCGAGGCGGACTCGATCGCCCTCAACTACACGCACAACGAGCGCATGGTCATCGGGGGCGCCGCGCCGGTCTCGGCGGCGGTCGCGTTGCCCGACCAGGCCGAGCCGGTGGCGGGCAAGCCGTTCCTGGAGCGCCGCGAGCTCGGGGTCGTGAACGTCGGCAAGGGTGCCGGCCGGGTCGTGGTCGACGGCGAGGCCGTCGACATGCAGCCGAAGGACGGGCTCTACGTCCCCATGGGCTCGGCAAAGGTTTCATTCGAGAGCGTGAACCAGGCCGAGCCGGCGCGCTTCTACCTCGTCTCCACGCCGGCGCACGCGCGCTTCGAGCTCACGAAGATCTCGATCGAGCAGGCGGAGCCGTTGAAGCTCGGCTCGCTCGAGCAGTCGAACGATCGCACGATCTACAAGTACATCATCCCGGACACCTGCCGCTCGGCGCAGCTCCTCCTCGGCCTCACCGAGCTGAACCCCGGCAGCGTCTGGAACACGATGCCCCCGCACCTGCACGATCGCCGCTCCGAGGTGTATTTCTATTTCGGCCTGGGTGAAGATGACCGCGTGTTCCACTTCATGGGGGAGCCGGACAGGATGCGGCACATCGTGCTGCGCGACTGCGAGTCGGTGATTTCGCCGCCGTGGTCGATCCACATGGGCTGCGGCACCGCCAACTATTCGTTCATCTGGGCGATGGGCGGCGAGAACCTCGACTACACCGACATGAACGTGCTCGACATCTGCCAGCTCAAGTAGACGATGCGCGAGCTCTTCGATCTCGGCGGCCGTGTGGCTGCCGTCACCGGCGCCAACACGGGGCTCGGGCAGGCAATGGCCGTGGCGCTCGCCGGTGCGGGGGCGAAGGTGGCGCTCGTCTGCCGCCGCGATCCCGACGAGACCGCGCGCATGATCGCGGAGCAGGGCGGCGAGTCCGTCGTCGTGCGCGCGGACCTGTCCACGATCGCCGACTGCGAGCGCATCGTGGAGGAGACGATCGGGGCGTGCGGGTCGCTCGACATCCTCGTCAACAATGCCGGCATCATCCGCCGCGCCGATGCGCTCGCGTTCACGGAGGAAGACTGGGATGCCGTCATGGACACCAACCTGAAGGCGCCGTTCTTCCTCGCCAGGGCGGCGGCCGCGAAAATGGTGGAATCCGGGCGCGGCGGCAAGATCATCAACGTCGCCTCGCTCCTGTCGTTCCAGGGCGGCATCCGCGTCGCCTCGTACACGGCGAGCAAGAGCGGCCTCGCCGGGCTGACGCGGCTGCTCGCGAACGAGTGGGCGGCGAAGGGCATCAACGTGAACGCGATCGTGCCGGGCTACTTCTCGACCAGCAACACGGAAGCGCTGCGCAACGACCCTGAGCGCAGCCGGCAGATCCTGGAGCGCATCCCGGCCGGGCGCTGGGGCGATCCGCGCGACCTTGCCGGCGCGGTGGTGTTCCTGGCGTCCGCAGCCTCGGACTACGTCCACGGTGCTTTGCTGCCCGTCGACGGCGGCTGGCTGGGCCGATAATCTGGAGCCGTACCCGGACGCTTGGCGCTGCCCGCTTGGTAGCGTTAACATCGGTCTCACCGTCGAGTGCGCGATGCCGCGACCCCAGGCGCGCACGGGGTCGCCGTGGAACGGGTTTTGCCGCTTCCGGGCGCGCCGCCAATAACAACTGGAGGACCGATCCCCGATGACCGCGCGTCTCGAGCTGCACCCGGACCGGCTGTTTCCGCCCGAGCCTTCGGTCCGCGCCATTGCCCGCCGGCTGTACGCACTGGTCGCGAACCTGCCCATCGTGAGCCCCCACGGTCACACGGATCCCCGCTGGTTCGCCGACGACGAGCCGTTCACGAACGCGGCGGAGCTCTTGCTGACGCCGGACCACTACCTGTTCCGCATGCTCTTCAGCCAGGGCATCCCGCTGTCGGAGCTCGGTGTGCCGCGGGCGGACGGCAGCAAGCCGGAAGGCGATCCGCGCGCGTTCTGGCGCCGCTTCGCCGCCCACTACCACCTGTTCCGCGGCACGCCGTCGAGCCTGTGGCTCGACTGGGTGTTCGCGGAGGTGTTCGGGCTGGACGTGCAGCTTTCCGCGGAAACGGCGGACCGCTACTACGAGACGATCGGCGAGAAGCTCGCGTCACCCGGGTTCCGGCCGCGCGCGCTCTTCGAGCGCTTCAATATCGAGGTGCTGGCGACGACCGAGTCGCCGGTCGACGATCTCGCGCATCACCGCAAAATCCGGGAGAGCGGCTGGAAGGGCAGGGTGATCACCGCGTACCGCCCGGACCCGACGGTCGATCCCGAGTTCGACGGTTTCGTGGAGCGGGTACGGCAACTGGGCGAGTTGACCGGCGAGGATACGTCGACGTGGCAGGGTTATCTTGCGGCGCACCGCCGGCGCCGCGAGTTCTTCAAGTCGATGGGGGCCACATCGACGGACCACGGGCACCCGACCGCGCGCACGGCGGACCTCGATGCGCGCAAGGCGGCAGAGCTTTTCCGGATCGTCACGCAGGCGACGCCGTCGCCGGAGGATGCGGAGCTGTTCCGCGCGCAGATGCTCACCGAGATGGCGCGCATGAGCCTGGACGACGGGCTCGTGATGCAGATTCACCCGGGCGCGTTCCGCAATCACAACCGGCTCGTGCATCGCACCTACGGTCGCGACAAGGGTTTCGACATCCCGACGCAGACCGACTACGTGCACGCGCTGAAGCCCCTGCTCGACGCGGTGGGCCTCGATCCGCGCCTGTCGATCATCCTGTTCACGCTCGACGAGAGCGCGTACAGCCGCGAGCTCGCGCCGCTCGCCGGCGTGTATCCCTGCCTCAAGCTCGGGCCGGCGTGGTGGTTCCACGATTCGCCGGAGGGCATGCGGCGCTTCCGCGAGCGGACGACGGAAACCGCGGGCTTCTACAACACGGTCGGCTTCAACGACGACACGCGGGCGTTCCTGTCCATTCCCGCACGCCACGACGTCGCACGGCGCGTCGACGCGGCGTTCCTGGCGCAGCTCGTCGCCGACCACCGCCTGACCGAGGACGAGGCCGCTGACATCGTCGTCGACCTCGCCTACGAGCTGCCGCGCCGCGCGTACAAGCTGGACGGCAGCGCCCAGTGACCGGCTCACCGCTGGGCCAATGACCAACGCCCGCCTCTCGACCCGCACCCTCGCGCAGCTCGCCCCGGGCGTGCGCCGCCCGCGCTACGATCGGGAGGCGACGGGCATCGGCATCGTCCATCTCGGCGCCGGCGCATTCATGCGCTCGCACATCGCCGCGTACACCGACGATGCCCTGGAAGCGGCAAACGGCAACTGGGCGATCGCCGGCGTGAGCCTGCGCCGGCCCGACGTGCGCGATGCGCTCGCACCGCAGGACGGCTGGTACACCCTCGCCGAGCTCGATGCGAGCTCGGAGCAGCGGCGCCTCGTCGGCTGCCTGAAGTCGATCCACGTGGCACCCGAGGATCCGGCCGCTGTCGTCGGCCTGCTCGCCGATCCCGCCGTGCACGTCATCACGCTCACGGTCACGGAGAAGGGTTATTGCCTGGATCCCGACAGCGGCGAGCTCTCGCTCGTGCACCCGGACATCCTGCACGACCTGCACGAGCCGGACGCGCCGCACAGCACGATCGGCTACATCGTGGCGGGGCTGAGGCAGCGCATGATGCAAGGATCGGCGCCGCCGACCGTGATCTCCTGCGACAACCTGCCCGGCAACGGCCGGCGCCTGCGCGGCGCAGTGCTGCGTTTCGCGTCGCAGCTCCACGCGGGACTGGCCGCGTGGATCGCCGACCGTGTCGCGTTCCCGGCGACGATGGTGGATCGCATCGTGCCCGCGACCACGTCCGGGGACATCGACAGGAACGCCGAGGCGATCGGCCTGCGCGACGAGGGCTTCGTGAAGACCGAGCCGTTCCGGCAGTGGGTGATCGAGGATCACTTTGCAGGCGAGCGCCCGCGCTGGGAGGCGGGCGGGGCGCTCGTCGTGCCGGACGTCGAGCCGTACGAGAAGGCGAAGCTGCGCCTGCTGAACGGCGCGCATTCGACGATCGCGTACCTCGGCTCGCTCGCGGGCTTCGAGTACGTGCACGAGGTGATGCGGGATCCCGCGTTCGCCACCTTCGTGCGCCGGTTGATGACCGACGAGATCGCGCCGGTGACGCCGCAGCCCGAGGGCCTCGACCACGGCGCTTACATCGAGGCGTTGCTGGCGCGCTTCGCGAACCCCTCGCTGCTGCACCGCACCCGGCAGATAGCGATGGACGGTTCCCAGAAGTTGCCGCAGCGACTGCTCCACACGGTCCGCGCGCAGCTCGAGCGCGACGGTCCGATCGACGGGCTGGCGCTGGCGGTCGCGGCCTGGATCCGTTACTGCCTCGGCCGCGACGAGCAGGGCAGGGCGTACGAGGTGGACGATCCGCTGGCGGCCCTCTTCGCGCGCGTTTCCGCGGAAACGCCGCAAGAGCCGCGGCCGATCGTCGAGCGCTTTCTCGGGTTTCGCGAGGTCTTCGGCACCGACCTCCCCGAAAGCCGCCGCTTCCGGGACAAGGTCGAGGAGTCTTTGGCGAGCCTGCTCGAGAACGGCTCGGCCGCCACCGTACGAGCGAGCGTCGCTCGCGACGCCGGTCGCTGATCCCGCTTGGGGGGGGGCCAGCCGGACGGAGCGAGGGCCTGCAACCTGCACACTGTGTCGTCGCCACTGAGCGATTTGCGTCAACGGACGTCTGCATGGACTAACATCCAGGGAGGAGCGACGCGTGCTGCTTCTCGAAGCGGCGGTTGGTCGCCACTGAGATTCGCGGAGCCGCTACCGGAGGAGACCAGCCTATGGGTTTGTGCGCATTGAACGAGGTGAAAAGCCTCGGCATTCTCAGCGAGGCGCTGCGGAACGTGCATTTCTACACGGTGGAAGCGGAGCGCGAGTTCGATCCTGCCGCCCGGGGACTGGACCTGCTGGACCGGCTCGCCAACGATCCGGGCTGGGCGTGGTTGCGCTCGGTCTCTTCCCTCGTCGGTGAGATCGATCACGTCCTTGCGACCGATCCGGGCGTCACCCGGGCGGAGGTGGGCACGGTGGCCGCGCGGGCACGCGGCCTGCTGTTCGGCGAGGGAGAGCTGCGGGATGAGGCCTTTCTCGAGCGCTACCGGCCGCTCCTGCAGCAGAGTCATGCACTGGCCGCTGCACACGGCAAGCTCAAGCTCGTGCTCGACCACTTGCCGGCGGAGCCGGAGGACCAGGGCGACCGCCGGGCGGCCCGCGAAAGCTGGCGGAGGCGCACCGAGCGCACGCTGGCGGAGCGACGCGACCGCGGTCGTCGTGTGGGAGACGAGAGATGATCGAAGTCCGGAAGGCCGAGGCACGCGGACACGCCGATCACGGCTGGTTGGACACGCGGCACACGTTCTCTTTCGCCGACTACTACGACCCGAACTTCATGGGCTTCGGACCCCTGCGGGTCATCAACGAAGACCGCGTGGCACCGGGGCAGGGTTTCGGCGCGCACGGCCACCGCGACATGGAGATCATCTCCTACGTGCTCGAAGGTGCACTGGAGCACCGCGACAGCCTGGGCAACGGCTCCGTGATCCGGCCAGGCGACGTGCAACGCATGTCGGCCGGCACCGGCGTGCGCCACAGCGAGTTCAATGCGTCCGAAACCGAGCTCGTGCACTTCCTGCAGATCTGGATCCTTCCGGAGCGCCCGGGCGGAGAGCCGGGCTACGAACAAAAGAGCTTTCCGGAGGACGAGAGACGCGGCCGCCTGCGCCTGATCGGCTCGCGTGACGGTCGGGAGGGATCGGTGACCATCCAGCAGGATGTCGATCTCTACTCGTCGTTGCTGTGGGAGGGGCAGGTTATCGAACACCGGCCCGCGGCCGGCCGAAA
>DATGQE010000103.1:0-32692 GCA_035304345.1 Woeseiaceae bacterium | reverse complement strand
CGTGGCGACGACCGGCTGGTCGCGCGCGGGGTGCGCTCCTACAATGCCCTTTTCACACGAGGTCCGGATGCCGAAGGACGATGCCGCGCCGGCAGCCGTTGCCCGGCTGCTCGACGACGACGAGCCCGCACCCTGCAGCGTGCTGAACGGGGCCTCCACGTACCCCGTCCTGCTGGTCTGCGATCATGCGAGCCGCCGCCTGCCGCGTGCGCTCGGCGATCTCGGGCTCGATCCCGTGGCCCGGCAGAGCCACCTCGCCTGGGACATCGGCGCCGGTGAGCTCACGCGCCGGCTCGCCGCGTCGCTCGGGGCCACCGCGGTGCTCGCGGAGTATTCGCGCCTCGTCGTCGATACCAACCGCGACCTGCTCGATGCCGAGGCCTTCCTGGCCTGGGGCGACGGCGTCGCGATTCCCGGCAATCGTAACCTCGGTCCCGCGGAGCGCGCCGCGCGCGCGGAGGCCGTCTACCGGCCGTACCACCGCGCGATCCACGAGCAGATCCGGCGCCTCGTCGCGGCCGGCCGCGTGCCGGCGGTGCTCGCGATCCACAGCTTCACGCCGGTGCTGGACGGCGTCTCGCGGCCGTGGGAGGTCGGCATCCTGTGGGACGTGGACCGGCGCGTGCCGGACATCCTCATCCCCGCGCTCGAGGAGGCGGGCTACCACGTCGGCGACAACGAGCCGTATTCCGGGAGGTCGCCGCAGGACTTCACGATCGATCATCACGCCGAGGCCGCCGGGCTGCCGCATGCCGGGATCGAGGTCCGCCAGGACCTGCTCTCCGGCGAGGACGGGGTGGCGCGGATGGCGGAGCTTTTGGCGCGCATCGTGCGCGGGTTTCCGCCGTCGCTCTTCAGCTACCGTGCGGGCTGGCACGACGGCCCGAGGAACGCCTGATGCAGCCGGCCGAGCCCGATTTCACCATCGGCGTGGAGGAGGAGTACCTGCTCGTCGACAAGAAGACGCGGGCGCTGATCGTCGATCCCCCGAAATCCCTGATCGGGGAATGCGAGGAGCGCATCGGGGGCAACGTGACCTCCGAGTTCCTGCGCTCGCAGATCGAGGTCGGCACGCGCGTCTGCCACACGGTGCAGGAAGTGCGCGCCGACCTCGCGCGCCTGCGGAAGGGAATCATCGACGTCGCGTCGCGTCACGGCCTGGCGCCGATCGCCGCCTCCACGCACCCTTTCAGCCACTGGTCGGAGCAGAAGCAGACCGAGAAGGAGCGTTACGACCTGCTGAGTGCCGAAATGCAGGCGGCGGCGCGACGACTGGTCATCTGCGGCATGCACGTTCACGTCGGTATCAGCGACGAGGAGCTGCGCATCGATCTCATGAACCAGCTCAGCTATTTCCTGCCGCACCTCCTCGCGCTGTCGTGCTCGTCGCCGTTCTGGGACGGCCGCGACACCGGCCTCAAGAGTTACCGGCTGACCATCTTCGATGCGTTGCCGCGTACGGGGATCCCGGAACGCTTCCAGAGCTTTGCCGAGTACCAGCGCCACGTCCAGGTACTGATCAACGCCGGCCTGATCGAGGACACCACGCGCATCTGGTGGGACCTGCGCCCGAGCGGCCGCTTCCCGACGCTGGAAACCCGCATCATGGACGTCTGCACGCGGCTCGACGACGCGATCGCGCTCGTCGCCCTGCTCGTGTGCATCCTCCGCATGCTCTACCGGCTCAGGATCGCCAACCAGCGCTGGCGCATCTACACCTCGATGCTGATCCGCGAGAATCGCTGGCGCGCGATGCGCTACAGCTTCGACGAGGGGCTGATCGACCTCGCGAAAGGGCAGGTCGTGCCCTTCGCGGTCCTCCTGGACGAGCTGCTCGAGCTCACGGCGCAGGACGCGGCGGCGCTCGGCTGCGCGGACGAGGTGGCCACCACCCGCACCATCCTGGAACGGGGCACGAGCGCGCATCGCCAGCTCGAGGCGTACGCGGAAGCCGAGGCACGCGGAGCCGCGCGCGAGGACTGCCTGCGGGCGGTCGTGGACCGGCTGATCGCCGATACGGCCGCCGGCCTCTAGGGAAGACCCGCCCGGGGTCCCTTCCCCGGGAATGCGGCACAGGTCGCAGCACCCGGGGCAGCCGCGGCCTACCATCCCGCCCGTTCGGGACGAGTGCCGGCCGCGGAGGGCCAATTGATCGCCAGCTTCGACGTGCTCCTGCGCATGGCTTTCGGCTTCGCGGCGCTGCTTTACGTGGCGCTGGCGGTCCGCGTGCTGCACCTCGCGCCTCGTGGCGAATCGAAATCGATCAGCTATTTCCTGTTCCTGAACGGCACCATCGTCGGGGGCTCGACGCTGTGGTACGGCGCCGCCGAGCCGCTCCTGTTCGATCTCGGGCGCGTCCTCACTTTCTTCGGGGGCGGTTTCCTCCCCGTCGTCTTCTACCTGATCTACCGCGATTACGTGGTGGGAAGGCCGCGGCCCGCGTGGCTCTACGCCCTGTGCGTCATCCCGGCCGTGACGACGGTGCTGGTGCTCACGAACCCGTTGCACGACCTTCTCTGGACCGCGGTCGCCGCGGACGGGCGAATCGAGGTCTGGCCCGGCCGGGAGCCGCGCTGGCTCACGCACGTGTTCCTGCCGTTCGCCTACCTGCTGTTCGGGTACGCGTTCGTCGCACTGGCAGCGCGCGTGCAGACGATCGCGCGCGCGCAGCGCCGCCAGGTGCTGGTGCTGCTGCTCGCCGCCGCCTTGCCGTACGCGATCAGCGTCGCCGACCGCGTCCTTTCGCTCGGGCCGCCCGGGTTCCCGGTGACGTCACTCTCGCTCGCGGTCATGGTGCCGTTTTTCTGGTGGGCGACCTCCGCCGTGCGCGTGCACGAGCTGACCCCGCTCGCCTACCAGAGCGTGTTCAATCACCTCAAGGACGCCATCATCCTGCTCGACCGCACCGGGCGCATCGTGAGCGTGAACCGCCAGGGAGAACAGCTCCTCGGCGCGTCCGAGCGCGAGCTGACCGGCGCGCGCCTGTGGGAGGACCGGCCCGAGATCCAGGAGCTCCTGCTCGACTGCCGCGGCGCGGCCGACACGGGCAACACGGTGCGGCTCGCACCGGGCCGGTGGTTCGAGGTCTACTGCACGCCGATGTACGGCCCTTCCGGCCGCGACCAGGGCACGGTGGTCGTATGTCGCGACGTGACCGAGCGCAAGGAAGCGCTGCGCGCGCTGTCCGACAGCGAGCACCTGATCCGCTCGCTGATCGAGCACTCGTCGAACGGCATCCTGCGCTTTTCCCGCGACAAGTCCGACCCGGCGCGCCGGTTCCGCTGCGTCTTCGCGAACCTCGCCGCCGAGCGTTTCCTCGATACCGGCACGCTGGTCGGCATGCCGGTCGAGAAGCTGCCGCTCCTGGAACCGGAAAAGCTGCTCGAGCGGTTCGACCGGCAGGAGGGTGATGCACTGCCCGTGACCTACGAGACGGCGGTGGAGACGGCCGAAGGCGAGCGCTGGCTGCGCATCATCGGCGAGCCCGTGGGCGCGGACTTCTCCGTGACGCTGCTCGACATCACGCAGCGCAAGCAGGCGGAGGACCGTATCCTCGCCGATGCCCTGCGCGATCCGCTGACGGGCGTGCTCAACCGGCGCGGGTTCGAAGCCGAGGCGAAGGCGCGTCTCGCCGAGAGCACGATCGGGGCGGTCCTGTACCTCGACCTCGACCAGTTCAAGGCGATCAACGACCGCTTCGGGCACCAGGTCGGCGACGCGCTGCTCAAGGCCTTCGGCCACCGCCTCGAGTTCTGCCTGCGCCCGGAGGACGTCCTGGCACGCCTGGGCGGCGACGAGTTCGCGATCGTCCTGCCCGACGTCTCGGTGGAAGACGCGAAGCACGTCGCGCAGCGCCTGGTGGAGACCGCCGGCGAGCCTTACATCATCCAGGGCCAGGAAATCGAATGCACCGCGAGCGTCGGCATCGCGCTGCGGCCGCAGCACGGCGACGAGCTGTGGCAGCTCGTCGGCGTCGCGGACCGGGCCATGTACGGCACCAAGCCGTCGCGGTCCGAGCCCACCGCCGCCAACCTGTAGGCAGCCCGGCTACGGGTCGTAGATGACGACCTCGAGCCGGTTCGGGTCGGCGGTATCGACGATCGCGAGCTCGACGACGTCACCCGCGGCGAGATCCACGGCGACCGGCCCGGCCGCCAGCGTATCGTCGTCGCCGAACGTCACCCAGAGCTCGTAATCGCCCGGGACGAGCGTCACGTACCCGGTCGTGGACAGCGTGTTCAGCCGCGGGAAATTGGGGCTCGCGTCCGCGCGATCGGTGCCGGCATCGAGGAGCCAGAGGTTCGCCCGCTCGATCCCGGCCGACAGGAGCGTCATCCTGAGGCGCGCGAAATCGGCCAGCGGCCGCCGGTTGTCGGCGAACGAGATCATCTCGAGGTCGCCCGGCTCGCCCACGAGGAAGGCCGTCGAGCGCGAGTTGCCCGGAACGGTGTCCTCTTCCTCGTGCAGGACCGCGCCGGGGTTGCCGGCCTGGGTGAACGCGAACTCCGAGGTCCCGGACGGCACCGTCACGTCGGTCGAGACCGTGCCGTACTCGAGCCCCGTCACGATCGGGTTCGCGAGATCGCCGTCGATGGCGACGTCCGCCGTCGCCGTGCCCTGCGCCGCGTGAAAGAAGCGGCGCGTCGGCCTGAACCGGGGATCCGGGAGATTGCTGACCGTCCCTTCGCGGCTGACGCGCTGCACGGCGATCCTGCTCGTCAGCGACGGGTCGGCGTCCTGGATCGTGTAGAGCAGGCTGCTGCGCGCGGACAGGTCCTGGGCGCCGGAACGGAAGAGCACGTCCGAGGGGTCGCCCGCGGGCGTGAGCGTCAGCACCCAGTCGCCGCTCTCGACCTCGAACGGCTCGAGCTTGTCGCCGAAGTTGAGCGTGCCGCGCGGCTGGCCCGCCGCGGGCGCCGTGCCGGGGGGCGCGAAGTAGACGTCGAGCGGGCCGCTGCCGGCGGCCAGGTGACCGGCGGAGACTTCGAGCACGGTCTCGTTTCCCTGCCAGCTGCGCTCCGGCGTTTCCCACAGGACGAGCGACGGCGCGTCGAGACTGCCGGTGAGCGCGAATACGTAATCGGTCTGCGGCACGACCGTCAGCGTCTCGGTGACGAGGCGCTCGACGCTCCCGCTGCCGGGCAGGCGCACGTCGAAGTTGAAGTTGTACGTGAGGTCGTCGAACGGCTGCGCCGGCGTCGTCGCGCGGAAGGCGAGCGTGCCGAGTGAGCGCTCCTCGATCAGGAACATGACGTCCGGTGCGTCCGCGATCGCGTGCACCCCGCGGATGGTGCCCTTGCCGGAAGCGGTGGGCCGGTCGGATTCCGTGCAGGCGGCCAGCAAGGCGGTGCAGAGCACCGCCGCGATCAGGCGGCGCGAGGTCGTCGTCATCGTCGTTCTCTTCATTCGTCGTTCAGCCGTTGCAGCAGACCGCGCGTGCGGCCGCGAGTTTCGCCCGCGCGGCCCGGCGCCGCGCCCCCGGTGGGTCGGTGGATTCCGCCGGCGCTCCTCAGCCGGCCTTGCGGTAGCCGTAGATCGACTTCACTTCCAGGAACTCCTCCAGCCCGTACGCTCCCCATTCGCGCCCGTTCCCGGACTGCTTGTAACCCCCGAAAGGCGCGAGCGAATCGAGCGGCGCGTAGTTCAGGTGCACCATGCCCGTGCGCAGGCGGGAGGCCACGCGGCGTGCCCGCTCGGGGTCGGACGAGGAGACGTAGCCGGACAGGCCGTAGGGCGTGTCGTTCGCGATGCGGATCGCGTCTTCCTCGTCCTCGTAGGGGATGATGGACAGCACGGGGCCGAAGATCTCCTCGCGCGCGATGGTCATGTCGTTGCGCACGTTCGAGAACACCGTCGGGCGCACGAACCAGCCACGGGTCAGGCCCTCGGGACGCCCGGGGCCGCCGGCGACCAGGGTCGCACCTTCCTCGATGCCCTTGCGGATGTAGCTTTGCACCCGGTTCCACTGCGCCTCGGACACGACCGGGCCGATGCGGGTCGCCTCGTCGCGCGGGTCGCCCGGCACGGTCGTCCCGGCCCGGGCGGCGGCGATCGCCGCCGCTTCCTCCAGCCGGTCCGCGGGCACCAGCATGCGCGTCGGCGCGTTGCAGGACTGCCCGGCGTTCTCGAAGCAGGCGCTCGTGCCGCGGGCGACCGCCTTCTCGAAATCCGCATCGTCGAGAATGATGTTCGCCGACTTGCCGCCGAGCTCCTGCGCCACGCGCTTCACGGTCGGCGCGGCATTCTGTGCCACCGCGATGCCGGCACGGGTCGAGCCGGTGAACGACACCATCGCGATGTCGGGGTGCGAGGCGAGGGCGGCGCCCACGGTCGGCCCGTCGCCGTTGACCAGGTTGAAGACGCCGGGCGGCACGCCGGCCTCGTGCAGTATCTCGGCGAAGATCATGGCGTCGAAGGGCGCGAGCTCGCTCGGTTTCAGCACCATCGTGCAGCCGGCGGCGAGCGCGGGCGCGACCTTGACGGCCACCTGGTTCATCGGCCAGTTCCACGGCGTGATCAGCGCAGACGGGCCGATCGGCTCCTTCACCACCAGCGTGGAGCCGACCGTTTCCTCGAACGGGTAGGTCTTCAGCACCTCGATCGCCGCCTCGAGGTGCTGCGGTCCGCTGGCGGCCTGCGCCTGGCGGGCCAGCTTCCAGGGCGCACCCATTTCCTCCATGATCGCGGTGGCAACCTCGTCGTGCCGCCGCTCGAAGATCCCGAGAATCGCCTCGAGCAGCGCGATGCGCTCCTCGCGCGTCGTGGCGGCGAACGCCTCCGCGGCGCGCCGGGCCGCGCCCACCGCCCGGTCCACGTCCTCCGGCCCGCCCAGGCTGATGCGGCCGCAGGGGGTTTCGGTGGCGGGGTTGATCACCTCGAACGGCTGCGGGGCGACCGGGTCGACCCACTGCCCGTCGATGTAAAACTTGAGCGTTTCGCGCATGAGGCGCCTCCTTCGCGGAAGCCCGGAATGATACCGTAAGCGGCGGACCGGCCGCTCCGCCGGGCCGGGACAGAGCGCCCGCGGCCGTCCGCTCCGGTAGAATGCGTGAGCCGCGGCCTGCCTCCGGCAGGCCGCGCACCCTTTCCGGGGACTACCCCGCCGCCCGGGCCGGCCGCCCGGAACTCCGCGCGAGCGAGGCTGCGCACGGCGCGCATGGAACGTACATGAGCAACAACGAAACACTGGCGAAACTCAGGGAAGCGGCGGTGCCGCGTGGCGTCAAGAACCTGCACGGCGTATTCGCCGCGCGGGCGCGGAACGCGGAGCTTTGGGATGTCGACGGGCGGCGCTACATCGATCTCGCCGCGGGCATCGCGGTGCTGAACGTCGGCCACAACCACCCGAAGGTGATGGCGGCGGTGCGCGAGCAGCTCGAAAACTTCGCGCATACCTGCTTCCAGGTGACGCCGTACGAGCCGTACGTGCGCCTCGCCGATCGCCTGGGCCGGCTGGTGCCGGGGTCGGCGCCCAGGAAGACGGTGTTCTTCACGACGGGGGCCGAGGCAGTCGAGAATGCCGTCAAGATCGCCAGGTACTACACGCGGCGCTCGGGCGTCGTCGCCTTCTCGGGCGGGTTTCACGGCCGCACCATGCTGGCGATGACGCTCACCGGGAAGGTGACGCCGTACAAGGCGGGTTTCGGGCCGCTGACGCCGGACGTGTTCCACGTGCCATTCCCGATCGCCTATCACGGGCGGACCGTCGAGCAATCGCTGGCCGCGCTCGACGAGCTGTTCCGCACCGACATCGCCCCCGACCGGGTGGCGGCGCTCATCATCGAGCCGGTGCAGGGAGAAGGCGGTTTCTACGCGGCGCCGCCGGAGTTCCTGCGCGCGCTGCGCGAGCTGTGCACGGAGCACGGCATCCTGCTGGTCGCGGACGAGGTCCAGACCGGCTTCGCCCGGACCGGCCGTCTGTTCGCCATCGAGCACTCGGGCGTGGAGCCGGATCTCGTGACCGTGGCGAAGAGCCTGGGCGGCGGCCTGCCCATCTCCGGCGTGATCGGCAAGGCGGAAATCATGGATTCGGTGCCGCCGGGCGGCCTGGGAGCGACCTACGGCGGCCCGCCCGCCGGCTGTGCCGCGGGACTGGCCGTGCTGGACGTCATCGAGGAAGAGGGGCTGTGCCAGCGCGCGACCGCGCTCGGTGAGCGCATCGTGGCCTGGGGCCGCGACCTGCGCCAAGCCACGCGCTCCGTCGGCGACGTGCGTACCCTCGGCGCGATGTCGGCCATCGAGCTCGTGCAGAACGGGGACGCGAATCGTCCCGATCCCGAGCTGACGCAGGCGATCGTGGCCGGCGCCCGCGAGCGTGGCGTGCTCCTGCTGTCCTGCGGCATCCGCGGCAACGTCATCCGCTTCCTGCCGCCCCTGACCATCGAGGAAACGCTGCTCGACGAGGCGCTCGGCGTCGTCCGCGAGGTCGTGCTGGAGCTCGGCGAGCGCGTGCGCAAGGCGGGCTGAGGGAGCTGCGCGCGCCGTCCGGCATGCCCGCGGCCGGCCTCGACGAGGCGCGCCGCGTCCTCAGGGAGGTGTTCGGCTTCGAGGCCTTCCGCGGCCGCCAGGAAGCCGCGGTGGCCGCGGCGCTCGCCGGGCGCGATGCCCTCGTGCTGATGCCGACCGGGGGCGGGAAGTCGCTGTGCTACCAGGTGCCGGCGCTGGTGAAGCGCGGCACCGCCGTCGTCGTCTCGCCCCTCATCGCGCTGATGCAGGACCAGGTCCGCGCGCTCGCCGCCTCGGGCGTGCCCGCGGCCTTCCTGAACTCGAGCCTCGCGCCGGAAGAGCAACGGGCGATCGCGGCCCGGCTGCGGCGCGGCGAGCTAAAGCTGCTCTATCTCGCGCCGGAGCGCATCGTGCAGCCGGCCACGCGTGAGCTGCTCGGTGCCATCGAGCTGTCCCTCGTCGCGATCGACGAGGCGCACTGCGTGTCCCAGTGGGGGCACGATTTCCGGCACGACTATCTCGCGCTCGACGCGCTCGGCGAATGGTTCCCCGGCGTGCCGCGCATGGCGCTCACGGCGACGGCGACGCCGGAAACCCGGCGCGAGATCGTCACGCGGCTCGCCCTGCGCGACCCGGCAGTGCTCGTCGGCGGGTTCGACCGGCCCAACATCCACTACACCGTGCAGCCGAAGGTCGACGGCCGGCGCCAGCTTGCCGCCTTCCTCGACGGGCGCCGGGGCCAGGCCGGCATCGTGTACTGCCTGACGCGGCGCAAGGTCGAGGCGACCGTCGAGTTCCTGCGCGGCCGGGGTTTCGACGCCCTGCCGTACCATGCCGGGCTGCCGGCCGCGGTGCGCGCGGGGAACCAGGCGCGCTTCCAGCGCGAGGACGGCGTGGTGGTCGTCGCGACCATTGCTTTCGGCATGGGCATCGACAAGCCCGACGTGCGCTTCGTCGCCCACCTCGACCTGCCGAAGAGCCTCGAGGCGTACTACCAGGAGACAGGCCGCGCGGGGCGCGACGGCGAGCCCGCGGAGGCGTGGATGATCTACGGCCTCGAGGACGTCGTGCGCCTGCGGCAGCGGGTCGACGCGTCGTCCGCCGACGAGGCCTACAAGCGCAACGAGAGAAGCAAGCTCGACGCGCTCCTCGGCTGGTGCGAGGTGACGACCTGCCGCCGGCGCCCGCTGCTCGCGTACTTCGGGGAGCAGCGGGAGGACGACTGCGGCCGGTGCGACGTGTGTTGCGCACCGCCGGCCACGCGCGACGGCACCGAAGCCGCGCAGAAGCTTCTTTCAGCCGTGTACCGCACCGGCCAGCGCTTCGGCGCCGCGCACGTGATCGACGTGCTGCTCGGCCACGCGACGGACAAGGTCGTGCAGCATCGGCACGACCGGCTGAGCGTGTTCGGCATCGGCCATGAGCTCGATGCGCGCGGCTGGCGCTCCGTCGTCCGCCAGCTCGTCGTGCGCGGCCGGCTCGGCGTCGAGGCGAGCCGCTTCGGTGCGCTGGTGCTCACGCCGGCGAGCCGGCCACTGCTGCGCGGGGAAGAACGGCTCATGCTGCGCGACGACGGCGCGATCCGGGCGGCAGCGCGCCCGGCCGCGGCGGGGTCCGCGTCCGCGCTCGCGCCCGCCGATCGCGAGCTCTTCGATTCGCTCCGGGCGTGCCGGCGCGAGCTCGCGGCCGCCCAGTCCGTGCCACCCTACGTGATCTTCCACGACCGCACGCTGCTCTCCATGGTCGAGCGGCGTCCCCGTACCCTGCACGAGCTGCTCGGGATTCCCGGCGTCGGCCAGGCGAAGCTCGAGCGCTACGGCGAGCGCTTCCTCGCGGTGCTGCGCGCGGCGGGTTGACGGGCTGCGGCGACCGGCGGCGATGCGTGAAGAATTTTCCCGCCGGCTGTAAAACCTGCCCGCGTTCGTGCGGTGCGCGTGCACGCGATGCGCCTCCAATGCCCGTTTTGCGTGGCCTGTTTTTTGCTTGTCAGCCGCGTTCACATTCACTGACTGCGGAGGAGACAAGAGATGGCTCGCATTACACGCTACACACCCAGCCGCATCATGCCGCTCAGCCCGTGGGAAAGCGATTTCGGCCTGATGTGGCCGGTCACGCGCTTGCAGCAGGAGATGAATCGCCTGTTCAGCGACGTGTTCCGCGGCTTTGGTGACATCGGCGAAGGGCGGCAGGAATGGGTGTTCAACCCGGTGGTCGAGGTCGAGGAACGCGACGACCAGTACGAGATCAACGTCGAGTTGCCCGGCGTGCGAGCGGAAGACGTCAACGTCGACCTGGAGGACGACGTGCTGACGATCTCCGGCTCAAAGGAGCGCAAGGAAACGCGCGGCGAGGGCGCATACCGGCAGTCGGAACGCGTCTACGGCAGCTTCCGCCGCTCCTTCCAGCTCCCCGAGGACGTGAAGCCGGACGACATCCGCGCCACGTTCCGCGACGGCGTGCTGACCGTCTCCGTGCCGCGCGACCCCAGCGTTCGCCAGTCGCATGTGCGGCGCATCGAGGTGCAGCGCGGCGACGCGCAGGCCATCGGCCAGCAGCAGGCGCAGCCGGTCGGTTCCCAGCAGCAGCAGGAGGAGCGCCCCGCGGCGCATTGAGCACACACGAGCCCGCCGGCGGGTGGCATCCCGCCGGCGCGGCTGGCATTCTTGTTCTCGAGGATTCCGGAACAGAACGCGCGAGGTCCTGCCATGAGAATGAGAATGCTGGCCGTACCCCTCCTGGCTTTCGCACTGGCGGCCTGCCAGCCCGCGGGTGAGTCGGGCGCGGACCGCGGCGCGGAGCCTCCCGCCGACCAGCCCGGGCAAGCTGCAGAAGACGGGACGCGCGCCGGCGATACCGGCACCACGCCCGGCGCGATGCAGACCGCGCCGGAAGGCGAGGCGGGCGTGGAGGCCCAGTCGGCGGAAGCGGAGATCCTCGCCACCGAGGGTCACGACACGGCCGGTCTCATCCGCTTCATGCAGGTCGGCGACGGCGTCCGCATCCAGGGCACCGTGAGCGGCCTCACGCCGGGCGAGCACGGCTTCCACATTCACGCGACGGGCGACTGCAGCGCGCCCGACGCCTCCTCGGCCGGCGATCACTTCAACCCTGACGGGACCCCGCACGGCGCCCCGGACGATCCCCCGGCGGAGCGCCACCGCGGCGACTTCGGCAACATCGTCGCCGACGAGGACGGCAACGCCGAGATCGACCTGACCGACTCCAACCTCCGCATGAGCGGCCCCGATTCCATCATCGGCAAGGCCGTGATCGTGCACGCGGGTCGCGACGATCTCGAATCGCAGCCGTCGGGCAATGCGGGCGCACGGGTCGGCTGCGGCGTGATCCAGCCGGTCGGGGTCTCCGGCTCGACCTCGCTCTGATCGATCCCTCCTCGGTCCGATCCCCGACCGGGCCTCAGTCCGACGGGGCTTGCGCGTCGCCCGCTGCGGGCTCGAGCAGCAACGGCGCCGCGGGCGGCGCCGGTAGCGGCGCGTCCTGCTCGGGCGCGCCTTGCCCCTCGGTGGAAAGCGCCGCCTCCAGCTCGGCCACGCGCTTCAGGCAGCGCGCTTCGTCGCGCAGCTCCGCGGCTTCCTCGGCGGCGCGCGCAAGCTCCGCGTAGCGCTCGGGGGCGGATGCCGCGAGGCCCGATTCCGCCAGCCGCCGCTCGAAGCGCTGCAACTGCTCGCGACAGGTCGCGGCACCCGCGTCGCACGCGACCAGCGCCACGATCAGCCCGGCGAGCCACGGCTTCCACGACGTCATCAGTCGAGTTCCTCCGCATCCTGCGTTTGCAAGATCGATGCCGGGGCGCCCGACGCTGCCGAGCGCAGGCGCCCGGCGAGCGCGCTCGCATCGACCGGGGCGGACGTGTCGATCGCGACGCGAACGAAGCCCTCGTCGTCGCCGGGGGGCTCGGCGTGCGCGAGCTGGTGCGCGAGCACCGCGAGGTCGGCCTCCGACACGTCGGGGGCCGCCGAGCGCTGCCGCACGCGTTCCTCGAGGACGCGCCGCGGCGCGCGGCAGTCGACGAGGAGCAGCGGGAAGCCTTCCGAGCGCTCCGCCTCGGCGAAGAGCGCGCGTTGCCAGGCCTCGAGAAAGGCGGCATCGACGATGACGTCGACGCCCGCGCGCACGCCGCGGACCGCCAGCGACCGGAGATGCTCGTAGGTGCGGCGCGTCTCCGCCGGTGCGTAGAGCCCGCCGCCGACGGGCGACCCCGTGGCGGCCTCCGGGGCGAGGTTCGCGAGCCGCTTGCGTTCCACGTCCGACCGGATGCGCACCGCGGGCAGGCAGGCGATGAGCCCGTCGCTCACGGTCGTCTTGCCGGATCCGGAGAATCCGTGCATCAGCACCAGGGTGCCGGTGCGCGGCACGAGGTTCCGCTCACCGATGCGCAGGTAGCGCGCTCGGTTCTCGTCGTCGCCGGAGAGCTTCGCGATCTTCGCGCGCACGAATGCGTGGTACGCGGTGTAGTAGCGGACGAGCTCGAGGCCGCCGTAATCGCCGGTCTGTGCGAGGTAGCGGTCGAGAAACGGCCACGCGAACGCCTCCGCGTCGCGTGCGGCGAGGTCCATGAACGGGAAGGTCGCCTCGTTGATCACGTCGATCCAGCGGAGTGCGGGATCGAACTCCAGGCAATCGAAGGCGCGAATGCGCCCGTCCAGCTCGACGAGGTTGGCGAGATGCAGGTCCCCGTGGCACTCGCGGATCGAGCCCGCCGCCTTGCGCGCCTCGAACGACGGCGTCAAGCGCTCGTGGACCTCGTCGAGGCGCTCCGACCAGCGCGCGAACACGTCGTCGCCGAGGTCCTCGAGCGTCTCCGCGAACGGTTCGGTCACCGCGGCGGGCGTGCCCCACGGGGACGCCGGCGGCGCGGGTTCCAGCGTGGCGTGGAAGGCGGCGAGCATGTCCGCCGCCTCGAGCATGTGATCGGCCGTCAGGGTGCCGGCGGCGAGCTTGTGATCGAGCCGTGCCGACTGCGGGAAGCGACGCATCACGACCGCGTACTCGATCGCGGGCGTGGCGTCCGGCACGGGCGCTCCTGGCGATCCGCCGATCGGCATCACGCGCAGGTACAGCTCGGGCGCGAGTCGCCGGTTGAGCCTGAGCTCCTCTTCGCAGGCCGCGGCGCGCGCCTCCAGCGTGCTGAAATCCACGAAGCTGTAGCGCACCGGCTTCTTGATCTTGTATGCACGATCACCCGCAAGGACGACCCACGACACGTGCGTCTCGATGAGGAGGGGCGCCTCCGCGACGCCGGGCCAGAAACCGGGCGAGGAGAGCCGGCGAACGAGCTCGAGCGACCGCTCGCTCACTTCTCGAGGGCCCCGGGTGACCGCCGGTCGTGCCGGCGCCTCAAGCGGCCGTGCCTATAATGGGAGCAAGGGTCGCCGCCACGCCGGTGCGGCCGGGGTCGCCGAAGGAACAGCGCGTGGACATATTCGATACCAACTGGCAGAACCAGCTCCAGGTCATCGTGAGCGTCGCCATCGCCACTGCGCTCGGCGGCATCGTCGGCGCCGAGCGCGAGCTCGCGGACCGGCCGGCCGGGTTGCGGACTCACGCGATCCTCGCGGCGGCGGCCTGCCTGCTGGTGCGCCTGGGTGACGTGCTGCTGACTCATTTCGTCGTCGATTCGATCCCCGGTGTGCTGCGCGCTGACCCGATCCGCATCGTCGAAGCCGTCGTCACCGGCACGGCGTTCCTGGGGGCCGGCACGATTTTCCGCCAGCGCGAGCACGTCGAGGGGCTGACCACGGCGGCCTCGCTGCTCCTCGTCGCAGCGATCGGCATCGCCGTCGCATTACGTCAGATTATCGTGGCCGTGTCGATCACCGTGCTCACGCTGCTGCTCCTGCGCGCCGCCCGCGCGCTGTTCGCCGAGCGCAAGGCGCGCCGCTAGCACGTCACGAAAGCCGGGGCGCCGGCCGCTTTGCGGGGCGGTCCAACGGGGCTCAGGCGACCTGCTGGGCGTGCCGGCCTTCCGCGAACTCCTCCACGGCTTTGGCGCAGAACGCGTCGAGGTCGGCGGGCTTGCGGCTCGTCACGAGTCCCTGGTCGACGACGACTTCCTGGTCGACCCAGCGGCCGCCGGCATTCTCGATGTCGGTCTTGAGGCTCGGCCACGAGGTGAGGGTCCGGCCTTTCACGACGCCGGCCTCCACCAGCATCCACGGGGCGTGGCAGATGGCAGCCACGGGCTTGTGCTGCTCGAAGAACTGGCGGACGAAGGCCACGGCACGTTCGTTGGTGCGCAATGCATCCGGGTTCGCGACACCGCCCGGCAGCACCAGGCCGTCGTAATCGGACGCATCGACGTCGTCGATCGCGCGATCGACCTCGAACGTGTCGCCCTTGTCGAGATGATTGAAGCCCTGGATGTCGCCGGAGTCGAGCGAGATGAGCTCGACGCGGGCGCCCGCCGACTGCATGGCCTCCCAGGGCTTGACCAGCTCGACCTGTTCTACGCCGTCGGTTGCAAGAAAGGCGATTCTTTTCTGCTTGAGTCGCTGCACCATGATGGTTCCTCGTTTCAAGAGCTGTGACGGTTCCGGCTCGTCAGGGGAGCAAGGTTTGTGCCAGCGGTCGGCGCTGCGTCTTCCGCAGCAGGCGACGCCGGTCCGCGTGCCATCGCGCGGCCGCGACTCCGATCGTTTCAATCCCGTGTAAGAATTGCCGTGCGCCGGCCGTCACGCCACGGCCTGTTCCATCGCCTTGGTCACGGAACGCCGCAGCTCGTCGTACGACGCCCACGGGTCCGGGCGCTCGCTGCGGCGGATGCCGTCGTCGATGCCGAACGCGTTCGCGGCTTCCAGCTCGCCGAGCTCTTCCCAGCTCACGGGCATCGCGACCGGCGCGCGCTTCTTCGCCCGGGTCGACCACGGGGCAATGGCCGTGGCGCCGCGCTCGTTGCGCATCCAGTCGAGGAATATCCGGCCCGTCCGGTGCTGCTTCGCCATCGTGGCGATGAACACCTCCGGGTGATCGGCCGCCAGGGACCGGGCGAACGCGCGGGCGAACGCCTTGACGCGGGGCCATTCGGCGGTCCTGCGCAGCGGCGCGATGACGTGCACACCCTTGCCGCCGGTGACGAGCGGCAGCGCCTCCAGCCCGAGGTCCCGCAGGCGCTCGCGCACGACGACGGCGGCGAGCCGCACGGCCTCGAACGGCAGGCGTTCGTCGGGATCCAGGTCGAGCACCAGGCGGTCGGGCTTCTCGAGCCTGTCGATGCGCGAGCCCCAGACGTGGAACTCGAGCGTACCCATCTGCACCCCGGCGACGAGCCCCGCCACGTCGTCGATGTAGAGGTAGTCTTCCTGCTTGCCCGAGCTCTCCCGGATCGGCACGGTCCTGATCGCGTCCGGGAAACCGGCCGTGGCGTGTTTCTGGAAGAAGCACTTCGAGCCCGAGCCCTGCGGGCACCGTACCAGCGACAGCGGGTGGCGCTCGATGTACGGCAGCATGCGCGACGCCACCTTGTCGTAGTAACGAACGAGGTCCGCTTTCGTCAGCCCCTGCTCCTCGTAGAGCACGCGCTCCGGGTGCGTGAGGCGCACGCCGTGCACCACGTCCGGAAGCGCCGGGGCCCGGCCGGCGGGTTGTTCCATCGTGATCTCCTCCGGCCGCTTGTCCTCGCGCAGCCCCAGGAACGATCCGTGGCGGATGTGCCCGCCTTCGGTCAGCTCACTGTACTCGACCTCGGCCACCAGCCGGGGCGTCACCCACACCGCCTTGCGCGCCGCCGGATCGTCCACCTGCGCGAACGGCGAGGAGCGGCGCTCGAGCTTCCGGAGCCGCGCGGCGAGCTCGCGCATCGCGGATTCCGAGTACCCGGTTCCCACCTTGCCGCGGTACACGAGCCGGTCGCCCTCGTAAACGCCGAGGAGCAACGACGAGAACGGCCGGCCACGCTTGTCCGATGGCTTGTAGCCGCCGATCACGAACTCCTGCCGGTTGCGGCACTTGACCTTGAGCCAGGTGCGCGTGCGCCGGCCGGTGTAGGGGGCATCCGCGCGCTTGGCGACGATGCCTTCGCGGCCGTTCCGGCACATCTCCTCGAGCACGCGCGGGCCGTGTCCGCGCACGTGCTCGCTGAAATGCACCGGGCTGCCCGCGGGCAGCGTGGCGAGCAGCTTGCGGAGCGCCTCCTTGCGTTCCACGAGCGGGAGTCGCCGCAAGTCCCGGCCGTCGAGCTCGAGCAGGTCGAACGCCCAGTACTCGATGGGACCCCCGTCGGACAGCGCGGCCTGGAGCGCCGAGAATGCCGATCCGCCCCCGGAACCGCGCGCGACGATCTCACCGTCGATCAGCGCGCTGTCGCAGTCGAGGCCGGTGAGCGCGTCGGCGACCTGCCGGAACCTGTCGGTCCAGTCGAGGCCCGAGCGCGTGTAGCAGACGGCCTGCCCGCCGCCCGTCGCCGCGAGGCAACGATAACCGTCGAATTTCACCTCGTGCAGCCAGTCGTCGCCGGTGGGTGGCTCGTCGACCAGTGTCGCGAGCTGCGGCGCGACGAAACCAGGGGGCTTGCCGCTGCGCTTGCGCCGGCGCCGGCGCCGTTGTGCGCGGCGCGGACCGTCGCCGGCCTCGTCGGCGGCGATCTCGGCCAGGCTGCGACCCGTCGCGACGCTCAGCGTGAACTCGCGGGTCAGCGCGTCCGCGTCGTCACCGGCGTGCTCGTCACGCTCCTTGATCAGCAGCCAGTTCTCGCGTTTCTCCTTCGCCCGCGGGCGCATGCGCACGAGCACCCAGCCGCCGCGCATGCGCTCGCCGTGCGCCACGAAACGCAGCTTGCCCTTCTCGAGTGCCCGCTCCGGGTCGTCCTCCGCGGGCTCCCAGGTGCCGCGGTCCCACAGCATCACCGTGCCGCCGCCGTACTCTCCCTTCGGGATCGTGCCTTCGAACTCGGCGTACGACAGCGGATGATCCTCGGTGCGGACGGCGAGCCGCTTCTCCCCGGGAACCGGGCTCGGCCCGCGGGTCACCGCCCAGCTCCAAAGGACCCCGCCCCATTCGAGCCTCAGGTCGTAATGCAGGCGGCGCGCATCGTGCATCTGCACGAAGAAACCCGGCTTCCGGACGCGCCTGCCGCGGCGTCGCGTGGCCTTGTCGGGCCCGGGCTCGCGCGTTCTCGTGAAATCGCGCTTTTTCGCGTACTCGTCGAGCCGTGCGCGGCGGGCCATGGCCCTCAGGCTCTCTTCTTCCTGCCCTTGCCGCCGGATGCTTTCGTCCGCGATGGCCGGCTCTTCGCCTTCGCCTTCTTCCTGCCGTTGCCGTCGGCAGCCGCGCCTTCGAGGCTCTTCTTCAGCGCGGCCATGAGGTCGATCACGTTGTCATCGGTTGCGGGGCGTTCTTCCTCTTCCTCGACGATCTTCTTGCGCGTCTTGCGCTTCCGGTCGATCAGCTCGCGCATGGCGATCGTGTAATTGTCCTTGAACGCCGAGGCGTCGAACGGTCCGCTCTTCCGGTCGATCAGCGCGGTCGCGACCTCGAGCAGGTCTTCCGGCACCTTGTCGTCGGCCAGGCCGGCGAACAGCGGATCCGCCTTCCGGATCTCGTCCGGGTAGTGCAGCGTTTCCATCAGCAGGCCATCTCCACAATCCCTCACCGCGCCGATGTATTCGCGGCCGCGCAACGTGATCTGCCCGAGGCCGATCTTCCCGGCGTGGCGCAACGCCTCACGCACGACGCGGTAGGCGTCCTCGGCAAGCTCGTCGGCCGGCACGAGGTAGTAAGGCTTGTCGTAATAGAGCGGTGGAATCTCGCACGCGTCGACGAACTGCACGAGCTCGAACGTCCGCTTGGATTCGAGCTTGACGGCATCGATCTCCTCCGGCTCGAGCAGGACGTACTGGTCCTTGTCGATCTCGTAGCCTTTCATGATCTCGTCCTTGTCGACGGGACCGATGCCCGGCACGACCTTCTCGTAGCGGATGCGCTTGCCGCTCGGCTCGTGAATCTGCCGGAAGCCGATCCGGGCGCCCGGCTGCGTCGCCGAGTACAGGTCGACCGCCATCGAGACCAGCGAGACGCGGAGCTGGCCGCTCCAGAGGGCTCTTGCCGCCATGGCGTTCCTTTCAGTTGTCGTCGCTTTGCGACCTTGTCGTTCGTCGGCGACGCCGCCGCCGGCCGCCGTCACCCGACAACGGACTGCAAGGTGCGTGCCAGCAGCCGGCGGGCGCGCCCCGGCAAACCGGCGAACCGTTTGTAAATTTTGCCGGTCGAGAGTCGAACTTGCAGGGCGGGCTCGGCGCGAGGCCGGGCAGGGCACGCCCGTCATCGCGGCGGTCGGCGATGGCATGCAATTTGCACCCGTTGCGCGTGCAGGACTCCTCCCTGCTCGACGGGAAGCATTTACATGAAGGACGGAACGACAGGATCGCATGACGCCGGGCTCGGCGGGCGGCGCTTGATCCTCGCGAGCAATCGTGAGCCATTCAAGGTAGTCAACGGACGCAACGGAAAGGACCGGCGATACGAGCTGTCGATGGGTGGGCTGGCCACCGCCCTGAATCCGGTGCTCACCAGGTGTGACGGCTTGTGGGTATCGTGGAACCCCGTCCCCGTGGTCGCCGGCCACGGAACGATCGTGAAGGAGCTGCGTGGGGAGGATTTCCCGTTTCCGCTCGTCCAGGTCGGCCTCGACAAGGAAGAGATCAAGGGTTACTACAACGGGTTCTGCAACCGTGCGCTGTGGCCGCTCTGCCACACCAACCTGCGCTATGTCACTCCCCGGCTCGACTACTGGCATCGCTACCGCGACGTGAACTACCGGTTCGCCGACGTGATCGCGGGGCAGGCCCACCCGGGCGACGTCGTGTGGGTCCACGACTATCACCTCATGCTCGTGCCCGCCGCGCTGCGACGGCAGCTCGGTGACGAACAGCCGATCGGCTATTTCCATCACGTGCCGTTTCCGAACGCGCGGATCCTGAGCGCGTTTCCCTGGCATCGCCGCCTGTTGATCGGCATGCTCGGCGCGGACTCGATCGGTTTCCACACGCCGGAGTACGCCAACAACTTCCTCGAATGCTGCCGGGAGCTGCTCGACTGCGACGGCAGCGTGGAAGACGGCGTGGTGACCTACCGGGATCGTTGCACCACGGTCGGCGTACGGCCGATCGGCCTGGATGTCGAGCAGTTCGAGCGCCTCGCCGCCGTACCTTCGGTGCGGCAGCGCGCGGAGGAGATCCGCCGCGAAGCCGCCTGCAGCCGGGTGGTGCTGAGCGTCGACCGGATCGATTACACGAAGGGGCTGTTCGAGCGCGTGGAGGCGATCCGGACGTTCTTCGCACGCATGCCGCAGGCGCGCGGCGTCGTGACTTTCGTGCAGATCGCCGTGCCATCGCGCATGGGCGTGCCGGAGTACCGCGAGTACCGCGAGAACCTGGAGAACGCCGTCAAGGCCGTGAACCGGCAGTTCGGCCGCGATAGCTGGAAGCCGATCATCTATCGCACCGAGATGGTCGAGCACCACGAGCTGACCGCACACTACCTCGCCGCCGACGTCGCGCTCGTCACGCCATCGAAGGACGGGATGAACCTCATCGCTTCCGAGTACTGTGCGGCGCGTGCCGACGGCGACGGCGCCGTCGTCCTCTCGTACCAGGCGGGAGCGTCGACGTACCTCGGTGAGTTCGTCGTCAACGTCAACAGTAAGCGCAAGGAAAGCATCATCAACGGCATCATCCAGGCGCTGACGATGTCGCCGGCCGAGCGTGCCTATCGCATGTCGCGGCTGCGCTCGCTGGTGAAGAAAAACACGACGGACGTGTGGCTGCGCAACTGCCTGCGCGACATCGTGGAGGGCGACCGGCGCGTGCGCGAAGGCGGGTTCGAAACGACGATGCCCATCCACCACGCGCCGCGGGTCGGCGAGCTCGGCCGGCCGATGTCGGGCCGGCGCCCGATGCAGCCCGCGATGCGCCACTAGCACCGGCGCGCGGCGGCAAGGCGTGCCTTGGGCTCACGGGTGACCGCGGGCCCGCGCCGGCTGGTGCGATTGCCGGCCGGAGCGCGGCGCCGGCGGCGCCCGGTGCGTTGTGCGCGGCCTCGAGTCTTTGCTAGCGTTCGCCGCTGGCCCGAAGAAGACGAGAATACCCGCCGCCTTGAATCCATCGGTTGTGACAGGACGCGTCGCCCGGCGCCGGGCGATCGCGCTCATCGTTGCCGTTCTCGCTGCCGCCGCGGTGCTCGCGTCGCCGGCGCCGGACGGACTCTCGCCGGCCGCCTGGCGGGTCGCGGCCGTCGCCGTGCTGATGGCCATTCTCTGGATCACCGAGGCCCTGCCGCTCGCGGTCACGGCGCTCATGCCGCTCGTGCTCTTCCCCGCGCTCGGCGTCGCACCGGTGGACGCCGCCGCTGCACCGTTCGCGAACCCGCTCATCTTCCTGTTCATGGGCGGCTTCCTCATCGCGCTCGCGATCGAGCGCTGGAACCTGCACCGGCGCATCGCGCTGATGCTGCTCTCGGCCATCGGCGCACGCGAGGACCTGCAGGTGGGCGGCATCCTGCTCGCGACCGCCCTCGTGAGCATGTGGGTGAGCAATACCGCGACGGCTCTCATGATGCTGCCGGTCGCGCTCTCGATCGCGCCGCGCCCGGCGGCAGGCGCGACGGGCGGCGAGGACGCGCGGTTCGCCGCGGCGCTGTTGCTCGCGGTCGCTTACGGCGCGAGCATCGGCGGCGTCGCGACGCTGGTCGGGACGCCGCCGAACGCGCTGTTCGCGGGCTACATGCTGGCGAGCCATGGCATCGACCTCGGTTTCGGCCGCTGGATGCTGCTGGGCCTTCCGGTGACGCTGCTCATGCTGGCGGTGACCTGGGTGCTGCTCACGCGGGTTCTGTATCCCCTGCGCCGCGTGCCCGTGCCCGGCGCGCACGCGGCCGTCCGCCACGCCCTCGCCGAGCTCGGTCCGGCGAGCACGGCGGAGAAGCGCACCGCGGTGGTGTTCGGCCTCACGGCGCTCGCGTGGATTTCGCGCCCGCTGCTCGCGCACTGGGTGCCGGGGCTGTCCGACACGAGCGTCGCCATCGCCGGCGCGCTCGCGCTGTTCCTCGTGCCGTCCGGCGCGGCCCGCGGCGAGAAGCTGCTCGACTGGACGCAGGCCGAACGCCTGCCGTGGGGCGTGCTCCTCCTGTTCGGCGGGGGCCTGAGCCTCGCGGCGGCCATCTCGGATTCCGGTCTCGCGGGCTGGATCGGCGGCCGGCTCGCCGCGCTCGAGACGTGGCCGACGGTCCTGGTGATCGGCGCGGTGGTGCTGCTGATCACGCTGTTCTCGGAGCTCGCGAGCAACACCGCGACCGCCGCCGCGTTCCTGCCGGTCGTGGCGGCGCTCGCCACCCGTCTGGGCGAGGACCCGATGGTGCTCGCGCTGCCGGCGGCGCTCGCCGCGAGCTTCGGTTTCATGCTGCCCGTCGCCACGCCGCCGAATGCGATCGTGTTCGCGAGCGGCCGCCTCACGGTGGCAGCCATGCTGCGAGCGGGTGCATGGCTGGACGTGCTGGGCGTGCTCGTGATCATCGTCGTGGTGACGATCCTCGCGGGGCCCGTCTTCGGGGCCTGAATGGGGCATCTTGCGGCATGACGCGCGCGGCGGCAGGATGGCGACCGGAATCCCTCCGCGAGACGCCGTCGACTTGAACGCCACCGTGTTTCCCGCTGGCCCGGCCATCGTGCCGGAGCTGCCGCAGCCTTACCTCCTGTTCCTGGGCGACGTGCCGAACGCGGCCAACGCGAAGACCGCCTTCGGCCTGCGCGACTGGGCGCCCGAGCGCTGCGTCGGGGAGTACGCGATCCCGGGCGTCGGGGTGACGACCGGCTTGCCGTTCCTCGAGCCGGGCGAGGCACGCGCCCGCGGTGCGCGCTCGATGGTGATCGGCGTCGCGAACGCGGGCGGGCGCATCCCGGAGAACTGGGTCGGCGCGCTGGTCGAGGCGCTCGAGAACGGGCTCGACCTCGTGAGCGGCATGCACGTGCCGCTCGCGAGCCTGCCGGCCGTCCGGGCCGCCGCGGAAGCGACCCGCCGCCGCCTCATCGACGTGCGGCGACCGCCGCCGGGCCTGCCCACCGCGACGGGCCGCAAGCGCACGGGCCGGCGGCTGCTCACGGTCGGCACGGATTGCGCGCTCGGCAAGAAGTACACCGCGCTCGCGCTCACCCGGGCGCTGCGCGCGCGGGGCGTGGCGGCGGATTTCCGCGCGACCGGCCAGACCGGGATCCTGATCGCCGGGAGCGGCATCCCGATCGACGCCGTGGTGAGCGACTTCGCGGCCGGGGCCGCCGAGCTCCTGAGCCCCGATGCCGCTCCCGATCACTGGGACGTCATCGAAGGGCAGGGCTCGCTCGTGCATCCCGCGTATGCGGCCGTGTCGCTCGCGCTGCTGCACGGCAGCCAGCCCGACGTCGTCGTCGTCTGCCACGAGCCGGGCCGCAAGACCACGCTCGGGCTGCCGCATTACCCGCTGGTCGGCATCGAGGAGACGATCGACCTCACCTTGCGGCTCGGGCGGCGCACCAACCCGGCGATCCGCTGTGCCGGCGTGGCGCTCAACACCGCCGCGCTGGATCCGTCCGCCGCGGACGCGGAGCTCGAAGCGCACAGCGCGCGGCTCGGCCTGCCGTGCGCCGACCCGTTGCGCGGCGGTGCCGGCTTCGAGCGTCTCGTCGACGCCTGCCTCGCCGGTTGAGCACTCGACCGCCGCGACGCCGCTGCGCTAACATGCCCGCCCTCGCCTTTCCCGCGCGGGCTGCTTGCCGTCGGCCGACCCTGCATCCCGACAAAGCGGGCGGTTACAGCGGTTACAGGTGAAACGTTCCCCGCTCGTCGGAACGGGTGAACGATCGCCGGCGCCCGGCGTCATATCCGGCGCGGGGCATTCCACGCACCACCGGCAATCACAGGATCTCCCATGAAAAAGCGCATGGCGTTCGCCATCGGTCTGCTCGTTCTCGTCTTCGGTGGCGTATTCGGGTGGAATGCAATGGGCAAGTACTTCATGAACCAGTACTTCGCCACGTTCGAGCCGCCGCCCGCGACGGTGTCGGCGGCACCGGCCGAGCGACAGAGCTGGCAGCCGCAGATCCGCGCCGTCGGCCGGCTGAGCGCCGTGCGCGGCGTCGATCTCGGCAACGAGGTCGCGGGCACGGTCAAGGAGATCCTGTTCGAGTCCGGTGACACCGTCGAGGCGGGCGAGGTGCTCGTCCAGCTCGACGACGCGATCGAGCAGGCGGAGCTGCCGGGACGCGTCGCGCAGATGGAGCTCGCCCGGCTCAACGTCGGGCGCACGCAGGAGCTCATCGGGCGTTCGCTGGCGGCCGAGGAGGACCTCGACCGCGCGAAAAGCGAGCTGGAGCAGACGCAGTCCGCCGTCGCCTCGCTCCGGGCGACGATCGCCAAGAAACAGATCCGGGCGCCGTTCAGCGGCACGCTCGGGATCCGCCAGGTGAATCTCGGCGAGTACCTGCCGCCGGGCACCCCCATCGTGACGCTGCAGTCGCTCGACGAGCTGCACGTCGACTTCACGCTGCCGGAGGAATTCGTCGACGACGTCGCGCCGGGGCAGGAGGTCGAGGTGGCCGTGTCGGCGTATCCCGGGCAGGCGTTCGCCGGCGAGCTCGGGGCCGTGTCGGTGAAGGTCGATCCCACGTCGCACAACTTCGACGTGCAGGCCGTCATCGACAATCGCGAGCACCGGCTGCGTCCCGGCATGTTCGCCGACGTCACCGTGCTGGCCGGGCACGAGGAGCCGGTGGTGGCGGTGCCGAAGACCGCGATCAGCTACTCGCTCCACGGCGATGCGGTGTTCGTCGTCGAAGAAGCGGGACCCGACGACGGCGACTCCGCGTCGTTGGTCGCGCGGCAGCGCTTCGTGCGGCTCGGCACCTCGCGCGGTGAGCTGGTGGAGGTGACGGAGGGTATCGAGCCCGGCGAACGGGTCGTCACGGCCGGAGTCCAGAAGCTGCGCGACGGTATGGCAATCCAGGTGAACAACGAGGTCGCGCTCTCCGCCGGATCCGACTGATGAGGTTCACCGACGTCTTCATCCGGCGGCCGGTGCTCGCCACCGTCGTCAGCCTGCTGATCCTGCTGCTGGGCCTGAGGAGCTGGCAGGAGCTCGAGCTGCGGCAGTTTCCGGAGATCGAGCAGACCGAGATCATCATCACCACCTACTACCCCGGCGCGGACGCGGACCTGATCCAGGGTTTCGTTACCTCGCCGATCCAGCGCGCCGTCGCGTCCGTCGAAGGCGTCGACTACATCACGTCCGAAAGCCGCCAGAGCTACAGCACGATCACCGTCAACCTGGAGCTCAACTACGACCGCTACCAGGCGTTCACGGAGGTGCAGGCGAAGGTTGCGGAAGTGCGCAACGAGCTGCCGCCGTCCGCCGAAGCGCCGGTGATCCAGATGGGCCAGACGATGGGCGCGGCCCTCATGTACATCGGCTTCTACAGTGAAGGCGCCATGTCGGACGAGCAGATCACGGATTACCTCGTCCGGGTCGTGCAGCCGCAGCTCCAGACGCTCGAGGGGGTGGCGAGCGCCGAGGTGCTCGGCGCCCGCACGTTCGCCATGCGCATCTGGCTCGACCCGGCGCGCATGGCGGCGCACTCCGTGACCGCCGCGGACGTGGCCGACGCGCTCGAGGCGAACAACTACCTGGCGGCGGTCGGGGAGACCAGGGGCCACAGCGTGTCCGTCAACATCACGGCGGCCACGGACCTGCACGAGCCGGCGGGCTTCGCGGACATCGTGCTGCGCGAGGACGACGGCAGCCTGGTTCGCATCCGCGACGTCGCCGACGTCGAGCTCGGCGCGGAATCCTACGATTCCTCGGTATTGTTCACCGGCAGGCGCGCCGTCTACATCGGCATCAGCCCGGTGCCGGGCGCGAACCCCCTCGACGCGGCGGCCCGCGTGCACGCGCAGATGGAGCACGTCGCCGCCAACCTGCCGCCGGGGCTCGAAGGCCAGGTCGTCTACGACGGCACCGAATACATCGAGAGCTCGGTCGACGAGGTGGTCGAAACCGTGCTCGAGGCCGCGCTCATCGTGATCGCGGTGATCTTCCTGTTCCTGGGTACGCTGCGTGCGGTCGCCATCCCGGTGGTCACGATCCCGCTGTCGCTGATCGGCGCAATGTTCGTGATGCTGGTGTTCGGCTATTCCATCAACGTGCTCACGCTGCTCGCGATGGTGCTGGCGATCGGGCTCGTCGTCGACGACGCGATCGTGGTCGTCGAGAACATCCACCGCCACGTCGAAGAGGGCATGAAACCCTTCGACGCCGCGATCAGGGGGGCGCGCGAGATTGCCGGCCCGGTGGTCGCGATGTCGCTCACGCTCGCCGCGGTGTACGCGCCCATCGGCTTCCTCGGCGGGCTCACCGGCAACCTGTTTCAGGAGTTCGCGTTCACGCTGGCCGCCTCCGTGATCATCTCCGGCATCGTCGCGCTCACGCTGTCGCCGATGATGTGCTCCAGGCTTTTGAAGCCGATGGAGCAGGAAGGCGGGCTCGCCCGCCGGCTGGACCGTGCGTTCGAGCGGCTGAAGGAAGGCTACCGGCGCCGCCTGCACGGTGCGCTCGACACCCGCCCGGTCGTGCTCGTGGTGGCGGCGGTCGTCTTCGCGAGCTGCGGGTTCCTGTACGTGAACGCGCAGCGGGAGCTCGCGCCGACGGAGGACCAGGGGTTCGTCTTCATCTCCGCGACCGGGCCGCAAAACGCGACCCACGCCTACATGGGCCGCTATGCCGAGCAGATCGATGCCGCCCTGAAGAGCTTTCCGGAGCTCGAAGCCTACTTCATGATCAACGGCATGGGCACCGTGAACAACCTCATCGCCGGCATGATCCTCGAGCCATGGGACGAGCGCGAGAGGTCGCAGGTCGACATCCAGCCGCTCGTGCAGGAGAAGCTGGACCGCATCGCGGGCCTCGAGGCGGTCGCGATCAACTTCCCGTCGCTGCCAGGCTCCTCGGGCATGCCCGTCGAGTTCGTCGTCAGCACGACCCAGCCTTACGCGGAGCTCTACGGGTACACGCAGCAGCTCCTGCAGGCGGCGCAGGAGAGCGGGCTGTTCATATTCGTCGACACGAACCTGACGTTCGACCAGCCGCAGCTCCGCGTGGACGTCTTCCGCGACAAGGCGGCGGAGCTGGGGGTCGCGATGGACGACATCGGCCGCTCGCTGGCGACCCTGCTCGGCGGCGGCTTCGTCAACCGCTTCAACCTCGAAGGCCGTGCCTACGAGGTGATTCCCCAGGTGGCCGACCGGTTCAGGCGGGACGGCAGCCAGCTCAACCAGTACTACATACGCGGGCAGAACGGGCAGATGGTGCCGCTGTCCACCGTCGTCAACCTCTCCTACGGCGTGCAGCCGAACCGGCTCACGCAGTTTCAGCAGCTCAACTCCGCCAACATCCAGGGCGTGATGCGTCCCGGTGTCGCGCTGGGCGACGCGCTCGCCTTCCTGGAAGCGCAGGCCCGCGAAATCCTGCCGCGGGGCTACACCGTGAATTATGCCGGGGAGTCGCGCCAGTACGTCGAGGAGGGCGGCGCGCTCGTCTTCACGTTCGTGTTCGCCCTGATCGTCATCTACCTCGTGCTCGCGGCGCAGTTCGAGAGCTTCCGTGACCCGCTCATCATCCTCGTGTCCGTGCCCATGTCGATCTGCGGTGCGTTGATCCCGTTGACGCTCGGCTTCGCAACCGTGAACATCTTCACCCAGATCGGGCTCGTCACGCTGATCGGGCTCATCTCGAAGCACGGGATCCTCATGGTCGAATTCGCGAACAAGCTGCAGGTCGAGCGCGGCCTGGACCGCCGCGCGGCCATCGAGGAAGCCGCGGCCATCCGGCTGCGGCCGATCCTGATGACCACCGCCGCCATCGTGCTCGGCGTCATGCCGCTCGTCTTCGCCTCCGGCGCCGGTGCCGAGAGCCGGTTCTCCATCGGCCTCGTGGTGGCGACCGGGATGGCCGTCGGCACCGCCTTCACGCTGTTCGTGGTGCCGGCCATCTACACGCTGTTCGCGAGGCGGCACTGGCAGGACGCCGCAGGCGCGCCGGCGCCCGCCTGATGCGGTCGTACGCGGCGTGCGTGCTGGCGGCCGCCGCGCTCGCGGCCGCGCTCACGGCCGCCGAGGCGAGTCCCCGCCAGGCGTTCCGCGCGCTCGACGTGCTGATCGAGAACGGCATCGTGATCGACGGTCGCGGCGGCGAGCCGCGTGCCGCCGACGTCGGCATCGCGGACGGGCGCATCCTGTTCGTGGGCGATGCCGCACCCGGGCTGGCCGCGCACGCGGCGCGGCGCATCGATGCCGCCGGGCGGGTCGTCGCCCCCGGCTTCATCGACCTGCACGCGCACGGCGATCCGCTCGCCACACCGGCGTTCGAGAACTTCCTCGCCATGGGCGTGACCACGATCGCGCTCGGCCAGGACGGCGCGAGCCCGCGCACCCGGCATCTCGCGGAATGGCTGGACAACGTGGACCGGGCGGGCCCCGGGCCGAACGTCGCGATGTTCGTCGGCCACGGCACCCTGCGCCGGCTCGCCGGGATCGGGCGCGAGCCCCGGCCGAGCGCTGCGCAGGTGGCGCGCATGTCGGAGTTGCTGGACGACGCGCTCGCCGTCGCGTTCGGCCTGAGCCTCGGCCTCGAATACGAGCCGGGGCTGCACGCGGGTCCCGGGGAGCTCGCGGCGCTCGCGCGGGTCGTCGGCAGCCGCGACCGCCTGGTCGCGAGCCACCTGCGCAACGAGGACGACGGAGCGCTACATGCCTCGATCGCGGAGCTTTTGGCGCTCGGCGAGCACGCGCGCGTGCACGTCTCGCATCTCAAATCCGTCTACGGCCGCGGTGCGGCACGCGCGGACGAGATCCTCGCGCTCCTGCAGGCCGCGCGGCAGTCGGGCATCGAGGTCACGGCCGACCTGTACCCGTACACGGCGAGCTATACCGGCATCGCGATCCTGTTCCCGGCCTGGGCGAAGACGGAGGAGGATTTCGCGCGCGCGAAGCGCGAGCGGCGCGACGAGCTCGCGGGCTGGCTCAGGACCCGCGTGGAGCAGCGCAACGGTCCCGGTGCCACGCTGCTCGGCACGCGGCCGTGGACCGGCCGGACGCTGGCCGAGGTCGCGTTCGAGCGCGAGATGGCGTTCGAGGACCTGTTGATCGACGTGATCGGCCCGAACGGCGCTTCCGCGGCCTACTTCGTGATGGACGAGGCGCTGCAAACGCGGCTGCTGACCGATCCTTTCGTCGCCGTCGCCTCCGACGGCAGCCCGACTGCGTTCCACCCACGCGGGTACGGCAGCTTCGCGAGGGTGATCGAGCACGACGTGATCGGGAACGGGCGGCTGACGCTGGCCGAGGCCGTGCGCAAGATGACGTCGCTGCCCGCGGCCATCCTCGGCCTCACCGATCGCGGCGTGCTCGCGGCAGGCATGCACGCGGACGTGGTCGTGTTCGACCCGGCGGCCGTGCGCGCCCCTGCCGACTACATCGCCCCGCACCGGCTCGCGAAGGGCTTCGACGTGGTGCTCGTCAACGGCAGCCTCGTGCGCGTCGCCGGCGAGTTCACCGGCACGCGGGCGGGCAGGGTGCTCTTTCCCGCGCTGACGCGGGACGCGGCGGCCGCGCCGCGCCCGGGCGGGTTCCCGCCTCAGGTTCCCGCCTGCGGCGGTGGCGTCCAGCCTGGCCCGCGCACCACCCGGCCGGGAGTGGCGCCGGTGTGCTCGCCGTCCTCGAGGACCTGGACCCCGTTCACGAACACCGCGTCCACGCCCGTGGCGTATTGTTGCGGCTCCTCGAACGTCGCGTGATCGCGGATCCGCTCCGGGTCGAACACCACGACGTCGGCGTAACAGCCCGGCGCGAGGCAGCCCCGGTCCTCGAGCTTCCAGTTCGCGGCGGGCAGGCCGGTCAGCCGGTGGATGGCCTGTTCCAGCGGCACGAGCTTCCGCTCGCGCACGTAATGCCCGAGGAAGCGCGCGACGTTGCCGTAGGCACGCGGGTGCGTGCTCGACCGGAGGAACACGCCTTCGGGCGCCGCCGCTTCGGCGTCCGAGCCCAGGCTCACCCACGGCTGCGCGAGGCCGAGCTCCACGTTCTCTTCGCTCATCAGGAAATACGCCGTGCCGACCCGCGAATCGTCCTCGATGACCAGGTCGATGATCGTGTCCTCGACGGAGGTGCCGCGTTCGGCCGCGACCGCGGCCAGCGACTTCCCGGTCAGCGGCTTCAGGGCTTCGTTCTTGAAGCCGATCAGGAGCACGCGATCCGCCCCGCCGGCGAGCAGCCTCAGGTTCTCCCACTCGTCGGTCGGGCGCTTCATCTCCTCGATGACGCGGGCCCGGATCGCCGGGTCGCGCAGCCGCTCGATCATCGCGTCGTGGCCGCCGTCCTGCACCCACGGCGGCAGCGACGCGTCGAGCCCCGTCGCCCCCGCGGTGTACGCGTACATGTTGGCGCTGATCGCGACGCCGTCCGCCCGTGCCGCCTCGATCTTTTCGATCGCCCGGGCCATCTTCGGCCAGTTCTCCTGCCCCGCCGCCTTGAGGTGATAGATCTCCACCCGTTGCCCGGTGGCCCGGCCGATCGCGATCGTCTCGTCGATCGCCTCGAGCAGCCGGTTGGCCTCGCTGCGCATGTGCGCGATGTAGCCGCCCCCGAATTCCGCCGCGGCCTGCGAGAGCGCGATGAGCTCGTCGGTCGAGGCGAAGAACGCCGGCGGGTAGATCAGCGAGGCGCCGACGCCGAGCGCGCCTTCGCGCATCGCCTGGCGCACGAGGTCCTGCATGCGCGCGAGCTGCTCCGGCGTGGGCCGGACGTCGGCCTCCCCGAGCTCGTGGATGCGCACCGTGGTGGCACCGACGAAGGACGCGACGTTCGGCGTGATGCCGCGCCGCACGAGGTAGTCGAGGTACTCGCCGAGCGTGGTCCATTCGACGTCGTAGCGAATGTCGGACTGGCGGGCGACGAGCTCGGCTTTCATCGCCTCGTTCAGCGGGCCCATCGACCAGCCTTCGCCGAAGATCTCGAGGGTGACCCCCTGCTTCGTGTCGCTCATCGCCCGGCCGTCCTCGATCAGCGACTCGGTCGCCCACGAGAGCACGTTGATGAAGCCGGGCGCCACCGCGCGGCCTGCGGCGTCGACCCGCAGCGCCGCGCTCGCGTCGGCTTCCGGGTCGAGCAGGGCGGCGATGCGGTCGCCGCGGATCGCGACGTCCAGCCGCCGGCCGGGCGCGCCGCTGCCGTCGTAGACGATGCCGTTCTCGATGAGCACGTCGTAATGTGCGGCGTCCGTGTCGCCCGGCGCGGCGGGCGAGCAGGCCGCGGCGAGCGCGGCCGCGAGGATGGCGAAAAGGATGCGCATGAGATCCCCCCTTGTGGTGCAAACGCGGGCCAGTATCGCATGCGCGACACCGGGATGGGCCCGGACGGCCGGCAGGGGGGATGCCGGGTGTCAGCCGGTGGACGTCTCGAGGTGCGCCGCCCGGTCGCGGACCGGTGCGCCGACGATCGCGTCGAATACGCGCAGCGTGCGGCGCGCGCACTCCTCCCACGTGAGCCGGCGGGCACGCTCTAGCCCGCGCTCGGCGAGGCGCGCGCAGAGCAGGTCGCTGCCGGCCACCGCCAGCAACGCCTCGGCAATGTCCGCTTCGTCCAGCGGATCGATGAGCCGCGCCGCGCCGCCGGCGACCTCCGGCGCGGCGCAGGTGTTCGGCACGATCGCCGGGCACCCGCAGCTGAACGCCTCCAGGATCGGGATGCCGAAGCTCTCGCACAGCGTCGCGGTCACGAAGCAGCGTGCGGAGCGGTAGGCGAGGTGCAGGCGCTCGTTGGGAATGAAGCCGGGAAAGTGCACGTCGGCCAGGTCGGCGTCGCGGAACCCGCGGTCGCGCAGGAACGCCTGCACGCCCGCGCCGACCAGCACCAGCGGCAGATCGCCGCCCTGCCGCCGGTAGGACTGCCACGCGCGCACCAGCCGCGGCGTGTTCGCGCCCGGGTAGGTGCGCATGCGCCTGTCCGCACCGTGCCGCACACGCGCGATGCTGAGGATGAAGCGCTCCGGCAGCGCGTACTCGCGGCGAAAGCGTGCAAGCTCGGCCGGATCTGGCGGCTCGAGGAAGTTCGGCGCGACGCCGGCTCCGCTCACGACGATCCCGGACACGTCGATCCCGGCGTGCGCGGCGAGGTCGTCCAGCGTGCGCTGCGAGATGGCGAGCATGCGGGTGGCGCGGCGGCTGTACAGGGGGAGCATGAGCCGAATGTACAGGTTGTCCCACCACGGGTAATTCTGCGGATTCACGTACCAGTCGGAGCCTTGCTGCACGAACACGCACGGCCTGCGCGTGAAGAGCGGGATCGAGAACTTCGGGTTGAAGATGAGATCCACGCCGTGGCGCCGCGCGGCGAGCGGGACCCGCACCTGGTCCCAGTACAGCTTGCGTTTCGCCGGCAGCAGGCAAAGGTCCGCGTTGCCGTAGGAGCGGAACAGGTCACGCGATTTGTCCGACTGCAGGAAAATCACGTAGCGACTCGACGCGTCCTGGCGCAACAGCTCGAGGAGCAGGTTGCGCGCGTACACGCCCAACCCGTCGTCCTGGTCGAGCGTGCGTCCCATGACGCCGATGGTGCGATGCCGCATGACGCCTCCCTGGCGCTCCCCCTTGGTGCTGCCGGGCAGCAGGATGGCGCGCCTTAGATGTTGTTGGTCCGGTGATGGCATCACGAGGAGCCCCGTAATGCTCACGCTGTGCGCGCGATCCCATGCAAGAACGATACCTGTCGGCGGGTGACGACAGATGGACGCCGCGGGGAGTCGATCGTGGCGTCGCGGGCAGATATTTCACGCGCCGGTGTAACGGTTACAACGGCGGGCCGGCGCCAATTGCCGTGTACGCCTCCAAGCCCGGTCTTTGCGCCGCACGGGGGCGGGGCATGCACATTGCATCCGTCGTTGCAGCCACCGCGCCGGCGTGCGCGCGGCACGTTACCGAACGACGTCGAGGCATTCACCGATGGAATCGAGCACGGCAACGCTGCCCGCCGCCGGGGTGGGCGGCATGGGCCAGCAGTTTCACGAGTCGCTGTACCTCGGATTGCAGGCGCTGCGCGGCCGGCCGGTCGGCGAGTGCATACGGCAGTTGCGCGCGTGGGAAAGGCTCGAGCGGCCCGCGTTCGAGAGGCTGTGCCGCGAGCGGCTCGCGGCGGCGCTCGCGCGGGCGCGGGCGGACGTGCCC
>DATGQE010000102.1:0-96501 GCA_035304345.1 Woeseiaceae bacterium | reverse complement strand
GAGTGACGCTCCCCGGGCGAGTCGAAGCCCAGCATGAGGTTGGCGACGTACTCCGAGGCCCCCGAGAGCCCGCGCACCGGGTTCGTCGGTGCGTCCGCGCGGGGCCCGGCGACGAGCTCCGATTCCTGCAGCGTGAGATTGCCCTGCAAGAAGAACGGGTCGAGCCAGGCACCCAGGAAGCCCAGGTCCTTGAGACCCTCGATCTCGATTCCCTGCACCTCGGCCGACTCGGCATTGATGATTTCGCGCGCCGTGGTGGTGTCGCTGGCCGCCGATTCGAAGAACTCGATAGGGTTCACGATTTCCTTGCGGAAGAGGGTGACGGTCAGGCTGTCGCCGTTGCCGAAGAACCATTCGCTCCGCAGGTCGTAGTTGTCGACATCCGCGGGCACGACGCCGGGATTGCCGCGCACGAGCTCGTCGGTGATGGGATCGATGTAGCTGGCAGCGGTGATCTCGCGCAGGTCCGGCCGCACCGTCGTCCGGCTCCAGCCGAGCCTGAGCTGGAACGTTTCCGCCCACAGGTCCGGCATCCACGTGAGCGCGATTGACGGGTACACCCGGTCGTCGTGGAACGTGCCCTTCGCGAGCACCTCCGGGTCGGTGGTCACCTGCGGATCGGTGGCGCTGAACCCGAGCGGGTTCCAGTCGACGGCGACCTGACGGTAGTCCTCCCACCGGGCGCCCGCGGCGACTCGCCAGCGGTCGTCGAAGGTCCAGTCGATCATGCCGAAGATCGCGTCCGTCATCGTCGCGGCGATGTAGCTCTGGTTGTTCGTCCCCTGCACGTCGAACACGAAGTTGTTCGCCGGGTTCAGTATGTTCTCGTCCGAGAACACCTCGTCCAGCGGCCCCTGCAGCAGCGACGAGTCGGCGACGTTCAGCGCACCGAGGCTGAACTGGAGCTGGCGATACGTGCGCGCCTTGCGGCTGTGGGACCAGCCGCCCTTGAGCTCGATCGACGAGCGGCCCGCCTCGAAGGGGAGGGCCAGCGCCCACCCGTGGTTCACGACCTCGTCATCGAGCTCGGTGAAGCGGTAGTCGGCCGCCTGCGACGTGAGCGCGACGGCGGAGGAGAGCACCTCGGCCGTCACGGGATCCGTCACCGTGTGGGCTGAAACGGTCACCTCGCTCGGGATGTCGGTTTCGGCTTCGGATTCGGACCAGAACCATTCGACGTACGCGTCCCGCGGCAGCCAGCCGGCGAGCGCATCCAGGAAGGGCAGCCGCCGGCGGGTTTTCTCGCCGAAGTAGTGCTTTCCGCTGACCTGCTGCGTCAGCATGTTGCGCTCCTCGAACCGAAGCTCGTAGTCGCGAAAGCCGATGCCGTCGGACACTTCCCGGTTCTCGTTGAAGAAGTCACGAACCGAGGTTTCGTCGTCGGTATTGCGCAGGAACAGGGTGGTGGCCGATATCTGGTGGTCGTCCGCGAAGGCGAGGCCGACGTTCAGCGTGCCGGTGAGATTGACCGCGTGCACGGAACCCTCCTCCGTGTCGACGCGCTCGCCGGGAAACGTGAAGCTGCGCCGCTTTACGTCCTTCTCGCGCCAGTCGGTGGCGTACGCGGCCCCGACCAGGAACCCGGCTTCCCAGTCGTCGGCGAGGGAGAAGCGGTTGCCGACGTTCACGCGCGCGCCGATGTCCGGCAGCACGTCTTTCTGCTCCAGCGCGATGTTGCGGTTGAGCTCGAGCCCCATGGCGCGGTTCACGGCCTGCGCTTCCGCCAGCGTCGCCGCAGGGTCCTGCCGGCGCAGGTGCATGAGGATCCCCTGCACGTCGGTCTGGGCCTGGAATTCGGCGATGCGCTCGAAAAGCGACGCCGGGAGCGCGCGCTCGCCGTTGTCCGTGCCGAGATCGTCGCGGCTGCCGCCCGGATAGCTCAGCATCGTGCCGCTGCTTTCCGTGTTGAAGCCGCTGCCGATCTCGAACGACAGCGCCAGGTCGTCCGGAATGCCGCGGGTACGGATGTCGACGCTGCCGCCGGCGAAGTTCGCGGGCAGGTCCGCCGACCACGCCTTCTGCACGCGCAGCGATTCCACGACGGACGTCGGGAAGACATCCAGGGGGATGACGTTGCGGGTCAGGTCCGGCGACGGGATATGGGCGCCGTTGAGTGTGCTAGCGGAGTAGCGCTCGCCGAGGCCGCGGATATACACGTACTTGTCCGAGACGAGGGACAAGCCGGGGATACGCCGCAGCGCGGCGGCGACGGACGAATCGCCGAGGCGCCCGATGGTGTCCGCGCCCAGCATGTCCGTCACCGCGGGATCGTTCAGGCGCTCGTCGATGAGCTGCCGGGTGGCGTTTCGGTAACGTCCCGCGACCACGATCTCGTCGACGCCCTGGCTGGCTTCGGCTGCGGCCGTGTCCTGCGCCGCGGCGGTAGCATGCCCGGCACCGAGGGCCGCCGCGACGGCGGCCGCAATGAGGCGCCGCCGCGGGATTCCGATTCTGGTGGGCATGTGACGGGTCTCCCGGCTCATTCGAACCACAACGGCTGGGCGCGATTGCCCTCGTGCAGGCCATACGCCCACGGCTGCGTCCAGTCGGTCTCGCCCGGCGACAGCGCGCCGAGGTACGTGCCCGCCGGCGCGTTCGCGGTCGGTGCGGCGCCGTCGACCAGCATCGTCGAGAACCCGATCGAGTAGATCGGCGGCGCGCCCTCGAGGAGCTGCAGGTCGGTGTCGTTGGCCGCGCTCGGGTCGGTGCGGCCGCTGATCGTGGCGAACTGGTTGCCGGCGTCGATTGCCCATTGCTCGACCGCAGTGCCGTTCGGCAGGCTGCCGCCGTTGGTGCGGTCCTCGCAGGCGAAGATCGTCGAGGCGATCGTGAGATCGCCGTCCTGTGCCGCCTGCAGCGATCGGTTGTCCAGCCGCAGGCAGTAGTTGTTCTCGCCGCTGTTCTCGCCGAAGGAGGCGATCACCATGGAGTCGGTGATCGTCGCGAAGACGCCCTCGCGCAGGCGCCAGCCGCGGCCCTGCTCGTGGGTCGCTGTCGCGGCGCCGTTCGGCGAGATGATGCAGGTCAGGTTCGAGATCGTCGGCCGGCTGTTGATGCCCTGCGCGATCACGGCCTCGACCGCCGCCGCATCGAGCTCGTCGAAGCCGGCGATGCCGTCCGCCTCGATGCAGTGGTTGCCGTCCGTTTCCGACTGGATGACCAGGGCGTTCGTGATCGTGCCCGACCAGCCCTCGTCGATGTCGATCGAGTCGTCGCGGACGTACAGCGCGACGAAATTCTCGATGTTCACGGCGCCGCCGAACATCTCGATGCCGTCGTCGAAGGTGGAATAGACCTGCAGGTTCCTGACGACCGTGTTGCGGCCGACTGCGTTGAACGTAATGCCGTTCAGCTCGTCGCCGTTACCGACAGTCGCCCCGGTGTGCTTGACGATGACGTACTCCAGGCGGCCGGAGCTGTCGTCGTTGTTGGCGCCGCCGTACTGCGACTCGTCCAGCCCCGCGGCGCCTTCGGAGTCCACGTGGCACTCGGACGTCGCCAGGTCGCCGCCGGCGACCGACCCGGTGTAGTTGCACTGGTTCGTGATCCCGAACCCGTTGATGACCATGCCGCCCCACTGCTGCACGTCCTCCGGTCCGACCGTGCCGTTGACGTCGGAAACGGACGTGAACACGATCGGCGCATCGGGGGCGCCGACTGCGAAGATCTGCGAGCCGCGGTTGATGACGATGAAGTCGGCGCTCGACTGGAACGCCAGGATGGCGCCGGCCTCGATCGTGAGCACCGGCCCGTCGCCGCCTTCGAAGATGCCCGCGGCGGCCATTTCAGCGTCGTCACGGTAGGTCTCTCCGACGAACAGGCTGCCCTGGAAGATGTGAGCGCCGCCGTTCGGCAACGCCGGGATGGTCAGGTCCACGTCGAGGTTGTTGCCCGCATCGACGAACGAGGGAGCGTAGATGCAGTTGTCTCCGTCGGCGGTGCCCCGGATCGTCTGCCCCGCCGTGTTGACGTAGAACGCGCACTGCTCGTCGGCACCCCCGCCGGCCGGCGGGTTGGGATTGGCGGGATTGTTGACCTCGGTGGACGGCGAGATGTTGATGTCCCCGCTGCCGCAGCCGGCCAGGGCGACCGCCAGGACGGCGAGGGAAGCGGGAAACGGGCTCCGATTCATCGATGTTCTCCATTGCAGGCTCTCGATCGAGCGCCAAGGAAAACACCGGTCCGTTACCGTCCGGTGACGGAAAGATGTCGGATGCGTTGCGCCCGCAGGTGCCGGTGGTCAGGAGGAGCGGAGCTCGCGCTCGATCTCGTCGGTGGACGCATGCCGCACGTCCTTTCCGGAGACGAGATACACCACGTATTCGCAGATGTTCTTCGAATGGTCGCCGATGCGCTCGAGCGCGCGTGCGCACCAGATGACGTCGAGGATGCGGCGGATCGTGCGCGGATCCTCCATCATGAAGGTGATGCCCTGGCGCAGGATCGCTTCGTACTCCCGGTCCACCTTGCTGTCCTCGCGGGCCACTTCGACCGCGGCCGTGGGGTCCATGCGCACGAAGGCATCCAGCGCGGTCCGGAGCTGGCCGCGCACCCGATTGCCGAGGTTCTCGAGCTGGCCGTAGCCGCCCGCCGGCCGCTCGGCTTCGGCCAGCCGCGTCGCCAGCCAGCCGATTTTCTCGGCTTCGTCACCGATGCGCTCGAGGTCGGTGATGGTCTTGATGATGGCGAAGATGAGCCGCAGGTCGCTCGCGGCGGGCTGCCGCCGCGCCAGGATGCGGTTGCATTCCTCGTCGATCACGAGCTCGAGCTCGTTCACCTTGTGGTCGTCCTCCGCGACCCGCCGCCCCAGCGCGCTGTCGCCTTCGACGACGGCTCTCACCGCGTCCGCCGTCTGCTGCTCGACGAGCCCGCCCATCGCCATCACGTGGTTGCGGATCTCCTCGAGCTCCTCGTTGAACTGCTGGGAGATGTGGCTGTCGAGGTTGAGCTTGTCCATGTCGCGGTCCTGTCGTCGTCTGCGGTCACGGCGCGGTTCCGGTCGTGCGCGCTGCACGCACCCGAACGCGACGTCAGCCGTAACGCCCGGTGATGTAGTCCTCCGTCCGGCGCTGGCTCGGGCGGGTGAAGATCGTGTCCGTATCGCCGTACTCGACCAGGTCGCCCATGTACATGAACGCCGTGTAATCCGACACGCGCGCCGCCTGCTGCATGTTGTGCGTCACGATGACGATGCTGTAATCCGCTTTCAGATTGTAGATCAGCTCCTCGATCTTGAGCGTCGAGATCGGGTCGAGCGCCGATGCCGGCTCGTCGAGCAGCAGCACCTGCGGCTCGATGGCGATGGCGCGGGCGATGACGAGCCGCTGCTGCTGGCCGCCGGACAGGCTCCCGGCCGGCTCCTGCAGCCGGTCGCGTACTTCCTCCCACAGGGCGGCGGCCCGCAGCGCCCATTCGACCCGCTCGTCGAGCTCGCGCCGTTTCCTGATGCCCTTGAGGCGCAGGCCGTACGCCACGTTCTCGTAGATCGTCTTTGGGAAGGGATTCGGTTTCTGGAACACCATGCCGACGGTCTGCCGCAGCCTCGGCACGTCGACGTCGCGCGCGTAGATGTCATGGCCGTCGAGCAGGATGCGGCCCTCGATGCGCGCGCCGTCGACCAGATCGTTCATGCGGTTGAGGCAGCGGAGCAGGGAGGATTTGCCGCAGCCGGACGGTCCGATGAACGCCGTGACCCGGTGTCGCGGCAGCTTCATCGTGATGCCGTGCAGCGCCCGCTTCTCCCCGTACCAGAGGCTCAGGTTCTCGACTTCCATGACGATGTCCTCGTCCTCCAGCCGGCGCTGCGCACCGCGCGGCCGGATCCGCGTGAGATCGACGGCGTGCGTGCGGGTCGTGTCGTTCAGGTCGTTCATCGGTCCGGTTTCCGTCGGGGTCGGGCTGCCTCAGCCTTCCAGTGCCCGGTATTTCTCCCGCAGGCGCTTGCGGATGTGCACTGCCGCCAGGTTCAGGACGAGGATGGTGAGCACGAGCAACAGCGCGGTCGCGTAGACCAGCGGGCGCGCGGCTTCGACGTTGGGGCTCTGGAAGCCCACGTCGTAGATGTGAAAGCCGAGATGCATGAACTTGCGGTCGAGATGCAGGAACGGCGGATTGCCGTCGATGGGCAGCGACGGCGCGAGCTTGACCACGCCGACCAGCATGAGCGGCGCCACTTCGCCGGCCGCCCGCGCGACGGCGAGGATCAGCCCGGTCATCATCGCCGGGCTCGCCATCGGCAGGACCGTGCGCCAGAGCGTCTCGGCGCGCGTCGCGCCGAGCGCATAGGAGCCTTCCAGGATGGAGCGCGGGATGCGCGCGAGCCCTTCCTCGGTGGCGACGATCACGACCGGCAGCGTGAGCAGCGCGAGCGTCAGCGACGACCACAGGAGCCCCGGCGTCCCGAACACGGGGGAGGGCGCGGCTTCCGGGTAGAAGAGGGCATCGAGGCTGCCGCCGAGGAAGTAGACGAAGAACCCGAGACCGAATACGCCGTACACGATCGACGGCACGCCGGCGAGGTTGTTGACGGCGATGCGGATCGTGCGGGTGAGCAGCCCCTGCTTCGCGTACTCGCGCAGGTACACGGCCGCGATGACGCCGAAGGGCGTGACGAACACCGACATGAGCAGCACCATGACGACCGTCCCGAAGATCGCGGGGAACACGCCCCCCTCCGTGTTCGCCTCCCGCGGCTCGTCCGAGACGAACTCCCACAGCCTGGCGAACCAGAAGGCCAGCTTGTCGATCGGCCCCATCAGGTTCGGCCGGTGGGCGCGCACGACAGTCGCCAGGGGCAGCTCGACGGTGCTCCCGTCCTGGATCTCGACGACGTAGCTGTCGCGCCCGATGTCCGAGTAGAGCGCCTCCAGCGCGGCCTGGACGCCGGCGTAATCGGCTTCCAGCGCGGTGCGCCGGCGCTCGATATCCGCGCGCCGCGCGTCCGTGAGCTCACCGTCGAGATCGTAGCGGCGCTGTTCGAGCCGAAGCTGCTCCAGCGCGTAGTTGATCGCGGCGACGCGGCCGCGCTCCAGCTCGCGGATGTGCGACCTCAGGTCGGCGACGCGCTCGATGCGCGCGAGCAGCGCCGGCCACGCCTCGTCGCCCGTCGCGACGGTGGCACCGGATTCCTTCACTTCCCGCAGGAACCCGAGCTGGTCGCCCCACTCGGTGCGCTCGACGACCACGACGTCGGCGGGCTGCTCGCGCTCGACGATGCGAGGCTCCAGCAGGAAACGGAAGTCGTGGCCGAGCCGGTCGCGGTTGCCCGTTTTCACGAGGTGGCGGTCGACCGACTCGAGGTCGGCGGCGATTTCGAGACCGGCCTCGCGCAGGCGCGCCGCCGTCACGGTCTCGGTGCCGCGCACGGAGGCGATCACCGTGTCGACCCGGCCCTCCGCCTCCGCGTAGCGGAACGCGAACACGTCGGCCGGCCAGAAATGGGCGAGACCGCGAACCGCGATGAGCACCACCAGCCCGAACACGGCCAGCATGCTCAGGGTCACCGCGCCCGCCGTCAGCCAGATCCACGGGCTGCCGCTTTGCCACCAGCTCGAGCCTGCCTTCGCCATCACATCGCGCTGTAGCGGCGGCGGAGCCTCTGCCGGACGATCTCGGCCGCCGTGTTGAACAGGAACGTGAACAGGAACAGGACCATGGCCGTCAGGAACAGGACGCGGTAATGCGTGCTGCCCACTTCGGACTCCGGCATCTCGACGGCGATGTTCGCCGACAGCGTGCGCATGCCCTCGAAGATGTTCCAGCTCATGACGGGCGTATTGCCGGTCGCCATGAGCACGATCATGGTCTCGCCGACCGCCCGGCCGAACCCGATCATGACCGCGGAGAAAATGCCGGGGCTCGCGGTCGGGAGCACGACGCGGACCAGCGTCTGCCAGGGCGTCGCGCCGAGCGCGAGCGAGCCGTCGGAGAGGTGCTTCGGCACGCCGAACACCGCGTCCTCGGCGATGGAGAAGATCACCGGGATCACGGCGAACCCCATGGCGATGCCCACCACGAGCGAGTTGCGCTGGCTGAACTCGATCCCGAGCACGCCGGACAGCCACTGCGGCAGGTGGCCGCCGAAGAACGCGGCCTCTACCGGCCGGCCGAGCGCGAACGCGAGCCAGCCGAGCGCGAGCACGGGAAGCACGAGCAGCGCCGGCTCGACACCGGCCGGCACCGCGCCCCGTACGCCGGCGGGCAGCCGCTCCCACGACCAGCCGGTCAGCAGGATGCCGAGCGGGATGAAGACGACGAGCAAAAGCAGCGCCGCGAGGTTCGCCTCCAGGAGCGGGGCGAGCCACAACCCCGCCAGGAAGCCCAGGATGACGGTGGGCAGTGCCTCCATGACCTCGACCGCCGGCTTCACCAGGCGCTGCATGGCCGGCCGCATGAAGTAGGCCGTGAAGATCGCGCCGAGGATCGCGAGCGGCATCGCGACCAGCATGGCGTAGAAGGCGGCTTTCAGGGTGCCGAACGACAGCGGCAGCAGGCTGAACTTCGGCTCGAACTCGTTGCTCGCCGAGGACGACTGCCACACGTGCGCCGGCTCCGGGTAGCTCTCGTACCAGACGCGGCCCCAGAGCGCCGTCCACGAGACCTCGGGATGCGGGTTGTCGACTTCCCATTGCAGCAGGCGTCCGTCGCCCGCCCCGAGCAGTCGGTCCGCGCGCGGCCCGAACGCGAGCGCGGTGAGCGGCTCCGCGCCGTCGCGGCGCTGTGCCAGCGAGCGCCCGGAGGTCGTGTGGTGCAGCCCGACCGTGCCGTCCGCGTGCGCGGCGGCAAAACCCTTGCGGCGATGCTCCGCGGCGATGGCCGTTACCGGGCTGTCGCTGCCGCTGAACGTGCGCACGTGCTGCAGGCGATACTCGTTGGCGGCGTTGCGGACCGGGAACCACTGGAGGATTCGCCCGCGATCCGTGCCGACCAGGAGCGAAATGCCGCCGGTGAGGAACGCGAGCGACGTCAGGCGTTCGCCTGGATCGGCGAGGCGCAGGCGCTCGTTGACGACGTAGTCGTTCCCGCGGCGCCTGAGCACCGCCGCCTCGCCGCTCTCCGCCGCGAGGCAGATCCATTGCTGCGTCGGGTCGAGCAGGACGTGCACGGGGAGCTCGTCGCTGCCGATGCGCACCGCGAGCTCGCGGCTGCCGGTGCCGGCGATCTCGGTCTCGCCGGTCAAAAACGAGGTCCGGAGCTCGACGTGGGTGAGCACGACGCCGCCGTCCTCGAGCACGCTGACGAAGCGTGCGCCGTTGCGATCGAACCTGCCCGCCACCGCGGACACGGCGCGACCGCGCGGATCTACGACGACCGGGTCCTCACCGAGCGGATAAGCGAGGTCCGGCTCGATCCGGCGCCCGCCGTCGCCGTAGCGCACGCGGTACTCGGCCGTCACCGGGAGGATGCGCCCGTCGTCCAGCCCGAGGACCACGCCGCCGCCGGCCAGGTCGGAAATGCCGGCCGCCGTCGCCGTCGCGCCGCCGGGCAGCTCGCGCCGTTCGATGACGGTACCGTCCGCGGTGTCGAAGAAGATCACCGCGGAGGCGGTGTAGCGCGCCGCTACCGCGGCACGCTCCTCCACCGCGAGGTGGAGCGTCTCGCCCGCCGGCCCGGGCAGCGGGAACGCCTGCCCCGCGCGCATGGACGCCGGCGAGAACAACGGCAGGACGACGGAGAGGAGATACACGAAGATGAGCGTGATCGCCCCGATGACCGCCACTCCCCCGGCGGTGACGACCACGCGCGCCGCCGCGTCTTTCGCGGAACGCAGCCGCCGGCGCGCGTCGGCGACCACGAAGGGATGCGCGGCGCTCGTCATGCGCGAAGGATAGTTCGCGTTTGTTGCGGTTTTGTGACCGGTGCGGTCACGCGCGCGGCGACGACGGCCGCAGGCTGCAGGCCGGGAGTCAGGACGTGCGCGCGCCGTCGCGTCCCGGGCCGCCCGCTTCCGCGTGCAGCCCGAGCCCGGCCAGGTACTGCCGCACCAGGCCGAGGGCGCGCCGGCCCTTCGGCGTCGCACGGTACAGCCGCCTTTCGGTGCGGCCGTGGCGCTCCCGCCGGGACTGCAGGTAACCGGAGCGCTCCATGGCATGCAGGATCGGGTACAGCGTGCCGGGGCTCAGGCGGTAGCCGTGGCGGCCGAGCTCGTCGATGAGCTGCTGCCCGTACAGCTCCTCCTCTGCCGCGTGCTGCAGGATGTGCACGCGGACGAAGCCGGCCAACAGCTCGCGGTGCTGGTCGAATTTCCCGGCCGGCATATCGGATCCTTCCGAACGCGTCTGGGGGATTGTTCGACTGTTGCATCAAACTGCCCGGCCCGCAACCACGGCTGCCGTCAGAAGGCGTGCTGGAGGCCGACTGCCAGGTAGTCCTCGCTCGCGTTCGTGCCGCCGACGTGTCCCCGCGTGTAGAAGCCGAACACCTTCGTCCGCTCGCCCAGCGCGCGGTCGAGCCCGAGCGAGAGCTGGTCTTCCAGCAGGTTGTCGAGCGGATCGGCTGCCGGCAGCACGCGCCACACCTCAGACTGCAGGTACTGCAGCTTCGCCGTCGTATCACCGAAGCTCCACGCGAAGGATGCGCCGAAGCCGTCCTCATCGAGGGCGCCGGCGTCGGTCCGCTGGTAGAGCAGCATGAGCTCGGCCGGCCCGATCGCATAGCCGCCGACGAGCCGGGTCGTGTCGACGCCTGCCCCGTCCACGTCGCGATCCCGCGCGAGGGCGGCGTAGAGCGCGTCGCCCTCGTATCGAATCGCCGCCGACGTCGCGTCCGCGATACCGTCGTTGCCCGCCGCCGCGTCCTCGCCGGGGAAGAAGTTCACCGTGACGCTGAGAGCCTTCGCGAGCGCCGGCGTCGTCCAGGCGACGTAGTTCCGAAGCCGGTTCTCCCCGTTCAGGACGTTCCTGATGTCGCCCTCGAGGTCGTTGAACAGGTCGAAATCGCCCTGTGCCTCCTTGAGCGCCGTGTCATGGCGGCCGACCTTCACCGTGCCGAAGCGGCCTTCGAGGCCGACGAACTGGTTGCGCGGCTTGATGTGGTCGTCGCCGGCGTCCGCGTCGGGGTCGACCTCCCATTCGAGACGGTAGATCGCCGTGAGCCCGCCGCCGAGCGCCTGCTCGCCCCTGACACCGATGCGCGAAGCGTTGCTCCGGAGCTCGATCCGTTCGCCGGCCGGCTCGTCGGCGTTCTGCAGAGTGACGTTCAGCCGGCCGTAGAGATCGATTTCCGCCGGCACCACGCCGGGCGCGAAGAGCAGGGCGATCGCACCCAGCCGGCACAGCGCTGCGGCACCGGCGTTCGGCTCCGGCGGGCTCCCGGCCGCGTCCGTTCTCATTCGATCTCGCGGCGGAAGCGTTCCGCGACCCCTGCCGGCAGCGGGATGTAACCGTCCTTCACGACGACCTGCTGGCCCTGGCGCGACAGCACCATTTTCAGGAATTCCCGGACGAGCGGGTCCAGCGGCCGGCTCGGGTGCTTGTTCACGTAGACGTAAAGAAAGCGTCCCAGCGGGTAATGCCCCTGCACGGCGTTCTCCGGGGTGGCGGGAACGAACTCGGCGCCTTCCTCCACGGCAATCGGCACCGCGCGCACGCCGGAGGTCACGTAGCCGATTCCCGAGTAGCCGATGCCGTTCAGCGAGGAGCTGATCGACTGCACGACCGATGCCGAGCCGGGCTGCTCGTTCACGGAGTTCCGGAAATCGCCGTTGCAGAGCGCGTTTTCCTTGAAGTAGCCGTAGGTGCCGGACACCGAGTTGCGGCCGTAGAGCTGGATCGGCCGCTCCGCCCACGCACCGGTGAGCCCGAGTTGCCCCCAGCGGGTGACGTTCTCGGGGTACCCGCACCTGCGGGTCGAGGAAAAGATCGCGTCCACCTGCGCCAGGGTGAGCCCCTCGATCGGGTTGTCGCGGTGCACGAAGACCGCGAGCGCGTCGATCGCGACGGGAATCTCGAGGGGCCGGTAGCCGTGCTTCTGCTCGAAGGCCTGGATCTCGCCGTCCTTCATCGGGCGGCTCATCGGCCCGAGATTGGACGTGCCCTCGGTGAGCGCCGGCGGCGCGGTGGAGGAACCGGCTGCCTGCACCTGGATGTTCACGTTCGGGTACAGGCGCTTGTACTCCTCGGCCCACAGCGTCATCAGGTTGGCGAGCGTGTCGGAGCCGACCGAGGAGAGGTTGCCCGAGACGCCGCTCGCCTTCTCGTAGACCGGCAGGTGGGGGTCGACCGCGGCCTGGGCGAAGGCCCCGCCCGAGGCGGCGGCGAGGGCGACGGCGAGCGTGGCGGAGGCGAGGTGTTTCAGGTTCATGACGATACCTTTCGTGGTTTCCCGCAGGGCGGACATTGTCCGCGCGCGCATGACGGGCAGGTTGCGGGAATGTGACAGTCCCGTGACGGTCGCCGTGGCAGCTACGCGGCGGCCGCGATGGCGCGCTCCGGCGGGAACACGCAGGTGAACTCGCTGCCCTCGCCTGGCGTGCTCTCGATCTCGAGGCGAGCCCCGTGCCGCTGCAGCGCGTGCTTGACGATGGCGAGCCCGAGGCCGGTGCCGCCGGTGGCGCGCCCGCGGCCGGGATCGACGCGGTAGAAGCGCTCCGTCAGGCGGGGGAGGTGCTCTTTCGCGATGCCGGTTCCCGTGTCGGCGACGGACAGGCACGGCTGGTTGCCGCGCAGGTACCACGTCAGCCGCACGCAGCCGCTCTCCGGCGTGTACCGCATGGCATTGAACACGAGGTTCGAGAACGCGCTGTAGATCTCCCGCTCGACGCCGTGGAGGCGCACGTCGGTGCGAAAATCCAGCACGACGTCGCGCGGGCCGATCCCCATCGCCAGGGCTTCGTCGCGGATGCGCGCCAGCATGCCCTGCACGTGAATCTCCCGGTCGTCGCCCGACGGCGCCTCGGTCTCCAGCCGTGACAGCTCGAGCAGGTCGCGGATCGTCGCGGACATGCGGTCGGCCTGGGCGCGCATCTCGCGCAGCGGCTTTTCCCACTCGCGCATCGATCGCTCGTCCTCGTCCAGCGCCTCGCGCAGAACGTCCAGGTAGCCGGTGATGACGGTGAGCGGCGAGCGCAGCTCGTGCGAAGCGTTGGCGACGAATTCCCGCCGCATCTGCTCGAGCCTGTGCAGCCGGGTGACGTCGCGGACGAGCAGCAGGCGTTCGCCGTCGCCGTAGGGCACGATGCGCAGGCTCAGGCGGGTTCCGGCGTCGAGCGGGGCGGGAATCTCGATAGCTTCCCGGAAATCGGCCGCGGCGAGATAGCGGGTGAATGCCGGGTGGCGCACGAGGTTGCCGACGTGCTGCCCGACGTCCTGCTGCTTCGCGAGGCCGAGCAGCCGCGCGGCGGCCTCGTTGAACCAGCGGATCTGCCAGTGCGCGTTGAGCACGACCGTGCCGTCGGGCATGGCGTCCGTCGACTCGCTGAAGGCGCGGAGCAGGCGCGCGATGCGCTGCTTGCGTTTCTGGTTGCGGCGGTGACGGCGGTAGAGGAGCTGGAAGACGTCGCCCCATATCCCGGGTGCCTCGGGCGGCGGCTCGCGGCGGCGGTGCACCAGCCACTCGTGCAGGCGCCACAGCCAGTACGCGTGCCAGGCGGCGTACGCGAGCGCCGCCGCCAGCAGCACGAGCAGCACGCGGCCGGTGACGAGGCCGACGGCGAGCGCCGCGAGCAGCCAGCCGGCGGCCCGCAGGAGCTCACGATGCCACTGGCCGCGCACGTCAGTCCGGCGGCGGGGAGAAGCGGTAGCCGGCGCCGCGCACCGTCTGCACGTAGCCGTCGGTGCCGCTCGGCTCCAGGGCCTTGCGCAGCCGGCGGATGTGCACGTCCACGGTGCGCTCCTCCACGTAGACGTTGCCGCCCCAGACCCGGTCGAGGAGCTGGCTGCGGCTGAACACGCGCTCGGGGCGCGCCATGAGGAAGCGCAGCAGGCGGAACTCCGTGGGGCCGAGCGAGACCTCCTCGCCGGCGGCCGTGACCCGGTGGCTCGTGACGTTCAGCACCAGCCTGCCCGCCTCGAGCCGTTCCTCGTCGCCTTCGGGGTGCGCGCGGCGCAGCACGGCGTTGATGCGGGCGATCAGCTCCCGCGAGCTGAACGGCTTGGTGATGTAGTCGTCCGCGCCGCTGTCGAGGCCCCGCACCTTGTCGTCCTCGTCGGTGCGGGCCGTCAGCATGATGATCGGGATGTCGCGCGTCTGCGCGTCGCGCTTGAGCGCGCGGGCGAGCTCGAGCCCGCTCACGTCGGGGAGCATCCAGTCGAGCAGGACGAGGTCCGGCACGCGGTCGGCGATCGCCCTGCGGGCCGCGCCGCTGTCGGCCGCCTCGCGCGTGTCGAAGCCTGCGCGCCGCAGGTTGAAGACGATCATGTCGCGGATGGCGTCCTCGTCCTCGACGACCAGCACGGATCTGTCCGTCATCGTCCGCTTTCCGGGTCGTTTCGCCGTCGCGCGCGGACCGGGGCTGTCGCTGTCATTGCACGCGCATTACAGCAGCCGATTATGACACGACCGTGACAGCCCCTTCGCCGCCGGCGGCCTAGTCCCAGCGCCGGCGCAGCCCGGCGTACACGGACCGCGGCTCGCCGGGGTAGAGGATGGCGGCGTCCGTCGCGGCGATGTCGCGCACGTCGTGACTGGCGATCCAGCGTTCGTCGAAGAGGTTGCGGACCTCGAGCCAGAAGCTCCACCGCTCCCCGGACCAGCCGCCGCGCAACCCGGCGAGCGCATGCCCGTCGATGCGGTAACCGTTCGCGAAGTCCGCCCAGCGATCGCCGACGAGCTCGAACGTCGGCCCGGCGTAGAATCCGCGTGCGCCGCGGTACAGGATCTCGCCGCGCAGCGCGTACTCCGGGGCGGCGGGCAGCGTGTTGTCGCCGTAGTGCGGGTCGCCCTCGAACCGGAAGCGGTTGATCGTCAGGCTGAGGAGCGGCTCGAGGAAGCGGTCGGGCGCGCTGCCGAGCGGCACCCGGCCGCGCACGACCGCCTCCAGGCCGGCGTGGACCGTGTCGTCGACATTGGTCGACAAGCTCGTGCCCGGCGCGGCCGGATCGTCGATCGAGAGGATCTCGTTCTCGATCCGGGCCCAGTACAGCGACAAATCCCACGACCAGCTACCGGCGATTCCCGGCTCGAGGGTGCCGCGCGTGCCGATCTCGACGACCGTGCCCTTCATCGCGGCGAGCGTCGCGTCACCGCCCGCGACGTTGTCCTCCAGCTCGTAGTTCGTGGGCGGCTCGAACAGGCGGCTCACGTTGGCGTAGAGGGTGGCGTCTTCGCCGATGTCGTACAGCAGCCCGAGGCGCGGGTTGAAGCTCTCGTAATCGCCTGCCAGGTGACGCAGCGCGCCGGTGGCGGCGTCGAGGTTGCGCACGTCACGGCCGGCGGAGGCGAGCTGCGCTGCCAGGACCAGCGTGAAGCGGTCGCCGAGCGCCCAGTGGTCGGTCACGAACGCCTCGAGCAAAGTGGCGTCGTTGTCGATCCGGGTCGTGAGCCCGTTGTGCCTGCCGCCGAGATTGCGGTAGTGGCCGCCTTCGAGGCCGGTTTTCACGTAGTTGGCGCCGAGCGTGAGCTCGTGTGCCCCGACGTGGTGCCGGTAGCGCAGCATGGCGGCGGCGTTGCGCTGGTCGGTGTCGACGAGGAGGCTGAAAACCTCGACCGGCTCGGCGGGCCCGGGGCCGTCGAAATCGACGAAGATCCGATCGACGATCGGGTGAAAGAGCGACTGCTCCTCGAAGGAAAAGCCGAAATCGAGGCTCCGCGACCCGTCGATTTGCCACGAGGTGCGGTTGGCGAAGCGCCAGGTGGCGACGTCGAGGCGGTAATCGCCGCGCACCGCCGCTGCGCTCGCCCGGTCGCGATCCGCCGCGATCTCGGCGCGGCTCAGCGCGCCGGGCAGCTCCTGGTCGTTGTCGATCCAGGCGCCGTAGAAGCGCGTGGCAACGTTCTCCGAGAGTTGCCATCCCAGGTTGCCGTACACACCCGTGCGGCGCTGTGCGCTGTGATCCCGGTAGCCGTCCCATCGCCGGTGCTCGAGCGTGACGAGGCCGTCGAGACCCGAATCCGCGACCTTGGCTGCCGTGACGCGGGCGCGCGCCTGGCCGAAGCTGCCGGCGTCGACCGACAGCGCCAGGGGATCGGCGTGACGTGCCGTGAGCAGCACGAAGTTCGCGGCCCCGCCGAGCGTGCTCGCGCCGTGCTCGAGCGCGTTCGCACCGCGCGCGAACGTCACGTGGTGCGCGTTCAGGGGATCGACGACGCGGTTGTGGTTGTTGCCGTCGGCGGTCGTGACCGGGAGACCGTCCTCGAGCAGCTTGATGCCGTTCATGTCGTAGTCGGTCGCGTCCAGGTTCGAGCCGCGGCTGGAGAAGAACATGGCGTCGCTGCCGCTGTCGCTGGTCGCCCAGACACCGGGCACGTAGCGCAGCACGTCCGCGAGGCTGGAGACGCTGCGGTCGCGGAACGCTTCGAGATCCACGAGCTCCACGCCGCCCGGGATCGATGCGGCTTCGCGGCGCGCGGTCTCTATGTCGGGTTGGGTGCCGACCACGACGATGCGGTCGACGGAGCCGTGGTCGCCGAGTGCGGAGCCGGCGGCCGCGGCGGGCAGGGTCAGCGCGATGGCGCACGGCAGCGCCGCCGCCACGCATGCGATACGTAATGACACGGGTCTTGTCCTCGTCGCCTGTGCCCGGCGGCACGCGCCGAGGCGCGCCGGGGCGAAGAACGGAAGATCGCAGCGGATCGCTGCGTCAGCTCATGCGGGCGGGGAGCCGCGGAGGCGCGCGAGGATGGCCGCCGGCCGTAACCGGCGTCGGTTGGAGGTCGATGGCCGCCGGGGCGACCGGGGCATCCGGTGCCGGCAGGATGGCGGGCGAGGCGGTCGCGGCGGAGACGAGTGCCGCGCCGCCTGCGCCGAAAAAGCAGAAATCGCGGGCGAAGGCCGATCCGTCCTCCCCGTGCCCCGCCGCGCCGTGGTGGGCGGCATGGTCGGCGAAGAGGGCGCTGCCGGGCCCGGCGCCCGGGCAGGGCACGAAGACTCCCTCCGCGAGCGGCGCCGGCATGTAGCCGTCGGGCACGAACGCCCGCAGCGCCAAGAGTGGGAGCACCAGCCACAACGGTGTCGTCCGGTTGCGATACACAGCGTGCCTTGCCAGTTGCCCTTCGTTCCGTCCCCGGTCCTACAGCGAGTATTAGCAGAGCCTGGGAGCGCCCGGGAGTCTACCAGTTATCGCGCGCGCACGCGGCTCAGGAACTGCTGCGTACGCTCTTCTTTCGGCGCATCGAACAGCGCCGCCGGAGGGCCTTCCTCGACGATCCGCCCGCCGTCCATGAACGCGACGCGGTCGGCGAAGCGGCGCGCGAAATCCATCTCGTGCGTGACGAGCAGCATGCTCATGTCCGTCGTGCGGCCGAGCTCACGCAGCACGTCCAGCACTTCGCCGACCATCTCCGGGTCCAGCGCCGAGGTGACCTCGTCGAACAGCATGATGTCCGGGTGCATGGCGAGCGCACGGGCGATCGCGACGCGTTGCTTCTGGCCCCCGGAGAGCTGGTCCGGCCAGGCATCCGCCTTGTCTTCCAGCCCGACCCGCGCCAGCAGCTCGAGCGCGGTGTTGCGCGCCGCGGCAGCATCGGCTCGTTTCGCAAGCCGCGGTGCGAGCGTGAGGTTGTCGAGCACCGAAAGGTGCGGGAACAGGTGAAAGTGCTGGAACACCATGCCGAGATGCGCGCGCAGCTCGCGCGTCCGCGCGGGACCGGCGGGAACGCCGTCGCGCCACAGGTCGCCGCCGTGCACGCGCACGCTGCCGGCTTGCACGTCCTCGAGCGTCATCGCGATGCGCAACACGGTCGACTTGCCGGAGCCGGAGGGGCCGATCAGCGCCACTTTCTCGCCGCCGCCGAGGGCGAAGTCGAAGCCGTCGAGCACCGTGTGCTCACCGAAACGCTTGACGACGCCCGAAAACTCGAGCACGGGTTCAGCGGCGGACGGCATGGCGGTTCTCCAGCAAACGGATGGCGGACGAGGCGGCGAGACTCACGACGAGGAACACGACCCCGGTGATCGTCAGCGGCTCGAGATAGCGGAACGAGCCGGCGCCGATCAGCTTGGCGGTCTGCAGCATCTCCATCACCGTGATCGCGGCGAGGAGCGGCGTGTCCTTGAACATCGCGATCAGGTAGTTGCCGAGCACCGGCAACGTCGGCGGGATCGCCTGCGGCAGCACGACGCGCAGCCACACGGCGCGCCGCGGCAGATTGAGCGCGCGCGCGGCTTCCCACTGCCCGCGCGGCACGGCTTCGATCCCCGCGCGGTACACCTCGGCGGTGTAGCAGCCGTAGTGCATGCCGAGCGCGAACACGCCGATCACGAGCGGGGACAGCGTCAGGCCGTACTCGGGCAGCACGTAGTAGAGGAAATAGAGCTGGATCAGGAGCGGCGTGGAACGCACTAGCTCGATCCAGGCGGAAGCCGTCCGGGACACCCACCGTAGCGGCGCCATGCGCGCGATCGCCCACACGAGGCCGAGCACGAGCGCGAGCGCGAAACCCGCGAGGGTCGCCTCGAGCGTCACGGCAAACGCCGCGAGGAGCTCCGGCAACACCTCGAATGCGTACTCCCAGCTCCAGATCATGCGCGCCCCCGGCGATGGCGGGTGACGTGCCGTTCGAGGCGGCGCACGCCCGCGAGCAGCACCTGCGCGGCGGCGAAGTAGATCGCGAGCGTGAGCGCGAACAGCGGCACGGTCTCGAGTGTCGCCGCGCGCTGCACCTGGGCCGTGAACGTGAGCTCGGAAAGGGTGATCAGCGACACGAGCGCGGTGTTCTTGAGCAGCTCCACGAGCAGATTGCCCGCGGGCGGCAGCATCATCGGCAACGCCTGTGGCAGGATCACCCGGAACAGGGCCTGCCGCTCGTCGAGCTGCAGGGCGCGCGCGGCCTCCCACTGGCCGGCCGGGACCGCGGCGATGGCGCTGCGCACGACTTCCGCACCGTACGCGCCGCTGTTCAGGCCGAGCACGAGCACGCCGGTGGCGAGCGCGGGCAGGCTGACCCCGAACAGGGGCAGGGCGAAGTAGAACCAGAAAAGCTGCACCAGCGCGGACGTGCCGCGGAAGACCTCGACGTAGACGTTCGCCGGCCAGCGGCAGAGGCGGCGCGGGGAGCGGCGGCCGAGCCCGGCGACGGCCGCGAGCGCCGCGGCGAGCAGCGCACCGCCGACCGTGAGCTGCAGCGTGGTTCGCAGCCCGTCGAGGAGGGCGGGCAGGTGGGTCTGCAGGAAGGCCAATGCGCGCCCCGCCTCAGGCGCCCTCGCACAGGGCGGCCGCCGTGGCGTCGCCCGGCAGCATGTCGCGCGTGAAACCGAAAGGGGCAACCAGCTCGAGGTGCGCTTCCGTGCCGATGGTGCCGCGCAACACCTGGTTGAACGCGTCCCGCAGCGCGGCGTCGCCCCGGCGGAAGCCGAATGCCCCGTAGCCCTTGACCGTTTCGCCGTCGAGCACCAGCTCGGTGAACGGTTCGGCCCGTTCGAGGGGAGCGGAGGTTTTAGACAGGAGATCGTTGACGGTGAGCACGGTCGCGCCGTACGCGGAGACGCGGCCGGCGGCGACGCCGTCGACCGCGGACGGCGCGTCGGGGAAGATGCGGATGCGATCGTCCGCGATGCCGACGGCGCGGGCGTACTCGAGCTGGATGGCGCCGGTGACCACGCCGAGCGTCGCACCCTCCGTGTCGCGCAGGTCGCGGTAGCCGTGCAGGCCGAGCGGGTTGCCCGCGGGAACGACGAACGCTTCGCCGATCGCGTAGGTCGGGTCGGAGAACAGGATCTCCCTGCAGCGCTCCGGCGTGATGTACATGCCGGCGGCGATGACGTCGAAGCGTCCGGCCTTGAGGGCCGGAATGAGCGAGCCGAACTCCGTCAGGACGCCGCGAATCTCCGCCACGCCGAGCTGGCGGAACACGAGCCGCGCGAGCTCCGGCGCCTCGCCGGTGAGGCGGCCGGTCTCCGCGTCGACGTAGGCGAAGGGTGCTTCGTTGGCGAACCCGACGCGCACCGTGCCGGCCTCGCGGATGCGGGCCAGCGTGTCGCCGCCCGTTTTCGCTCCGCCTGCCAGCTCTCCGGGCCGCGGCCACAGCCAGGCGACGAAAAGCGCCAGCACGACGAGCAGCGCGAGCCGCCGGAGCCGGGCCACCGTGCGCGAAGTCGGTCCGCGTGTGCGGCTGTCCGATCCATCGGTCACGCCGCGCAAGTATGCCGATCGGGTGCGGCGAGGTCGAACCGCGCCACCTGGCGACGGCACGACCCGGCGGCGCGACGGCTCAGTCCGCGAGCGCGCGCAGCGCCTGGGCGTCCAGCACGTAGATGTCGCGCAGGCCGTTGCCGGGGGCCCGGATGCGCTCGATGAGCTCCTGGTATTCCAGCTTTTTCGTCAATGGCTTGTGACCGAAACCTCGGCTGCTAGTGAAGAAGAACAGCGCACCGTCCGGCGACAGCCGGGGCGAGAACTCCCACCCGGGCGAGTTCAGCGGCGGGCCGGGGTTGCGGGGCTCGGACCAGCCGCCGGCCGTGCGCCGGGAGAGGTAAAGGTCGTAGGCACCGACGGCGTCGCCGCGCTCCTTCGCGGCGATCACGAGCAGGTCTTCCTCCGGCGTGATCAGCGCCTCGATCTCCTCGCCGGGCGAGTTGACCGGCGCGCCCAGGTTCTCGGGCGGCTGCCACACGCCGTCGACCAGCCGCGACCGCCAGATGTCGTTGCCGCCGAGGCCGCCGGGCCGGCCGGAGCTGAAGTACATCGTGCGGCCGTCCGCGGTCAGGGTCGGGTACCACTCGTCGGTCGGGCTCGACAGCTCGGCGACGTGCTCGGGCTCTCCCCAGCCGTCCGGCGTTCGCTCCACGGTCCAGATCTCGCTGTCCGTGCGCGCCTCCCCGTTCACCGGCCGCAGGGAGACGAAATACGCGCGCGTGCCGTCCGGCGTGAACACGAGGTCGCCGTCGGGGTACTGGCCGGAGAACGGCACCGTCTCGGGAGCGGTCCAGCCGTTCCCGGTCCATTCGCGGGAGATGATGGTGTAGAAGTCGAAGGACGGCGTGTTCTTCAGGTAGTAGAACGTGCGCCCGTCCGCTGCCAGCGTCGGATGCGATTCGTCGTCCCCGGTCGAGATCACGCCCGGGAAGACGAGCGCGGGCTCCGCGCCGGCCTGCGTGAACACGCGCGTCCAGGCGTCGCGCTCCGCGGCCGTCGCGACGGTCGTGGCCGACACGGCGAGGCAGGCGATCAGGCAGCAGGCTGCTTTCATGCGGTCATTCTCCTCCAGGCCGATACGGCCGGGAGCATGCCGTGCAGCGCGCGCACGCGCTTTCAGATTCTTCAGGTGGTGCGCCGTTGCGCGAGCAGGGCCGGCAGGTCGCGCCGGCGCGCACGGGCACGGTACTCGGAAGGCGTGCAGCCGAACTCGGCCCGGAATGCCGACGAGAAGTGCGCATGGCTCGAGAAGCCGAAGCGCAGCGCGAGCGCCGTGATGTCGTCGGTGTGCGGCAGCTCGGACAGGGCGCGGACGAGCCGCAGGCGGCGCTGGTAGCGCGCGATCGGCATTCCTTCGCTGCGCCGGAACACCTCCGTCAGCCACGCCGCCGAGCGGCCGAGCTGGCGCGACAGCTCGTGCAGGGTGACGCGACCCTCGGCGGCGCCGACCGCTTCCTTGATCAGGCCGACCAGCCTGCCGCCGTTCCGGCGATACTCACGGCGCGGCGTGCCGCTGTGGCGCGCGGTCGCGCACAAAAGCTCGACGATCGCTTCCTCGAGCTCGTCGCGCGCGTGTGCCGGCGCGGAGCGGCCGCACCAGGCGATCGCCGCCGCGAGCCGCTGTATGGCGGGTGCCGAAGGGAGCACGCGCTCCGAGAACGCACGCACCGTGCGGAGCGCGGCGGGCTCAGAGCGCCACGCCGATTCGAGCAGGTCAGGCTCGGGGGTGAGGAGCAGCGCCTCGGCATCGCCGACGGACGGGTGACTGTCGCGGGATTCGTCACCCGCGGCAATGAAGAGCACCTGGTTCGGATCCACGAGCGGAGCGCGGGACCCGACGTGCCAGCGGAACACGCCGGCGAGCGGGAAGAGCACCTGGAACCGCGGCGAGTGCACCACCGGCGTCCTGCTCCGGGTGAGGCCGGTGACGGACAGGATTTCCGCCCGGCCGAAACCGCCGGAAGCAACGGTAGAGCGGCGTTCGACGGGTCGACAATCGCGGCGATCCACGGTACCTCACCCCCGCGCCTGGCGTGCTCGACAGGCTTCGACATCACTGTACACCGGCCGCACCGCCCCTGCCCGACCGGTGTCGGGCGCGGCCGGGGGGCAGGCGAGGCGGAAGACGGGCGCGCTCCTTGACCCCTTGCGCAGGTCGTTCTCGCCGTCGCTGCCGGTCGCTTCCTCGCCGGTCGACGCGAGCTCCGCGGCCAGGCTCCGGACCACGGACGCCGCGATCTCGTCCTGCACGGCGAACAGGCCCGTGATCTTCCGGTCGTAAGAGCGGCTCCAGACGCGAAACCCCGATTCGTCGATGAGCTCTGCGCTGACGCGCAGGTGCCGGTGCTCCCGGCGGACGCTGCCCGCAAGCAGGTAGCGCACGCCGAGCCGCGCCTGCAGTTCCCGTGCGTCCAGCCGGCGTCCCTCGTAAGCGAACGACGACGTGCGGGCCGCCACCCGCAGATCCCGGTTGCGTGACAGCCGGTCCAGTATCTCCTCGGAGAGCGCGTCGCCGAGGTAAGCCGTCTCGGCGTCTCCGCTCAGGTTGACGAACGGGAGCACGGCGAGCGATTTCCGGAGGGGCTCGGCGGCGGGTGCCGCGCGCGCGCTGCGCCAGCCCCCGAGCGTTCCCTCGCCGAGCTCGTACAGCGCCGCCGCCAGGACCAGGACGGCGAGCACCAGGGAAAGCGAACAGGGATGGCGCCCGCGCCCCGGTATGCCGGGGGCCGGGGCGGGACGCGCCTGCGCGGGTCGGGACGGGTCGCTCGAGCCGGCCGCGGGCGGAGCGTCCGTGCGGGTCCCGTCACGGCCGTCCGGGTCCGAGCCGTCGATGACGCTCACGGGCGGAACCAGCCGGTAGCCTCGCCCGCGAATGCCGGCGATGTAACGCGGAGCGGCCGCCTCGTCGCCCAGCGCGTGCCGCACGAGCTTCACGCGCTGGCTCACCGTCTCGGGGCTGACGACGAGGCCGGGCCAGACACGCCGCATCAGCTCGTCCGCTGACACGATCCCGGGCGCGGCATGCACGAGCGCGAGCAACAGCTCGAACGAGAGCGGAGACAGGTTGATGGTGTCCCGGCCGCGGACCACACGTTGCCGCTGCACGTCGACGACGAGGTCGTCCACGCGATAGCCGATCTGCTCGAGATGCGGCGCGGATTCCCGGATGGATTCGATGCCCAGCTCCAGGCACTTGCGGGCAGGTCGAAATCGTCAACCGGGATTCTAAGCGACGCGCAGGCAGCCTGCTATGACGAAGCGGTATGTGGGGTGCGATCGGCAGCGCCCGGCACCCGTCCGCGCCCGGGCGGGTGGCGGAGCCCGTCTCCTCGCGCCGGGCTCAGCTCGCCGTGGAAGTTTCGAGCTTCCGCTTGTGCAACGAGTACAGGCCGCGGTGATCGACCTGTTTCAATGCCGCCTGCATGGACTGGTCGTAGCAGCTGCGGAACTGGTTGAAGCGCTCGATGTCGCGCGCGTCGACGTCCCCGCGGTCGCACACGGTGCGCGCGGCGGCCTGGAGACGGCCGTACAGTATTTCCGTCCCGGCCGGCTTCGACAGGTCGAGATCCGACCACGCGACTTTGACGGACGGGGCGGGCGCGGCGAGCGCGTGGCCGGCGCCGAGGCCTAAGGCCAGTGTCGAAACGGCAGCAGCGAGCCAGGGGGGGCGATGGTTGTCGGACCGGTTCATGGGACAGTCCTCCTGCGATCACGGTGGGTTCCTCGGGCGAAGCACTGTGCGCGATCCGGGGTGCGGCGTGCATGAACCTGGCGTGAAGCTCGGTGATGACTTGGCGACGTGTGCTCAAGCGGTATGATGGCGGCACGCCAATGCCGACGAACGACGCCGTAACATGAGCACCGCCGCATCGGGAACCTCCGCACTTTGCCGGCGCCGGCACGATCGGGTGCGGGACGAGCCGGGGGTCGGGTGACGGCAGCGCGCTCGCCGGCGGAGGGTGCGGCGCGCCGTTCCGTGCTGCCCATGATCGGGCCGGGCCTGCTGCTCGCTGCCACCGGCGTGGGCAGCGGCGATCTCGCGACCGGTGCCATCGCCGGGGCCTTGCTCGGCACGGCGGTGCTGTGGGCGGCGGTGGCCGGCTCCTTCCTCAAGTTCGTCGTGACCGAGGGACTCGCGCGCTGGCAGCTCGCCACCGGCGAGACGCTGCTCGAAGGTGTCGCCCGCCGTCTCGGCCCCGTCGCCGTGTGGCTGTTCCTGCCGTACCTCGTCCTGTGGTCGTTCTTCGTCGGGTCCGCGCAGGTGAGCGCGAGCGGCGTCACGCTGCACGCCATGTTCCCGGTCTTCGAGGAGGCGCGGGCCGGGAAGATCGCGTTCGGCATCGCCGCCGGCCTCGCCGGCCTCGCGATGGTGTGGATCGGCGGCTACCGCCTGTTCGAGATCGTGATGCGCGTGTGCATCGGCATCATGTTCTTCACGGTGGTCGTGACGGCGGCGCTCCTGTGGCCGGGCACCCCGGAAGTGCTCGCCGGGCTGTTCCTGCCGCGCATCCCGGAAGCCGGGGGCGAGGGGCTCGCCTGGACGATCGCGCTGATGGGGGGCATCGGCGGCACCCTCACCGTGCTCTGCTACGGCTACTGGCTGCGCGAGGAGGGCATGACGAGCCCCGCCGACCTGCGGGCCTGCCGCGTCGATCTCGCGGTGGGTTATGCGCTGACGGCGCTGTTCGGTGCCGCCATGGTGATCGTCGGCAATACCGTGGAAGTGGAAGGCGGCGGCGCCGGGCTGCTGGTCGCGCTCTCGTCGCGTCTCGAAGAACTGCTGGGCCCCGTCGGCAAGTGGGTGTTCCTGGCCGGCAGCTTCGGCGCGGTCTTCAGCAGCCTGCTCGGCGTGTGGCAATCCGTGCCCTACCTGTTCGCCGATGCCTGGTCGGTGCTGCGTCATGCACGGTCGCCGGCGGCCGCGCGCACTCCCGTGGATACGCGGGGGAGGCCCTACCGGGTCTACCTCGTGCTGCTCGCGATCGTCCCGATGGCCGGGCTGTTCTTCACGTTCCGCGAAGTGCAGAAGTTCTATGCCGTGATCGGCGCGTGGTTCTTCCCGGTGCTCGCGCTGGTCCTGCTGGTCTTCAACGGGCGGCGCTCCTGGATCGGCGAGCAGCACGCGAATCGCCCCCTGACGAGTGCGGTGCTCGCGGCCGTGGTCGTGTTCTTCTCGTGGCTCGCGGCGAGCGGCCTCGGGGAGTGAGACCGCCGTCACCGCGGACGCGGTGCTGGCATGCGAGTTGCAGCGCTGCGGCCGGAGCCTCAGTCATGAATCGAAACTACGAATCGCTGGACGACCTGCCGCGCTCGCTGCGCGACGAGTTGCCCGACCTCGCGCAGCGCACCTATCTCGCGACCTACCGGCGCACCTGGAACAAATGCCGGATGGGCGGGATCGAGGAGGAAGCGGAGCTCGCCCGGACGGCGCACGACGCGGCGATGCTCGCGGTGCGGGCGCAGTTCGAGAAGAACGCACGCGGGCAATGGGTCTACGCGCCCGTCGCCGACAGGATCGACCCCGGGAAACTCGAGGGCGGCACGCCCGACGACGCCTGAAGCGGCAGCCCGGGCAGCGAACCGCAGGTCGCCGCCCGGGGCGCTCGAGCTTCAGGCGGCGCGGCCCGCCTGCATCTGGCGCTGCAGCTCCAGCTTGCGCTCGGCCATGCGCTCGCCGAGCTCGTTGAGCTGTTCCTTCGACATGGCCTTCTGCGCCTTCTTGAACATCTCCTTTTCTTCCTCTTCGACGTGGTGCTCGATGAGCTCCTTCAGCACCTTCGCACGGCCCGAGAACTTCTCGCTGGTCGGCGACGTCTTGCGCAGGTCGGGCAGCACCAGCTCATCCACGGCGCGATGTTCCTCCAGCGCCTCGAAGTACATCTTCGAGAATTCGGCACCGTCCGCTTCCTTGAAGGCCGGGTAGAAAATCTCCTCCTCGATGTGCGTGTGCACATGGAGCTCCTGGTCGATCTTGTTCAGGAGGTTCTGCCGCTTCTTCTCGGCACGGGTGGTCGTCTGCACGAGCTCGGACAGCAGCTCCTTCACCTTGCGGTGATCCTCTTTCAGCAGTTCAAGTGCGTTCTTGGGCATCGTTCGGTTCTCCTCGGCTGACCTGGTCGCATTCGTCGCCTTGGCCGTGGAGCAAGAAACATGCCACGGGCCGTTCGCGTGCCGTCAGGGCGTCATACCGCGCCCGCGTCGTCCGCATTCTGCGGGCGCGGAGTGGAATCGCCTTTCTGCCGCTCGATGAAACTGATCTTGCCGCGCGGCTCGAGGATCGCCCACTCCACGTCCGCGAGGCGGCCGATGCCGGCGAGCCGCATCTCGGACAGGATCTCCGCGCGGGTGAGGCGGTCGCGGCGCAGGTTCTCCCGGACGATCTCGCCGTCGTTCACGATCACGCGCGGCTCCCCGTCGAGCAGCGATTCCATGCGCCGCGACAGGTAGCTCGCCCAGCTCAGCACCAGGGCCCAGAAACCCATCGTGACGACCGCGAGCATGGCGCCGAGCAGGGAGAAATCGTTGTGCGTGACGCCCTGCTGCACGAGGTCGCCGATCACGATGAGCACGATCAGCTCGAACGGCGTCATTTGGCCGAGCTCGCGCTTGCCCATGAGGCGCACGAACGCGTACAGCAGGAAGAAGACCACGCTCGCCCGCAGCACGACGTCCATCAGGGGAGCACCCGCATCGCGTAATCGAGGCTCGCGAGCGTCGCGCCCCCGTCCGCGAGCGAGATCGTTCCGTGCTTGCGGCCGGGGGGATACACGGGATTGACCTGCCCGTCGACCTTGACGAGCAGCCGGGTGCCCGCGCGGAGCGCCCCGAACCGGAACGCGAATGCGCCGTCTTCGAAGCTCTCATCGGTGGGCTGCGGAATCATCGTGTTGATGGTCACGTCCCGCCAGATCCCGGGCGCGACGGACAGGACGGCATCGCGGATCTCACGGTCGGTCTCGACGGTGAGCAGCATCTCGAAGAACTCGCCGCTGCGGATCCGCACCGGCCCTTCCGCGGACAGGCGAATGCCTTCGCGGTCGACGGTCACGGTATCGCGGCGGCCGAAGCTGCCGCCGGCCGCCAGCGCGAGGACGATCGCGAACAGGACCAGCGCCGTCGGCCATGCGTGCAGCCGCGTGCCGCGCCCGTGCACGTGGCCCGGCTCGATGCCGTCCGGCCTGCTGCCTGCATTCATCGTCGTCCCGGCGGCTGGCGCCTCGACAGCGGGGCAGCAAGAATCATGCCCGGCGCTCCGGGCGGGCCTGCTAGGGCTGCGGCGAATAGCGGGTGAGGTGCAGCGTGCGGTCCTCGATGTCGTGCACGAACGTGCCGTGCACCGCGCCGGTTTCGCGCTTGATCCTCGCCCACTCCTCGTCGTCCATGAAGGCGGACCACTGCCGGCGCATCGTCTCGACGTCCGGCCATTCGAGGAGGTAGACGAACTCGAGCCGGTCGCCGAGCTCGGATTCCCACATCGCGACGATGTCGAAGCCGTAGGTTTCCATGATGCGGGCCGCGTGGTCGCGGAAGCGCTCGTGGAATGCCTGCCGGTTGCTGCCTTCGATGTGATAGATCCGGAGCTGGTGCACGGGCCGGTCGACGAGCATCTCGTCGGCAATCGCCGCCCCGGGGAATGCGCCCGCGAAAGACAGCAGGCACAGGACGGTCGCGGTGAGGATCGGCTTGTGGTTCATTGTTCGCCTCGTCGGATGCGGTCGCCCCGGTTCAGACCGCGGCGCGGCGACGGGGTTCGCGCGCCGGGCCCGCTCCTAGACGTACGGCAGGCTGCCGAGCGCCGAGTACTCCTCGTTCAGGCCGTCGAGGCGGGCGAGATCGACGCCGTCGAGGACGAAGTCGAACACCCGGATGTTCTCCTCCAGGTGATCGAGCCGGTTCGCCTTCGGCAACGGGACCGTGCCGCGCTGCAGGTTCCAGCGGATGAGCACCTGGGCCGGCGATTTGCCGTGCCGCGCGGCGACGGCGTTGAGGACCGGATCGTCGAGCCGGGTGCCGCGGGTGAGGGGGCTGTACGCCTGGATGACGATGCCCGCCTCGCGACAGGCCTCGAGGAACGCGCGGCTGTGGCCGAACGGGCTCCACTCGACCTGGTTCACCGCCGGCCGTTCGCCGGTGGCTGCCTCCAGCGCGCGCATCTGCTCGAGCGAATAATTGCTGACCCCGATGTCGCGCGTGAGTCCCTCCCGTTTCGCCTGGCGCAGGCCTTCCCAGAGCCCGGCGCCGACGCCGTCGGCCGGCGGGCGGTGGATCAGCACGAGGTCCGCGTAGTCGAGCCCGAGCTCCGCGAGATACGCCCCGGTCGCAGCGTAGGCGTCGTCGGTCTCTTCCACCTTCGCGACGAGGTAGAAGGCGTCGCGTGCCACCGCGGTCCGGCGCACGGCTTCCCCGATACCCGGTTGCGTGCCGTAATCGCTCGACGTGTCGATCATCGGGTAGCCGAGCTCGAGCGCCCGGGCTACCGTGCCGGCGGTGTCGTGCGTGAGCTGCCAGGTGCCGAGGCCGAGCACCGGCATGCGGTTCCCGGTGTGGAGGGGCAGGGTCGTTTGCAGGTCCATGGACGCTCATCCGCGCGCGAAAAGACCCTCGAATCCAGCAAGTTTCGCGCCACGCCTGGCGCCTCGTTGCGGCGCCAGGCCGGCAAGGCTTACACGCGCGTGTAAAACCTGCACACCCCGGGGGGAATTTCGTCACGCGGTCGGGCCCGGCATGCAACTTGCCTGACTCCCGGAGCCGGCCCGAGGTGAACGATGTTGCCGGATCGCAGTGGGAACGACGTCTACGCCGCGCGGCGCCGCGAGATGGTCGCGCAGCAGATCGCGGCGCGCGGCATTCGCTCGGAGCGGGTGCTGGAAGCGATGCGCACCGTGCCGCGGGAGGAGTTCGTCCCCGAGAACCTGCGCCACCTCGCGTACGAGAACTCGCCGTTGCCCATCGGCTCGGGACAGACGATCTCCCAGCCCTATATCGTGGCCTACATGATCGACGCGCTCGCGCTGGAAGGCGGCGAGAAAGTGCTGGAAGTCGGTGCCGGCTCGGGCTACGCGGCGGCGGTGCTCAGCCGGATCGCCGGCGTGGTCTACGCCATCGAGCGCCTGCCGGAGCTCGCGGAGCGCGCGGCCGCGACCCTGCGGCGCTTAGGCTACGACAACGTCCACGTGCGCCAGGGCGACGGCACCCGCGGGTGGCCGGAGCACGCGCCTTACGACGCGATCGTCGTCGCCGCCGGCGGCACCTCGGTGCCCCCGGCGCTGAAGGAGCAGCTCGCGATCGGCGGCCGGCTGGTCATCCCGGTCGGGCGCGACAACTGGTGCCAGGAGCTGGTGGCGATCACCCGACGTGCGGAAGACGCCTACGACGAAAAGCCCCTGGCGCCGGTGCGCTTCGTGCCGCTGATCAGCGACCCCGAACCCGATCCCGACCGCTAGCCGCGCAACCCGCGTGCTCGAGCTCGGCGCCGCGCTCGACACGCCGCCGACCGCCGCATCCGCCCCGAGCATCGTTCATGCCCGGCCCGGAACCGCCCCGCGGAGCCGTGGCCGGGGGGGTGTCCCTGGGGGAGATAAAGCGGACCGAGGACACGGCGGAGCAGCGCAGCGCGGAACGTACTTCGGGCGCGATGCCCGCGCTGCTCCGCCGTGTCCGCATGGGAGCCATTCCCCCGGGGACACCCCCCGGTCGCGGCGGAGCATGAGCGCCGATCGCCAACGGGCATGAACGATGCGGCGGCAGAGGTTGGTGCCACCAAAGCCAACGACTCCGCATCGTCGCGCGGGATGCGCGCGCTTCTGCACAAGGGCGGCCGGCCGGGTGCCAGCTACAGGGGGTCGCGCCGCGGCCCGTCCTCGAATGCGCTCTCGTGCAACGAGAGCCAGCGCAGGATGTCCTCCCGCCGAACGAGCCCGACGAGCCGCTCGCCGTCCATCACCGGGAGCTGGTTGACGCCGCGCTGCGCGATGAGCAGGAGCGCTCGCTCGCTCTCGTCCTGCGGCCGCACCGTGAGCACGGCCTCCGCCGGCGTCATCACGTCGCGGACGTGCGATTGCGACCAGCTATCCCGCGCTCGCTTGCGGACGTCCGAGAGGCTCGCGATGCCGCGAAAGCGCCCGCCTTCCAGCACCGGCCACGCGCGCTGCTCGTGGCCCATGACGTAGTCGTCGACGAACGCCTGCAACGTGACGTCGGGCTCGACGGTCCGTACGCCGCTCAGCATGAGGCGCTCGACGGGCACGCCCTTGAGGGCGCTGTGCAGGAGCAGTTGCCGGTAGCTCATCAGCGCGGCGTTGTGCAGGAACCAGCCGATCAGGGTGAGCCAGAGGCCGCCCACGAAACCGCGCCCGAAGAGCGGCACCTGCATCCCGAGGATCATGGCGACGCCGGCGGCGATGAGCAGCCACGCGAACGCGCGCCCGGCATACGAGGCCAAGCGGGTCGCCTTGTGCAGGTCCCCCGTCGCCCCCCAGATCGCGGCGCGCATGACGCGTCCGCCGTCGAGCGGGAATCCCGGCACGAGGTTGAACAGGCCGAGCACGATGTTGACTGGGCCGAGCCAGAGCAGGAGCGTGCCCCACGGCGAAAGCTGGCGGACGATCTCTTCCGGCTGCATCGGGCCGTCCGGAAGCGGGCCCACGCTGAACGAGCCGAGCCAGATGAACAGGAACCCGAGCACGAGGCTCGTGAGCGGCCCGACCGCGGCCATGTAGAGCTCGGTGCGCCAGTCGTGCGGGTCCTCTTCCAGGTGTGCCATGCCGCCGAAGATGAACAGCGTGATGCGGCGGATCGACATCCCGCGTGCACGCCCGACGAGCGCGTGCGACATTTCGTGCGTCAGCACCGACAACAGGAACAGGGCCGCCGCGGCAAGCGCCGTCAGCCAGGAGGTGGCGGCGCTCCACTCGGGATGCCACGCCGGGAACAGCCCGCTCGCGAGACTCGTGCTGATCAGGAAAAAGATGATCAGCAGGCTCCAGTCGAGGTAGACGTCGACGCCCGCCAGGCGCACGAGGTGGAGCTGCCCGCGTACCGGCGCGCGTCCGGCGGCGGCGGTGCGCGCGCTCATGCGGGTGTGAAGTGCCTGGGATCCACCCGGCTGGCGCTCAGTGTGCCGGCTCGTCCGCCTTCGTGCGGTGCACCGTGCCGTCCGGATGCTCGGGCGGGCTGTACAGGGTGTAAAGGCGCAGCGCCTCGCTCGACGAGGTGTTGACGACGTTGTGCCGGGTACCTGCCGGTATGACGACGGAGACGCCGTCCGACAGATCGTGCTCTTCGCCGCCGAGCTGGACCTTGCCGGTTCCGGATTCGACACGGATGAACTGGTCGTGCTCGTCGTGCGTTTCGAGCCCGATCTCCTCGCCCGGCTGCAGCGTCATCAGCACGAGCTGCATGTTCGGGCCGGTGAACAATACCCTGCGATAGTCGTCGTTCTCGAGCGTGGCCTGCTCGATGTTGGTCACGTAACCGGCCATTCCGTTGCCTCCATGTGGACGTTGGACTGAAGGGTGACGCCGGCCGCCGGTGCGGCCCCTGCAAGAATAGCCCAAAACGCCGGCTCCCGCCGCTTGCATGCGGTGCGGGGGAGGGCAGAATAGGCTCCGGCCGAATGCGAACGCGAAACGGAGCGACGATGGCACCGACCCCGGAAAAGATCGCCGAGCTCAGGGAGACCTTCAACTACAACGATCCCAACGGCGACGGGAAGATCGATTACGACGAGTTCCGGCGCATGCTGGACGACCTGAACGCGGGCGTCTCCGAGGAGGAAGCGCGCATCGGCTTCGACGAGATCGACAGCGACGACGACGGCGCCATCCAGTTCGACGAGTTCATCGATTGGTGGAGTGAGCGCTGACCGCGGGAGCGCTCACCGAGGGAAAGCAAAGCTCGACCTTCGTGCCGGCTCCCGGGTTCGATTCGACCCGTGCCTCGCCGCCGACCTGCAGCATGAAGCCGTAGACCTGCGCGAGCCCGAGCCCGGAGCCTCCTTCGCCTTTCGTCGTGTAATAGGGTTCGAAGGCGTGGCGCTGTACCGCTTCGCTCATGCCGTGACCGGTATCCTCGACGGACACGCACACGCGCTCGCCCTCGCCCGGGTAAGTGCGAATGAGGATGCGGCCTGCTCCCGCCATCGCGTCGCGCGCATTCAGGACGAGATTGACGAGGGCGACCTCGAGCTCGGTATCGTCGAGCCGGCACGGCGGGAGGCTCGGCGCGAGCTCCAGGTCGACCTCGACCTGTCGCCCGGCGGCCCGCTCCAGCAGGTCGCGCGACGACTCTATGCAGTCGTTCAGGCTGGCGGTCTTGAGCTCCATCGGGCGGCTGCGCGCGAACGTCGCCAGGCGGCGTATCAGCTCCGCGCCGCGGCGGACGGCGCGCTCGGCCGCGGCCAGGGAATGACGCCGCGCCGCGGTATCCGCCTCTTCGTGCGACAGCACGCCGAGGCTGGTGGAGACGATGCCGAGCAGGTTGTTGAAGTCGTGCGCGATCCCGCTCGTCAGGTGGCCTAAGGCCTGCATGCGTTCGGCGCTCGCCGCCTGCTCGTAAGCGCGTTCACGGATCCGCTGCTGGCGGCTGAACCGCAGCACCAGCAGGGTCAGCACGGCGAGCAGCGATGCCAGCCCGACGGTGGCGCCGGCCACGATGGCGCGCCACGGTGCGAGCACCGTGCTCAAGTTCTCCGCCACCGACACCACGAGCGGCTGTCCTTCCACCTCGCGCCACGCGACGAGCTCGCGCTGCCCGGCCGGCGCATCGGTGACGAAGGTGCCCGAGCTGCCCTGCGGGAGCCAGATGGCGAACAGGGCGGAGTCCGCGAACGAGCGGCCGGCCGAGCGGCCGGCGTCCGGAAAGCGGGAGATGAGGTCGCCGTTCACGTGGTAGAGCGAGATGACGTCCTTCCGGCCGAGGCCCATGCGCCGGAAGAGCGTCTCGAAGTAGAGCGGCTGGACCGCGGCGACGGCGACGCCGCCGAACTCCGCGCCCTGCTGCACCCGGCGCGTGACCGGCACGAACCAGCCAAGGCCGGGATGGTCCGCCACCGGCGGGCCGATCCGGGAGACGAGCGCCGGGTTGCGCCGGTGGGCCAGGAAGTAGCTGTCGCCGGCGGGTGTGAGCGCCGGCCCGTCCGGATAGCGCGTGTCGTGAATCACCCTCCCGGTGGCGTCGATGATGAAGATTGCCCGCACGTAGGGCGTGAGAAACTCGAGGCGGCGCTCCAGTGCCTCCTGGAACTCCGGGTCGTGAGGGGGCAGGTTGTCGGCGAGTCGCATGGCATCGACCGCGCCGGCGAGCGTCAGGTCGACCGCCTGGAACGTCCTCGCGGTGTGCGCCTCGAGTGCCAGCGCCAGCGCTGACAGGTTGCGGCTCTCCCGTTCCAGGGTCGCCTCGCGCTCGCGCAGCAGCAGGAACACGACGGCGACCACGATCGACAGCCAGATGAAGGCCGCAGTCGCGGCAAGTCGGATCGTCAGGGATCCGGGCGCGAGGCGGTCCAGGGCGAGGTTGGGGAGCACGCACGTCGCACGAAGAACGGGGGTAGGGTGATGATACCCGCACCGGCGACGGGCGCCGCCGTTTCGCGGGCTTCTCCCGCTCGCTGTCCGCCGGGGCGCCGGGACGCCCGGCCGGGGCAGCGGAAGCGCTACGGCGGGCTGGGCGCGTGGAGCCCTTTCTCCTCGAGCCAGCGGCGGTTGAACAGCCGCGACTGGTAGCGGCCGCCGCCGTCGCAGAGCACCGTGACCACCACGTGCCCGGGGCCGAGCCGCTTCGCGACGCGGATCGCGGCGGCGACGTTGATGCCCGAAGAGCTGCCGAGGAACAGGCCCTCCCGGTACAGCAACCGGTAGACGGTGTCGACGCACTCCTGGTCCGGGATCATCTCCGCGTCGTCGATGGGCGCACCGTCGAAGTTGGCGGTGATGCGCGTGCTGCCGATGCCTTCCGAGATGGACGGTCCGCCCACGACCTTGGGCTCCCCGTGCTTGACGTAGTGCCAGGTCGCCGTGCCGGTCGGGTCCGCGAGCACAGTGAGCACGTCGGGCTTCTTCGACTTCAGGTACAGGGAGGTGCCCGCGAGCGTGCCGCCGGTGCCCGATGTCGACACGAACGCGTCGATCCGGCCGCCGGTGTCGCGCCAGATTTCGGGACCGGTCGTGCGAATGTGCGCTTCGCGGTTCGCGAGGTTGTCGAACTGGTTCGCCCAGATCGCGTTCTCGGTCTCCTCGGCGAGGCGCCCGGCGATCTTCTGGAAGTTGTTCGGATCCTTGTACGGTACCGCCGGCACCGGCCGGACCTCCGCGCCGAGTGCGCGCAGGAGGTCGAGCTTCTCGGGTGACTGCGTCTCGGGAATGACGATGATGCAGCGATAGCCGCGCGCATTGCACACGTGCGCGAGCCCGATGCCGGTGTTGCCGGCCGTGCCCTCGATGACGGTGCCGCCCGGGCGGAGCGCGCCGCTCTCCTCCGCGGCGAGCACGATGAACTTCGCGGCCCGGTCCTTGACCGAGCCGCTCGGGTTCAGGAATTCCGCCTTGCCGAGGATCTCACAGCCGGTTTCCTCGCTCGGGCCCCTGAGCCGGATGAGCGGGGTGTTGCCGACCGCGTCGACGAAGTCCCGGTAGTATTTCAAGGCGCCGTCGTGTCCGGTGCGCTTACTTCGGCTGCGGCACGTAGCGAATGTAAGGCTTCGGAGACTTCCAGCCTGACGGGTACTTCTCGCGCGCGACGTCGTCGGGCACGGACGGTGCGATGATGACGTCGTCGCCCGGGCGCCAGTTCACCGGGGTGGCGACCTGGTGCTTCGCCGTGAGCTGCAGCGAGTCGAGCAGGCGCAGGATCTCGTCGAAATTGCGTCCCGAGCTCATCGGGTAAATGAGCATCGCCTTGATCTTCTTGTCCGGCCCGATGAGGAACACGGAGCGCACCGTGGCGTTGTCCACCGGCGTGCGTCCGTCGGCGGTGTCGCCCGCATCCTCGGGCAGCATGTCGTAGAGCTTCGCGACCTCGAGCTTCGGATCGCCGATCAGCGGGTAGTTGACCGGGTTGCCCTGCACGTCCTCGATGTCCTTGAGCCAGCCCTTGTGGCTTTCCACCGGGTCGACGGACAGGCCGATGATCTTGCAGTTGCGCTTCGCGAACTCGTCCTTGAGCCCTGCCATGTAGCCGAGCTCGGTGGTGCAAACGGGCGTGAAATCCTTCGGATGCGAGAACAACACGGCCCAACCATCACCGATCCACTCGTGGAAATCGATCCTGCCTTCCGTGGTATCCGCCTGGAAGTTCGGTGCCTCGGAATTGATTCTGAGCGTCATGATGTGCCTCGTTGTTGACGTGGTCGTTTTTTGTGCACGCGATCTTAGCACGCGGTCGCGCGACCGGATGGCGCGCGCTTAGACGAAGAAGGCCGGGGCATATGCCGTTTTCGTCATACGGATGCGGGCGGCGGGCCCGGTCGAGGAGGCGGTCACGAGCGGCGAGCGGGAGGCCGCCCGCGGGACGGCCCCGGCACCCTTGAGGGGCGGAATGAGAATCATTATCATTGGCAGATCGCGGACGGACTCCGTCAACCGGCACCGGTGAAAGCACCTTCCCGTCTCACCCTCGACACCCTGCGGCGTGGCCAGAAAGCCGTGATCACGGCCGTCGACCCCGCCGATCCCGCCGTGCAGCGGCTCATGGTGCTGGGGCTCGTGGCCGGCGCGGAGGTGGAGGCGACCGGGGCCGCGATCGGGGGGGATCCGCTGGAGTTTCGCCTCTTCGGCAACGGCATCTCGCTGCGTCGCGAACAGGCCCGACACTTCGTGATCGTTGCCGCCGATGGTGGCTGACACCCGCACCGTCGGCATCCCCGTCGAGCGTATTGCGGTCCGGCAGCATCCGCGTGCCACCATCGCGGTCGTCGGCAACCCGAACTCCGGCAAGAGCACGCTGTTCAACCGGTTGACCGGCCTGCGGCAGAGCACCGCCAATTACCCCGGCGTCACCGTCGAGAAGCACGTCGGCATCGCGAGGCTCGGCGACGTCGCGCTCGAGCTCGTCGACCTGCCGGGCACGTTCTCGCTGTCGGCACACTCGCTGGAGGAGCGCATCGCGGTCGACGTCGTGATGGGGCGCATGCCCGGCGTGCGCAAGCCGGCCGGCATCCTCGCCGTGGTGGCGATGAACAATCTCTACCAGGGCCTGTTCCTCGTCGGCCAGCTCGTGGAGCTCGGCCTTCCCGTCGTCGTCGCGCTCACGATGAGCGATGCGGCGCAGGCCGCCGGCCTGTCCGTCGACGTGGAGAAGCTGTCCGCCCACCTCGGCGGTGCGACCGTGTGCCCGGTCGTCGCCACCACGGGGCACGGGGTGCAGGCGCTCCGGCGGGCGCTGGCGGCGCTGCCGGCGGCGCCGGCGCCGAGCGTGGCGCCGTTCTGGCCGGAGCTGCGGGAAGCGGCGCGCGCGCTGGCAACGCGTGCCGCCGCGCTGCAGCCGGTCGAGATCGAGCGTGCCCTGATCGACGGCGTGGACGGGCCGGCCGTGGCGCTTGCGGGCGACGAGGGGTTTGCCGCGGCGATGCGGGCGGCTCGTGCACGGCTGTTCAACGGCTACCCGCCGCTCGCGGAGGAGGCGCAGCGGCGCTACACGTGGGTCCGCGGCGTGCTCGCCGACGTGCAGAGCGGCACTCCCCGCTACCGCACCTGGGGCGCGCGCATCGCGGCGTGGCTGAACCGCCCGGTTCCGGGCACGATCGGCCTGTTCGTCGTGATGGCGGTCGTGTTCCAGGCGGTGTTCGCCTGGGCCACGCCGCTCATGGATGCGATCGACGCGGCGACGGCGGCGACCGGCGCCTGGCTCACGGCGACGCTGCCGCCCGGGGCGCTCACGAGCCTGCTCGCGGACGGCGTGGTGGCAGGCGTCGGCAGCGTGGTCGTCTTCCTGCCGCAGATCATGATCCTGTTCCTGTTCATCATCGTGCTCGAGGACTCGGGCTACCTCGCGCGGGCGGCTTACCTCATGGACCGGGTGATGCGCTCGGTCGGTCTCTCCGGCCAGTCGATCATCCCGATGATCTCGAGCTTCGCGTGCGCGGTGCCCGGCATCATGGCGACGCGCGTGATCCCGAACCGGCGCGATCGCATCGCGACGATCCTCGCCGCGCCGTTCATGACGTGCTCGGCGAGGCTGCCGGTCTACGCGCTGCTGATTGCCGCGTTCGTGCCGGCGACCGCGGTCGGGTGGTTCAACCTGCAGGGCCTCGTCCTGTTCGGCCTGTACCTGCTCGGCATCGTCGCCGGCGTGCTGACGGCGCTCCTCATGCGCAAGACCGCGCTGCGCGGGCCGAAGCCGCCGTTCGCGCTCATGCTGCCGGAGTTCCGGCGCCCGAACCTGCGCACCGTCGCGATCCAGCTCCTCGGGCGCGCCCGGGTGTTCCTGCGCCGCGCCGGGACGGTGATTTTCACGGTCGCGGTCGTCGTCTGGGCGCTCGCCTACTACCCGCGCTCGGAAGCGGTGGAGACGGAGCTCGCCGCGTCGCTGGCGCAGGCGGAAGCCACGCTCACGGGCGAGGCGCTGGACGCCGCGCGCACGGACCTCGCGAACGCGGCCGCCGCGGCGCAGCTCGAGCAGAGCTGGCTCGGCCGCGCGGGCAAGCTCGTCGCGCCGGCATTCCGGCCGCTCGGCTGGGACTGGAAGGTCTCGGCGGCGGTCATCGCCGGATTCCCCGCGCGCGAGGTGGTCATCGCCGTCCTCGGCACCGTGTACGCCGTCGGCGACGAGGCGAGCGACGAAACGTTGTCCGGGCGCCTGCACGCGGCGACGTGGCCGGACGGCGCTCCCGTGTACACGCTGCCGATGGTGTGCGGGCTCCTGGTCTTCTACGCGTGGTGCCTGCAATGTGCCGCGACGCTCGCGGTCATCCGGCGCGAGACCAACAGCTGGCGCTGGCCGGTGTTCGCGTGGACCTACATGACCGCGATGGGGTACCTGGGCGCGCTTTTCGTCTACCAGCTCGGGAGCGCCTGACGCTCAGGGCCCGGGAGGGTCGGCGCGCGGGAGCTCGTCGAACACCACGCGGCCGCCCCAGTGGCCGCCCGCGACGAGCGCGGCGAGGCCGGCCGCCTCCAGGAGCAGCATCGCGGGCGCGGCCGGCGCGGCGAACGCGCCGGCCTCGAGGCGCCAGGCGGCGGCGGCGAAGTACAGCAAGAACGCCACGCTCATCGCGAGCATGTGCCGCTTGAGGAAACGGCTGTCCTGGACGGAGCGGGGCAGGCGCGCGAAGTCGACGAGCCCCGCGGCGGCCGTGGGCAAAGCGCTGAGCACCCCCGCCCACAGGAGGCCGTGGGCGAGGGCATGACCGTCGGGCCCGGGCAGGCCGAGCCCGGCGGCCAGCGCGAGATCGAGCCCGGTGCCTGCCGTCCAGGAGGCGATCGGGAAGTGCAGGAAAGGCGGGTGGAGGCGCGTGGCCAGCGGCGGCATCAGGCCCCGGCGCCTGCGCCGAGGAACGCCGCGAGCAGCAGCGCAAAACCGCCGACCGCGAGCACGGCGTGCAGCACGACCACGCCCTTCGGCGGCAGCTCCTTTTTCGCGTGGCGGGACGCGAGCCAGAAGCCTCCGAGGGCGGCCACGACGAACAGCGCCAGCGCCCAGGCGAGCAGCGAGGCTCCGCCGTCGGCGAGCAAAAGCAGGAGCAGCACGATGCCCGCGGCACCGAGCCCGGCATGCAGCACGGACAGGGCCCAGGGCGCGAGCTTGCCCTTGAGGACGTGGAGGGCGAGGACGACGCCGCCCACGGCGGCGACGGCGAACACGATCACGGCGGCAGTCAGCATCTTGTTCTCCTTGGAAGCCTTCGAGCCGTGCGGGCGAGTCTAGGCAGGCGCCGTTGACTTTGTCAATAAACAACTTGATAAACTAAATAAAGGTCGGCCCGCTATCATCCCGTCCATGGACAACCCTCCCGCCATCGCCGGCCTCGGGGAGCGCCAGCGCCGGCTGCTCACGCTGCTCCTCGAGCACAAGGCCGGGCAGAGCGCCGACGAGCTCGCGCACGCCCTCGGCATCAGCAGGAGCGCGGTGCACCAGCACCTCGCCGCGCTGGCCGCCGGCGGCTTCGTCGAGAAGACGCCGCGCGCCTCGCAGGGCGGCCGCCCCGGCTTCGCCTGGCGCCTGACCGGGAGCGGCGAGCACCTGTTCCCGAAGCAGTACGCGCTGTTCTCCGACCTGCTCATCGCCGGCCTGCGCGAGCGCCTCGGCAGCGACGGCCTGGCCGCGGCCATGCGCCAGCTCGGGCGGCGGCTCGGCGCGCAGAACCGGCACCGGGTGGCAGGTTGCGGGCCCGAGCGCCGCATCGACGAGGTCGTGGCGATCATGAGCGAGCTGGGGTACCGGGCGCGCAGCGCGCCGGACCCGGGCCGCGAGCTGCCGCTGATCGACGCGCGCAACTGCATCTATCACGACCTCGCGCGCGAGCACCGCGAGGTGTGCGAGCTCGATCTCGCGCTGCTCGAGACCCTGCTCGGCGCCGGTATCGAGCACGTCGAATGCATGGTGCGCGGCGGCGCCGCCTGCCGGTTCCGCGTCCATCCCGGTGAGCCGCGCGCGGAAACGGACGCGGGGTCTTTCCATGACGACGCGACGGTGACACAGTCCGCGCATGAACCCGAATGAGACGGACGCGACCCCGGCCGCGCGCGGTTACCGCATGCCGGCGGAATGGACGCCGCACCAGGCGACCTGGATTTCCTGGCCGCACAAGCGCGAGAGCTGGCCCGGCAAGTTCGAGCCGGTCGAGCCGGTCATGGTGCGCGCCGTCCAGGCGCTCGCCGAAAGCGAGCTCGTGCGCATCAACGTGCTCGACGAGCGCCACGAGCGGCACGTCCGCGAGCTGCTCGAAGGGAAGGCGCGGCCCGACCGGGTCGCGTTCCATCGCATCCCGACCAACGACGCGTGGTGCCGGGATCACGGGGCGATCTTCGTCACCCGTGAGCACCCCGACGATCCCGCGCTCGCGCTCGATTTCCGCTTCAACGCCTGGGGCGGCAAGTACCCGCCGTTCGACCTCGACGACCAGGTCGCGGCGGCGATGGCGGCGGCGCTCGGCGTGCCGAGCCTGCGCGTGGACATGGTGCTCGAAGGCGGCTCGATCGACGTGAACGGCGCGGGCGCACTGCTCACGACCGAGCAGTGCCTGCTCAACCCGAACCGCAACCCGGGCCTGGACCGGGAGGCGATCGAGAGCCGCCTGCGCGAGCTCCTCGGCGTCTCGCAGGTCTTCTGGCTCGGCGAGGGCATCGTCGGCGACGACACCGACGGGCACGTGGACGACCTCACGCGCTTCGTCGCGGAAGACACCGTCGTGACCGTCGTCGAGCGCGACCGCCGCGACGACAACTACGAGCCGCTCGCCGAGAACCGCGAGCGCCTCGCCGGCTTCCGCCTCGCGGACGGGCGGCCGCTGCGGGTGATCGAGCTCGAGATGCCGCGGCCGGTGGAGTGGCGCGGCGAGCGCCTGCCGGCGAGCCATGCGAACTTCTACATCGGCAACCGCGTCGTCCTGATGCCCGCCTTCGAGGATCCCGCCGACGAGGCGAACCGCGCGAAGCTCGCGGCCTGCTTTCCCGGCCGCGACGTCGTGGCGATCGACTGTCGCGATCTCGTGCTGGGCCTCGGCACCTTCCATTGCCTCACGCAGCAGGTCCCTGTGTTTTAATACGCGGGCAGTGACCGCGACAGGTCACCGTCCCCGGCCGAGGAACCGGGCAGGGTCACTGTCCTCCTTCATCCCTGCACCTTTTTATCCCGAGGAGAAGCGCATGACGGCGGTACGCGATTTCGTCCACCACCACTTCCGGCATTTCAATGCGGCCGCGCTGGTCGACGCCGCGGACGCCTACGTGCGGCACCTGGACGAAGGCGGTGTGATGTTCATGACGCTGGCGGGCGCCATGAGCACGGCCGAGCTCGGCCTCTCGCTGGCGGACATGATCCGCGAGGAGAAGGTGCACGCCATCTGCTGCACCGGCGCGAACCTCGAGGAGGACGTGTTCAACCTCGTGGCGCACGAGCACTACGTGCGGGTGCCGCACTACCGTGAGCTGACCGCGAAGGACGAAGAGGCCCTGCTGGAGAAGCACCTGAACCGCGTGACCGACACCTGCATCCCGGAGGAGGAAGCGATCCGGCGGATCGAGCGTGCCGTGCTCGACGTCTGGGTGGACGCGGACCGGCAGAAGGAGCGGTATTTCCCGCACGAGTTCCTGTACCGGGTGCTGCGCTCGGGCGCGCTCGAGCCGCACTACCAGATCGACCCGAAGGACAGCTGGCTGCTCGCCGCCTCCGAGCGCGACCTGCCGATCATCGTGCCCGGCTGGGAGGATTCCACCCTGGGCAACATCTACGCCTCGCACTGCATCACGGGCGAGATCGAGAACGTGCACACGGTGCGGAGCGGCATCGAGTACATGATCTTCCTTGCCGACTGGTACGAGAAAACGGCGAGGGAGGCTTCGGTCGGCTTCTTCCAGATCGGCGGAGGCATCGCCGGCGATTTCCCGATCTGCGTCGTGCCGATGCTGCAGCAGGACCTCGGCCGGCATGACGTGCCCCGCTGGGGCTACTTCTGCCAGATCAGCGATTCCACGACGAGCTACGGCTCGTATTCCGGCGCCGTGCCGAACGAGAAGATCACCTGGGGCAAGCTGTCCGCGGACACGCCGAAGTTCATCATCGAATCCGACGCGACGATCGTGGCGCCCTTGATCTTCGCCTGCGTGCTGGGCCGCTGAACCGCTGCCGCCGATGAGCGCGACGACAGAGAAGGCCGTGACACCGCCCTCGTGGTCGGTCGACGATGCCGGCGAGCTGTACCGGCTCGACGCCTGGGGCGACGGTTTCTTCCGCATCAACGAGGCCGGCCACATCGCCGTCCATCCTTTCGACGACCAGGACCTCGGGATCGACGTGCTGGACGTGGTGGAGGAGGCCGGGCGCAGGGGCATCGATTTCCCGCTCCTGTTGCGTTTCCAGGACGTGCTCAGGACCCGCGTCCGGCGGCTCAACCAGGCGTTCGGGCGGGCGATCGAGGATTGCGGCTACCGCAACCGGTACACCGGCGTCTACCCGATCAAGGTGAACCAGCTTCACGAGGTCGTCGACGAGGTCCTGGACGCCGGCAGGCAGTGGAACATGGGTCTCGAGTGCGGCTCCAAGGCCGAGCTCGTGGCGGCGCTGCCCCAGCTCGCCAGCGACGACACGCTGCTCATCTGCAACGGCGTGAAAGATGCGTCGATGCTGTCGCTCATCCTGGCCGCGCAGAGCCTCGGTAAGAACGTGATCCCGGTGATGGAGAAGTACGCGGAGTTCGAGCAGCTCGCCGCGCTCGCCGCCGGCGCGGAGGTCGCGCCGCGCTTCGGCGTGCGCATCCGGTTGCGCACGGCGGGGGCGGGCAAGTGGGCCGATTCCGGCGGTTACCGCTCGAAGTTCGGGATCTCGCTGCCGGAGCTGATGGAGCTCGTGGAGCGTCTCGAGCAGTCGGGCGGGCAGCAAGGGCTGGTGCTGCTGCATTTCCACCTAGGCAGCCAGATCGCGGACATCCAGGTCCTGCGGCAGGCCGTGAAGGAGATGGCGCAGATCTACGCCTCGCTCGTGAAGCGCGGCCTCGGGGTGCGCTGGTTCGACGTGGGCGGCGGTCTGGGTGTGAACTACACCGGGCGGTACGTGGAGTCGGGCATCAACTACAGCCTGCAGGAATACGCCAATACGGTCGTGTACTCGGTGATGGAGGTGTGCGATGAGCACGGCGTTGCGCACCCCGAGCTGGTGACCGAGAGCGGGCGCGCCATCACGGCGCACCACTCGCTGCTGGTCGTGCAGGTGCTGGGCGCCTACCAGAAAGACAGGGTGCCGGCGGACTATACCCTGCCGCCGGATGCGCACCGGATGGTCTGCGATCTTGCCGAGATCCTGAAGCGCGTGAACCGGCGCTCGAAGCCGCTCAAGCTGAGCCAGCTCCTCGAGGCCTATCACGACGTGGTGGTGATACACCGCGACGCCGCGACGCTGTTCGGGCTCGGCCACCTCTCGCTGGAGCAGAACGCCCTCGTGGAGCGCTACTACTGGAGCTGCTGCGCCGCGATCCTCGACCGCCTGCGGGCACTCGACCCGGATCCGGTTCCCGTCGAGTACCAGGAGCTCGAGGAGAAGCTCGTCGACCAGTACCTCTGCGATTTCTCGGTGTTCCAGTCGATGCTGGATCACTGGGCCATCGACCAGCCGTTCCCGATCGTGCCGTTGCACCGGCTCGACGAGCGGCCGTCACGGCGCGCCCTGCTCGTCGACCTGACCTGCGACTCGGACGGCAAGGTGTCGCACTACGTGTCCTCGCGCGAGGATCCCAATTTCCTGGAGCTGCATGCGCTGGAGCCGGGCCGGCCGTACTGGCTCGGCATCTTCCTGATGGGCGCCTACCAGGACATCATGGGCGATGCGCACAACCTGTTCGGCCGCGTGTCGGAGGCGCACGTGTACGCCGACCCGGAGGAAGAGGGCAACTTCTGGATCGAGAAGGTGATCCCGGGAGTGGAAGTGCAGGAGATCCTCGCCCAGGTGCAGTACTTCCCGAACGACCTGCGCCGGCGCATGGAGGCGATCGTCAAGGAGAAGATCGAAGCGGGTGCCGTGCGGCCGAAACGCGGCATGGAGATACTGGACCAGTACACGCGCTTTTTCCGCGCGGGCACGTACTACGACCCCCGCGGCGCGCAGACGGAGTGAGCCGGATGGCAAAAGGCGATACGAGATCCGTGACGCTCGGCCTCGTGCAGATGCGCTGCTCGGAGGACCCCGACGAGAACACCGCGAAAGCCATGCAGATGACGCGCGACGCCGCGCGGCAGGGCGCGCAGGTCATCTGCCTCCCCGAGCTGTTCCGCTCGCGGTACTTCTGCCAGAGCGAGGACGACCGCCACTTCGCACTGGCGGAGCCGGTGCCCGGCCCGACGACCGAGGCCTTCGCCGCGCTCGCTGCCGAGCTCGACGTCACCGTCGTCGTGAGCCTGTTCGAGCGGCGCGCGCCGGGTCTCTACCACAACACGACGGCCGTCGTGGACCGCGGGAAGGGCTACGTCGGCAAGTACCGCAAGATGCACATCCCCGACGACCCGCGCTACTACGAGAAGTACTACTTCACGCCGGGCGACCTCGGTTTCATGAGCTTCCCGACGGCGCACGCGGAGCTCGGCGTGCTCATCTGCTGGGACCAGTGGTACCCGGAAGCGGCGCGGCTCACCGCGCTCAAAGGCGCGGAGATCCTGTTCTACCCGACGGCGATCGGCTGGCACCCGGAGGAGAAGGAAGCCGTCGGCCGGGAACAGCATGCCGCGTGGGAGACGATACAGCGCTCGCACGCGATCGCGAACGGCTGCTTCGTCGTGGCCGTGAACAGGACCGGCTTCGAGCCGGATCCCGCCGGCAGCGGCGGCATCGAGTTCTGGGGCCAGAGCTTCGTCGCCGCGCCGGACGGGCGCATCCTCGTGCGCGGGCCGGTGGACGAGGAAGCCGTGCTCGTCACGGAAGCGCGGCTCGACGAGCTCGCGCGCTCCCGGCACGGCTGGCCGTTCTTCCGCGACCGGCGCATCGACGCCTACGGGGACATCACCCGGCGCTTCCTCGACGGCGACTGAGCCCCTCGCGCGCCGGCCGCCGGCGGGCCGGTGTAGAATCGTGAGCGGCGCGCAAGAAGGCGGCCCCGCACCTCCGGGCCGCTGCTACTTTTCCCATCGGGCACCGTCGCGAACGTCCGTTCGCAGGATTGGCCGGCTTGCTTGAGGACCCGTCGCTTCCGTTCCGGCTGGGCGAGCACCGCTTCGTCCCGGGAGAGCGGCGGCTTGCCGGTCCCCGGGGCACGCACCGGCTGTCGCCGCGCGCCGCCGCCGTCCTCGTGTGTCTCGCGCAACGGGCAGGCGACGTCGTATCGCACGAGGAGCTCCTGGCCTGCGTGCGCGCCGCCCGGGCGGGCGAGGCCGCGCTCCGGCGCAGCGTGGCGGAGATACGCAAGGCGCTCGGCGACCCGGCGCACCGGCCGCGCTACCTGGAGACGCTGCCGGGACGCGGCTACCGGCTCCTCGCCGAGCCGGTTCCCGCAAGCGAGCCCGGGCCCGCCGGCACGCCGGCGGCCGCGAAGCCACGCCCCTGGCTGGAGGCACTCAGGAAGGGCGGGATCGCGGAGACCGGCCTCGCCTATCTCGTTGTCGGCTGGCTCGTGATCCAGATCGCCGACGCGACCTTCGAGCCGCTGCGCCTCCCGTCCCGGCTGGGCACCTGGGTGACGGTGCTCGTGATTGCGGGCTTCCCGTTCGCACTCATCCTCGCCGGGCTCATCGACGTGTGGCGTGCGACTCGCACCGGCCGGCCGCAGGGCCGGGGCCGCCGCTTCCTCGACCGCACGGCGATCTCGATCGCCGGGGCGGTGCTCCTCGCCGGCATCGGCGTCTGGGTGTACGACCGTGCGATCGGCCTGCCCGGCGACGGCGAGCCGGCGGCTGCGTCCCTCGCGCGGCCGACGCCCGTCGAGCCGAACTCCATCGCCGTGCTGCCGTTTCTGAACATCGACGGCAGCCCCGAGACCGCGGTGTTCGCCAACGGCCTGGCCGAGGACGTGATGAGCCGCCTCGCGGCCGTGCCGTCGCTCAGGGTCGCGGCCCGCGGCGATGCCTTCTCGCTCCCGGCGAACGCGTCTTCCGAGGCCGTGCGGGCACGCCTGCGCGTGCGCTACTACCTCGAAGGCAGCGTGCAGCGCAGCGACCGGCTGCTGCGGGTCGTCATTCACCTGATCGATTCGGAGAACGGGTTCCGCGTGCTCTCGCGCACCTTCAGTCGCGATCGCTCCGCGCTGTTCGCCATCCAGGACGAGATCACGCGGCTCACGGTCGCGAACCTACGCGTCGTCCTGCCGCCGGATACGCAGGCGCGGCCCGGCATCTACGGCGAGCACCCGGACATCGACGCGTACGTCCTGTACCGGCACGGGATGGACGTGCTGCACCGGCCGCTGTCCGCGGCCTCCATCGAGGAGGCCGTCGGCTGGTTCCGCCGCTCGCTCGAGCTCGATCCCGGGTTCGCCGCGGCGCATGCCGGGATCTGCGCCGCTTACGCCCAGGGTTTCCGCGTGACCGCGGAGCCGGAATGGATCGAGCGCGCGGAACACGCCTGTGCCGCCGCGATCGACCGCAACCCGCACCTCGACGTGGTGCACGCCGCGCTCGGGCACCTGTACGCCGAAACGGGCAGGGACGGTGACGCGGAAGCGGCGTTCCGCAAGGCGCTCGCCGTCAACGCGAACAACGTGCAGGCGCTCGGCGGGCTGGCCGACGTGTACTACCGCACGCAGCGCCTCGACCGGGCGGAAGCGGCCTATCGCCGCGCCATTGCCCTGCAGCCTGGCAACACCGGCACGTACAACGCGCTGGGCTGGTTTCTGTACCAGAACGGCCGCTACGAGGAAGCCGCGACCGAGTTCCGCAAGATGCTGTCGCTCGAGCCGCGCAACCCGCAGGCCTACGCGAACTTAGGCAGCGCGCTCGTCCTGTCCGGCCGGTTCGCGGAGGCGGAGCCGGCGCTGCTCGAGGCCATCGAGCTCGAGCCGCGCCGCGACGCGTTCAGCAACCTCGGTCTCCTTTATTACTACCTCGGGCGCATGGAGGAAGCGGTCGCCGCGCACGAGAAGGCCGCGGCCCTCACACCCCACGACCACCTCGCGTGGGCGAACCTCGGCGATGCGCTGTCGTTCACGACGCGGCAGGAGGAAGCGCGGGCGGCATTCGAGAGGGCGCGCGCGCTGGCCGAGCGCAAGCTGCGCGTGAATCCGCGGGATGCCGGCACGCTCATCGACCTCGCCTGGATCGAGGCGATGCTCGACCGCCGGCAGGAGGCACAGGAGGCGCTCGCCAAGGCGCGCGAGCTCACGCCTTCGGATCCCTACGTGCACTTCGTCGGCGCCCTGGTCGCGCTGCGCGGCGGCGAGCGGCGCTCCGCCATGCCGGTCTCGCGGCGGCGATCGACATGGGCTACCCGCCGAAGCTGCTCGCGGCCGAGCCGCACCTCGAGCCGCTGCGGCACGACCCCGAATTCGCGGCGCTGACACGTGACGTGCACGCCGCGCGCGACGCCGGCACCTGAAGAACACAACAAAGGAGCAGAACATGCACACGCGAAGGCATGGCGCCGCGGCCTGCACCGTCGCGCTCGCCGTGACGGCGGGTCTCGCGGTCTCCGCGCTCGCCGGCTGCGCTGCCCCGGAGAGGCCGGGGGATCACGAAGTCGCCTGCCGCGACCGCACCGTCACCGTGCACCACGCACCCGGCTACCTCGCGGTGCACCCGGAGCACCTCGAGATCTGCGCGGGCCGCACGGTCGTGGTGTCGCTGGAGCCGCCCGTGGAGGCCGGTGCCGCGCGCACCGAGCCCGCGGGCGAGCGCCGGCCGCCGTGGCTCGGGAACGCCAACCGGACGCGCGATCGCATCGAGATTCGCGTGCCGGCGGATGCGGACTACGGCACCTACAAGTACAGCATTGCGATCGACGACGTCGGCACGCTGGATCCGCGCCTCACGGTGTCGCGGCGCTAGCGCGAGCCGCGCGCGGGCGCTGCGCGTTCACGCGCACTCTGGTACCGTCACGCCCCCATGGCGAAGGGCAAGGCGAAGAGCAGGGCCAGGGCCAAGCGCAGGAAGCGGCGCGGGCGGTCACGCAAGCGGGGCGGCAGGGTGCGGCGCGCATGGTCGCTCGTGCGGCGGCACCCGGTCGCGACCGTGCTCGGGCTGTCGCTGGCCGTGCTCGCGGCGTGGCTCGCCGTCCTCGACTGGCAGGTCACGTCGCGCTTCGAAGGCAGGCGGTGGGATCTCCCGGCGCACGTCTACGCGCGTCCGCTGGAGCTGTACGCGGGACTGGCCCTCACGCCGGACGCGCTGGAGACGGAGCTCGTGCGCCTCGGCTACCGGGCGGTTGCCGAACGCCCGCAGGCGCCCGGCACCTACCGCCGTTACCGCAACATCATCGAGCTCGTGACGCGGCCGTTCGCGTTCTGGGACGGCACCGAGCCCGGGCACTGGTATGCCGTCACGTTCGACGGCGGCCGCGTCGCGCGGCTCACGAACGGCATTGCGGAGGTGCCGGTCGGGCGGCTCGAGCCGCTCATGATCGGCAGCCTGTTCCCGGAGCACGGCGAGGATCGCCTCGTCGTCGCGCCCGCCGAGGTCCCGCCGCTCCTGCCTGCCGCGCTCGTCGCGGTGGAGGATCGCCGCTTCTACGACCACTTCGGCATCGACGTCCGCGCGGTGCTGCGGGCGTTGCTGGCGAACCTCCGGGCCGGCGGGATCACGCAGGGCGGCAGCACCCTCACGCAGCAGCTCGTCAAGAACTACTTCCTCGACAACCGGCAGACGATCGGGCGCAAGCTGCGCGAAGCCGCCATGGCGCTGATCCTCGAGGCGCACTACGACAAAGAGGAGATCCTGAACGCGTACATCAACGAGGTGTACCTCGGGCAGCAGGGCAAGCGTGCGATTCACGGCTTCGGGCTCGCGGCCCGCTTCTGGTTCGGACGTCCGCTCGCGGAGCTCGAGCCGCACCAGCTCGCGTTGCTCGTGGCGATGGTGCGCGGACCCGGCTACTACGATCCGCTGCGCTACCCGGAGCGCGCGCGTGCGCGGCGCGACCGGGTCCTCGCACAGATGGCCGAGCAGGGCGCGCTGGACGACGATGCTGCCGCCGCCGCCGCGGCCGAGCCGCTCGACCTGTGGAACCGCGAGCGCTACGGCAGCGCGTGGTATCCCGCCTACCTCGATCTCGTGCGGCGCCAGCTCGCCGCCGATTACCGCGACGACGACCTGACGCGCGAGGGGCTCAGGGTGTTCACGCCGCTCGATCCCGCGGTGCAGGCCGCCGCCGAGCGCGAGCTCGCGCGCGGGCTCGACAGGCTGGAGGCGGCACGCGGCTTGCCGGCGGGCGAGCTCGAAGGCGCCGTGGTCGTCACGGCGGCGGCCTCGGGCGAGGTGCTCGCCGTCGTCGGCGGTCGCGAGGCCGGCTTCGCCGGCTTCAACCGGGCCGTGAACGCGAGGCGGCCGATCGGCTCGCTGGTGAAGCCCGCGGTCTACCTCGCCGCGCTCGAATCCGGGCGCTACACGCTGGCCTCGACCGTGGAAGACCGGCCGGTGGAGCTCACCTTGCCGAACGGCAACACCTGGACGCCGAAGAACTTCGAAGGCGGCGCCCATGGCAGCGTCACGCTGCTGAGGGCACTTGCCGAGTCGCTCAATCTCGCGACGGTGAACCTGGGCCTGGACGTGGGCATCGACCGGGTCGCGGAGCTGCTGGCGAGGCTCGGCGCGCCGCGCACGCCGCGGCCGCTGCCGTCCTTGCTGCTCGGGTCGGTCGAGCTCGCGCCGGTCGAGGTGGCGGAGGTGTACGGCACGCTCGCGAACGGCGGCTTTCGCACGCCGCTGCGCGCCGTGCGCTCCGTCGTGGACGTCGACGGGCTGGCGCTGGAGCGATACGGGATCGAGGTGGAGCAGGTGGCCGAGGCAACCGACGTGCGGCAACTGCAGGACGGCCTGGTCGCCGTCATGGAGCGCGGCACCGGGCGAAGCGCGCTCGGGCAGCTTCCCGCGGGACTCACGGTCGCCGGGAAAACCGGCACCTCGGACGGCTTTCGCGACAGCTGGTTCGCGGGTTTCAGCGGCGAGCACGTGACGGTGGTCTGGGTCGGGCGCGACGACAACGGGTCGACCGGGCTGACCGGCGCGAGCGGCGCACTGCCGATCTTCGCCGCGATCCTCGGCGCCGTCGGCAGCCGGCCGCTCGCCGACGCGCCGGCGCCGGCGCTGGCGGAGCGCTGGATCGACTACGGCAGCGGGGCCGAGGTCGGCCCGCGCTGCGCCGACGCCGTTTCGCTGCTTTTGCCGCGCGATGCCTCGCTGCCGCGGGGCCGCTGCGGGTTCGGTATCTCGGGAGCTTTCGAATGGTTGCGCGACGCCGTCAACTGAGCGCCTCGGCGCTCGTTTCCGCCGTCCTTGTCGCGGGCGGCCTCGCCGGCTGCACGGTTCCCGGGCCTGCCGTGCCGCCCGGCGAGCCGCGCGCCCCGGCGCCGGGCGAGCCCGCGCCGCGCGAGGTCCCGATGAGCGCCGCCGCGGACGCGCTGCTCACGCAAAGCCGCAACGAGCGCCGCACGGGCGACTACGCGCGCGCCGCGGCGACGCTCGAGCGTGCCCTGAGAATCGAGCCGGCGGCGCCGGCGATCTGGCTGGAGCTGGCGCGGCTCGAGCTCGCGCAGGGCCGTTACGCCCGCGCGGAGCAACTGGCCCGCAAGGCGGAATCGCTCGCGGTGCCGGGGTCGGCCATGGCCGGCGAGTGCCACACGACGGTTGCGGAAGCGCGCCGGATGGCGCAGGGCGGCGGCTAGGCGTCGGCGCCGTCCTGGCGGGCGAGCGAGCGGACGAAAGCCGCCTTGCGCGGGTCCGCGTGGAACGCGTCCGAGAGGATGAGGTAGCCCTTCGCGCCGCTGTCCGTCTCGATCAGGTACAGCGTCGCATCGTCCCCGGGGTCGGTGCCCATGTCGACCGCCTGCGTCGACACGACCTTCGCCTGCTCGCGCCGGTAACGCTCGCCGGTGGCGGAGCAGCAGAGCTCGTCGTCCTCGATCGCGAAATTGCGGGTGAAGCCCCGCTTCTCCGCGTCCCGGAGGAGCTCGGCGAGATCGCGTTGCTGCGGTCGCATAGTTGAAGCGTAGACGGCGCGGCCGCCTTTGGAAAGGACATTTGGAAAGGGGATTCGCCGGCCGTGCGCGGCGGCGTGCCCGGTGGTGCGCTCGTTTAAGACGCGCCGAGTGCCGAGTCGAGGAGGGCGCGCGCGCTCTTGCTGATCGACTGGGAGAGCTCGCGGCTGTCGAACACGAGGCAGGCCATGTAGGCACCGGCCATCAGCAGCAACAGGCCGTCCGCGAGGGTTTCCGGGTCGCGTGCGCGCATGTCGGTGCACAGCCGCCTCAAGCGTTCGCGGATCTCCTGGTGGTGCTTGAAAATGATCTGGCGGGCGGGATGGTCGGCATCGGGGAGCTCGACGGCGGCGTTGGCGAACTGGCAGCCTCGCGACCATTGCTCGTCGGTCACCTGGGCTTCCAGGGCCGCGAACAGCGCCTCGAGCTGCTGCCGCGGCTGCCCTTCGAACGGGCCGAGCGTGCGGTCCCACCACTCCCAGAACTCCTGCTCCTGGCGGCACAGGCACTCGGCCACCAGCTCGTCCTTGGAGGCGAAGTTGCGGTAGAGGCTCATCTTGGTGGTACCGGCCTCCGCCGCGATCATCTCGACACCGACGCCGCGAATGCCGCGGCTGTAGAAGAGGTCGCGCGCGGTCTCGCAAATGCGCTCGCGTGCGCTGGGCCTCTTCGCCTTGTCCGATTTCTTTCCCGTGGGCTCCGCGCTCATGGCGATCGAATTTCCCCTTGACAGGTGAGTGACCGGTCAGTATCGTTCCTGCCGAATGATACCGAACGGTATAGTAACATCCCTTAATCATCCAAGGAATGTTGCACTGTGTCAAATCGCCGACACGCCCGGCCGGGAAGAGCCCCCGGAGCTGACCGGTCCAGGGCGTGGAGGGCGGTTTCATCGGCGCTGACCCCTGCCGCTTCCGGTATCCCGCTGAACCTTGAAGCAAGGAGTGACGGATGAATCCGCTACGCCGATGGACCTTTTTGTCGCTTGCCGCCGCCCTCGCCCTGCTGCTCGCGGGCTGCGGCCAGAGCCGCGCTGACGACGAGCAGGCCGCGCCGCCCCCGCCCGAGGTCTCGGTCGCGCGGGTGGAGGTGCAGCCGCTGCACGACTGGCAGGAATTCACGGGGCGGCTCGCCGCGGTCAAGGCCGTCAACGTCCGGCCGCGGGTCAGCGGCTACATCGAATCGGTGCACTTCGAGGAGGGCAGCCGGGTCGAGGCCGGGCAGGTCCTGTTCCGGATCGATCCGCGCCCGTTCCGGGCCGAGGTCGAACGGCTGGAAGCCGAGCTCGCCCGCGCACGGGCGGGCCTCGCGCTCGCCGCCAGCAACGAGGAGCGCGCCGAGCGGCTCCTCGCGGAGAACGCCATCGCCCGGGAGGAGTACGACAGCCTGAAGACCGCACGGACCATCGCGGCGGCCGAGCTCGGTGCGGTGGAGGCGGCACTGGAAGCCGCGCGCCTCGATCTCGAGTTCACCACGGTGACCGCGCCCATCGCCGGCCGCGTCTCGAACGCGCTCGTGACCGCGGGCAACCTCGTGGACAGCTCGACGCTGCTCACGACGCTCGTCTCGGACGACCCGGTCTACGCCTATTTCCATGCCGACGAGCAGAGCTACCTGCGCTACATCGAAGGCCAGGACCCGGCGGCGGCGCGCAGCGCCCCGGTATTCGTCGGGCTGATCAACGAGGCCGGGTATCCGCACGAAGGGCGCCTCGATTTCCTCGACAACCGCGTGGACCCGGAGTCCGGCACCATCCGCGGCCGCGCGGTCCTCGACAACGCCGACGGGCGCTTCACGCCGGGGCTGTTCGTGCGCATCAAGCTCGTGAGCCCGTCGGTGCGCGAGGTGGCGCTGGTCGACGACCGCGCGATCGGCACCGACCTGGACCAGAAGTACGTGCTCGTCGTCGACGACCAGAACGTCGCCCAGTACCGCGGCGTCGAGACCGGTCCGCTCGTCGGCAACCTGCGCGTCGTGACCCGCGGGCTCGAAGCCGGCGATCGCGTGATCGTCAACGGATTGCAGCGGGTGCGTCCCGGCGTGCCGGTCGCACCGGTGCAGGTCGCGATGGACCGGGATGCGCGCGAGCTCGAGCGGCTGGCGGCGAACGTCGGTGCGGGCCGGCCGTGAGGCGGCCGCGGGCACCCCGGGCGTCCGCTGGCGGTCGATGAGCGGTCGTTGACCGCGCGCGGCAACGGGTTGCGAACCCGACGGCAACGGCAGAAGCGATACCAGGACAAGGCAGGCGATTCATGAACTTCTCGCAATTCTTCGTGCAGCGACCGATCTTCGCGGCCGTGCTGTCGATGATCATCTTCATTTCCGGCGCGCTCGCGCTGCGCTTGCTGCCGATCAGCGAGTACCCGGAAGTGGTGCCGCCGACCGTGGTCGTGACCGCGACCTACCCGGGCGCCAACCCGGAGGTCATCGCGCAGACGGTGGCCTCCCCGCTGGAGCAGGCGGTGAACGGCGTCGAGGACATGCTCTACATGTCGTCGATGGCGACCTCGGACGGCGTGATGACGCTGACGATCACGTTCGCGCTCGGGACCGACCTCGATCGCGCGCAGCAGCAGGTGCAGAACCGCGTGCAGCAGACGCTGCCCAAGCTCCCTGCCGAGGTGCAGCAGATCGGCGTCGTCACCGAGAAGTCGTCGCCGAACCTGACCATGGTCGTGCACCTCGTCTCGCCGGACGAGCGCTACGACACGCTGTATCTCTCGAACTACGCCACGCTCCGGGTACGTGACGAGCTCGCGCGCCTGCCGGGTGTCGGCAACGCGCAGGTGTTCGGCGCCGGCGAGTACGCGATGCGCGTGTGGCTCGACCCGGAGAAGGTGGCGGCCCTGAACCTCACGGCGACCGACGTCGTGAACGCGATCCGCGAGCAGAACGTCCAGGTGGCGGCCGGCAAGCTCGGCTCGCCGCCAAGCCCGAGCGCGGCGCAGTTCCAGCTCCTGATCGACACCAAGGGAAGGCTGGAGACGCCCGAGGAGTTCGCGGACATCATCGTCAAGGCGGGGCCGCGCGGCGAGATCGTGCGCCTGGGCGACGTCGCGCACGTCGAGCTCGGCGCGAGCACCTACGCCATCCGCTCGCTGCTCGACAACAAGCCGGCGGCGGGCATCGGCATCTTCCAGCGGCCGGGCTCGAACGCGCTCGAGGTATCGGAGAGCGTGCGCGCGCGCATGGCCGAGCTGAAGAGGGAGTTCCCGCAGGGCGTCGACTATTCCATCGTCTACGACCCGACGACCTTCGTGCGCGAGTCCATCCACGCGGTGGTGAAGACGCTGCTCGAGGCGCTCGCGCTGGTGGTCATCGTGGTCGTCGCGTTCCTTCAGACCTGGCGCGCCTCGATCATCCCGCTCGCCGCCGTGCCGGTGTCGCTGGTCGGCACGCTCGCCGTGATGCACGTGTTCGGCTTCTCGCTGAACGCGCTGTCGCTGTTCGGCCTCGTGCTCGCAATCGGCATCGTCGTGGACGACGCGATCGTGGTGGTCGAGAACGTCGAGCGCAACATCCGCGAGGGGCTGAAGCCGGTCGCGGCCACGAAGCAGGCCATGCGCGAGGTCACGGGCCCGATCGTCGCGACCGCGCTCGTGCTCGTCGCCGTGTTCGTGCCGACCGCGTTCATCAGCAGCCTGTCCGGGCAGTTCTACCGCCAGTTCGCCATCACGATCGCGATCAGCACGGTGATCTCGGCGATCAACTCGCTGACACTGTCGCCGGCGCTGTCCGCCTTGCTGCTGAAAGAGCACGGCTCGCCGCCGGACCGACTGCAGCGCGGCATCGACTTCCTGTTCGGCTGGGCGCTCAAGCCCTTCAACCGGCTGTTCGACCGCGGCTCGCACGCCTACGTCGGCGTGACCGGGCGGGTGCTGCGCCGGTCCGGCATCGCGCTCGCCGTGTTCGCCGGGCTGATCGGCCTCACCTGGCTCGGCTTCGCGCAGGTGCCCGCGGGCTTCATTCCGCAGCAGGACAAGCAGTACCTCGTGGCCTACGCCCAGCTCCCGGAGGCGGCGACGCTCGACCGCACCACGGCCGTGATCGAGCGCATGGGCGAGATCGTGATGCAGCAGCCGGGCGTCGAGCACGCGGTCGCGTTCCCGGGACTGTCCATCAACGGCTTCGTCGCCGCGCCGAACGCCGGCATCGTGTTCGTGACGCTCGCCGATTTCGACGAGCGCGACGATCCCGCGCTGTCGGCCGATGCGATCGCCGGTGCCCTGAACGGGCAGTTCCAGGCGATCCAGGAAGCGTTCGTCGTGGTGTTCCCGCCGCCGCCCATCCTGGGCCTCGGCAGCATCGGCGGCTTCCGCATGCAGATCGAGGACCGCACGGGCCACGGTGTCCGCGCGCTCTACGAGGAGACGCAGAAGCTGATCGCGCAGGCCTGGCAGACGCCGGGCCTCACCGGGCTCTTCTCCGGCTTCCAGGTGAACGTGCCGCAGGTGCACGCGGAAGTGGACCGGGAGAAAGCGAAGGCCCAGGGGGTGGCGCTGCGCGACCTGTACGAGACGATGCAGATCTACCTGGGCTCGCTGTACGTCAACGACTTCAACCGCTTCGGCCGGACCTACCAGGTGAAGGCGCAGGCGGACATGAACTTCCGGCTGCAGCCCGAGGACATCGTGGACCTCAAGGTGCGCAACGCCACGGGCGCGATGGTGCCGCTCGGCAGCTTCGTCCGCGTCGAGCAGACCGCCGGGCCGGACATGGTGCCGCACTACAACGGCTATCTCACGGCCGAGATCAACGGCGCCCCGGCGCCGGGCTACAGCTCGGGCGAGGCGGAGGCGCTCATGGCGGCGCTCGCCGAGCGCCTGCTGCCGAACGGCATGGAGTACGAGTGGACGGAGCTCACCTACCAGAAGATCCTGGCCGGCAACACCGCCGTGTGGATCTTCCCGCTGTCCGTGCTGCTCGCGTTCCTGGTGCTCGCCGCCCTGTACGAGAGCTGGAGCCTGCCGCTGGTCGTGATCCTGATCGTGCCGATGGTGCTGCTGTCCGCCATCGCAGGCGTGTGGCTCACCGGCGGCGACAACAACATCTTCACGCAGATCGGGCTGATCGTGCTGGTCGGGCTCGCGTGCAAGAACGCGATCCTGATCGTCGAGTTCGCAAAGGACCGCGAGGCCGCGGGCGCGACCACCTGGGACGCGGTCATCGAGGCCTGCCGCCTGCGCCTCAGGCCCATTCTGATGACGTCGCTGGCCTTCACCATGGGCGTGGTGCCGCTCGTGCTCGCGAGCGGCGCCGGCGCCGAGATGCGGCACGCGATGGGCATCGCAGTGTTCGCCGGCATGCTGGGCGTGACGTTCTTCGGCCTGCTGTTCACGCCGGTGTTCTACTGGGTGGTGCGCCGCCTCACGGGCGCCGCGCGCTACGGCGACGACCCGGCGCCTGCCCCGCGCGAGCGCGGCGGCTGGCTGCCGGCTATCAGGAGTGCATCATGATCCGCTCGCTCGTTCTCCTTTCGCTTGCACTTGGCTTGGGCGCCTGCGCCGTGGGTCCGGAGTACGAAGCTCCGGACACCACGGCCCCCCGTTTCGTGAACGCGGACGCGGAGCACTTCGCCCGCACGCAGGTCGAAGCAGCCTGGTGGCGCGAGTTCGGCGACCCCGTGCTCGACGACCTGATCGAGCGTGCGCTCCGCGACGGCCTCGACGTGCGCATCGCGGCCGCCCGGCTCGCCGAGGCGCGTGCGATCTACCGCGACGCCTGGCTGGACCGGCTGCCGACCGTGAGCGCGCACGGCGCGTACGATCGCCGCGAGCAGCAGCTCGTCGGCTTCGGCACGGGCGGCGACGAGCGCGTGCTGTCCGAGACCTTCGACCTCGGCTTCGACGCCTTCTGGGAGATCGACCTGTACGGGCGGGTACGGCGCCAGGCCGAAGCCGCGCACGCCGAGGCGCAGGCGGCCGAGGCCGGCCTGCACGCCGCGCAGGTCAGCATCGCCGCGGAGGTCGCGCGCAACTACCTGGAGCTGCTCGGCGCGAAGCGGCGGTACGCGGTGGCCCTCGAGAACCGTGACAACCAGCGGGAGGCGGTACGCATCACCCGCATCCGTTACGAGCTGGGGCGCGGCACCGAGCTGGACCTCGCGAGTGCCCGGGCGCAGCTCGCGGCAACGGAGGCCACCCTGCCGCCGCTCACCACGGCGGCGCGGGCCGCCGAGCACCGGCTCGCGGTCCTGCTCGGGATGGCGCCCGGCACGCTGACGATCCCGGAGAGCGAGCGCAAGGCGCCCGTCAGCGAGTCGCTCGCCGAGCCGCTCGCGATCGGCGAGCCGGCGCTGCTGCTGCGCCGCCGGCCCGACATCCGCGCGGCGGAGCGCCAGCTCGCGGCGGCGACGGCGCGCATCGGTGTCGCCACGGCAGACCTGTTCCCGTCGCTGTCCGTCTCGGGCTTCGTCGGCTTCATCACGGGCGAGGCGAGCGAGCTGGGAGAGGCCGCGAGCGAGGCCTGGAGCGTGACCCCGACGTTGAGCTGGGCAGCGTTCGACCTGGGCAGCGTGCGGGCCAGGCTCAGGGCGGCGAGGGCACAGGCCGATGGGGCGCTCGCGGCGTATGAACAAACCGTGCTCCGCGCGCTCGAAGAGACGGAGAACGCGTTCGTGGCCTACGCCCAGAACCAGGCGCGCCTGCGCGCCCTGGTGGAGCAGGCGGCGGCCTCGGCGCGCGCCGCCGAGCTCGCGCGGATCCGCTATCGCGAGGGTGCGATCGAGTTCCTGCGGCTGCTCGACGCCGAGCGCACGTTGCTCGAGGCCGAGGACGCGGTCGCACGCGCGGAAACGGACCTCAACACCTCCGTCGTCGCCATCTACAAGGCGCTCGGCGGCGGGTGGGAGGTCGCGCCCGCAGTCGCGGCCGGTCCGTACTCGCATTGACACCGCACGCGAATGCGGGGCGGAAGGCAAGCGAGCGCGGAATGGAGAATGCAAGGGATAACGACGAGACAGGAGCGATATGTTATGGATGAACATTCGCACACGGAAATCGAACCGGGCGTCGTCGTGCTGGGGATCGTCTTCGCGGCGTCGCTGCTCGGACTGATCTTCTGGCTGGCGTCGTGACCGGGACGTCCCGCATCGGCGACCTGCGGGTCGTGCAGTCCGCACGACCCGCAAGGGTCGCGCCTACGGCGGGGACGCGCCCTGACGGCCGGCCTACAATGGCGCCCATGCCGCCGGTCATCCGCATCGAGAGTCTCCGGAAGACGTACGCGTCCGGCTTCCAGGCGTTGAAGAGCGTCGATCTCGAGATCCGCAAGGGTGAGATTCTCGCGCTGCTCGGACCGAACGGTGCCGGCAAGACGACGCTGATCAACATCATCTGCGGGATCGTCAACCCGACGTCCGGCCGCGTCACCGTGGGCGGCCACGACATCGTGAAGGATTTCCGCAAGGCGCGGGCGATGATCGGCCTCGTGCCGCAGGAGATGGCTACGGACACGTTCGAGTCGGTGTGGGCGACCACTTCGTTCAGCCGCGGCTTGTTCGGCAAGCCGGCGAACCCGGCGCACATCGAGAAAGTCCTGAAGTCGCTCTCGCTCTGGGACAAGAAGGACAGCCGCATCATGACGCTCTCGGGCGGCATGAAACGGCGCGTGCTCATCGCCAAGGCGCTGGCGCACGAGCCGGAAATCCTGTTCCTGGACGAGCCGACCGCCGGCGTCGACGTCGAGTTGCGCAAGGACATGTGGGAGGTCGTGCGGGGGCTGCGGGACTCCGGGGTCACCATCATCCTCACGACGCACTACATCGAGGAAGCCGAGCAGATGGCGGACCGGATCGCCGTCATCAATCACGGCGAGATCATCCTGATCGACGACAAGCACGAGATGATGCGCAAGCTCGGCAGGAAGCAGATGGTGCTGAGCCTGCAGGCCCCGCTCGAGACCATCCCCGAGTCACTCGCCGGGTGGAGCCTGGAGCTCGCCAACGACGGCTTCGAGCTCGTCTACACCTACGACACCCAGGCCGAGCGCACCGGCATCACGGGGCTGCTCGCCGAGCTGAACCGGGCAGGGATCCGCTACAGCGACCTGCACACGTCGCAAAGCTCGCTCGAGGAGATCTTCGTCAATCTCGTGAGAAGGAACACGGCGTGAACTGGCACGGCGTCCGGGCAATCTACCGTTTCGAGATGGCGCGCATGGGGCGCACCGTGATGCAGAGCGTCCTGTCGCCGGTCATCTCGACGTCGCTCTACTTCATCGTGTTCGGCGCGGCGATCGGCTCGCGCATCACGGAAGTGGACGGCGTGAGCTACGGCTCGTTCATCGTCCCGGGCCTCGTCATGCTCATGCTGCTGACGCAGAGCATTTCGAACGCGTCCTTCGGGATCTACTTCCCGCGCTTCACCGGTACGATCTACGAGATCCTGTCGGCGCCGATCTCCTTCGTGGAGATCGTGCTCGGTTACGTCGGGGCCGCGGCGACGAAGTCGATCATCATCGGCTCCATCATCCTCCTGACGGCGAACCTGTTCGTGCCCATCCAGGTCGCGCATCCGGTCTGGATGCTGCTTTTCCTGGTGCTCACGTCGGTCACGTTCAGCCTGCTGGGCTTCATCCTCGGCATCTGGGCCGACGGCTTCGAGAAGCTGCAGCTCGTGCCCATGCTGATCGTGACTCCGCTCGCGTTCCTCGGCGGCAGCTTCTACTCGATCGACATGCTGCCGCCGTTCTGGCAGACGGTGACGCTGTTCAATCCCGTGGTCTACCTCATCAGCGGCTTCCGCTGGAGCTTCTACGAGAACGCGGACGTGAGCGTGGCCCTGAGCCTCGGCATGACCTTGGCCTTCCTCGCCGGCTGCCTGCTCGTGGTCCGCTGGATGTTCCGCACCGGCTACCGCCTGAAGGCCTGAGGGACGAGGACAGGTCCGGCGCGAAATCTGCTACGCTGGCTACGGTCGGCGCCGCGTCCCCCGGCGCGCGCCGGTTCCCGTTGTCAGGCTGCTCGAGGAATCGCGATGGCTCTGCCGGTCCAGACGGTCGATCGGGCGTTCTTCTTCCTGCTGCTCATTGCCGTCACGCTCGCGTTCCTGGGCCTCATCACGGACTTCCTGAAGCCGGTCTTCTGGGCGCTGGTGCTGGCGCTCCTGTTCCAGCCGCTGCAGCGCTACATGCTGCGCACGATACCGGACCGCCCGTCGCTGGGGGCCGCGCTCACCCTGATCACGATCGTGTTTCTCGTCCTCATCCCGGTGTTCCTGGTCGTGGTTGCCGTGGCCCGCGAAGCCGCCGAGATCGCGCGCGACCTCGAGCAGGGCAACATCCGGGCGGCGGCCGTGTTCGACTGGCTGCAGGCCCGGATCCCCGCGGTCACGAGCCTGCTCGATCGTTTCGGCGTCGAGCTGAGCCAGATCCGGCAGGGCCTGTCGACCGCGGCCGTGGCCGCCGGCCGCTGGGTCGCGACCAATGCCGTGACGATCGGTCAGGGGACGGTGATGTTCTTCCTGCAGCTCTTCGTGATGCTGTACCTCTTGTTCTTCTTCCTGCGTGACGGGGTCGTGATCATCCAGCGGATCCGGCACGCGCTGCCGCTGGACGACGCGCTCGCACGCCATCTCGCGGGGCGCTTCGCGATCGTCTCGCGCGCGACGCTGAAGGGCACTTTCCTGATCGGCGCGATCCAGGGATTCATGGGGGGCGTCACGTTCTGGCTTCTCGACCTGCGCGCGCCGATCCTCTGGGGTGTCGTCATGGGCCTGCTCGCGCTCCTGCCGGCCGTCGGCCCGCCGCTCGTGTGGATCCCCGCCGCGGTCTGGCTGATCGCCACCGGCGCCCTGGTGAAGGGCCTCGTCCTGGTCGTGCTCGGCACGGTCATCATCGGCCTGGTCGACAACCTGCTGCGCCCGATCCTCGTCGGCCGCGATGCCGGCCTGCCCGACTACATCATCCTGCTGTCGACGCTCGGGGGCATCTCGATGTTCGGCTTGTCCGGCGTGCTGATCGGCCCCATCATCGCGGCGTTGTTCTTCTCGGTCTGGCACAGCTTCGAGAACCAGCGCACGAGCCCGGAAACCGTGACCTGACCCGACGGCATGTTTCCCGTTCGCGACGATAATCCGCAGCTCCGCGTGCCGGTCGTCACCTACCTGCTGATCGGCCTCAACGTCGCCGCCTGGATCTTCCTCCAGGGGCTCGGTGTCGAGCCGGCGCTGTCGCGCTCCGTGTGCCTGCTCGGCCTCATACCCGGGGAGCTCCTCGGCAGCGTCGACCCGACGCAGGTTCCCGGCCCGCTGCCGTGCCCGGTCGGCCGCGAGTCGAGCTGGCACACCGTCGTGTCGTCCATGTTCATGCACGGGAGCTGGCTGCACCTCATCGGGAACATGTGGTTTTTGTGGATTTTCGGCGGCAACGTCGAGGACGCGATGGGACGGGTGCGTTTCGCCGTGTTCTACCTGCTGTCCGGCCTCGCGGCCGCGGCCGCGCAGGTCGCGACGAACCCGGAGTCGCCGATCCCGATGGTGGGGGCGTCGGGCGCGATCGGCGGCGTCATGGGCGCCTACATCGTGCTGTACCCGCGGGTGCACGTGCACCTCCTGGTGCTGCTCGGGTTCTACGTCACGACGGTCGCCGTGCCGGCGATCGCCATGCTCGGCTACTGGGCCGTGCTGCAGCTCATCGGCGGGCTGGCGAACGTCGGCAGCATCGGCGGCGGCACGGCTTTCTGGGCGCACGTGGGCGGCTTCGCGGCGGGCGCCGTGCTCGTGTTCCTGTTCCGCGACCCCGAGCTCCTCGCCCGGCACCCGTACCACGGCTGGAAGCAGCGCCGGCATGCCACGCGGGCCTGGCACCGGGTGAACGGCGGGCGCGGCCGCTGGCGCTGAGCGCCGGCCGGCCCGGTCACGGCGGCACCATGAGCGTGGCGTCCAGGCGGCAGAGCGCGAGCGAGGAGGCCGCGGCGCGGCACATCTTCGACGCTTTCGGTGCCTATAACCGCCGGTTCCGCGAGATCACGCGGGAAACGGCACAGCACTTCGTCGCGCGCGACTGGGCGGCGGCGCGCCGGGCCGCGGTCAGGCGCATCGATCTCTACAACCAGTCGGTCCTCGCCACGCGCCGCGAGCTCGAGCCGCTGCTCGGTCCCGGGATCATGAGCCGCGAGAGCTGGCACCGCATTCGCTCGATCTACGCGGAGCTGATCCGCGATGCCGCGGATGCCGGGTTCTACAAGACCTTCTTCAGCTCGCTGACCCGCCGGATCTTCAACACGGTGGGCGTCGATCCGCACGTCGAGTTCCTCGCCCTCGACGTCGAGCCCGATCTCGCGTCCGCCCCGCCGCTGAAGACCCGGGAATACGTGAACCGCGGCTCGCTGGCCCTGCTGTTCGAGGAGCTGCTCGGCGACCTGCCGTTCTCGCGCCTGGTGCGCGACACCGACGGCACGACCCGCTTCATTGCCGCGGAGATCGAGGCTTTTCGCCGGGAGCGGCGCCTCCCGGGCGCGCCACGCTCCGTCGAGGTCATCCCGTCGCTCTTCTACCGGGGGCGCCGGGCCTACCTCGTCGGCCGCCTGCTCGGCGGGGCGTGGCAGGTGCCACTCGTGCTGCCGTTCGCGCACACCGACGACGGCATCGTCTCCGACGTCGTGATCCTGTCCGAGAACGACGTGAGCATGCTGTTCGGCTTCACGCGGAGCTACTTCCACGTGGACCTCGACATCGTCGGCAGCGCCGTGCGCTTCCTGCACGAGCTCATGCCGCAAAAACCCGTCGAGGAGCTGTACACGGTGCTCGGTCGCGCGAAGCAGGGCAAGACCGAGCGCTACCGTTCGCTGATGCGCCACCTCGAGGCCTCGAGCGACCAGTTCGTGCGGGCCCCCGGCGCGCGGGGCATGGTGATGGAGGTGTTCACCCTGCCTTCGTTCAACGTCGTGTTCAAGGTGATCCGCGACGACTTCGGCCACGCGAAGAACATCCGGCGCGAGGAGGTCCGCGACAAGTACGAGCTCGTGTTCCGTCACGACCGCGCCGGTCGTCTCGTGGACGCGCAGGAGTTCCGGCGGCTGTCGTTCGATGCCGCCCGCTTCGAGCCCTCCCTGCGCGAATCGCTGCTCACGAGCTGCTCCCGGAACTGCACGAGCGACGGCAGGACGCTCCTCATCGAGCACCTCTACATCGAGCGCAGGTTGATCCCGCTCGACGTGTTCCTCATGCACGCCGGCGCCCGCGAGGCGCGCGAAGCGGTGATCGACTACGGCCAGGCGGTGCGCGATCTCGCGTTCAGCAACATCTTCGCCGGGGACCTGCTGCTCAAGAACTTCGGCGTGACCCGGCACGGGCGGGTCATTTTCTACGACTACGACGAGGTCACGTTCGTCACCGACTGCCGCTTCCGCCCGTTGCCGGAGAGCCGGCACCTCGAGGACGAGATGTCCGCCGAGCCCTGGTTCTTCGTCGCGGCCAACGACGTGTTCCCGGAGGAGTTCATCCGCTTCCTGGGACTCGGACCGGAGCTCGAGGCGGTGTTTCGCACCTATCACGCCGAGCTTCTGTCGTGGCGCTGGTGGGCACGGCTGCGGGACAAGCTCGAGCGCGGGGAGTCGATCGAGGTGCTGCCCTACAGCCCGAAGACGCGCACGACCCGCCTGCCGGCGACCGGCGTGTACGTGGAGCGATGACCCGCCACTTGTGGCGCTTGATTGAGCCGGGGAGGCCGGCCCGGTAATATTTTCGCAAAGGGGGTTCCATGCCGTTGTGTGAATAAAGCCACAGAACGGCGGCGGCCGCGGCGCGACAATACACGGCCGCCCCATCGAGTTTCGTGCCGGGTCGCCAGACGGTGCAGCACCGGGCCCGGGCCCGCCGGAGACAGCCAGGCATGGCGCAATGAGAGCAGCAGGGAACCGGTTGCTGATCGTGGACGACGAACCGGCGGTGTGCGCCGTCGTCCAGCGCGTGGCGGAGCCGCTCGGGTTCCGGGTCCGTGCCCTCAACCAGTCGAACCTGTTTCTCGAGACCCTGAAGGAGTTTCGCCCGTCCGTCCTCGTGCTGGACCTCAGGATGCCGGGCAGCGACGGGGTACAGCTCCTGCACCAGGTCGGGGAGAGCGGGCTCGCGACCCAGGTCATCGTCATCAGCGGGATGGACCAGCGGGTGCTCAACACCGCGGAGAAGCTCGGCCGCTCGCGCGGCCTCGCCATGCTGGGCGTGCTGCAGAAGCCGCTCCAGCGCGAGGAGCTCGAGCGCAGGCTCAGGCAGGCGATGGAGGCCAATCGCACGTACGCACCGGACGAGCTGGCCGCCGCACTCTCGTCGCGGCAGTTCGTCGTGCATTACCAGCCCAAGATCGCGCGCAACGGGCAGGGCTGGAGCGTCGACAGTGCGGAGGCGCTGGTCCGCTGGATGCACCCGGAGGAGGGTCTCCTGCCCCCGTCCCGCTTCATCGAGCTGGTCGAGGAGTACGACCTCATTGGCGAGCTCACCGACTACGTCCTCAATACGGCGCTCGCGCAGGTCGCCCGTTGGCGGGCGGCGCAGTTGCCGATCGACGTGGCGGTCAACCTCTCCGCGAGTGTCGTCCGCGAGCTCGATTTCCCGGACCGCGTCGCCGCATTGCTGGAGAGGCACGGCGTGCCCGGCGAAGCGCTGACGTTCGAGCTCACCGAGACCACCGCGATGGCGGATCCCACGAAAGCCATGGACATCTTCCTCAGGCTCTGCGTCAACGACGTCAGGCTTTCGATCGACGATTTCGGCACGGGCTTTTCCTCGCTGAAGCAGCTCTACCAGCTCCCTTTCGACGAGTTGAAGATCGACCGGATGTTCGTGGGCGGCCTCCCGGACGACGACGAGGCCCGGGCGATCGTGCGTGCCACCGTCGACATGGCGCACGCCCTCAACATCAAGGTGTGCGCGGAGGGCGTGGAGACGCGGGCGGCGCTCGAATACCTGGAATCCGTCGGCTGCGACCGCGCCCAGGGTCACCTGGTCAGCCCTGCCGTGCCGGCCGCCGCACTGGAGCGCGTCGCCAGGAGCTGGCAGGGCTAGTGGCCGGCCAAGGCCAGGTGCGCGCGGCGCCCGTTCCGTCATCCTTTTCGTCACCGTCCGCCGCCGCGAGGGCCTTGCCGGGAGCGGGATCGTGAAGCGCCGGCTGGCGACGTCCGTCCGCGCCAAGCTGCTGTTCCTCGTGCTCGTGACCACGGCATGCGCGCTCGTCATCAGCGCGGTGGCCATGCTCTTATACGAGCTGCGGGAGTTCCGCCGCTCGGGCGTGGACGATCTCGCCGCCCAGGCGGAAGTGATCGGGCTCGCGGTCACACCGGCGCTGCAGGCCCTCGACCGGCAGGCGGCCGGGCACTACCTCGCGCTCCTCGAAGCCGATCGCGCGGTGACGGGTGCCGCCCTCTACACCGCGAATGGCTCCCTGTTTGCGAGCTACTCGCGGGACCCCGACGTTGTCGCGCTGCCGCCGCTCCCGGGGATCGACGGCCAGTACGTCGAGGGGAACGAGCTCGTGCTGTTCCGCCGCATCGTGGCGGACGGCGAGATCATCGGCACCGTCGGCTTGCGGGCCCGCTACGACCTGGCAGGCCGCGTCGTCGATTACCTCGGCATCGTCGCGGTGGTGATGGTCGTGAGCCTCGGGGTGGCCCTGCTGGTCTCGGAACGCCTGCAGCGGGCGATCACGGAACCGATCGCCGCGGTCACCGCCGTGGCGCGGCGCGTGATGGAGCAGCGTGATTACAGCCTGCGTGCACCGAAGTCGTCCAGTGACGAGATCGGACTGCTCGTCGACGCCTTCAACGGCATGCTGGACGAGCTCGGGAGCCGCGCCGAGCGGCTGGAGCATTCCGTGCGCGAGCAGCAGCGGGCGGAGGAGGAGCTGCTCAGCCTCAACGCCGAGCTGGAGGAGCGGGTGGAGGCGCGCACTGCGCAGCTCGAGGCGGCGAACCGCGAGCTCGAGAGCTTCAGCTACTCCGTGTCGCACGACCTGCGCGCGCCGCTCAGGGCCATCACGGGCTTCGCCAACCTGCTGTGGGAGGACCACCACGAGCGGCTCGACCAGGAAGCGCGCCGGAAGATCGACATCATTCGCGGGCAGGCCGAGCGCATGGGAGAGCTGATCGAGGACCTGCTCGCTTTCTCCCGGCTCGGCCGCAGGTCGATCGAGCCCGTCGAGCTCGACATGGCGGAGATGGCGCGCACGAGCTTCGAGCGCGTGACGCGCGACGTGAGCGGCGCGCTCCCCGAGCTGCGCGTCGGCCGCCTGCCGCCCGCGACGGCGGATCGCAACCTCATCGAGCAGGTCTGGACCAACCTCCTGGCGAACGCGGTCAAGTTCTCGTCGAAAACGAAGCAGCCCGTCATCGAGGTCGGCGCCATCGTCGAGGAGCGGGAAAACCTGTACTACGTGCGCGACAACGGCGCCGGGTTCGACCCGCGCTATCGCCACAAGCTGTTCGGCGTGTTCCAGCGCCTGCACGACGAGTCCGAGTTTCCGGGAACCGGCGTAGGGCTGGCGCTGGTCCAGCGCATCGTGAGCCGGCACGGGGGACGCGTATGGGCGGACGGGAAGCCGGGCGACGGTGCGACGTTCCATTTCAGCCTGCCGAGGGAGGCCGCGGATGACTGAGTTCGAGGAAGTGGAGATCCTGCTGGTCGACGACAATGCGCTCGATGCCGAGCTCGCGATGCGCGGCCTGAAGGAGCACAATCTCGCCAACAACGTCGTGTGGGTGAAGGACGGCGAGCAGGCACTCGACTACGTGTACCGGCGCGGGGCGTACGCCGGGCGCGCGGGGACCGGGCCGCGGCTCATATTGCTGGACCTGAAGATGCCGAAAGTGGACGGCATCGAGGTGACGCGCGCGCTCAAGGCGGACGAGAAGACACGCCACATCCCGATCGTCATCATGACCTCCTCCCAGGAGGAGCGGGACCTCACCGAGTCCTACGCCCTGGGCGTCAACAGCTACATCGTCAAGCCGCTCGATTTCGACAGCCTCGCCGACGTCGCGAGCCGCGCCGGATACTACTGGCTCGCCATCAACCGCCTGCCGTCGTCATGATGCTGCGCCTGCTGGTGGTCGAGGATTCCGAGGCCGATACCGAGCTCATCTGCCGGGAGCTGCAGCGTGGCGGCTACGCGGTGGACGTTCGCCGGGTCGACACCGAGGCCGATTTCGTCGCGGCGCTCGAGAACGCCGAATGGGACCTGATCATCAGCGATTTCTCGATGCCGCGGTTCGACGGCCTGAGGGCCTACGAGCTGTTCCGCGACCTCGGCTACGACATCCCCTTCATCTTCGTGTCCGGCGCGATGGGCGAGGAGCGTGCCGTCCAGGCGATGAAGGCCGGCGCGCGCGACTACATCCTGAAAGGACACCTCGGGCGCCTGAACGCCGCCGTCCAGCGGGAGCTCGCGGAAGCGGAAGCCCGGCGCAAGGGCCGCGAAGCCGAAGCCGAGAAGGCGCAGCAGCAAAGGCGCCTCGCCGTGGCCCTGCAGGCCACCCGCGCCGGCGTTTTCGAGTACAACGTGCCGGACGGCTCGAAGGCGTATTTCAACGAGCGGTTCAGCGAGATCCTGGGCTACGGGCCGGGGGAGGTTCCCGCACCGCCGGCCTTCCGGACGTGGTTCTTCGAGCAGATTCATCCCGACGAGCGCGAACAGGCCATCGACGTGCGCGAGCGGTTCATCCGGGGCGAGATCCGCGATTTCACGATGGAGTTCCGCATCCGCCACAAGGACGGCAAGTGGCGCCACGTCACCTGCCATGCGGCGGCCGCGCAGCGCCGCCCGGACGGTTCCGTCGCCGAGCTGATCGGCGTGCTGGTCGATCGCACGGAGGAGAAGCGCCTCGAGGAGCAGTTCCGGCAGGCGCAGAAGATGGAGGCGATCGGCCGGCTGGCGGGCGGCATCGCCCACGATTTCAACAACCTGCTCACGGTCATCAGCAACTTCGGCGAATTCGTCCTCGACCGGCTCGCGCCCGGGACCACCGAGCACGACGACATGCAGGAAGTGCTGAAGGCCGCCCGGCGGGCCGAGAAGTTGACCGGCCAGCTCCTCGCCTATTCGCGGCGGCGGCCCGTGGCGCCGACGGTGCTCGACGTCAACGCGCTCGTGGCCGGCGTCGACAAGATGCTGCGCAGCCTCATCGGCGACGACATCGAGCTCCGCACGGATCTCGCGCCGGACCTCTGGAACGTGAAGATCGACGCGGGCGGGCTCGAGCAGGTGCTCGTCAATCTCGCCGTGAACGCCCGCGACGCTATGCCGGACGGCGGCCGGCTGAGCCTCGAGACGCGCAACGCCGTGGTCGGCGACGAGTACGCCACGGCGCGCGGCCGGGACGTGCCGGCCGGGCGGTACGTCGTGATCTCCGTGACGGACACCGGGATCGGCATGGACGAGGAAACGAGGTCGCGGCTGTTCGAGCCGTTCTTTACGACCAAGGAGCCGGGGCAGGGCACAGGGCTCGGGCTCGCCACCTGTTACGGCATCGTCAAGCAGGCCGGCGGCTTCATCTGGGTGTACAGCGAGCCGGGTCACGGCAGCACCTTTCGCGTGCTGCTGCCGCGCGCGTCGGGCGAGGCCGAGGCCGAGCACGAGCCGACGCACTCGGAGCGGCTGCGCGGGCAGGAAACCCTGCTGGTCGTCGAGGACGAGGAGCCGGTGCGCACCCTCGTCGTCCGGCTGCTCCGCATGCTCGGCTATCGTATCCACGAGGCGGGCAGCGCGGCGGAGGCACTCGACATCGCGCGGACCTGCGGAGAGCAGATCCAGGGGGTGCTGACCGACATCGTGATGCCGGAGATGAACGGGCCGGCGCTCGTGAGCCGGCTGAAGGAGATCTTCCCGGACATCAGGCCCGTGTACATGTCGGGATACACGCGTGGCGCGATCCGGCTCGACGAGACGATCACGCTTGTGCAGAAGCCGTTCGCGCCGCACGACCTCGCACGGAAGGTGAGGGACGTGCTCGACGCCCCGCAGAAGCCTACCCGCCGCGGGCTGTGATATAAGAAAGGCGCACGCAAACTCCGTACGCTTTTCCGCCATGCCTGCATTCGACGTCGCCCGCTTCAAACGGCTGGTCGTCAAGATCGGCTCGGCCCTGCTCACCGGGGCCGACGGCCGCGTGAACCGCCGCTGGCTCGCGGGCGTCGCGGACGACATCGCCGCGTTGCGCACGGAAGGCAAGGAAGTGCTGGTCGTGTCCTCCGGCGCCATCGCCATCGGCGGCGCCATCCTGGGCATCGCGCGCCGGCGCGCGCGGCTCGACGAGCTGCAGGCGGCGGCCGCCGCGGGCCAGGTCCAGCTCGTCCACGCCTGGCAGGAGGCGCTCGCGGCGCACGGCATCACGGTGGCGCAGGTGCTCCTGACGCTCGGCGATACCGAGGACCGGCGCCGCTGGCTGAACGCGCGCGGCACGCTCTCGCGCCTGCTCGCGCACGACGTCGTGCCGGTGATCAACGAGAACGACACGGTCGCGACCGAGGAGATCCGCTACGGGGACAACGACCGGCTCGCGGCGCGCGTCGCCCAGATCGTCATGGCGGACGGGCTGCTGCTCCTGTCCGACGTGGACGGCCTGTACGATGCCGATCCGCAGCGCCGCGCCGACGCCCGGCACGTGCCGGAGGTGGAAGCGGTCACGGAGGAGGTGATGTCGATGGCGGCGGGTCCCGCCTCCGGCGTCGGCTCGGGCGGCATGACGACCAAGCTCCTGGCCGCCCGCATCGCCACCCATGCCGGCTGCTCGACCATCGTTACGGACGGCACCCGCGAGCGGCCGATCGCCGCGCTCATCGCCGGTGCGCGGCACACGATCTTTCACGCGCGCGGCACGCCCGCCGCCGCCCGCAAGCAGTGGCTCGCGGGAGCGCTGGAGGTCCGCGGCACGCTCACCCTCGACGACGGCGCGGTGCGCGCGCTGGCCGCCGGACACAGCCTGTTGCCGGTGGGCGTGACGGCGGTGTCGGGATCGTTCTCACGCGGCGACCCGGTGTCGATCGCCGGCGCGGACGGGCGCGAGCTGGGGCGCGGGCTCGTCGCCTACGACAGCAGCGAAGCCGCGCGGATCGCGGGTTGCCGCTCCGAGGAAATCGCCGCACGGCTCGGCTACCCGGGGCGGGCGACCATGGTGCACAGGAACGACCTCGTGCTGTTCGTGAACCCTTAGTGACTGAGGACGTGGTGACAGAGGACGTGATGCAGGACATGACGCAGGAGACGATCGCCTCGATCATGGACGAGCTGGGCCGCGCCGCGCGCGATGCCGCCCGTTCGCTCGCGCGCACGGGCGACGAGCAGCGCAACGCGGCGCTCGGTGCCTCCGCGCACGAGCTCAGGCGCCGCGCTCCCGACATCCTGGCCGCCAACGCGCGCGACGTCGCGAGTGCGCGCGAGAAGGGCCTGTCCGCCGCCATGATCGACCGGCTGGCGCTGGATCCTGCGCGCCTCGAAGGCATCGCCGCGGGGCTCGAGGCGATCATGGAGTTGCCGGATCCGCTCGGGCGCGTGCTCGCGGAGTGGACCCGGCCGAACGGGCTCACGATCCAGCGGGTATCGGTGCCGCTCGGGGTCATTGGCATGATTTTCGAGAGCCGGCCGAACGTGACCGCGGATGCCGCGGGCCTGTGCCTCAAGTCCGGGAACGCCGTGATCCTGCGCGGCGGTTCCGAGAGCTTCGAGTCGAGCCGTGCCATCCACGCCGCCATCGTGAGCGCGCTCGATGCTTGCGGGCTGCCGCCGGCAGCCGTGCAGCTCGTGCCGACCCGCGACCGGGCGGCGGTGGGTTACCTGCTCTCTTCGATGCGCGACTGGATCGACGTCGTCGTGCCCCGCGGCGGCAAGAACCTCATCCGCCGCGTGCAGGAGGACGCGCGCGTGCCGGTGATCGGCCACCTCGAGGGCATCTGCCACGTCTACCTCCACCGTTCCGCCGACCCGGAGATGGCACGGGCGATCGTGCTGAACGCGAAGATGCGCCGCACCGGCATCTGCGGCGCCGCTGAAACCCTGCTGATCGACCGCGAAGCGGTGCCCCGGCTCGCTCGCGGCGTGATCGCCGCGCTCGTCGAAGCCGGCTGCGAGGTGCGGGGCGACGAGGTGCTGCGCGAGGTGTCGGACGCGGTGCTGCCCGCCTCGGAAGCGGACTGGTCGACCGAGTACCTCGACGCGGTCATCTCCGTGCGCGCGGTGGACGGCGTCGAGGATGCGATCGCGCACATCCGCCGCTACGGCTCCGGGCACACGGAAAGCATCGTCGCGGAGGACGGCGCGGCCGCCGAGGCCTTCCTCGCCGGCGTCGACAGCGCCATCGTCCTGCACAACGCCTCGACGCAATTCGCCGACGGCGGCGAGTTCGGCATGGGCGCCGAGATCGGCATCGCGACCGGCCGTATCCACGCCCGCGGCCCGGTCGGCGCGGAGCAGCTCACGAGCTACAAGTACGTCGTGCGCGGCTCGGGGCAGCTGCGCCCGTGACACTGCAGGATGACGCATGAAACGCCTGTGGACGATCATCGGCGTCGCGGACGTCGCGAAGAGCTTCGCCTGGTACCAGTCGCTCCTCGGCCAGCCGCCGACGGCTCCCGCCCACGACTACTTCGGGCAGATCGTCGATACGGACGGCACGGTCCTGCTCTCCCTGCATGAATGGGGAGCGCACGAGCATCCGACGCTGACCAGTCCTGAGCCGGCCACGCCCGGCAACGGGCTGATCCTGTTCTTTCGCGTGGACGATTTCGACGCAGCGCTTGCCCGGGCCCGGGCCCTCGTCCCGCGCCTCGAGGAGGAGCCCGAGGTGAACCCCAACACGGGAACCCGCGAGTTCGCGCTGCGGGATCCGGACGGCTATTACGTGATGATCAGCGCGCTGTCCTGAGCACCGCGCCGAAATGCCCACGCCGCTTCGCTGCCGGCGGCAGTAGCTGCCCAGGTCGAAGGACGGGTGCGAGCAGATGCGGACCGGTCGCGCTCTTGGCCGGGTCAGTCTTCCAGCATCGCGGCGGCCGCCTGGTCCGCGAAGAACCACGTGTCCTCGCGCCGGACGCGGCCCGCCGGGATGGCGACGTCGCCGTCCATCGCGCGGACCAGCACCTCGCTCTTGGCGGCGCCGGTCACGAACCAGACGCGTTGCCGCGCGCCGGAGAGAAGCGGGTAGTTGAGCGACAGCCGCCGGTAACCCGCCTCCTCGCGGGAGACGATGACGGGCTCGCCCGATTCGCCCGCCGGGTCACCGGGGAACAGCGACGCCGTGTGCCCGTCCTCGCCGAGGCCGAGGTGCACGAGGTCCAGCGTCCGCTCCTCGCCGAGAACCTGCTCCAGCGTGTCGGCGTAGCGCCGGGCCGCGGCCTCGAGGTCGTCGTGCTCGACCGGCATGGGGTGCACGTTCTCGGCGGGAATCGCGACGCGATCGACGAGCAGCGTGCGGATGGCGTGGAAGTTGCGGGCAGGGGAGTCCGCGGGCGCGACCCGCTCGTCGACCTGGAACAGGTGCACCCGCTCCCACGGAACGCGCTCGCGCGCGAGCGCCTCGAACATCCGCAGCGGCCCGCGGCCGCCGCTCAGCGCGAGGGAAAAGGAATCGCGCTCCGCCAGCCCGCGGCGGACCTGCCCGCCGATCCAGGCGGCGCATTCGAGCGCGAGGCGGTCGGCATCGGGCTCGATGTGGATCTTCATTCGCAGCGCGGGAACAGCCAGCCGCCGCTCGGCTCGGCGAGCCGGTCGGCTTCCGGCGGGCCCCAGCCTCCCGGCGGGTACACGATCACCGGGTCCGGCAGGTCGAGCACGGGCTCGACCACGGTCCAGGAGTGAGCCACGGTATCCTCCCGCGCGAACAGCGTGTGGTCGCCGCGGATGGCATCGCCGATCAGCCTTTCGTAGGCGCTCATGTGGTCGCGCGTGTCGTCGCGCACCAGGAGCTCGACGTTCTCGCCGACCATCTCGCTGCCCGGCTTCTTCGACAGCGCACCGAGCGCGATGGCGACGCGCTTCGGGCCGATGCGGAAGCGGAAGTAGTTCGGCGCGCAGGTTTCCCGCTCGCTCTGCACGGCGGGTGCGCGTTTCAGCTCGACGACCACCTCGGTCAAGGTCGCCGCAAGCTTCTTGCCGGTGCGGATCAAAAACGGCACGCCGCGCCAGCGATCGGAGTCGATCTCGAGCTTCAGGGCGGCGAAGGTCTCGACGTTGGAATCGGGGGCGACGCCGCGCGCCTCGCGATAACCGGCGTACTGCCCGCGCACCACGTTCTCGGGATGCAACGGCTCCACCTGGGACAGGACCTTCGCCTTGGCGTCGCGTACCGCGTCTCCCGACATGTTCTCGGGCCGTTCCATCGCCACGTGGGCAATGACCTGCAGCAGGTGATTCTGCACGACGTCCCGGATGGCTCCGACACTGTCGTAGAACGCGCCGCGCGTGCCGACGCCGAACTCCTCGGCCATCGTGACCTGCACGCTCGAGACGTAGTGCCGGTTCCAGATGGGCTCCAGGAACGAGTTCGCGAAGCGGAAGTACAGCAGGTTCTGCACCGGCTCCTTGCCGAGATAGTGGTCGATGCGGAAGATCGCGGACTCGTCGAACACGTCGTGCAGCGTATCGCTCAATGCACGCGCCGATTCGAGGTCGCGGCCGAACGGCTTCTCGACGACGACCTGCGCGTTCGGCCGGACGCAACCGGCCGCATCGAGGTGCCGGACGACGTTGCCGAACATGTCCGGCGGGATGGCGAGGTAGTAGAGCGGCGCCTGCGACTCGCCGATGGCCTCGTTGAGCTGCTCGAACGTTCGCGGGTCCTCGTAATCGCCGTCGACGTAGCCCAGCAACTCGAGCAGCTTGCGCGTCGACGCCTCGTCGTCCGGCCGGCCGTTCTGCGCGATGCTTTCCGTCACGCGCTGCCTGAGGTCGTCCAGCGTCCTGCCGCCCCGCGCGACGCCGATCACCGGGATCGTCAGCCGGCCCTTGCGGACCAGCGCCTGGAGCGCGGGGAATATCTCCTTGAAGGCGAGGTCGCCCGTCGCGCCGAACAGCACGAGGGTGTCGGACTGGACGCTCATCGTTCCTCGTGCCCCCCGAACTGGCGGCGCATGGCGGACAGGATGCGGTTCGCGTAGTCGTCTCTCTCGCGCGAGGTGAAGCGCGCGAACAGCGCGGCGGACAGCACGGGCATCGGCACCGCCGCGTCGATGGCCGTCTGCAGCGTCCAGCGTCCCTCGCCGGAATCCGACACCCGGCCGCGCAGGTCCGACAGGCGCGGGTCCCGCTTGAGGGCTTCCGCCGTGAGGTCGAGCAGCCATGAACGGACGACGCTGCCGTGGCGCCACAGCTCCGCGATCGCCGGCAGGTCGAGCTCGTACTGCAGGGCGCGCGGGTCCGCGACCGGCTCGGTCCCGGCCTCCCTGGCCGCGTCCGCCAGGCCGGCGTCGGCGTGCCGGAGCAGGTTGAACCCCTCCGCGTACGCGGCCATGAGGCCGTACTCGATACCGTTGTGCACCATTTTCACGAAATGGCCGGCGCCGCTCGGGCCGCAGTAGAGAAAGCCGCTCTCCGGCGCCGAGATCGAGGGCGATTCGTCGGCCGCTTCCCCGGCCGGCGCGAGGGTGGCGAACAACGGGGCGAGCCGCGCGGCGACGGCGCGGTCGCCGCCGATCATCAGGCAGTAGCCCTGTTCCAGGCCCCACACGCCGCCGCTCACGCCGACGTCCAGGAAGTGGATGCCGTCCTCGAACAGCGCGCCGGCGCGGGCAATCGAATCGCGGTACCAGGAGTTGCCGCCGTCCACCACGATGTCGCCGGCGGAGAGTTGCGTCCGCAGCGCGTCGACGACCTCGCCCACCGCGCCGGCCGGGACCATGAGCCACACGATCCTCGGGGGCGTGAGGGTTGCAACGAGGTCGTCGATGCTCGCGGCGCCGACCGCACCGCGCTCGACGATGCGCGCGACGCTCGCTTCTTTCGGGTCCCAGGCGACGCATTCGTGACCGCCGGCGAGCAGTCGCTCGACCATGGCCGCGCCCATTCGCCCGAGGCCGATCATTCCGAGGCGCATCTTCGAACTCCCGGAGTCAGTAGGCAGGCGACGACATCATGCCGCCGTCCACGACGAGGTTGTGCCCGGTGATCCAGCGCGCGGCCGGGGACGCGAGGAACAGGCAGGCATCGGCGACGTCCGCCGGCTCACCCAGCCGGCCCAACGGCGCCCTGGCGCGCCAGCGGGCCACGCCTTCCGGCCACTGGCTTTCGATTCCCGGCCGGGCGACGAGCCCGGGCGAGACCGCGTTGACGCGAACATTATAGCGGCCGAGCTCCTGTGCTGCCGATCGCGTGAGCGCGACGATGGCGGCCTTCGCACTGTTGTAATGCGCATGCGCCGGACCGGGTACGAGCGCCGCGATCGACGCGACGTTCACGATGGCGCCGCCCCCTGCGTCCATCATCGTCCGGGCCGCCGCGCGCAGGCAGAAAAACGCCGTCTCGACATTGGAGCGGAACATTTCCCGCCAGTCGTCGTCGCCGATCTCCAGCAGGTCCCGGGTGGGGAAGCTGCCGGCGTTGTTGACCAGGATGTCGAGGCGGCCGAAGCGCGCGACCACCTCCGCGGTGAGCCTGGCGGCGGCATCGCCGTCCGCGAGCTCCGCGCGAAACGCCGAGGCGGTGGCACCGCGAGCTTCGATGTCGCGCACGACCTCGTGCGCCGCGTCCTCGCGGTCGCGATAGTGCAGCGCGACGCCGGCCCCGGCCTCCGCGAAGCGCCGGGCGATCGCGGCACCGATTCCCTGGCTCGCGCCGGTCACGAGGGCGACCCTGCCCGTAAGGTCGAGCAATCGCGCGTGGGTGGGTGCCTCCGGAACCTCCAAGCGAATCTCCGAGCGGACGCTCGAGCCGATCCCCGAGCGAATCGACGAGCGCCGCTCCTGCGGCCTGCTTCGAGCGCCCAGTATAACGGCGTCCGGTGCCAAGGCGCGCAGCGTCCCGCGGGGCGCTGCATTCGCCGGTGGCCGCGATCGTCACTATGCTCGTTGCATGGTGAGCCGGCAAAGCCCGTCGGGCGCGAGCGCCGCGGATTTCCTCCCCGCGCGCATCACTCTGCGATCGCTCGCCGCGGCGGCGCAGGGCTGCCGCGGCTGCGACCTGTGGCAGAACGCCACGCAGGCGGTGTTCGGCGAGGGCCTGAAGCGCGCGCGCCTGATGCTCGTCGGCGAGATGCCCGGCAACGACGAGGATCGCGAAGGCCGGCCGTTCGTCGGGCCGGCGGGACGCGTGCTGGACGAGGCACTGGACGAGGCGGAGATCGACCGGCGCGACGCCTACGTCACGAACGTCGTGAAACACTTCCGCTGGGAGCCGCGCGGCAAGCGCCGGCTGCACAAGAAGCCGAGCGCCGCGCAGGTCGCCGCCTGCCGGCCGTGGTTCGATGCCGAGCTCGAGGTGGTGCAGCCGCGGGTGCTGGTCTGCCTGGGGGCTACCGCGGCGCAGGCGCTGCTCGGCCGCGCCTTCCGCGTGAGCCGCGAGCACGGACGGTTCGTCGCGTCCCCGCTCGCCCCGTTCGTGACGGCGACGCAACACCCGTCGGCGGTGCTGCGCGCCCCCGATTCCGCCCGGCGCGCGGCACTGATGGCCACCCTGGTCGGCGACCTGCGCGCGGTCGCGAAGGTCCTCCGCTGAGGGCGTGACGACGGGAGCCTCGAATCTTCGGTCCGGTCAGGGCATTTTCTGCCCGCCGTGCACCTCGCCGCGCCACGCACCGGTCTCCTGGCCGCGGCTTTCGATGAACTGCTTGAAGTCCTCCACCGTGCTCTGGACGCGCGCTTCCATGGCGCCCAGCGCATCGCCGATGTTCTCCATGGCGCCCTGCGGCTCGTATTCCATCGAGAGGCGCACGCGCGTGCTCTCTTCGGACAAGGGCTCGAACCGGACCTCGCCGGCACTCGGGGCATCTCCGGAGACGCTGCGCCAGGCGATGCGCTGATCGGGCACCTGCTCGACGATCTCGGAGTCCCACTCCTTTTCCTTGCCCCAGATCTCCGCACGCCAGTGCACGTGGGTGTCGTCGATCTGCCGGACTTCCTTGACGCCGGCCATGAACTTCGGCATGTCCTCGAACTGGGTCCACTGGTTGTAGACGACGTCGATCGGGCAATTGACGTCGACGGATTTCTCGATCCTTTCCACTGCGATTCTCCTTGGGCGCACTCGTGGCTTCGGGGGCAGCGGGCATTCAAGTTCCGTGCCGCGGACACGTCCCGCGGCGCGCGCGGCGTTTCCGCGCGAGCTTCCGCCCGCGCACGGATTCGCGGTAAGCGTTACCCGCGGATGTAAGGCTTACACCGCGAGGGCGACGGAGGGGGATGGGAGCTCACGTTCCCGCGGACGCACGGGGCGCGCCGATGACCGCGGCGAGCTCCTCCCGCACGGCGTCGTCGAGCGCCGCGGTGCGGCACCAGGACGTCTCCGGCTCCGGGGACGCGAGGACCTCGAAGCCGGCGCTCCTCAGCATCGCGCGCGCGCACGCCCGGTTGCCGGCCCACCAGTTCGTGGCGTCCCCGGCGACGCTGTGCTCGATGAAGGCCAGCTTCGGCCAGCCCGCCCGGGCCAGCCGGTAGCGCTCGTCGAGCGGGACATCCCGCGGCACGCGGGCGGCTTCCGCGTCCGGGAACGTCATCGTCTGGAACATGAGCCGCCGCGGCTCGAGGGAGCGGACGACGTCGAGGGCGAGCAGCGGGTGGCGCAAGTGATAGGCGACGCCCATGAACCACACGAGGTCGAAGCGCGCCCCGAGCTCGAAGAGCCGGTAGACCGAAAGCTTGCGGAACCGCGGGGGATTGGCGAGTTGCATGCGTTGCGCGGCCCAGCGTGCCTGCGCGAGGTAGCGATCGTCGATATCGACGCCGACGACGTCGGCGCCGCGCGCCGCGAGGGCGAAGCTGTAGAAGCCGGCGTTGCAGCCCACGTCCAGCACGCGCCAGCCGGAGAGGTCGTCGGGCAGCACGTGGCGAATGCGCTCCCATTTGCGCGCGGGGAAGTCCCCGAGGGGATGTCCGGGCGCGGTCTCGATGCCGCCGGGCAGGTGCAGGTTGTGGAACCATTCGCCCAGCCGGCGGGCCTCCGCCACGACGTTCCGGCCGTCTTCCATGCTCAGGTCCCTGCCGCGTCGAGGTAAGCCTCGAGCTCGGCGGCGCGCCGCGCGCCGGTGTGGGAGGAGAGCACGCGCTCGCGCGCGGCCTGCCCGATCGCCTGCCGCTCGTCGTCCGGCATGCCCGTGAGCCAGCCGAGCACGTCGCCCGTCTCGTCCGCCACCAGGATTTCCTCGCCTGCGCGGAAGAGCTCCGCGAGCCCGGGCCAGTCGTCCGAGATGATCGGCGTGCCACAGCAGGCCGCCTCGAACAGGCGCACGCTCGGCGAATGACCCATCCTGCGCATGTGCGCGCGCGTCACGTTCAGGGTGAAGCGCTGGGCGCAGTAGAAGCCCGCGTGCTCGCCGGGGGCGAGATGGCCGACGTGACGGACGTTCGACGGCCAGCCGTCGGCATCGGGATACTGCGCACCGGCGATGACGAAGCGGCCGTCGGTCCAGCGGGTCGCGGGTTCCAGCAGCAGGCGGCGGACGCCCTCCTGGCGGTCCCGCGACCACGTACCGAGATACCCGAGGTCCACCCCGTTCGGCACGGCGACGGGCGCGTGCGTGTCGGGATCCACCGAGCAGTACAGCGGCACCGGCCGGCGGGCGCCCAGCTCGCGCAGCGCATCGAGGGCGCTGCCGCCGGAGAAGCTGAGGTAGAGGTCGAAGAGCGGCAGGGCGTCCCGGTCCAGGTACTCGCAGCGGTCTTCGGCGAGGGCCGCGAGCGTGACCGGGGTGTCGATGTCGTAGAACGCGAGCAGGCCGCAACGGCGGCGAAGGTCGCGCACGATCCTGCCCGCTTCGCGCACGTACGAGCCGACGATGACGACGTTCGCGGCCTCGAGCGCCGAGCCATGGGCTGAAAGCAGCTCGTTGGCATCGCGGTAGAACGTGAGGAGCTCGCACTCCGGCACGTCTCGGTGGGCTGCATACCACGGCTGCTCGCGCTCGTAGAACGCCACGCGGTGGCCGCGGGCGACGAGACCCTTGACCAGCGAGCGCCAGGTCGTCGCGTGACCGTTGCCCCACGACGAGCTGTAGGTGAGCCCGACGATCGCGATCTTCATCCCGTTCGCACCTGCCGGCGAGGTGCTCCGTTCAGCACGCGCTCGACGTCGAGCGCCCGTTGCGCGTAGGTGTGCTCCTCCAGCATGCGCCGCCGCGCGCGTGCGCCGATCGCGGCCGCTTCCCGCCGGTCCAGCTCGTCGAGCTGGCGAACGACGTCGTCCCCGTTTTCCGCGACGAGCACTTCGCGGCCGGGTTCCAGGAACGCATCCATCCCCTGCCACGCGTCCGAGATCACGCACGCCCCGGCGCCGGCGGCCTCGAACAGGCGCGTCGCGGGCGACCAGCCCATGCGGGCCATGTCGTCGCGGCTGATGTTGATGACCGCTTTCGCGCTCACGTTGAAGGCGTTGTGCTCGCCGGTGAAGACGTGACCGAGGCAGCGCAGGTTGGGAAGCTCGCGCACCTTGTCTTCCCAGCCGGCGCCGCCGAGCACGAACGAGCAGTGCGGCAGGCGGCGCGCCGGCTCGAACAGGAACTCCTCGACGCGGCGCTCGCGGTCCGGTAGCCGGTTGCCCAGGAACCCGAGATCGGCCCGGAAGCGTTCCTCGGGCGGTACCGGGTGGTGCGTCCGCGGGTCGAGCGCGTTGTAGATCACCTCGCACCGGCGCGCGCCGAGCGCGCGGTAGCGCTCGCGGGCCGGGTCTCCGCCGCCGTAACAGAAGACGAAGTCGTACTCGGGAAGCAGTGCGCGCAGCGAGTCGCGCTCGTCGGCTTCGAGGCGTGCCAGCGTCGCCGGCGTGTCGACGTCCCAGAAGATCCGGCCCGGGCCGCGGAGCAGGGCGACCTCCGCTTCGAGCCGGGCGTCGAGCACCCCCACGCCGCTCGCCTTGACGACGAAATCGGCGCCTGCGGCCTGCCGCAGGCAACGGCGGACGTCCGCGTGATCGTGGGGGTCGTACACCACGACTTCGCCCCAGGGCAGCTCGTCGAAGTCGCGATGCTCCTGCCGCCCGAACGCGTCCGGCTCGAAGAACGACAGGCGATGACCGCGGGCGGAAAGTGCGCTCGCGAGCCCGCGATAATAGGTTGCCGCCCCGTTCCAGTAGGCGGACAGGATGCTCGACACGAAGAACGCGATCTCGAAGCTCATGTCGCCGCCGCCGCCGGTGCGGCCGTGAGCGTCGCGCAGATCTCGAGAAGCTCCTGGACGCGGTGCGCGCAGGTGTGCCGGCGCTCGATCGTCTGCCGCCCGGCCGCGCCGAGCTCGGCGGCCATGGCGCGGTCGTGGCGCAGCGCGCGCATGGCCTCGGCCGCTTCCGCGCCGTCCCGCACCAGCAGGTAATCGCGCCCTTCGCGGAACAGGCCGTCGGAGTCGGTCCAGGGCGCGGAGACCAGCGCAATGCCGCAGGCGAGCGCCTCGAACATCCGGATCGTCGGGATGCCGGGCAGGGAGTCGCGGTAGAAACGTCGCGGAACGTGAACCGTGAACCGGCTCCGCCGGAACGCTTTCGGCACCTCGTAATTCGGGAGCCACCCGCGGTAGTGCAGGTCGGCGCGGGCGAGCGCCGCCAGTGCCGTCTCGGGGTAGCGCACGCCGTACACCGACCCGGTGAGCCGGCAGCGCCTCGCGGGATCGAACAGGAACTCGTGCAGCTCGCGCGTGCGCTCGTCGTCGCCCCAGTTGCCGATCCACACCAGGTCCTCGAGCGGCTCTGCCTCGGCGTCGCCGGGCGAGAACACGCGGGTATCGGCGGCCTCGTGCCAGACCCACACGCGATCGCCCCAGCCCCGCCGCCGGTAGACCTCGGCCAGCGCGGTGCCGAAGACGAGCGCACCGTCGAAGTCGTCGAGCGGCAGCGCCGCGAGCTCTTCGGGGGCGCTGACGGCGCGGTGGTGGGTGTCGTGGAAAAGGAGCTGGTAGCGCGAGCGCGAGAGCCGCCGGTGCAGTCCGATGCGCGCGAGCAGCTCGCGCGGATTCCACTCGTGCACGATCACCACGTCCGCACCGTCGAGCGCCGCGTCCAGGTCGAGCGTCTCCATCGTGTAGCGACGCGGCTGCAGCAACGGGTATCGCCGGCGGAAGCCGTCGATGACGGACGGGCCCTCGTTGCGCACCAGGTTCGTCAGGCTCCAGCCGTCGGCGGGCTCGTACACCTTGACACCGTGCCCGCGGGCGGCGAGCTCGGTCGTGATGCCGCGCAGGAAGTGCGCGTTGCCGTGGTTCCAGTCGGAGGTGATCGAATGGCAGAAGAAGACGAACTTCATGCAACGTTCTCCTTTCCCTGTTCCCGATGGTTCGCCGCCGCCAGGAGTGCCCGGTATTCCGCCGCGTATTCCGCCCCCATGGTGGCCGCGCCGTAGCGCAGCGCGCGCTGCCGTGCGCTCTGGCCGAGTCGCGTGCGCCGCCTGGGATCGCGAAGCAGTTGCTCGAGGCACAGCCGCAGCGCATCGGAATCGTCGGGATGCACGAACTCCGCCGCGCCGTCCCACAGCTCGCGCAGGGGCGCGATGTCACCGAGCACGAGCGGGCACCCGCAAACGGCCGCTTCGAGCACCGCGAGGCCGAACGGCTCGTAACGCGCCGGATGCACGAACGCCGCGGCGCGGCGGAAGTACTGGCTCAAGTCCTGCCGCGGCAGGCAGCCGAGCCGGACCAGGTTGCGCACGCCGCCGCGTCCCGGCGCGATCTCGCCGACCAGCAGCGTGGGGCATTCGAGCTCGGGTGCGATGAGCGCCAGTTGCCCGAGGTTCTTCGCCTCGTCCCACGCGCGCCCGACGCCCAGCACGAAGCGCCCGGGCAGGCGCTCGCCCGGCCAGCGCGCCGCATCGATGCCGTTCCTGATCACCGTCGCGCGCCCGTTCAGGTTCACCTCGTCGTAGCATTCGCCGGTCGCCTGCAGGTGCGCCGCCGTCGGGGCGACGACGCGGTCGGCCGTGGCGAGCGCGTGAATCACGCACTCGCGGTAGCGCTGCCAGCGGCCGTCCGGGTCGCCGCCACGCGTGGCGCGCCACCAGGTGTGCACGCAGGAATGCGCCACGAGCAGCACCGGCACGCCGAGCTCGCGCAGCGCGGGCCCGTAGCAGTTGAGGTGCACGAGGTCCGCTCCGCTGCGTGCCGCGAGCTCCGCGATCCAGTCGGCCCCGCGCTCGACGTCCTCCCATGGATCTTCCATCCACTCCAGGCGGTAATCGGACTCGTGCAGCACGACGTTCGGGAGCGATTCCGCTTCGGCCCTCGCCGTCGCGTGCAACGGCCCCCCGAGGCAGGCGAGCACGACCTCGCAGCCGTGCGCGGCCAGCGCACGGCACAGCTCGACGGAGTAAGACCACACTCCGCCGATCGAATCCGTCGTCATCAGGATGCGCATCGACACGTCTCCGTCGCGGTGCAGGAGTAAATTCGATCGATCGCGGCCGCCGTCACGGCGAGAGCGTCGAGGTCGTCTTCGCCGGGATCCGGCAGACGTCGTGCCCACTCGACGAGTGCGCGGCCGGGCCACGCGTCGGGGGGTGCGGCGATGAGCTCGCGCCGATCGCCGTGTGCCAGGGATACCTCGAAGTCGTAGAAGGAGCCGTCGACGTTCGCGATCTCGGCGCCGCCGCGGGTGCCGAACACGCGGCAGCCGATCACCGCGCCGCGGCCGGCCGACGCGCGCCACGAGCAGGCGAGATGGACGCGCGCATCGCCGGCGTAGTCGAGCTCCGCCGTCACGAAGTCCTCGCACTCGGCCAGCGGAGGGTCCATGCGCCGGCCGTTCCGGTAACAGCGGGCGTCGATCGCGACGGGCTCGGTGAGGCCGAGCAGCCAGTGGCAGAGGTCGAGGAGGTGGCAGCCGAGGTCGAGCAGGCAGCCGCCCCCGGATTGCGGGCGATCGTAGTACCACGGTGCGTCCGGGCCGTAGGCGTTGTGGAAGCAGAGCTCGGCGGCGACCAGCGTGCCGATCTCGCCTTCACGGATCCGGCGGCGCAGCTCCGGTACTCCGGCGAGGTAGCGGTAGGACCAGTCCACGCCGAGAGCGAGGTGGCGGCGGCGCGCAAGCCTGACGAGCCGTTCCGTGGCAGGCTGCGACAACGCGAGCGGTTTCTGGCAGAAAACCGGCAGCCCGTGTTCCAGCGCGATGCGTGCCTGCGCCTCGTGCAACCCGTTCGGCGTCGCGATCACGATGCCGTCGAGCGGTTGCTCGACCAGTGCCTCGAAGCTTGCGCAGCGTTCCGGGGCGGGCGTGAGCCCGGCGCACGCTCGTGCGGCGCGCTCCGCGTCGGGCTCGCACACGGCGGCGGCGCAGGCGGCGCCGGAACCCGCGAGCGCCCGCAGGCGCTGCGCGCCGATCCACCCCAGCCCGGCGAACCCGAGCCGCGGCCGCGCGGGCGCGCCGGGTGCGGGTGCGGCCGCTACAGGCATAACAGGGCTTTGGTGAAGCCGGCGGGCCGCTCCTCCATGAGCCTGAAGGCCCGGTCGATGTCCGCAAGCGGCACCGAATGCGTGAACAGCGGCCACGGATCGAGGCGGCCGGAGAGCACCGCCGCGAGCGCGGCACGCATGCCGTGCACGTAGCGCGCGGGCTCCCGCTCGTGCGCGTTGATGACGTCGAGGCCCTTCCAGTTCCAGTCCTGCATGTCGACCTGGCGCAGACCTTCCTGGTGGTAGCCCGCGATCACGAGGCGTGCGCGGATGCCGGCGAGCCGGCTCGCGGCGTCCAGCCCGGCCTGCGTGCCGGTGCACTCGATGACGCAGGGCCACTCGCCGCGGAGCGCCGCCTCGTCGTCCAGCGGCCGGGCGTCGACGGCGCCCTGCTCGCGAGCGCTCGCGCGTGACCACGCACGGCGCGAGAACGCGGTGACCCGGGCACCCGCCGCGGTTGCGAGCTGCACGAGGACGCTGCCGATGAAGCCGGCGCCGACGACGGCGACCGGCATGTCCCGGCGGACGGCGGCGCGCTCGAACACGTTCCAGGCACAGGCGAGCGCTTCCCCGGGGAACGGGCGGCCGTCGAGGGCTGCCGGCAGCGGCACGAGCTCCGCGGCGTCGGCCACGTCGCACTCCGCGTAGGCCCGGTAGGACAGCCCGGTGACGCGCTCGCCGACCTCCAGCCCGCGCACTTCTTCGCCCACGGCGACGATGCGGCCCCAGGGCTCGTGACCCGGCGAGCCGGCGGCGAGCGGGTACGCGAACCACGGTCGTCCCTGCCAGGCCGGCAACGTGGAGGCGCACACGCCGCAACCCTCCAGCCGGAGCAGCACTTCGCCGGCGCCGGGCACGGCCTCGCGGCAGCGCTCGATCGCGGCGCGGCCATTGCCCTGCAGCACGGCCGCTTTCACGGGCGCCCCTCGAGCCGTCGTGCGGCGGCGCCGGGCGGCTTGCGCGCGGTTACCGAAAGCCAGGCCCACAGGCGGTCGATGCCCTCTTCGGGTGCGGTGTGCGGGGCCCAGCCGGTCAGGGCCGAGAAGCGCCGGTGATCGGCCGCGAACCACGGTTGGTCGCCGGGCCGGGCATCGGCATACAGGACGTCGGGCGGGTGGCCGAGGCGGTGCGTCGCGATGTCGATCAGCTCGAGGAGGCTCAGCGTGTTCGCGACGCCGCCTCCCATGTTGAACGCCTGCCCGGCGAGAGCGTCGATGCGCGCGCGCGCGGCCAACAGCGCCTGCACGAAATCGTCGATGTAGAGCACGTCGCGCACCTGGTGCCCGTCGCCGTAGACGGTGAGCGGCGCGCCCGTGAGCGCGGTGCGCAGGAAATGCGCGACCCAGCCCTGGTCGCTCGTCGCCTGCTGGTGCGGGCCGTAGATGCAGCTCATGCGGAACACGACCGTCTTCAGGCCGTAGCTCCTGGCGTAATCCAGCACGTACTGGTCGGAGGCGCCCTTGGAGCAGCCGTAGGGACTGATGAACTCCAGCGGCCGCGTTTCGCCGACACCGTGCTCCGCGAGCACGTCGTCGTCCGGCACCACGCGCCGGCCGACCTTGCGCACGCCGATCCCGGGCAACGTGCCGTACACCTTGTTGGTCGACGCGAACAGCAGGGCGGGCGGCGCACTGGCCCGGCGCATCGCTTCGAGCACGTTCAGGGTGCCGCCGAGATTGATGGCGTGATCCTCGAGCGGTTGCCGCAGGCTGTTCGTCACCGCCACCTGGGCGGCGAGGTGATACACGAACGTGCTCGCCGAGACGGCCGCGTCCACCGCCGCCGCGTCGCGGACGTCGGCGTCGACGTGCTGCACGGCGTCGCCGTGGCGCGAGCGCAGCCACTCGAGGTTCTGCTCGACCCCCGCGCGGGAGAGGTCGTCGAGCAATACCACGTGCTCGCCGTCGCCGAGCAGCCGGTCGGCGAGGTTGGCGCCGATGAAGCCGGCCCCGCCGGTGATCAGCACGCCTCCGCGGCCGTTGCCGGGGCGCGTCACAGGGTGAGACCCCGGCGGGCGAGCTCGGCCGAGGCGAGGCCCGCGTGGTCGACCGCGGTCTGGTGGGCGAGCCATGCGGCGAGCTCCGTGATGCCGGCCTCGAAGGACACCCTGGGCGCATAGCCCAGGCTCTCGCGGGCGGCCGAGATGTCGGCGAAACAGTGCCGCACGTCACCGAAGCGGTACTTGCCCTCGAACTGCGGATCGAGGTCGCGATCCAGCACGTCGTTGAGCGTGCGCGCCACCTGCTCGATGGTGACCGGCTCGCCGGAGCCTATGTTGAGCGCGCGGTCGGAGACCTCGGGCTGCTCCAGCGCGAGCCGGAACGCGCGGGCGACGTCGCGCACGTGCACGAAGTCGCGGAGCTGCGCGCCGTCCTCGTAGATCAGGGGCGGGCGGTCGTTGAGCAGGCGGCAGGCAAAGATCGCCATCACCCCGGTGTAGGGATTCGATAGCGCCTGGCGCGGCCCGTACACGTTGAAAAGGCGCAGGGCGAGCGTCGGCACGGAATAGGCGCGCCCGAACATCAGGCACAGCAGCTCCTGGTCGTACTTGGTGAGCGCGTAGGGGGAGGAAGGCACCGGCACGATTCCTTCCGGCGTGGGGATGGGCACCAGCTCGCCGTGCTCGTCGCGGATGTCCCATTCCCGGCGGGCGAGTTGCTCGCGCGGCCTGCCGGGCGGATGCACCAGCCTCTGCCGGCCGTCGCGGTACGCACCCTCGCCGTACACGCTCATGCTGGATGCGACGAGCAACCGCTGGACGGGGCGCTCGGCGAGGGCCTCCAGCAGGGTTGCCGTTCCGTGCGAGTTCACGCCCACGTAGCGGCGAAGCTGGTACATGCTCTGGCCGACACCGACGACGGCGGCGAGGTGCACGACGGCGTCGACACCGGACAGCGCGCGCGTGATCGCGTCCGTGTCCCGCACGTCCGCCTCGATGCGCTCGACGGCGCCGTCCAGCCACGCGGGGAACGCGTCTTCCTCGTGCACCTGCGGGTCGAGCGAGTCGACGACGCGCACGTCGTACCCGTGCGCGAGCAGTTCCTCCGCGACATGGCCTCCGATGAAGCCTGCTCCCCCGGTGATCAACACCTTCTTCATTGCACGGCGGCAGCCGAAATCGGCGTGACCTCGCGATCGGTCATGGTCCGTTTGAAGTAATGCATCGTGCGCTTCAGTCCGTCCTCCAGCCGGGTCACGGGCGCCCAGCCGAGCGCCTGCCGCGCCAGTGAGATGTCGGGACAGCGTCGCGCCGGGTCGTCGACCGGCAGCGGACGGAAGTCGATCGTGGAAGGCGAGCCGGTCAGCTCGAGCACGAGCTTCGCAAGGTGCAGCACCGTGACCTCTTCGGGATTCCCGAGGTTCAGCGCGCCCGGCAACGGCTCTTTCAGGTCGAGGACCCGCACGAGCGCGTTGACGAGGTCGTCCACGTAGCAGAAGGAACGCGTGTGCGAGCCGTCGCCGTAGATCGTGAGCGGCTCCTGGCGCAGGGCCTGCGTGAGCAGGTTGGACACGGCACGCCCGTCATCGACGCGCATGCGCGGCCCGTAGGTGTTGAAAATGCGCACGACGGAGACCCGGACGCCGCGTTTCTGGTACAGGTAGCAGACGGTCTCCGCACATCGCTTCGATTCGTCGTAGCACGCGCGCGGGCCCATCGTCTTCACGTTGCCGAGATAATCCTCCTGCTGCGGATGCTGCGCGGGATTGCCGTACACCTCGCTGCTGGAGGCGTAGACGTAGTGACTGCCCGTGTCTTCGGCCAGCTCGAGGAGCTTGAGGCTGCCCTCGACGTTGGTGCGCAAGGTGAGCTCGGGCTCGGACTGGTAATGCACCGGCGACGCGGGGCTCGCCAGGTTGAAGATCGCATCGACCGGCAGCCAGATCGGGTCGAGCACGCTGCGCTGGATGAACGAGAAGCGCGGAGAAGTCAGCAGGCCCGCGATGTTGCGCCGGCGCCCGGTGAGCAGATTGTCGAGGCAGAAGACGCTGTGCCCGTCCTGGATGAGCCGTCGGCACAGATGCGAGCCAACGAAGCCGGCGCCACCTGCAACGAGAATCTTCATGAGGTTCTCTCCGTGTGGTCAATCCTGTGCCTCCGAGACTGGCCGCACGTAGAGGCAGGTATGGCAGCATCATGCAAAACGTATGCCACTGAAGATGCTGGACGAAGGGCGCGGGACTCGCTCGCTTCCCCTTGAATCGTGATTGGAAAATTGCGGGTGCGGGTGCGCCGATCCGGCGGCAGGCGCTGTGTAAAAAATGGGCCCCGGATTGTAATTTTGGTGACCGGCGGAACCCGGCTCTCCGGCGGCCGGTGTCGCCACGGCCGCGTGCGGCCTCACTCGCCTTCGTTGCGGATCAGCCCGCGGGTCTGCTGCCGCACGAGCCGGGCGTAGTACTCGTTCCCGGCGAGCAGCTCCTCGTGGGTGCCGATCCCGGCGATGCGCCCGTCCTTGAGAACGACGATGCGATCGGCATTCACGACCGTGCTCAGCCGGTGCGCGATGATGAACGTGGTGCGACCGCGCACCAGCGTGTCGATGGCGTCCTGCACGGCGGCTTCGGAATCGGCATCCAGCGACGCGGTCGCCTCGTCGAGCACGACGATGGAAGGGCGCTTGACCAGCGCTCGCGCGATCGAGATGCGCTGGCGCTCCCCCACGGACAGGCGGCCGCCGCGCTCTCCGACCACGGTGTCGTAACCGTCGGGCAATGCGACGATGAAGTCGTGTGCGGCTGCCGCCCGGGCGGCTGCCTCGATTTCTTCCTGGGTGGCGTCGGGATAGCCGTAGGCGATGTTGGCGCGGATGGTGTCGTTGAACAGCAGCGGGTCCTGCAGGACGACGCCGATGTGGCGCCGCACCGAGCTTTGCTTCAGGTCGCGCAGGTCATGGCCGTCCAGCGTTACGCGCCCGGCATCCGGGTCATAGAAGCGCATGAGCAGCGCCATCAGCGTCGTCTTCCCCGAGCCGCTCGGACCGACGATCGCGATCTTCTCACCCGCACGGACGGAGAGCGTGATGCCGGAGAGCAGCGGGCGTTCTGCGGGACCATAGGCGAAATGCACGTCCTCGAAAGCGATGTCGCCGCGCACGCTCTCGAGCTCGCGCGCATCGGGCGCATCTCCCAGGTGCTCCTGGAGATCGAGGATCGCGAAAATCTGGTCGAGGGACACGGTCCCGCGCTTCAGCGCCGTCCATGTGCCGCTCAATCCCTGCACCGGGCCGAACAGGCCGCCGACGTAGCCCAGGAAGGCAATGAGGGTGCCGACCGTCATTTCGCCCCGCACGATGAACAGGCCGCCGAGGCCGATCACCGCGATGCGCGCCACCGCTACCACCAGGTTGCTCGCCGTGCCGAACGCGCTGTCGGTCGCGACGCCGCGCACGACCAGCCGGTTGGCCGCGCTCACGTCGTCGAGAAAGCGGCGCTTCTCGGCCTCTTCCATGGCGAAGCTGCGCACCGTGACGATGCCGGCGAGCACCTCGTTGAAGCGCGAGTAGATCTGCGCCCAGCGATCCAGCATGCTGCGCTCGCGGCGGGTCTGCTCCGGTGCCGCGATGGCCGCGAGCAGGGCGGGGAGCGGTGCGAACGCGAGCACCACGAGCGCCAGGCGCCAGTCGAGGTCGAGCATGACGACCACCGCGACGAGCAGGAAGATCACGGCCGGGACGACGCTGGTGAGGAGCTGGGTGACCGCCGCTACGAATCCCTGGATACTGCGATCGAGCCGCGTGAGCACGGCGCCCACGCCTTCGCTGCGCTGCATCTTGAGCGGCATGCGGTGGAGCCGCTCCACGGTGGCTTCGAGCAGCGCGTACTGGAGCCCGATGCGCATGCGCCACGTCAGCCAGTTCGAGGTTCCGCTCGCGCCTTCGCGGAACAGGGACATGATCCCGAGCAGCACCAGGCCGACCCCCACCGCGGACAGTCCGCGGCCCGCCGTCAGCCCGTCGATGATGTGCTTCAGGACCAGCGGCTCGACGGAGCTCACGACGGCGACGGCAAGCGTCAGGAGGAGGACGAGGACGATGGTGCGCCGGTGCGGGACGGCAAACACCAGCGCGCGCCGCAACTGGCGCGCGGTGCTCTGCCGGGTCCCGGTTTCGCCGGCCTGGCCGGCTCCCGCGGGCGCGGGGCGGTTCAATGGTTGCGCAGCGAGTCGATGAGATCGCGCTTGCTCATGCGCGACCGGCCTTCGATGCCGACGTCTTTCGCCTTCCTGTAGAGCGCTTCCTTGCTCCAGTCCTCGTAGGGCGGCGCCTTACCGCCGCGGCGGCCGGCTTCCTTGCGCGGTGTGTTGGCGATGCGTGCCGCCTTCTCCTTGCTCATGCCTTCGCGCCGCAACGCCTCGTAGCGCTCGTCGTCCTTCACGCTGCTGCCGTGTTTCCTGCCCATGGTGCCTCCGCGCGAGCGTCGCTTGTCCCCCGGGGGGAGCCTGCAAGTTTCGCGCCACGGGTGGCGGGGAGTGCGGCCGTCAGTGCGGCGCGATGCGCTCGAGCGCACGCTCGCGCTCGGCGCGCAGCGCGGGGCTGATGCTCACCGGGTACCCGGCAGCCGTATCGTCGAGCGCGCGCAGCGATTCCGGGAGTCGAGCGACGGCATCGGCCGCGTGCGCGGCCGCGGCATCGAGGTCGAGCGTGGGCACGTCCAGCGGCTCGCCGGCCGCGACCACCGGGACGAGCAATCCTTCGGCGTCGCGGTGCTCGCTGCGCAGGGTCACCTCGTCGCGCACGTAGCGGCCGGCTTCGTCGGTATGGCGAAACACCTGCTTGGCGCCCGGCCAGACGGCCTTGCCGGGCGAGTTCTTGAGGCGCGGCTGCCCTGCGAAGGCGGTCATCTTGTACACGAGATCGAGATACGGCGCGTCGGCCGAGGTGCCGAGCGAGGTGCCCACGCCGAACGCATCGATCGGCGCCCCGGCGGCGAGCAGCGCCGCGATGCCGTGCTCGTCCAGCCCGCCGCTCGCGAAGATCTTCACGTCGGCGAGGCCGGCGGCGTCGAGGCGCGCGCGCGCCGCCCGGGCGAGCGCGGCCATGTCCCCGGAGTCGAGCCGCACGGCGCCGATGCGGAAGGCGTCACCCAGCTCGTGCCTGAGCGCGATGACCTTGTCGACCGCGGCGAGCGTGTCGTAGGTGTCGACGAGCAGGGTCGTGCCCGGGTACAGCTCCGCGTAGCGCCGGAACGCCTCCGCCTCGTCGTCGAATGCCTGGATGTAGCTGTGCGCCATCGTGCCGCTCACCGGCAGCCCGAAGTGCAGTCCGGCGAGCACGTGACTGGTGCCGCTGATGCCCGCCGTACGGTAGGCTCGCACGCCGCGCACCGCGGCATCGATGCCGTGCATGCGGCGCATGCCGAAATCGACGACGGGCCGCCCGCGGGCGGCGAGCACCATGCGGATGGCCTTGGACGCCAGCACCGTCTCGAGGTGGACGAGGTTCATGAGCAGCGTCTCGAGGAGCTGCGCTTCCGCGATCGGCGCGCTCACCTCGAGCAACGGCTCCTCGGGAAACACGGGCGTGCCTTCCGGCAGCGCGACGATGTCGCCGCTGAAGCGGAAGTCGCCCAGCCAGCGCAGGAACTCGTCGCGAAAGCCGCCGAGCCGCGCAATCTTCTCGAGCGCGGCCTCGGGGAAGCGCAGTCGCGTCACGAGGTGCGCCGCGTGCTGCTGCCCGCACGCGAGCATGAAGCGGCGCCCGGCGGGCAGCTTGCGGAAATACAGGCTGAAGGTCGCCTGGCCCTCCATACCCGCGGCCCAGTAGCCCTGGAGCATGCTGAGCTCGTAGAGGTCGACCAGGAGCCCGAGGTCGTCCTCCGTCGGCCACGGGTGCGGCGCCTTCATGCGGCGATCCGGGCGCCCGCTTTCTCCATCTCCTCGAGCACGCGCGGGCGCGCGGCCGGGTCGACCGGTCGCGTTGCGCCGGCGATCACGTGGGTGTCGAAGCCCTTGCGCCGCGCATCGAGCACGGTCTGCAGCACGCAGACGTCTTCCGCGAGGCCGCCGACCCAGAGGCGCCGGATGCCGTGACGTGCGAGGTAGGTGTCGAGCCCGGTGCCATCGAAGGCGGAGTAGGCGTCGCGATCGAAGGCAGTGCCCTTGCTGACGCGGACCGCGGAGTCGGGCAGCGCGAGGTCGTCGTGGAACTCGGCGCCCTCCGTGTCCTGCACGCAGTGCTCGGGCCAGGGACCGCCCTGCGAGGCGAAGCTCACGTGCTCGCGGGGATGCCAGTCACGCGAGGCGATGATGGGCACCCCGGCGGCGCGCGCCGCCTCGATCCATTCGTTGAGCACGGGAACGACCTCGTCGCCTCCGGGCACGGCGAGCGCGCCGCCGGCACAGAAGTCCTTCTGGACATCGACGATGAGCAAAGCATCGCCAGACTGCAGTTTCTCGGTCATGGCAGGTTTCGAGTGATGATCGATCAGGGGGAATGGCCAGTATTATATAAGGAATCCTGTTGACGGTGGCCGGACAACTCCCTTAAAAATGCCCGGTTGCGGTGCCGGCGCGTTGCGCCGTCGAGGGATCATGGACATGAGCAGCACGGCGCTCGAGGGCGCCCCCGGTAATACGTTCGACTTCCACCGCCTGGAACGGCTGCCGCCCTACGTGTTCGCGCAGGTGACGGAGCTCATGCTCGCCGCGCGGCGCGCCGGGCGCGACGTGGTCGACCTCGGGATGGGCAACCCCGATCTGCCGACGCCGGCGCACGTCGTGGAGAAGATCCGCGAGGCCTCGTCCAACCCGCGCACGCACCGCTACTCGAGCTCGCGCGGCATCCCGAACCTGCGCGCCGCGATCTGCGAATGGTACGCGCGCAACTACGGCGTGGCGCTCGATCCCGAGCACGAGGCCATCGCGCTGATCGGCTCGAAAGAGGGCCTGGCGCACTTCGTCCTGATGACGGTCGGTCCGGGGGACGTCGTCCTGTGCCCGGATCCCGGCTACCCGATCCACCAGTACTCGGTCGAGATCGCGGGCGGCAGGCTCGAGACGCTGCCGGTCGCGCAGGGAGACACCTTCGTCGATGCGCTCGAGGACGCGATCCCGCGGCTGCGCCCGAAGCTCGTCGTGCTGTCGTTCCCGCACAACCCGACCACCGTGGTGGCGCCGGACGGTTGCTTCGAGCGCATCGTCGCCGCCGCGCGGCGGCACGGGGTCATGCTGCTGCACGATTTCGCCTACGCCGAGATCGCGTTCGACGGCTACCGGCCGCCGTCCATCCTCGAGGTGCCCGGCGCGCGCGACGTGGCGATCGAGTTCACGTCCCTGTCGAAGAGCCATTCGATGGCCGGCTGGCGCGTGGGCTTCGCCTGCGGCAACCCGTCGATGATCCGCGCGCTCGCCCGCATGAAGAGCTATCTCGACTACGGGATCCCGACGCCGATCCAGGTGGGTGCGATCCAGGCGCTGCGCGGACCGCAATCCTGCGTCGCGGAGCACGCCGCGATCTACGCCGGGCGCCGCGACCGGCTGGTGGACGGCCTCGGGAAGCCCGGGCCGGGGTGCTGGCCGATCGAAAAGCCCAGGGCGACCATGTTCGTCTGGGCGCGGATCCCCGAGCCGTGGCGCCACCTGGGCTCGCTCGCGTTCTCCAAGCGGTTGCTCGAGGAGGCCGGGGTGGCGGTATCGCCGGGGGTCGGTTTCGGGCGCGCCGGCGAAGGCTTCGTGCGTTTCTCGCTGGTCGAGAACGAGCACCGCATCCGCCAGGCCGTGAGCGGCATCCGGCGCATGCTCGCGCAGGCGACGCCGGAGGCCGCGGCAGGCTAGTCCGCCAGGTCGCCCGCCCGGCGACGCGGCGCCGGGCGGGGCGCTCGATCTCGTACGTATCGGTGCGCCAGGGTCACGCCACGCGGTTCCGGCCGGCGCGCTTGGCGCGGTACAGGCGGGTGTCGGCGGCCTGCAGCAGGTCGCCGGTGCTGCCGGAACCTTCCCATTGCGCGAGGCCGATGCTCAGCGTGACCTTGAGGTCCGGGTGCACGCGGCCCCAGTCGTGCGACTCGATCCTGGCACGCAACACTTCGCAGAAGTGCACCGCCGAATGACGTGCCATGCCGGGAAGGATCAGCGCGAACTCCTCCCCGCCGATGCGCGCCACGAGGTCCGTCGTGCGGCACAGGTCGCGCATCAGCCCGGCCGTCTGCCGCAGGACCTCGTCGCCGATGGCGTGCCCGAGCCGGTCGTTGATTTCCTTGAAGCGGTCGAGATCCGCGACGGCGAGCGTGAGCGGCTGGCCGACGGACAGCGCGACCTGGATCTCGTCATCGAGGCGCTGGCTGAAATGGCGCCGGTTCGCGATGCCGGTGAGCGGATCCTCCTGGGTCTCCCGCTCCAGCAGGCGGCTGCGCTCGCGCAGCGCGGCGATCAGGCGTTCCTTCTCGCCGTTGGCGCGCTCGAGGGCGGCGGTCCGCTCGGCCACGCGCTGCTCGAGGTCGCGCCGGTAGTTCTCGAGGTCCTCGAAGGCTCGCGCGTCCGCCACCGCTGCGGTGACCTGTTCCGCGAGCTGGCGCATGAGGTGCAGATCGGCCTCCGACCACGTGTCGCGCTGCGAGTGGGTCACCGCGAGCATGCCGATGACCGTCTCGTCGAGCGTGAGGGGCACCGCCATGATCGAGCCCGCCCGCCGTTCGTCTACCGTGGCCGAGCGGCGCAGGGTTTCGGGGGCGGCCGACCAGTCCGCGACGAGCACCGCCTCGCCATGCTCGACGATCCAGCCGAACAGTCCCGTCCCCAGCGGGCGGTCGCCGCCCTGGAGCCGGCGGCCGTTGCGTTCGTGCAGGCGCACGTCGAGCGTGCGCGAGTCGTCATCGGCGAGCGCGAACGTGAATTCCTCGAAACGGAACAGCGCCGCGGTCTCTTTCCTGATGCGTTCGGCGAGGTCGTCGACGCGCCGCGCACCGAACAGCGACGTGCGGGTGGCGGCGAGATTGACGAGCGGCCGGACCGGGTTGCGCGTGCCGAGCGCGCGGTCGAGGCGGTTGAAGGAGAGCAGGAACGTGGCCATCACCGCGACGTACAGGCCGAACGCCGCCCGCGGCGCGCCGTTGAAGAGCAGGGCGGCGAGCACGCCGGCAGGCACGATCACGAGGTCGACGAGCGTGTACACCGGCCGGATGAGGCGGCGCACGTCGCGGCCGTCGAGGCGGAAGAACAACGCCAGGAGCGCCACGTTCACGGCCTGCGCGGTGAGCGCCATCGCGACGAGGGGCAGCAGGTGCCCGGGCCCGAGGGTGGCGAGCGGGTGCTCGCCTCCGAGCGCCAGGTACACCGAGCCCGCGGCCAACAGCATGAGGGCCGTCATCGCCGCGTTGTGCACGCCGCGCAGCAGGCCGACGCGCCACGAATCCTGGCGATAGCGGCGGTTGACGAGCGGCCACAGGAACGATGCCGTCGCGCACAGCGCCGCGGCGACCGGCGGTTCCAGCACCAGCAGCAGCCCGATCTGCGGCAGGCGTTCCATGGAGGCCAGCCCCACGCGCGGCGCCGGGATGCCGAGCTGCCAGACGACTAGGCACGCGGCGACGGCGAGCAGCGCCACCCAGGCCGGCGGAAACGCCGAAGCCGCCGCGAGGCCGTGCGCCAGCCATGCCGCCGCGACGGCGGCGAGCAGCACGGAGTACAGCGCGAGACCTCGGTAGCGGATCGCCATGGAGGCCCAGTCTAGGGTGGGCCGCCCACGGCCGCCCGGAGCGGCATCACACTCCGCCGTGTGCGGTCACGCCAGTACCAGTAGAGGCCCTTGGGAACGGTGACCGCGACGGGTGGTGGGCGCCACGACGCTGCCGAGCGCGACCAGCGAGCGATTGAAGCCGCGGTAGCCCAGGTTCATGATGCACATGCCGCCCAAGCGCACGGACAGGCCCGGCAGAGGAAGAAGAACGGCGGTTCGAGCGCGCATGGAACGGCGACCGGGCGGACCGGGGGCTGAATTTCTCGGGGCAGCCGCACTGCTCGAGGTGCGGCTCGCCACTTACGAGACGGGGAACAGGTGAAACGCATCGACGGTTGGAGCGCGCATCGCGCGCGACGTTTCCGTGCCCGAACGGCGCGGCACTCCGGCACCGGCCGCGCGCCTCGGCTCCCGCGCGGTGCAGGCGCGTGCGGGGCGGCGGTCGCTTTTGCGACGGCGCTCGCCGCCTGCTCCGAGGCGCCGTCCGGAGAGGCGGCGGCGAGGGGCTGGCAGGAGACGCCGGACGGGGTCGTCGTCGAGCTCGCGGACGGCGATTTCCGGCGCCTGCGGCTGCAGGTGATCGACGAGGCGATCGTGCGCGTCACGGCGACGCCGGGCGCCGATTTCGCGAACCTGCCGGAACCGCTGATGGTCGTCGCGCAGCCGGCCGGCGTGCCGTTCGAGGCGGAAGGGGCCGCAGGCGTGCTGCGCCTCACGACGGCGGCGGTACGCGCGGAAGTGGCGCTCGATACCGGTGCCGTGACGTTCCGCGACGCCGCCGGCAACGTCCTGCTCGCGGAGGCGGAGCGCAGCCTCGCTCCCGTCACGGAGGATCCGGGGCCGGTCGCCGCGGATTCGTACGCGGTGCGCCAGCAGTTCCACCGCGCCGAAGACGAGGCGCTTTACGGCCTCGGGCAGCACCAGAGCGGGGACCTGAACCACGCGGGCGAGAACGTCACGCTCACGACGCACAACGTGTTCATCAGCATCCCGTTTCTCGTCTCGACGCGCGGCTGGGGACTCCTGTGGAACAACGCCTCGGTCACCCGCGTCGGCTCGCCCGAGCCGCCGCGGCCGCTCGCCGACGGCTTCGAGCTCTACGATGCCGCCGGCGAGCCCGGCGCCCTGACCGCCCGCTACTACGCGGGCGAGGACCCCGTGCTCGAGGCTCGCGTGGCGGACCTGGACTACCAGTACCTGGATCACGGCAACGTCCGGGAGCATCCGCTGCCGGAAGCGGTGGCGGACCTCGACGACCTGAAGGTCACGTGGGAAGGCACGATCGTCCCGAAGCGCAGCGGCACGTACGACCTCGAGATGTACTCGAGCGGTTACGCCCGGCTCGTGCTCGACGGTGAGGC
>DATGQE010000101.1:0-34810 GCA_035304345.1 Woeseiaceae bacterium | reverse complement strand
GGCCGGAACAAACAACGAATGGTGGCGTGCGGTCCTACACGGCGCCGGGCCGGCTTCGATCGCGCAGGCGGACCCCGACGTGCCGGTCGAAAGCGCCCGCGAAGCGCTCGGCCGCGCCCGCATCCATGCGCAGGTACAGCGAGGGCTCGATCAGCTCGAGCTCCATGAGCAGGAAACGCCCGCCGGGACCGCGCACGAGGTCGCAGCGCGCGTACACGGGCCGCGGGCTGACGAGGGACAGCACGCGCTCGGCGGCGCGGACGGCGCCGGCCTCCGGGACGATGGCGGTGATGCTCGCACCGTGCTCCTCCTGGACGCGGAAATCGCCGCTCCGGGGGACCTTGCGGATGGCATGGCTGAGCTCGCCGCCGAAATAGAACAGCGAGAGCTCCCCGTCCGATTCGATGGCCTCCAGGTACGGCTGCACGATGAGCGGCCGTTCGCCGAAAACCGCGGCGAGACGCTCTCGGGCGGCGTCGGCTTCTTCGCGGGACAGGAGGAACGTGTCCGCCGCGTTCGCGCCCACCACCGGTTTCACGACGATGCGGGGGGCATCGAACGCCTGCGCCGCACGTTGCACGGCCGCGGCGTCGTAACGCTCGAGCCAGCGGCCGGGCACGACGTCGGCGCCGCGCTCCGCGAGATCGCGCAGGTAGGTCTTGCGGACGTTCCAGCGCACCAGGGTCAGCTCGTTGACGAGCACCGCCCCGGAGGCGTCGATCGCCGCGAGCACGGCGAGGAATCGCTCCGCGTCCTCCGGGTAGTCCCAGGGCGTCCCGATGTAGACGGCATCGAAGCGGCTCCAGTCCACGGCCGGGCGCCGCCAGGGTACGAGCTCCACCTGCCAGCCGCGCGCCTCGAGCGGCGCGATGGCGAGCTCGACGTCGACCGACCAGCCCTCGTTGCTGTCCATGGCCAGGAAGGCGCAGCGCCGCGTCGTCACGCCGGTTCTCCCCCGGCGCGGCCGCGCCCGGGGAGCGCAAGCCGCATGGCAACGCGCTTGCCGGGGTCGATACCGGCCTGCGCCTCCTCGTCGAAGATGCCGCGGAGCTCGGGTCCCATGTCCCCCGGGGGCACCGCCTCGAAGCCGAGCTTGCGATAGAACGGCGCGTTCCACGGCAGGTGGCGGAACGTGACGAGCAGGAGAAACGCGAACCCCTGCCCGGCCGCCCAGCCCGCGACGGTCTGCACGAGGCGCGTGCCGATACCCTGCCGGGCGTGCGCCGGATGGACATCGACCTCCGTCAGGTACGCCTCGCCGTCGACGATCTCCGCCAGCGCGAACCCCACCGTCTTCCCCGCAGCATTCTCCGCGACCCACAGCCGCCCGTCGCGTTGCGCCTCGGCGAGCGGCTCCGGCGCGGTCACGCGGAAGCGCAGCGCCAGCGGCACATCCTCGACGGAGAACAACGTGACCGCCGCCTGCTCGATCGCGGGTACGTCGCGCAGGTGACGCCTGTCCGCGCGCTTCACGACGTAGCCGGCCCCCGGCTGCGGCGCGACGGTGGTCATCGGAGGAACCCCGCCGCGCGCAACTGCCGGTCGTGGAGCCTGCCGAACGCCGCAAGCGCCACGATCGCACCCAGCCCCGCGAACGCCATGTCCGCCTGCGTGTCCCAGACGTAACCCTGGGTGCCGAGGAAGGACTCGGCCGCCTCGTCGGAGACGAGCGCGACGGCCCATTCGACCAGCTCGTACGCCGCGCTGATGCCCAGGCACAGCGCGACGATGAAGAACGTGCGCCAGCGCGGATCGGCGAACACGCGTTTGCGGATGGTCACCTCGCGTGCGACCAGCGCCGGCACGAAGCCCTGCAGGAAATGGCCGAGCTTGTCGTAATTGTTGCGCTCGTGTCCGAGCGCGTCGCGCAGGTAGTCGAAGAGCGGCACCTCCGCGTAGGTGTAGTGACCGCCGACGATCAGCACGATGCAATGCACCAGGATCAGGACGTACAGCAGCCTCGTCAGCGGAAAACGCCGCCGCGTTCCCCAGAGGACGAGCGCGGCCGCAACTGCCGGCGACACTTCCAGCGCCCAGGTCGGGTAGTCCTTCGGCTCTATGGCCGACCAGGCGAGCACGGCGACGAAGATCGCCGCCCATGCAGCCGCCAGCGCGGTCGACGGCACCGCGCCGGCGGGCGCGCCATTGGCGAGCGCGTCACTCATCGTCCGACGTCCGCCGCTCAGGACCAGCGATTCGCCTGCGCATCGAAGTCCGGGCGCAGCGCCGGCACGACGCAAAAGCGCTGGCCGGTCGGCGCTTCCATCACGCACCAGTCGCGCACGTCGGCGATCTTGCGCGCGCCGAGCGCCTCGAGGCGCGCGACTTCCGCCGGGATGTCGTCCGTCTCGATGTCCAGGTGGACGCGGCTTTCGTGCGTCACTTTCTGCAACTGGACATAGGGCTCGTCCGGGCGCGTGTCGAGCGTCGTGTAATTCGGCTCGAGGTCCGGCTTGGGCGCCAGCCCGAGCGCCGCGCTCCAGAAATCCGTGGCGCCGTCGAGATCGTCGGTCCGGCAATCGATGATGATGCCGGCGAAACGGCTCTTGTGCATGGTCGTGTCCTCAAGGCTCTGCTTCGAGCAGGTCGCTGAAGACGAAGCCGTCGCGTTCGACGGTCTCGCCCACGACGACGTCGAGCGATCGGTGAAACATCGGACCCGTGAACGCGAACGTGTGGAACTCGCCGTTCTCGCCGCACGGGTCGACCCCGTGCGGCAGGTCGTCCAGGAAGGCATGGTCGAAGACGCACCCCGCGAAGCGCGCGGCAAGGCGGCGCGGATCGACGCAGGTGACGCGCGCCCGCAGCCCGGCATCCACCATCGTACGCGCCATCGCTGCCGTGTCGCTGCCCCAGATCGGGAACAACGGCTCGATGCCGGTGCCGGCGAGCGTATCCTCGCGGTAGCGGCGCACGTCCTCGAGGTGCAGGTCGCCGAAAGCGAAACAGTCGATGCGGCGCTCGCGCGCGGCAGCAACGTAGTCCGACATCGCCGCTTCGTAGGCCGCGTTCGGACAGGGGTACGGCAGGGGAATGAAATCGATCGGCAGCCCCGCGGCCTCCGCCTGCCGGGCGACCAGCGCCCTGCGAACGGCGTGCATGGCGGCCCGGTCCGCCGCTTCGTTCATGGTCGTGAACAGCCCCACGACCTCGACGTCGTCCCGCTGCCGGAGGACGTGCAGGGCCCACGCGCTGTCCTTGCCGCTGCTCCACGAGAGGAGCGTGCGTTTCTTCATGCGTCGTCGTTCCCTCTCCGTCCCGTGCTCGCGGCCCCGTGAAAGCAAAAAGCCCGAAGGAGGCTATTGTGCCTCACTTCGGGCGGGAGTTGCTTCGGGCCGGCGGCACCCGTTCGGGATGCCACCGGCTTGAATTCCGAGCGTTACAGCGGAGTGACGTTCTCCGCCTGGGGACCTTTCTGTCCTTGCGTCACCTTCATCGTTACTCTCTGACCTTCACGCAGGGACCGGCGGCCGGTTGCATTGATCGCGCTGTGATGCACGAACACGTCCTTGCCACCCTCGCGGGCGATGAAGCCAAAGCCCTTCTCATCGTTGAACCATTTGACGGTCCCCTCGACTACGTCTGACATACGTTCTCTCTTACGTTCCTCAAGCCAGCGAACTGGCGTTTCTACTGAAACCGGTCGAACCGGTCGTCTCCCGCCGCCGGGGCGGCGATACCGAAGCACCGCCCGTCCCTGCACAGCGAGGGCGCGTATGGTACGCCCGTGCGGGCCGGGCGCAAGCGAAAACCGACAAACGGCCCGGGCCGCCCCCGGCCGGCGCCGGCGACTGCCTCGCAACACGCTGACACATAAGGCTATTTCCGCTTGCCGGAGGAAGGGCGGTGTTGCTGCAGCCACTCGAGCCACGGCGCGAAATAGCGCGAATCCCAGCCCCCGCAAACGCCCTGGTAGTCGCTGGACGGCACGTTGACGTGCACGAGGTCGATCCGTCCGTCCTCGTCCTCCGGTGTGAACGACAGCACGAGGATCGAATTCGGATCGGTCTTGGCGAAGTTCACGGAACGCCACGACTGCACGATCAGGCGGTGGCGCACGACCTGCAGCGTCGTGCCGGTGACCAGGCCGCCGAACGCTTCGAACGGTGAGCCTGCCTCTTCGCTGATCTTGACCGGCGCGCCGATGAGCTCGGCGTGCTTCTGCGGATCCATGTACGTTTCGTACAGCTCCGCTGCAGGCGCCGGCAGCACCACTGTCTTGCAAATCGTGTGCAAGGTCGTCTGGCCCATGCTACGCCTTCGTCCGGTGAGCTGGCCGGGACCCTGCCTCGCGGCCGGCCGCCGCTCGCGAGGCAGTCGAGGAACCTGGCTCATGGCGTCGGCGCAACGACCGCGCGGCGGCACGAGACGGGTTCCTGCCCGCGCCGGAAAGGTATAGCGCATCCCGACGGGGATTGCTACGACAATCAGCTCGTGCCGAACAGCCGGTCCCCGGCATCGCCAAGCCCCGGGACGATGTACTTGCGCTCGTCCAGGTGATCGTCGACCGCCGCGGTGTAGACCCGGACGTCCGGGTGTGCCGACTCGATGACCTCGAGCCCCTCCGGGCAGGTGACGATGCACACGACCACGATGTGTCGCGCCCCGTGCTGCTTGAGGATCTCGATCGTTGCCGCCGTGGACCCGCCCGTGGCGATCATGGGGTCGATCACGACGTAGAGCGCGTCGCCCGAAGCTTCCGGTATCCGCTCGTAGTACGTGACCGGGCGCTTGGTGCCTTTGTCGCGATACATGCCCACGTACCCGACGCGGGCCGTGGGCACGAGATCGAGGATGCCCTCCAGCATGCCGATACCGGCGCGCAAGATCGGCACCACGATCAGCTCCTCGTCGATCTTGTAGCCCTCGGCGGTCGCGAGCGGCGTCTCGACGCTGACCTTCCGGACCTTGATCGTCTTCAGCGCCTCGTAGCAGACGAACCTCGTGATCTCGCGCGCCAGCGCCCGGAACTCCTGGTGGCCCGTCCTGCGATCCCTGATCAGCGCCAGCTTGTGGCGGACACAGGGGTGGGTGATCTCTTCGTACATGGCCTGGTCGCTCCGGCCGCCGTCAGGAGGTCACCCGGACGATGATCTCCGTTTTGACGGAGTTGGCGATGAAACAAAGCTCGTGCGCCTTGTGATGCAGCTTTTCGAGCTCGTCGTTCGTGGGCACACGCTCGCCGACGAACGTGACCTTCGGCTGGAGCACCACCTTGGTCACCCATTCCCGCCCGTCGCGCTTCTCCATGTAGCCCGTCGCCGCGTCGGTATAGCTGTCCACCACGTACCGCCGTTTCCCGGCGATCGAAAGGAAGAACAGCATGTGGCAACTGGCGATCGCCGCGACGTACGCCTCCTCGGGATCGACGTACTCCGGCACGGACATCGGCACCGGCACAACCTGCGGTGAAGCCGAAGCTTCGACGATCGCGCCGCCATCGAACATCCAGCGATGGCCACGACTGTAGGCGCCGTCGGTGAAAGGCTGGTCGCCGCGTTCCCAGGCGACGGTTGCGGTGTACTCGGACATTCTCGTGCTCCCCCGTCTCGCATTCCGGCCCGCGAACATCGCGACGCCCGGGTGTGCGCGCGGCGCCCATTCTGCGGAAGCAACCCGCGCTCCGCAACCATGCGCCGGTCAGCGCCCCCCGGTTCGCCGCCGCCCCAGGCGGGCCAGGAGCGTGCCGTAGATCGCCGCGTTCAGCGCAACGAGGGCACCCGCCAGGGCAAGCTGGACGGTACGCGTTAGCCCCGGAGGGTACACGACCGGGTAGATGTAATGCTCGATGAACCCGGTCTCGTAGCCCGCCTCCCCGGCGCGGTGCCGGAGCGCGTTCTCGAGCGGCGTGAGCGGGCAGACGTCGCCCGTCAGCTCGATCCACACGCCCCACAGGAGCGCGGGCACGTGCAGCCAGACGAGCCGCGGGAAGCGCAGCACGAGCAGGCCGCCCACGGCGACGAACGCGACGAACGCGAGGTGCACGATCACGACGGCGTCTGCCGCAATCCGCTCAGGCATCGTCTTCACCGCCGGCGCGGCCGCAGGCGAGGCGGCGCAGTGCCCGTTCGTACGCCGGCGACAGGCCGATCGTGTTGTGACCCGTGCTCTCGATGACGGCGAACGTGACCAGCGCGGGATCGATGGCGTCCACCAGCGCCCCGGTGCTGTTGCGCGGGACGATCTCGTCGTGCGCGGCGGCGAGCACCAGCACCGGCGCGCGGATGCGGCGCGCCTTGTCCGTCGAGTCGTAACGGTCCCGCAGGAGCAGCGACGCGGGCAGGTAAGGATAGTAGAGGCGGGCGAGCGTCAGCAGGCTGTCGAACGGCGTGACGAGCACGAGCCCGTCGACGTCGCGCCGGGAAGCGACGTGAACGGCGACGGCGGCACCGAGGCTGCGCCCCATCACCATGACGGGCGCGTGGCGCCCGGCGACGAGCTCGTACACGGCTTCCGCGTCGCGGTACAGCCCTGCTTCGCTCGGTGAGCCCGTGCTGCCCCCATACCCGCGGTAGTTGACGAGGTAAACGGCACAGCCGGGGAACGACCGGGAGAAGTCAGGCACGTTCAGGGCGACGTCCTCCGCGTTGCCGCCGAAGTAGACCAGCGCCGGGCGTTTCGCGGCGTTGAGGCGCCAGATCCTGATGCGCGCCTCCGCGGACTCGATCCAGACCTCCTCGGCCGGCACGTCGTCCACCGCCGGTGTCGGGAAATACACCAGGGAGCGCTGGAAGAGGAACACGAACGCGCACAGCAGCGCGTACGTGCCGAGCAGCACCACCGCGAGTGAAAGGATCGTGCCCTTCACCGGCGGCGGGCGCCCGGGGCCGTTCGGGTCCGGCGGACCCCGCCCGGCCTCATGCCTCGAGGCGGGCGTCCATCGTGATCGTGGCGTTCAGCACCTTCGATACCGGGCAGCCGGTCTTGGCCGCATTCGCCGCGCTCTCGAACGCCGCCTGGTCCGCGTTCGGCACCCGCGCCGACACGTCGAGGTGCACCGCGGTGATCGCGAAACCCTCACCGGACTTCTCCAGCGTGACCGCGGCTTCGGTGCGAATGCTCTCCGGGGTGAGCCCCGCCTTGCCGAGCTCGGCCGACAGCGCCATCGAAAAGCAGCCGGCGTGGGCCGCCGCGATCAGCTCCTCCGGGTTCGTGCCCTTCCCGTCCTCGAAGCGCGTGCTGAAGGAGAACGGCGTATCGGCCAGCACTCCGCTGTCGCTCGCCACCCAACCCTTGCCGTCCCTGATGCCGCCGTTCCAGGTGGCGCGACCCTTGCGTTTCATGACACTCCTCCTCGTTTGTCGAACCGGGTGAGAAACCGCTGGCACCGGCGCGGCGGGGCGCGGGGACTCAGGAGACCAGCGTATCCAGCCGTGGCAGGATGTCCGCGATCCGGGACGGCTGGCGCGTGTCCGGCCACAGGAAGGCCGCGCCCTGCCCGGCGAGGTACTCCAGGCGGTCCGACAGGAAGCCCAGCGCCAGCAGCAGCGCGTGCAGGCTGTCCACGCCGTGAATCGTTCGCAGCCGCTCGACGCCGGGCATCTCCACGTCGCAGGCCCAGCTCCCGTCCCTCTCCTCGCGCGGCAACCCGACCTGGATCTCGGTCGCGATCTCGCCGCCCGCCGCGGGTACGTACACGATCGCGGTGGACGCGATGGGGAACTCCACGGGCTGCTCCTCTTGGACGCTGTTGCGCGGTCCGGTGCCTGCCGACGATGATCCGCCTCGACGATCCGGGCGTCAACGCGCTGTAAAAATTGCAATCGCGAGACCCGCGCTCCGCGTGCGGCATCCGCCGCGCAACGCCCGGCCCGTGGCACGGATATTGCTTCGTCCCGAACGCTACACGCGCCCGGCGGGTCCGTCCCGGCGGAACACGTATCTCACCCAGGAGTGCGCCATGAAGCATGCGATGTTCTTCATCGCGGGATTTGCGATCCTTGCCGGCTGCCAGTCCATACGGCAGATGGAAAACCCCCTGACCACCGCCTACAGCGAGTACGACTCGGACGGCGACGGCGTGATCAGCCGCCAGGAAGCCGGTGAGATACCCGGTCTCGAGCAGAACTTCGACCGCCTCGACACCAACCAGAGCGGCGGGATCGACGAGAGCGAGTACCGGGCCGCCACCATGCACGTCGCCGACCTGAGCTTCGAGGAGGTGGACATCAACGGTGACGGCGTGGTGAGTGAGCGCGAGGCGGCCGCGATGCCGGTATCGCTGAACGAGGCGTTCGACGACGTCGACACGGACGGCGATCGCAACGTCAGTGAACAGGAGTACCTGGCCGCCACGACCAACCTGCTCGAGGGCGCGGATTTCGAATCCCTCGACTCCGACGGCGACGGCGTCATCGGTGAGAACGAGGCACGCGACATGCCGCTGCTCGCCGAGGCTTTCGACCGGGTCGACACCGACGCCGACGGCCTGATCAGCGACGAGGAATTCGCGGCCGCGCAGCGCTAGGCGGACGACCGGGCCGGCTCGCCGGGAGCCGCCACGGCGACGAACTCGCCCGCGAAGCGGGCCGCCTCGCTGCCGGCATGCTCGACCACCGCCTCGAGCGCGATCCTCGCCTTGCCGCGGCGCCCCAGCGTGCGGACAAAGCGGTCCCAGGCGGCGTCGTCCGTGAGGTCCGCCTTGGCCGTGAAATCCCCGGCGATGGGACGGAGGTAGTCCATGCTGCTCCTCTGGATCACCACCCGGGCGGGCAGGCCGGCCAAGGACAGGCGAACCTCGAGCAGTGTCCAGGCGGCGAGCGTCGCGAGCGCGGCCGCGCTGCCACCGAACACGGTCTCGCGGTGATTGATGTTCGGCGCGAGCGGCGCGGACAGCACGACGCGGCGCTCTCCGGCTTCCACCACGGACACCCGCATCGCCCGCGACAGCGGGATTTGCTCGTGCAGGTAGCGTTCGAGGTCCGTCATCGCATGCTCACCGGCCGTCTCGCGGCGCCACCACGAGCACCAGGCCATCGATTCCCACCACCACGAGCTCCTCGCCGGCTGCGTGCAAGGTACCGCCGGAGGAGCGCGCGTTCCACGTTTCGCCGCCGAGGGAGACCTTGCCCATGCTCGCGCCGTTGCGGGGCGTGAAGTCCTCGATCACCCGTACCGGCCGCCCCATGTCACTCGCGCGGTTGCCGTGCGGGTTACGCAGCGTTTCGCGCTCGTCCGAGATGGCGAGGACGACGTCACCGCAAACGAAGTAGAGCACCAGCACGCCGAGCGCCACCAGCGACGCGATGCGCAGTGCGCCGTCCGAGAGCAGCGCCGCGACTCCCGCCGCCGCGGTGACGAGCCCGGCTCCGACGACGGCGAGCTCGGATCGTCCATGCAACCTGCGCCCCTTTCCAGGCATACGAGTCCACGTCAGCGATCACGGTGCCCGGTCACGGCGGTGACGATGCCGAGACCGATGAGGATGCCGCCCGAGGCCCAACGCCCGGCGGAGCGGCCGCTGCAGGCGAGGAGCGGCGCGAGCGTGCCGGCCGCCAGCACGTACAGTGTATCGCTCACCATCGCGATTCCCACGAACAGCATGCCGAGCAGGACCGGCTGTGCGACCGCCGCGCCCGGCGTCATGAACTGCGGCAGGAAGGCGGCGAAGAAAACGGCGGTCTTCGGGTTGAGCAGCGCCACGAGAAAGCCCTCGCGCACCGTGCTGGCGGCAGCGGGTACCGGCGACGTCGCTGCCGCGGCGGACTCGTCGCCCGGCCCCGTGAGGGTGCGCACGCCCAGCCAGACGAGGTACGCAGCGCCCGCCAGCTTGACGATCGTGAACGCGAACGAGGACGCGGCGAACAAGGCGGCGAGGCCGAACGATGCCCCGAGCGCGTTGCCGAGGTTGCCGAGGGCGACGCCGAGCACCGAGGCGAGACCGGCGCCGCGGCCGAAAGCGACACTGCGCGAGACGATGTACAGGACGCCCGGGCCGGGCGTGACGGCCAGCAGCAGGCTCGCCGCCGAGAACGCGGCGAGCATGGGCCAATCCGGCAGGAGCTCCAGCATATCGCGTGTCACCGATCTCCGTTGACTCGGGCCGCCGGGTCGCCCACGAGGGGCGCCACACGGCGTTTCGGGGCCCTTGCGTGCATGAGCCTGCCGCTCGCCGGGGCATGCACCCGGCCGGCTGCGGCCTCAGGGCGCGTAGCTCAGGTCGGCCTGGCGGGCGAGCAGCTCGTGGCGGACGGCCCGCACCGTGCCGGCGAGGGATGCCGCGCTCTCGCACGCCCCGCCGGCGCCGAAGAAATCGCCGACGCGCGCGGCTTCGCCGAAGGACGACGCCGGCCTGAACAGCAGGTACTGCGGCACCTCGCCGCCGATCACGAGCCGCATCCAGGTGAAGCGGGCCCCGGATTCCCGGACGCAGGCGCGCTCCGCGACCAGCGCTTCGAACGCGGCCTCGCGCCCCGGCTCCACCCGGTACGTCGTCATCGCGAGATACGGGGACGCGTCCGGCAGCGGCTCTCCGGCGCCCAGCCCGTCCAGTCGCTCGTACACGCCGTGGCTCGAAAAGTCCGCATGGGGCGTGACGTTGGCGGCGTTGTCGGCCCGGTCGCCGGCGGGATCCACGGCATGGTCGAACGCTTCCGCCGCGTGGCCGAACGTGCCGTCCATGAACGCCCCCAGGCGCTCGCCCAGCACGAAGGTCCAGCCGTGCCAGGTCCACGGGTCGTTGGCGCGGCGGTGCCATTCGAGGTGGCGCCGGTAGCCGTCGCGGAAGGCCTGGGCCTTGCCCGGGTGCGGCTCGATCACGACGATCCGGGCGTAGGGCCCCGGTGCGAGCGCGTCCGCCCCCGCCATCGCCGGTGCGCCCAGCAGCAGCGCGGCCAGCACGGCATGACGCAGCCGCCGCATCGTCACAGGGACCTGCCGTCGAAGCGCTTGACCGGAACGGCATCCGGGTCCACGCCTTCCAGGCAGCGAACGTTGATCGCCGCCATCGGATCGCCTGCCGGGCTCTTTCCTTCGGCGTAGGGGTGAATGCCGCAGGTGCGGCAGAAGCGATGCCGGATCCTGTGCCGGTTGAACGAATAGCTGGCCGTCTCCTCCTCCGGCGTCAGCAGGGTGAAGCTGGCGCGCGGCACGAACCAGAGAAGCGAGCCCTTGCGTGAGCAGATCGAGCAGTTGCAGGCGAGTGCGCTCTCGAGCTCGCCCTCCACCTCGAAGGCGACCTTGCCGCAATGACAACTGCCACGATACTTCATCGGCCGTTCTCCCTGGGCGGTGTCAACCTACAGCGTGCGCGGGATCTGCGAGGAATGGTGGTGCAGGATCGGTGACGGCCGGGCCAGGTCGAGCAGGAAGCTGAAGCGCGCTTCGAAAGCGAGCGGCTCACCGTCCACGGCGAACCGCCAGCGGTAGATGCCCGCCAGCGCCTGCAAGCCGCCGTCGATCGCCGTAGCCACCCGCGGCCGCTCGTGCAGCGAGATCCTGAGATCCTCGCGGCTGCAAAGCCTCTCGAAATACTCGCGGATGCGCTCATGCCCGCAGAGCAGGCGGTTGGAGAACGTCGGGATCAGCACGGCGGAACGATCGTACAGCGCGAGCAGGCCGTCGAGATCCCGGTCGATGACCCGTTCCGCCCAACGCTCGAGAAACCGGTTCGGGTCATGCTCCCCCATCCGCCAATGATGCCCCAGCGTTTCCCCCCGTGTCGATTGCGCGGTGTCGAAAGGTGCGGCTCACCGGGCTTCGGCCGCTGGGTGCGCACCCGCGTCATTCCCCGGGCAGCATCCGCGGGTTCCAGGCGACCTCCCACAGGTGCCCTTCCGGGTCCCGGAAATAGCCGCCGTAACCGCCCCAGAAGGTCTCCTGCGCCGGCTTGACGATCGCCGCGCCGGCAGCGGCCGCCTCGGCCATCACCCGGTCGACCTCCTCGCGGGAGCGCACGTTGTGGGCCAGGCAGGTGTGGGTCGCACTCGGCGGATCGGGTGCCACGCCGGCATCGGCCGCGAGGCTGCGTCGCGGCCACAGGGCCAGGCGCAGGCCCGGTTGCAGGTCGAAGAACGCGACCGCGCCGTTCTCGAACTGCTCGCCGACGATGCCTTCCGTCGGCCATCCGAGGCCGTCCCGGTAGAAGCGTACCGCCCTGTCGAGGTCGTCGACACCGAGAGTGATCAGGGTGATGTGCGGTTGCACGGGAGGGCCGCCGGCGTGCGGAAGTCTCAACCGGCGGCGGCGCGCAGGGCCGACAGCAGGTCGTCCGTCGACCGCACCTCGGCGAATTCCCCGTGCAGGCTGGCGAGCGCGGTCCGGTGCATCTCCTCCGCCGAGTGGCGGGTGCCGTCCGGACCCGTGCGATCGAACGTGGCGGTCGCATCGTCCACCACGACGACCTCGAAACCGAGGTTGGCGGCCATGCGCACCGTCGTGGACACGCAATGGTCGGTCGTCAGGCCCGCGACTGCGAGCCGGCGAATGCCCGCCTTGCGCAGGTGCGCCTCGAGGTCGGTCCCGATGAAGGCGCTGTTGACCGTCTTGCGGAACACGGGCTCGCCCGCGGCGGGCAGGGCCTCGGGCTTGAAGGCGTTGCCGGGCAGGCCGGGTCGCAGCGGCGACGTCGGGCCCGTCGACATGTGCTGGACGTGCAGGACCGGCAAGCCCTCGGCCCGCCACGCCGCAAGCAGGTCGGCGATCCGCCGTTCCGCCTCCGGGTTGTTGCGGATTCCCCAGCCCGGCTCGTCGAAGCCCTGCTGGACGTCGATCAGCAGCAGCGCGGGCGATTCGGCGGGGTTCGCCGGCATGACGGATCAGCCGAGCCGGCGGATGCCGACGGCGTAACGGATCTCGGCCAGGAACGGCACCGAGACGGCACGCGCCTTTTCCGCACCCTTCAGGAGCTCCCGCTCCACCTCCGCGGGATCGTTCATGAGGCGTTGATACTCCGCGCGCGACGGGGCGAGATGGTCGTTCAGGTACTCGAACAGCACCTGCTTCATCTCGCCCCAGGAGATGCCTTCCGCGTAGCGTCGCTCGATCTCGGCGGTCTCCTCCTCGGTGGCGAACGCCTTGTAGATGTCGAACAGGATCGAATCGTTCGGATCCTTCGGCACGCCGGGCTCGAGGCTGTTCGTCTTGATTTTCATGATGAGCTTCCGCAGCTGCTTCTCGTCGGCGAACAGCGGGATCGTGTTGTTGTAGCTCTTGCTCATCTTGCGGCCGTCGAGACCGGTGAGCACCGCCGTCTTCTCGCTGATGACGGGTTCCGGCAGCACGAACAGCTCGCCGTAGTGATGGTTGAAGCGTTGCGCGATGTCGCGCGCCATCTCGACGTGCTGTTTCTGGTCGCGGCCGACGGGCACGTGCGTGGTCTTGAACATCAGGATGTCGGCGGCCATCAGGATGGGATAGCAGTACAGGGCCATCGAAATGCCCTTGTCCGGATCGGCATTGCCGCTGTCCAGGTTAGCCTGCACCATCGCCTTGTAAGAATGGGCCCGGTTCATGAGGCCCTTGGCCGTCATGCTCGTCAGGATCCACGTGAGCTCGGTGATCTCGGGGATGTCGGACTGCCGGTAGAAAACGGCGTTGTCGGTGTCGAGCCCCAGCGCGAGCCAGGCAGCCGCGATCTCCAGCGTGGAGCGCTGGATCTTCTCCGGATCCTCGGCCTTCGCCAGCGCGTGGTAGTCCGCGAGGAAGTAGTAGTTCTTCTTCGAACGATCATGGCTCGCCGCGATGCCGGGCCTGATGGCACCGACGTAGTTGCCGATGTGCGGCGTGCCGGTGGTCGTAATGCCGGTGAGATAAACGTCCTGGCTCATGCTCGTCTCAGTATCCTGCGGCCTGCCCGTCCTTGCGCGCTTCGGAAGCACCGTACCAAACGCCGCGCTCGTGGTCGCGCAGAATGGCCTGGTAGCCGCCGTAGTCCGTGGTGTCGGTCGCGACCTCGTGTCCCATGCGCGCGAGCTGCGTGCGCACCTCCGGGCCGAAGCCGCTCTCGAGGTATACCCTGCCCCCGTCGGTCATCGCCTCGCCCGTGGGCTGGGACGATCCGGTGTGGCGGATGCGCGGCGCATCGCCGGCCTCCTGCAGGTTCATGCCGAAGTCGATCATGTTCACGAGGATCTGCACGTGCCCCTGCGGCTGCATCGAGCCGCCCATCACGCCGAAGGACATCCACGGCTTGCCGCCATGCATGACGAACGCCGGGATGATCGTGTGGAACGGCCGCTTGCCGCCCGCGACGACGTTGGGGTGCCCCGCGTCCAGGCTGAACAGGGCGCCGCGGTTCTGCAAACCGAAGCCGAGGCCGGCGGGCGTCATGCCGGACCCCATGCCGGCGTAGTTGCTCTGGATCAGCGACACCATGTTGCCATCGGCATCCGCCACCGCCAGGTAGATCGTATCGCCGTCCTCCAGCCGTGCATCCCCTGCCGGGATCTCGCGCGCGGCGCGGACGGGATCGATCAGCGCACGACGTTGCGCGGCGTACTCCTTGGACAGCAAAGACGCGACCGGTGCGTCGTGAAAATCCGGGTCCGCGTAGTGTTTAGCGCGGTCCTCGTAGGCGAGCTTCTTCGCCTCCACGAACGTGTGCACGTATTGTGCCGTGCCAAAGCCCATGGCCGCGAGGTCGAAGCCCTCCAGGATGTTGAGCATCTGCAGCGCGGCGAGCCCCTGGGTGTTCGGGGGCAGCTCGAACACCTCGTAGCCGCGGTACGTGGTGGAGACCGGTGTGACCCAGTCCGACCTGTGCCCGGCAAGGTCCTCGTAACGCAGGAAACCGCCGTGTTGCCGCATGTAGGCGTCGAGCGCGCGCGCGATCTCGCCACGATAGAACGCATTGCGGCCGCCGGCGGCGATTTTCTCGTAGGTGTCGGCGAGGCGCGGGTTGCGGAACACGTCGCCTTTCCGCGGCGCCGTCCCGCCGGGCAGGAACGTCTCCGCGAATCCCGGGAACTCGCCGCGCGTTTCCGCGTCGAGCTGCCACTGCCAGGCGATCAGCTCGGAGACCGGGAAGCCGTCCCGGGCATAGCGGATCGCCGGCGCGAGCAGCTCTCGCATCGGCAGCCGGCCGTAACGCGCGTGCAGCTCGAACCAGCCGTCCACCGCCCCCGGGACGGTGACCGGCAGCGGTCCGAGGTACGGCACGGCCGTGAGTCCCTGCTCGCGGAAATGCCCGAGCGTCAGCCCGCGCGGGGCGCGGCCGGACGCGTTGAGCCCGGCGAGCTCCTGCCTTTTCGCGTCCCAGACGATCGCGAACAGGTCGCCGCCGATGCCGCACCCGGTCGGCTCCATGAGACCCAGCGCCGCGTTCGCGGCGATCGCGCCATCCACGGCGCTGCCGCCGGCTTTCAGGACGTCGAGCGCGATCTGCGTCGCGAGGGGCTGGCTGGTGGCGGCCATGCCGTGCAGCGCGATGACCTCCGAGCGCGAGGCGAATCGCTCGCCCGTGTGGCGATCGAATCCGGTGGCCGTCACGCTAGCCGTCATGGCCAGAAGCAGCGTGAACGGGCGTTTCATGCATGTTCCGTCGGCTCCCGAAAGCGATGAATGATGCCCCAGCGGGCTGTCGAAGAACAGCCTGCGCAGCGGAGTCCGTCGTGCACGGCATGCGCGGGAGCCGGGCTCGCCGGGACCGGCGCCCGCAGGTAAGATGCGTTCGATGAGCACGAACGATTACGCCGATTTCGCGGCGCTCGCGGCACTCTACCCGGCGCACGTGGAGGAAATGGCGTCCCGCTGGGATCGCGCGCTCGCGAAGGCCGGCGCCGGGCACGCCGTCGTGTTCTCCGGCGTCGCCGAGCCCGTGTTCCTCGACGACTCGCACTACCCGTTCCGGGCGAATCCGCACTTCGTCGCGTGGGCGCCGCTGACGGACGCACCGTCCTCGTACATCGTGTACACGCCCGGCCGGTGGCCGGTGCTGGTGCACTACCAGCCGGAGGACTACTGGTACCGGCCGCCGCGGGCACCTTCGGGCTACTGGGTCGAGCAGTTCGACATCCGTTCGGTGCGGGACCCCGCCGAGGTCGCGCGCCACCTGCCGGACGCCCGCGAGCATTGCATCCTCGTCGGCAAGATCGACGACCCCGCGCAGGCATTCGGGATCGAGCGCATCAACCCGACGCCGGTCATGAACCTGCTGCACTACGCCCGCGCGATCAAGACGCCGTACGAGCTCGAGTGCATGCGCGGTGCGAACCGGCGCGCGGTGCGGGGGCACGCCGCCGCCGAGGCGGCATTCCGCGCCGGCGCGTCCGAGTACGAGATCCACCTCGCCTATTGCCGGGCGGTGTCGCATACCGAGCGCGAGCTGCCGTACGACAACATCGTGGCGCTCAACGAGAACGCCGCGGTCCTGCACTACCAGCACCAGGAACGCGTGGCGCCCTACGAGCAGCGCTCGCTGCTGCTGGACGCCGGCGCCGCCGTCAACGGCTACGCGGCCGACGTCACCCGGACCTGGTCCTACGACTCCGCCGAGTTCGCCGATCTCGTCGCGCGCATGGATCGCCTCCAACAGGAGCTGGTCGCCGAGGTGCGCGCGGGGGTCGAGTTCATCGACCTGCACCTCGCCGCGCACGCGAAGATCGCCGACGTGCTGAACGAGACGGGGCTCGCGCACGGCAGCGCCGACGCCCTGATCGCGAACGGTGTCACGAGCGCATTCTTCCCGCACGGTCTCGGCCACCTGCTCGGCATCCAGGTGCACGACGTCGGCGGCTTCATGGCGGACGAAAGCGGCCGCACCATCGACCGGCCTAGCGGGCACCCGTTCCTGCGCCTGACCCGACGCCTCGAGGCCGACATGGTGCTGACGATCGAGCCGGGCCTGTACGTCATCGACATGCTGCTCGCCAACCTCGAGGGCACGCCCGCGGCGAAGATGATCGACCGCGAGCGCATCAGCCGCCTGCGCCCGTTCGGCGGCATCCGCATCGAGGACAACGTGCGCGTCCTCCCCGACGGCTGCGAAAACTTCACCCGCGACGCCTTCGCGGCGTAGCGCCACGCCCCGGCGCGCACCGCGCGCGACCAACGATGGCGGGGATTCCCGGTCGCATGCATAGGCGCTCCCACATGCGCGCAGAACCCGCCCACGAGCATCGTTCATGCCCGGCCACCGGCCGAATCGCGGAGTAAGCATCGTTCATGTCCGGCCGAGAACCCACCGCGGAGCCGTGGCCGGGGGGTGTCCCTGGGGGAAATAAAGCGGACCGAGGACACGGCGGAGCAGCGCGGCGCGGGACCTGCCGCCCGCGCCGAGGCCCGCGCTGCTCCGCCGTGTCCGCATGGGAGCCATTCCCCCAGGGACACCCCCCGGTCGCGGCGGAGCTTAAGCTTTAATCGCAAACGGGCATGAACGATGCGGCGGCAGGCGTCGGTGCCACCGAGGGCAAGGACAAAGATCGCAGGGTCGCGCGCGGTACGCGCTCCTGCGGGCGCATCCGGCCGCGCGCGTCAGGCGAGGGCGTCGAGCTTTTTCGCGAGCGTGAAATCGAGGTCGGTGATGCCGCCCGCGCTGTGGGTCACGAGCGCCACGTGCACCTTGTTGTAGACGTTCGACCACTCCGGGTGATGGTCGAGCTTCTCGGCCTCGAGCGCCGCGCTCGCCATGAAACCGAATGCGCGCGTGAAATCCTGGAACCTGAACTCGCGGGTGAGCTTGCCGTCCACGAGGGACCAGCCGTCGAGCTCGCGGAGCCGATTCGCGATGTCGTCATCGGAAAGCTTCCGAGCCATGTTCGTCTCCTTGCCTGTCGGGGGATCGTCCCGCTGTGAGGCGCGGGCCTTGCCGCAATGCGCGCGCGGGCGCGAGCTACGGGGTGCGCGAAGCCTCGTCTCCCGGCCCGGTCGCCGCCTGCATCTGCGCCTTCAGCCGCGCCTTGACCCGCCGCCCCTTCGCGGCCAGCGCGGGACGCAGCCACCGGCCGAGCGCGGGGAACAGGTACGAGAGGGTCGTGAGGAACCCGCTCGCCGCCGGCATGGATTGTTCGCGCTTTTCGTTGACGCAGAGATCCATGACGGCCTGCGCCACCTGGTCTGCCGTGCTGAGCGGCTGCGAGAACGTGATGTCGGCGACCGAGTCGATGTTCGCCATGATAAAGCCGGTGTCGATCGGTCCCGGCGAAACCGCCGCGACCTTGATGCCGGATCCGGCGAGCTCTTCGCCGAGCGCGAACGTAAAGACGCGCAGACCGAACTTGCTCGCGGAGTAGGTCGCGGCGCCGGGCAGCGGCGTGCGGCCCGCGAGCGAGGCGACGTTGACGATCGCCCCGCCGCCGGCCTTGCGCAGGTACGGGATGGCGAGGCGACTGAGGACGATGGGCGCGCGCAGGTTGACGTCGATCATGCGGCCGAGGTCGGCCGCGTCCACCGTCTCCACGGACCCGCGCCGGTGATAGCCGGCATTGTTGACGAGGACGTGCAGGCTGCCGAGCTCACGCTCCACCCGCTCCATCAGCGCCTCGCAGGCAGCCGCGTCCGCCACGTCCATGGGCACGGTGAGCACGCGCGTCGTGCCGCCGAGCTCGGCCGCGAGGCGCTCGAGCTTCTCGCGGCCGCGGGCGACCAGTACCAGGCTGGCGCCGGCGCCGGCAAAGCGCCTTGCCACGGCGGCCCCTACGCCTTCCGAGCCGCCGGTGACGAGAACGGTGCGCCCCCTGAAATCCGCGTTCATGGGCGCATTGTATGCCTTGCGAGCGGCCTTGCGCGCAACGGAAGAGCCCGGGCAGCACGCCACGCGCGCCTCGAGGAACCCGGGGAGCACGCCGTGCACGGCCGAAATCCGGGGTGCGCGCGCCGTGCGCGCCGGGCAATCGCAGAGGCCCGCGCCTCTCGGCGCGATCCGTCAGAAGCCGAAGTACCCCCGGACCTTACGCCAGAAGGACGTCTCCCAGCCGTAGACCTCGAGATGGTCGGGGCCGAGCTCGGCTTCCGGCAGCACGGACGACGGTGGAATCGCCTCGTTCGCGGCCGCGGTCGCGGCCGCGTCGAAGCGCCCGCGCATGCGCTCGACCGGGGAAGTGAGCCCGTCGACGGCGAGGCTCAACGAGGGCAGCACCTCGTCGTCGACGATGTCGTCGAGGAAGACCGCGTCGGGATCGAAGGCGTCCTTGTCGAGGACGACGCAGTCGGTGAACGGTTGTTCCTTGGCGATGGTCCTGCTCCCTCCGTGAGACGGAGCGGACTCTAGCGTGATCCCGCGCGGCGCGCCGTGAGAGCCCTCACAGCCCGCACGGGCATTCCGGCGTTATGTAAAGGCCCTGGAAGCACGAACGCCGGCCGCGGTCGCCGCGCCGGCGTTCAGTGCGAGGCGGCCGGGGACCGGCCGCGCGATGCGGCATGCTACTCGGCCGCGGCGCTTTCGCTGCCCTTCGGTCCCTCGACGAGCTGCACGATGGCCATCGGCGCGGCATCGCCGGCCCGCGGGCCGAGCTTCAGGATGCGCAGGTACCCGCCCGGCCGCTCCCGGAAGCGCGGGCCGATGTCGGTGAACAGCTTCCCCACGGCTTCCTTGTCGCGCAGGCGATCGAACGCAAGGCGGCGATTGGCGACGCCGTCCTCGCGCGCGAGTGTGATCAACGGCTCCACCACGCGCCTGAGCTCCTTGGCCTTCGGCAGCGTGGTCCTGATCGTCTCCTGGCGCAGGAGCGACGCCGCCATGTTACGGAACATGGCGCGGCGGTGGGCACTCGTGCGGCCGAGGCGACGGCCGGATTTCCTGTGACGCATGGCGGTTTCCGCTTCCGGTGAGTCTTACATGACCAGGTCGTGTTCCGGCCGCAGGCTCGGCGGCGGCCAGTTTTCGAGGCGCATGCCGAGCGACAGCCCGTGCTGCTCGAGCACCTCCTTGATCTCGGTGAGCGACTTCTTGCCGAGGTTGGGCGTCCTCAAAAGCTCCACCTCGGTCCGCTGCACCAGGTCGCCGATGTACATGATGTTCTCGGCCTTGAGGCAGTTCGCCGAGCGCACCGTGAGCTCCAGCTCGTCGACGGGCCTGAGCAGGATCGGGTCGATCTGGCTTTCCGCCATCGCGCCCGCTCCCTCTTCCTGGCCCTGCAGGTCGACGAACACGGAGAGCTGGTCCTTGAGGATGCTGCCCGCGCGACGAATGGCCTCCTCGGGGTCGATCGTGCCGTTCGTCTCGATGTCGATGATCAGCTTGTCGAGGTCGGTGCGCTGCTCGACGCGCGCAGCCTCGACGTCGTAGGTGACACGGCTGATCGGGCTGAACGAGGCATCGAGCTGCAGCCGGCCGATCGGACCCGACTGCTCCTCGAACGCCGGGCGCTGCGTCGCCGGCCGGTAGCCGCGGCCACGCTCGACCTTGAGCAGCATGTTGAGCTCACCGGACTTGGTCAGGTTGGCGATCACGATGTCCGGGTTCATGATCTCGACGTCGTGGTCGAGCTGGATGTCGTGGCCGGTCACCGGCCCGGGGCCCTTCTTGTGCAGGCGCAACTCCGCGGAATCGCGCGCGTGCATGCGCACGGCGACCTTCTTGAGGTTCAGCAGGATGTCCACGACATCCTCCTGGACACCCTCGATGCTCGTGTACTCGTGCAGCACGCCCTCGATTTCCGCTTCCGTGATGGCCGCGCCGGGCATCGACGAAAGCAGGATGCGCCGCAATGCGTTGCCGAGCGTGTGACCGTAGCCGCGCTCGAACGGCTCGATCGTGACCCTCGCCCGCAAGGCGTCGATCGGCGACACCTTGACCACGCGGGGCTTCAAGAACTCGTGTACGGATTCCTGCATGGGTGAGAACCCTCCTGATTACTTCGAGTACAGCTCGACGACGAGGTTTTCGTTGATGTCCGGAAGGATGTCCTCGCGGTCCGGCAACGTCTTGAGCACTCCCGTCATCTTTTTCGCATCCACTTCCACCCATTCGGGCAAGCCGACCTGGGTCGCGATTTCCAGCGCGCTCTGGATGCGGAGCTGTTTCCTGGCCTTCTCGCGCACGGAGATCGAATCGCCGGCGCTCACCTGGGCCGATGGAATGTTGACCACGCGCCCGTTCACCTCGATCGCCTTGTGGCTCACGAGCTGGCGCGCCTCGGCCCGGGTGGAAGCGAACCCCATCCGGTACACCACGTTGTCCAGGCGCCCTTCGAGCAGCCTGAGCAGGTTCTCGCCGGTCGAGCCCTTGAGGCGCGTCGCGCGCTTGTAGTAGTTCCGGAACTGCCGCTCGAGGATGCCGTACATCCGGCGCAGCTTCTGCTTCTCGCGAAGCTGCATGCCGTAGTCCGACAGGCGCGGACGCCGCTGGGCGGCGCCGCCCGGCGGCACCTCCACCTTGCATTTCGAGTCGAGCGGCCTCACGCCGCTCTTCAGGAACAGGTCCGTCCCTTCGCGCCGGGACAGCTTGCACTTCGGTCCGAGATATCTGGCCATGTCGCTTCTCTAAAACGGGCTAGACGCGCCGCTTCTTCGGCGGACGGCAGCCGTTGTGAGGTATCGGCGTGACGTCCTCGATGTTCTGGATACGGAGCCCCAGGGCGTTCAGCGCGCGCACCGCGGACTCCCGGCCCGGGCCCGGCCCGCGTACCCGCACGTCCAGGTTCTTGACCCCGTACTCCTGCGCGAGCCGGCCGGCCTTCTCCGACGCGACCTGCGCCGCGAACGGCGTCGACTTCCGCGAGCCGCGGAAGCCGCAGCCGCCCGCGGTCGCCCAGGACAGGGTGTTGCCCTGGCGATCGGTGATCGTGACGATGGTGTTGTTGAAGGACGCGTGGATGTGCGCGATCGCGTCGGCGACCTGCTTTTTGACCTTCTTGCGCTTCTGGGGTTCAGCCATCTTGGGTTTCCGTTGGTTCGTCAACGCTTGATCGGGCGCCGCGGGCCTTTGCGGGTGCGGGCATTGGTCCGCGTCCGCTGGCCGCGCACGGGCAGGCCGCGCCGGTGGCGGATGCCCCGGTAGCAGCCGAGGTCCATCAAGCGCTTGATATTCATCGAAGTTTCACGCCGGAGATCGCCCTCGACCGTGATCCGCGCGACCGCGTTGCGGATGCCAGCGATCTCGGGCTCGGCCAGATCCTTCACCAGCGTCGACGGGTCGATGCCCGCGCTCTCGCAGATCTGGCGGGCGCGGGAGCGTCCGATGCCGTAGATCGCCGTGAGCGCGATCCCCACGTGCTTGTTCGGCGGTATGTTGATACCTGCTATGCGTGCCACTGGCGTGCTACCTCAACCTTGACGCTGCTTGTGCCGGGCGTCCGTGCAGATCACGCGCACGGTGCCGTTGCGGCGGATGATCTTGCAGTTCCGGCACATCTTCTTGACCGATGCCCTGACTTTCATGAGTCGACTCCGTAATACCTCTCGGCGCTCAGCGGAGCTGTCCGCTGCGCCCGTAATTGCGCAGGTTCGCCTTCTGCATCAGCCCCTCGTACTGGTGGCTCATCGCGTGCGCCTGGAGCTGGGCCATGAAGTCCATCGTCACGACCACCAGGATCAGGAGCGACGTGCCGCCGAAGGTGAACGGGACGCTCGGGTAGAACATGCGCACCAGCTCCGGCAGCAGGCAGACGCCGGTGACGTACAGGGCGCCCCAGAACGTGAGCCGGGTCAGCACCTTGTCGATGTACTCGGCCGTCTGCGCACCGGGGCGAATGCCCGGGATGAAGGCGCCGGAGCGCTTCAGGTTGTCCGCCGTCTCCTTCGAGTTGAAGACCAGGGCGGTGTAGAAAAAGCAGAAGAAGATGATCAACGCCGCGTACAGCAGCACGTAGATCGGCTGGCCCGGCCCGAGGTTCGCGCCGATCGTCTGCAGCGTCTCCTGGAACATGTTCGGCTGGGCCGACTGCCCGAAAAACTGCGCGATCGTCGCCGGGAACAGCAGGATGCTCGAGGCGAAGATCGGCGGGATGACGCCCGACATGTTGATCTTGAACGGCAGGTGCGTGCTCTGCGCCGCATACAACCTGCGCCCCTGCTGGCGCCGCGCGTAGTTCACCGTGATGCGCCGCTGCGCGCGCTCCATGAACACGACGAAAGCGGTCGCCGCGATCGCGCCGAGCCCCATCAGGATGGCCGTGCCGGACCCCATCTCGCCCGTGCTCACGAGCTGCGCCGTGCCCGCGACCGCGGCCGGAAGGCCCGCCACGATGCCGGCCAGGATGATCATCGAGATGCCGTTGCCGACGCCCCGCTCCGTGATCTGCTCACCGAGCCACATCAGGAACATCGTGCCCGTCACCAGCGTGATGCAGGCCGTGATCAGGAACGAGGGACCGGGATTCACCACCACGCCCGGCTGGCTCTGCAGCCAGGAGGCGGCCGCTACGGACTGGAACAGCGACAGCCCGACCGTCCCGTAGCGCGTGTACTGCGTGATCTTGCGCCGCCCCGACTCGCCTTCCTTCCGGAGCTGCTGCAGCGACGGCACGATCATGCTCGCCATCTGCATGATGATGGCCGCCGAGATGTACGGCATGATGCCGAGCGCGAAAATACCGAAGCGCGCCAGGGCGCCGCCGGAGAACATGTTGAACAGCGCCAGCATGTTGCCGGCCTGCTGGTCGAAGAACGCGGCCAGCGCGGCGGGGTCCACGCCCGGCACGGGGACGAACGTGCCCACGCGGAAGACGATCAGCGCCCCGATGAGGAACGCGATCCGCTTCCTGAGCTCGCCGAGCTTGCTGGCCGTCTTGGCGGCCGCCGCCGGGTTCTGTCTGGGCTTCTTGGCCACTAGCCTTCCGTTCGATCCTTACTCGATGCTGCCGCCCGCTGCCTCGATCGCCGCGCGCGCGCCTTTCGTCACCGCCAGGCCTTTGACCTTGACGGGCTTTTCCAGTTTGCCCGAGGCGATGACTTTCACCTTGCGAGCCAGCTTCGGCACCAGCCGCGCCTCCTTCAGGACGTCGATGTCGATGACCTCGGCGTCGGGGATCGCGAGCTCGTGCAGGCGCAGCTCCGCCGTCCGCCAGCCGGCGAACGAGCGGAAACCCACCTTCGGCAGGCGCCGCTGCAGCGGCATCTGGCCGCCCTCGAAGCCCACCTTGTGGTAGCCGCCCGCGCGCGCGTGCTGGCCCTTGGTGCCGCGCCCGGCGGTCTTGCCCTGGCCGGCCGAGTGCCCGCGGCCGACCCGCTTGCCGTGCTGTTTGGCGCCCCTGGCCGGCTTCAACGTGTTCAGTCGCATCGTCTCAAGCTTCCTCTACCCGGAGGAGATACGAGACCCGGTTGATCATGCCGCGCACCGCCGGGGTGTCCGGCACGGTGACGGTCTGGTGCATTTTCCGCAGGCCGAGGCCCGCAACGCAGTCGCGGTGCGCCTTGAGCCGCCCGTGCCGGCTCTTCACCAGCGTCACTTTCAGCTTCTTGGTGTCCGCCATGATGGATTCCCGGGTCTCCTTCCGATCCGGCCCTTCAGGCCAGGATCTCCTTCACCTTCTTGCCGCGCTTGGCGGCGATCGCCTTCGGCGAGTGAATCGACGCAAGGGCGTCGATCGTCGCGCGCACGACGTTGATCGGGTTGCGCGAGCCGTAGCTCTTGGCGAGCACGTTGCGCACCCCGGCGCACTCGAACACCGCGCGCATGGCGCCGCCGGCGATGACACCCGTGCCCTCGGACGCCGGCTGCATGTAGACGCGGGTCGCGCCGTGCCGGCCGGTCTTGGGGTACTGCAGCGTGTCGTTGCTCAGGTTCACCCTGATCATGTTCTTGCGCGCGGCCTGCATCGCCTTCTGGATCGCGACCGGCACCTCGCGCGCCTTGCCGTAGCCGAACCCGACCTTGCCCTTGCCGTCGCCGACCACCGTCAGGGCGGTGAAGCCGAACTGGCGGCCGCCCTTGACCACCTTGGCCACGCGGTTGACCGTGACGAGCTTCTCGAGAAAGTCGTCGCTGCCGGGGGTTTGATCAACTCTCGCCATTTAGCGTTTTCCTGGTTTCCGTCGCGCGCAAAGCACGCTCCTGTAATGCTCGTTCAGAACTTCAGCCCCGCTTCGCGGGCAGCGTCGGCGAGCGCCTTCACCCGTCCGTGATACCGGAATCCCGAGCGGTCGAACGCCACGGTGTCGATGCCGGCCGCCTTCGCCTTCTCGGCGATGCGCGCCCCGACGATCGCGGCGGCGGCGATGTTGCCGGTGCTTTTCGTACCCTTGCGCACGTCCTTCTCGAGCGTCGACGCCGCCGCCAGCACCGTCGCGCCGTCCGGCGCGATGATCTGCGCGTAAATGTGCCGCGGGGTGCGGTGCACGGTGAGCCGGTTGGCGCCCAGCCGGGCAATCTTCGCCCGCGCCTTGCGGGCACGCCGCAACCGGCTCTGCTTCTTGTCCAGTTTCATACGCTTCGTCGTTCCGTATCGTTCGCCTGCGATCGCTCCGGGGCGGCGCCGTTCCGGTCGCGCGCAATGCGCGTTCCCGCAACCGGTACGCGCTGCGCTCGGCTACTTCTTCTTCGCCTCCTTCAGCACGACGCGCTCGTCCGCGTAGCGGACGCCCTTGCCCTTGTACGGCTCCGGCGGACGCAGGCGGCGGATGTCCGCCGCCACCTGTCCGACCTGCTGCTTGTCCGGGCCGCGGATCACCACTTCCGTCTGGCTCGGCGTTTCGATCGTGATGCCTTCCGGCACGTCGAACACCACCGGGTGCGAGAAGCCGAGCGTCAGGTTCAGCTTCTTGCCCTGTGACTGGGCGCGGTAGCCGACCCCCACGAGCTCCAGCTTCTTCTCGAAGCCTTCCGTCACGCCGTGCACCATGTTGGCGAGCAGCGCGCGGGTCGTGCCGGCGACCGCCGTCGCGAAGCGTGAATGGGAGCGGGGCTTCACCTGGATCCGGTTCTCGTCCTTCGCGAGCTCGACCTCGTGGCTGAGCTCCATCGACAACGAGCCCTTCTTGCCCTTGAGCGTCACAGTCGTGCCGTTCAGGCCGAATTCAACTCCCTCGGGAAGGACCACCGGGTTTTTCGCAACTCTGGACATGCGCGTCTCTCTTTCCTTGCGTCAGGACACGACGCAGATCACCTCGCCGCCGATGCCGCGCTCCCGGGCCTGCCGGTCGCTCATCACGCCCGCCGAGGTCGAGACGATCGCCACCCCGAGGCCGCCCTGCACCTTGGGCAGCTTCTCGCGCCCGCGGTAGATGCGCAGGCCCGGCTTGCTCACCCGCCGGATCTCCTCGATCACCGGCTTGCCCTCGAAGTACTTCAGCTCGATGGTGAGGTCCACCTTGCCGCCGTTCTCCGTGGTCGAGTAGTCCGCAATGTAGCCCTCGTCCTTCAGCACGCGGGCGATCGCGACCTTGGCGCGCGACGACGGCATGCTGACGCTGACCTTGCGGGCTTTCTGGCCGTTACGGATACGGGTCAGCATGTCGGCTATGGGATCGGTCATGCTCATCGATGGTGTCCTGTCTCGCTCCGCTTACCAGCTCGCTTTCGTGAGCCCCGGGATCTCGCCGCGCATCGCGGCTTCCCGAAGCTTGTTGCGCGCCAGGCCGAACTTGCGGTAGTAGCCGTGCGGCCGCCCGGTGATCGCGCAGCGGTTGCGCAGGCGGATCGGGCTCGCGTCGCGCGGCAGCGCGGCGAGCTTCGCCATCGCCTCCATCCGCTCCTCGTCGCTCGCGGAAGCGCTGCGGATCACCGCCTTGAGCGCCGCACGCTTCCTGGCGTAGCGCTTCACCGTGGCGGCGCGCCGCTTCTCGCGTTCGATCATCGATTTCTTTGCCATAACGGGATGTCCTTATTTCCTGAAGGGGAAGTCGAACGCCTCGAGAAGCGCCCGCCCCTCCTCCGGATTGCGAGCCGTGGTCGAGATGGTGATGTCCATGCCACGGATCGCGTCGATCTGGTCGAAGTTGATCTCGGGGAAGATGATCTGCTCCTGCACCCCGAGGCTGTAGTTGCCCTGCCCGTCGAACGAGCGCGGATTCAGCCCGCGGAAGTCGCGCGTCCGGGGGATCGCGATGTTGACCAGGCGGTCCAGGAACTCGTACATGCGCTCGCGCCGGAGCGTGACCTTGCAACCGATCGGGTAACCCTCGCGGATCTTGAACCCCGCGACCGACTTGCGCGCCACCGTCTTCACCGGCTTCTGGCCGGAGATCCGCTCCATGTCGCTCATGGCGCTGTCGAGCACCTTGCGGTCGGCCACGGCCTCACCCACGCCCATGTTGAGCGTGATCTTGGTGATGCGCGGCACCTGCATCGGGTTGCGCAACCCGAGCTTCTGTCGGAGCTGCTCGCGCAACTCGTTGTTGTAGAGTTCCTGCAATCTGGCCATGATCCAAAATCCTGCGCGTCAGACGTCCACCGGCTCGCCGGTCGACTTGAAGACGCGCCGCTTCACGCCGTCCTCGTCCACCTGGAACCCGACGCGGTCGCCCTTCTTCGTCTTCGGGTTGAAGACCATCACGTTCGAGATGGCGATCGGCATCTCCTTGTCCACGATGCCGCCCTCGATCGGGGGAACCGCGTTCGGGTTCGGCCGCTGGTGCTTCTTCGCGACGTTGATGCCTTCCACGATCACCCGCCGGCCTTCCTCGACCACCTGGAGCACGGTACCCCGGCGGCCGCGGTCCTTGCCGGCGATGACGACGACCTGGTCGCCTTTCCTGATCTTCCTCATGCTCACAGCACCTCTGGCGCCAGCGAGATGATCTTCATGAACTGGCTCGTGCGCAGCTCGCGCGTGACCGGCCCGAAGATGCGCGTGCCGATGGGCTCCAGTCGGGCATTGAGCAGCACCGCCGCGTTGCCGTCGAAGCGGATCAGCGAGCCGTCCTTGCGACGCACGCCCTTCTTGGTGCGTACGACTACGGCGTTGTAGACCTCGCCCTTCTTCACCTTGCCGCGCGGAATGGCATCCTTCACGCTCACCTTGATGACGTCGCCCACGGCGGCGTAGCGGCGCCTCGAGCCACCGAGCACCTTGATGCACTGGATCCGCCTCGCGCCCGAGTTGTCGGCCACATCCAGCACCGTCTGCATCTGAATCATGGTTCCGTCCCGTCAATCCACCGTGGTCGGCAGCCCGCGCCTCACTCTTCCTGCTGGGCCCGCTCGACGATGCTCACGACCCGCCAGGACTTACGCCTGGAAATGGGCCGGCACTCCCGGATCGCGACCCGGTCGCCCGTCTTGCACTCGTTGTTCTCGTCGTGCGCGAGCACCTTGCTGGTGCGCCGCACGTACTTTCCGTACACCGGATGCTTGATCAGCCGCTCGATCGCGACCGCAACGGTCTTGTCCATCCGGTCGCTCACGACGCGACCGATGGTCGGCCGCTGCCGGACCTTCTCCCGGACCTGCTCCGGTTGTGCGCTCTGGTCGTTCATGTGCCCTTACCCTGCCGCCTGAGCTCGCTCAGGACGGTCTTCACTCTCGCGATGTCCTTGCGCACGCGGCGGTGCTCGTGCGGCTTCGCCAGGCGGCCGGTCGCCTGCTGCATCCGCAGGTTGAACTGCTCGCGGCGGAGCTTGACGAGCTCGTCGGCGAGCTGCTCCTCGGACATTTTCCTGAGCTCCTCGGCGTTCATCACATCACCTGCCGCGTCACGAACTCGGTCGGGAACGGCAGCTTCGCCGCCGCGAGACGGAATGCCTCGCGCGCGACGTCTTCCGTCACGCCTTCCATCTCGTACAGCATCTTCCCGGGCTGCACCAGGCACACCCAGTACTCGACGTTGCCCTTGCCCTTGCCCTGGCGCACCTCGAGCGGCTTCTTGGTCACCGGCTTGTCCGGGAACACCCGGATCCAGATCTTGCCGCCGCGCTTGATGTAACGCGTCATCGCACGCCGGCCGGCCTCGATCTGCCGTGCCGTCAGGCGGCCGCGATCGAGCGCCTTCAGTCCGTATTCACCGAACGAGACGTCGCTGCCGCGATGCGCGAGACCGCGGTTGCGGCCCTTCATCTGCTTGCGATATTTCGTTCTCTTGGGCTGTAACATTGCGCTGTCCTGATCCGCTTATCGCGCGGCCGCCGCCGCTTCCGGGGCCTCCGCGGTCGCCGGCGCTTCCGGCTTGTCGAACACCTCGCCCTTGAAGATCCAGACCTTGACGCCGATCACGCCGTAGGTCGTCTTGGCTTCGGCGAAGCCGTAGTCGATGTCCGCGCGGAACGTGTGCAGCGGCACCCGGCCCTCGCGGTACCACTCGGACCGCGCGATCTCGGCACCGTTCAGGCGCCCGCCGACCTTGACCTTGATGCCCTCCGCGCCCACGCGCATCGTGTTGGTCACGGCACGCTTCATCGCGCGCCGGAACATCACGCGGCGCTCGAGCTGCTGCGCGATTCCTTCCGCCACGAGCTGCGCGTCGAGCTCCGGCTTGCGCACCTCGCTGATGTTGATGCGCACGTCGTTGATCGTCATGCCGATCAGCTTCGCGACATCGGCCCGCAGCTTCTCGATGTCCTCGCCCTTCTTGCCGATCACGATGCCTGGCCGGGCCGTGTGGATCGTGATGTTGGCCTTCTTGGCCGGGCGCTCGATCTGCACGCGGCTGACGGATGCATCCTTGAGGCGGTTCTTGATGAACTCGCGCACGATGTGGTCCGTCCGCACGTGCTCGGGAAACGACTTCGAATCGGCGTACCACTTGGACGCCCAATCCTTGACGATCCCCAGGCGTATGCCGGTTGGATGTACTTTTTGACCCATTCCTGCTCTCGCTCTAATCCTGTCCGTCGCCCGGGGCAGCCGTCATTCGTCGCCCACGGTAATCGTGATGTGGCTGTTGCGCTTGATGATCCGCGCTCCGCGGCCCTTCGCCCGGGCACGGTAGCGGCGGAACGACGGCGCCTCGTTCACCTCGACGACCGACACCTTCAGCTCGTCGATGTCGGCACCGTGGTTGTGCTCCGCGTTCGCGATGGCCGACTCCAGCACCTTCTTGACGATCCGGGCACTCTTCCGGGGAGTGAAGGACAGCGTGCGCAGCGCTTCGTCCACGCTCTTCCCACGGATGGCATCAGCCATCAGGCGGCACTTCTGCGGGGAGATCCGCGCGTACTTCAGTGTCGCTGCTACCTGCATGACCGGGTCCTCCTCTCCTACTTCGTCTTCCGGTCGCCCGAATGACCCTTGAACGTCCGCGTCACCGCAAATTCACCCAGCTTGTGACCGACCATGTTCTCGGAAATGAGGATCGGCACGTGCTGGCGTCCGTTGTGCACCGCAATGGTCAGCCCGACCATGTCCGGGAGCACCATGGACCGCCGCGACCAGGTCTTGATCGGACGCCGGTCGTTGCTCTTCTGCGCCGCCGCGACCTTCTTCGCGAGGTGCGCGTCGACGAACGGTCCTTTTCTGACTGAACGTGGCATTGATCTCTCTTCAGGTTCGGTTGTCGCGCGCAATGCACGCGCCTGCAATTCCTCCGCGCGTCATCACTTCTTCTTGCGATGCCGCACGATCATGTCCTGGGTGCGCTTGTTGCGGCGCGTCTTGTGGCCCTTCGTGGGCCTGCCCCACGGGGTCACCGGGTGGCGCCCGCCCGAGGTCTTGCCCTCGCCGCCGCCGTGCGGGTGATCCACGGGGTTCATGGCGACGCCGCGCACCGTCGGGCGTATGCCGCGCCACCGGCGCGCGCCGGCCTTGCCGAGCTTGCGCAGGTTGTGCTCGCCGTGCCCCACCTCGCCGACCGTCGCGCGGCATTCCACGTGCACGCGGCGGGCCTCGCCCGAGCGCAGCCGCAGGGTCACGTAGGCGCCCTCACGCGCGGCGATCTGCGCCCCGCCGCCGGCCGAGCGCACGAGCTGGCCGCCCTTCCCGGGCTTCATCTCGACGCAGTGCACCGTCGTGCCCACCGGGATGTTCTTCAGCTTGAGCGCGTTGCCCGGCTTGATCGGCGCATCGTCGCCGGAGATGATCGACGTGCCCTCCTTGACGTCCTTCGGCGCCAGGATGTAGCGCCACTCGCCGTCCGCGTACTTCACGAGCGCGAGATGCGCACTCCGGTTCGGGTCGTACTCGAGCCGCTCGACCACCCCCGGCACGCCGTCCTTGTCGCGCCGGAAGTCCACCAGCCGGTAGCGCTGCTTGTGGCCGCCGCCCTGGTGCCGCGTCGTGATGCGCCCCGCGTTGTTGCGCCCGCCCTTGCGGTGCTTCTTGGCCAGCAGCGAATCCAGCGGCTTGCCCTTGTGCAGCTCGGGCGTCTTGACGGTCACCGTGAAGCGACGGCCCGCGGAAGTCGGTTTCGCTTTCTGCAATGCCATGTCCTGCTCCCGTACCGTCCGTTACTCGACGCCCAGGAAATCGATCTGGCTGCCGGGCGCCACCTTCACGTAGGCCTTCTTCCAGGCCGAGCGCTGGCCGTACTGGAAGGCATGGCGCTTCACCTTGCCCCGGCAGTTCACGACCGTGACGTCATGGACCTCGACCTCGAACAGGAGCTCCACCGCCTGGCGGATTTCCTCCTTGGTCGCGTCCCGCCGCACACGGAAGGCGATCTGGTTGTGCGCATCGGCGACGATCGTGCTCTTCTCCGACATGTGCGGAGCGATGAGGACGTTCATCAGCCGCTCCTTGCGCCGGCTGTCGTTGACGCTTGCGTTCATGCGAGGCGCTCCTCGACCAGCTTCAGGGCAGGCACCGTGATCAGCACTTTCTCGAAACGCATCAGCACCACCGGATCCAGCGCCGGGACATCGCAGATGCCCACGTCAGCCAGGTTCCGTGCCGACAGGAAGAGCTTCTCGTCGAAGCCCTCGGTGACGATCAGCACGTTGCCCAGCCCGAGCTCCTTCAGCTTCGCGGCGAGCTCGCGCGTCTTCGGCGCCTCCATCTCGAGCGTCTCGGTCACGACCAGGCGCCCCTGCCGGACCAGCTCGGAGAAGACCGAGCGCAGCGCGCCGCGGTACATCTTGCGGTTCACCTTCTGCGCGTAGCTGCGCGGCTGGGCCGCGAAGGCACGGCCGCCGCCGACCCACAACGGGCTCCGGATCGTGCCGGCGCGGGCCCGCCCGGTACCTTTCTGGCGCCACGGCTTGGCGCCGCCGCCGCGCACGCGGGCGCGGTTCTTCTGCGCCTTCGTGCCGGCCCGGCCGCCGGCCAGGAAAGCCGTCACCACCTGGTGCACGAGCGGCTCGTTGAACTCGGCGCCGAAGGCGCTGTCCGCGACCTCGACCGTGCCGGATCCCGCAAGCTCGAGCTTCATCACGCCGCTCCCTTGTTCTTCGCCTTGACGGCGGGCCGGACGACGACCCGCGCGCCGCGGTGGCCCGGCACGGCGCCCTTGACCAGGATCAGGTTGCGCTCCGCGTCCACCCGCACGACCTCGAGGTTCTGCACCGTGCAACGGACGTTGCCGAGGTGCCCGGCCATGCGCTTGCCCGGGAACACGCGTCCCGGCGACTGGTTCTGGCCGATCGAGCCGGGTGCCCGGTGCGACAGCGAGTTGCCGTGGCTCGCGTCCTGCGACCGGAAGTTGTGGCGCTTGATGGTGCCGGCGAAGCCCTTGCCGATGCTCGTGCCGATCACGTCGACCTTCTGGCCGGGCGCGAACACGTCCACCCGGATCTCGGCGCCGGGCGCGAGATCGGCGCCTTCCCCGTCCCCGAGCCGGAACTCGGTCAGCACGTCCCCGGGCTCGACCCCGGCCGCGGCGAAGTGGCCGGCCACCGGCTTCGTCAGGCGCCCCGGCTTGCGCCGGCCAGCCGTGACCTGCAGCGCCCGGTAGCCGTCGCGCTCCTCGGTCTTCACCTGCGTCACCCGGTTCGGCTCGGCCTCGATCACCGTGACCGGGATCGAGACGCCGTCATCGGTGAAGACGCGCGTCATGCCGCATTTGCGGCCCACGAGACCCATTGTCATGTCGTACAAACCTCGCACCGACTGCGATTGGCCGGTGCCTTCACGTCATTTCGGCGGCCGACGACCCCTTCCCCACCCCGCGGAACGGGAATTCCAGGGCCTGATCGCACGGCTGATGCGCCGACTGCGGTTGGCCGGCGCTCCTTCGCTCATGTTTCAAGCACACGAAAGGGCCAGCGCCATCGCCTGGAACATTTCGGCATGTCCCGATGCTGCGGTGCTGACCCTGCTCCGATCGTAGGACCGGTTGTCCGGGATTTGCCGAGTACGCCAGGTTCGTCTGGCGACCTGCCCCGGGCGCCCACCCCGATCGGTGCAGGACCCCGGAAACCCTTCCGGCGGCCCGGCAACCCGGCGCCCTGCGATCCTGGCCGACTCCCGGACCGGCCAAGTCGCGTCGAGCCGGCTATTATAGCGCGCAGCCGGCCCGATACAAGGTGAAAAAACCACGCTCCGCGCCCGCCGGGCCTCGCGGCGGGGGACCCTCGGACCGCCCGCCGCGCCACCCCTCGGGCGGCGGCGTCAGTTCAGCTTGATCTGCACGTCCACCCCGGCCGGCAGCTCGAGCTTCATGAGCGCATCGACCGTCTTGTCCGTCGGATCGACGATGTCCATGAGGCGCTTGTGGGTGCGGATCTCGTACTGGTCGCGCGCGTCCTTGTTCACGTGCGGCGAGATCAGCACCGTGTAGCGCTCCATCTTCATCGGCAGGGGAATCGGGCCCTTCACCGTGGCGCCGGTGCGCTTGGCCGTGTCCACGATTTCCCGCGCCGACTTGTCGATCAGGCGATGATCGAACGCCTTGAGCCGGATACGGATGTTCTGGTTGGTTGCCACGATTCGTGTTCCCCGGTCCTTGACCTCAGTTGTCGCGCGCGGTGCGCGCTCCTACGCCGACACCGCGCCTTCGTTCACTCCAGGATCTTGGAGACGACGCCGGCCCCGACCGTGCGGCCGCCCTCCCGGATCGCAAACCGCAGGCCCTCTTCCATCGCAATCGGCGAAATCAGCTCCACCGTCATCTGCACGTTGTCACCCGGCATCACCATCTCCGTGCCCTCCGGCAGGCTCACCGCACCCGTCACGTCCGTCGTCCGGAAGTAAAACTGCGGCCGGTAACCCTTGAAGAACGGCGTGTGACGGCCGCCCTCCTCCTTCGTCAGCACGTACACCTCCGCCTCGAACTTCGTGTGCGGCGTGATGCTCCCGGGCTTCGCCAGCACCTGCCCGCGCTCCACCTCCTCGCGCTTCGTGCCCCGCAGCAGAACGCCCACGTTGTCCCCGGCCTGACCCTGGTCCAGGAGCTTCCGGAACATCTCCACGCCCGTGCACGTCGTCTTCGCCGTCTCCCTCAGGCCCACGATCTCGATCTCGTCGCCCACCTTGATGACCCCGCGCTCAATGCGCCCCGTCACCACCGTGCCACGTCCCGAAATCGAGAACACGTCCTCCACCGGCATCAGGAAATCACCGTCAATCGCACGCTCCGGCTCCGGAATGTAGCTGTCCATCGCCTCCACGAGCTTCTCCACCGACGGCACACCAATCTCCGACGTGTCACCCTCGAACGCCTTCAGCGCCGACCCCGTGATGATCGGCGTCTCGTCACCCGGAAACTCGTACGTCGACAACAGGTCCCGGACCTCCATCTCCACCAGCTCCAGAAGCTCCGGATCGTCAACCTGGTCCGCCTTGTTCAGGTACACCACGATGTACGGCACACCCACCTGACGCGCCAAAAGAATGTGCTCCCGCGTCTGCGGCATCGGACCGTCCGCCGCACTCACCACCAGGATCGCACCGTCCATCTGCGCCGCACCCGTGATCATGTTCTTCACATAGTCCGCGTGCCCAGGACAGTCCACGTGCGCGTAATGACGCTTGTCGCTCTCGTACTCCACGTGCGACGTCGCAATCGTGATACCACGCGCCTTCTCCTCCGGCGCATTGTCAATCTGGTCGTAACCGCGTACCTCGCCCCCGTGCCTCTCCGCCATCACCTTCGTCAACGCCGCCGTCAGCGTCGTCTTCCCGTGGTCCACGTGCCCAATCGTCCCCACGTTCACGTGCGGCTTCGTACGCTCAAACTTTCCTTTCGCCATT
>DATGQE010000100.1:0-13354 GCA_035304345.1 Woeseiaceae bacterium | reverse complement strand
GGCGGCGGCAGAGCGCACCGAGCTCGTGGATGTCCTGGATCACGCCGGTTTCGTTGTTGACGTGCATGACGGAAACGAGCTGGGTGTCGGGGCGCAGGGCCCGCTCCAGGTCTTCCGGCGCCAGCCGCCCGTCCGGGCCGGGCGCGAGCCAGGTCACCTCGAAGCCCTCGCGCTCGAGCGAGCGGAACGGCCCGAGGACCGCCTTGTGCTCGGTACGCAGCGTGACCAGGTGGCGGCCGCGGTGTGCGCGCAGCCGCGCGGCGCCCAGGATCGCGAGGTTGTCCGCCTCGGTGGCACCCGAGGTCCACAACAGGTTCTCCGGCGCCGTGCCCAGAAGGTCGGCGAGCTGCCGCCGGGCGGCCTCCACCCGCGAGCGCGCCCGGCGCCCCGCGGAGTGCACCGAGGACGGATTCCCGAGCGCCGGTTCCCCGGCGAGGCAGGCCCGCATCGCCTCGACGACCGCGGGATCGGGCGGCGTCGTCGCGGCGTGGTCCAGGTACACGGGGGCTTCCGGTGGCGCGAGGCTCATGCCGTGTCCCTCTGCGCCGGCTCGTCCGGCTCGACCGAGGCCAGGATGCCGCGCAGGATGTTGATCTCGTTCTCGTCCGGCTCGGCGCGCGCAAACAGGCGGCGCAACCGCCGCATGAGGAAGCGCGGGTTCGCGGGATCGAGGAAGCCGCTGCGCGTCAGCACGCGCTCGAGATGCGCGTAGAAGTGCTCGAGGTCCTGCGCGGTCGCGAGCGGCACCTCTCGCCGCGGTGCGGGCTCGGCGGACTGCCGCGCGAGCCGGAGCTCGTAGCAGACGATCTGCACGGCCATCGCGAGGTTGAGCGAGCTGAATGCGGGCTCGGCGGGAATCGAGAGGAGCACCTGGCAGCGATCGAGGTCCTCGTTCGTGAGCCCCGATTTCTCCGGGCCGAACACGATCGCCACGGGACCGCTCGCGCTTTCCGCGACCAGCTTTGCCGCGCACTCGCGCGGGGCGAGCGTCGGCCAGTCGATCGCGCGGGCGCGGGCGCTCGCGCCGGCGACGTAGCGGCAGTCCGACAGCGCGGCGCCGAGGTCGTCGACGACGCGGGCCGATTGCAGCACGTCCTCCGCGCCCGAGGCCCGCGCCGTGGCGTCCTCGTGCGGGAAATGGCGCGGCCTCACGAGCACGAGCTCGGAAAGGCCCATGTTTTTCATGGCGCGCGCCACCGCTCCGATGTTGCCCGGATGGGTCGTGCCGACGAGTACGATCCTGATGCCCGTGTCCATTGCATGTCCCGGCTGCCGCCGTCTGGTATTCTACCGCCCCCGACGCCCCGGGCTTCCGTTCGGCGGCACCTGACAAGCGGCTCCCGTATGCACCCGTTACTGAACGTCGCCGTGATGGCGGCACATCGCGGCGGCGACACGCTCATTCGCAGCCTCAACCAGCTCGACCGGATCAAGGTCGAGCTGAAAGGCCGCAACGATTTCGTGAGCGAAGTGGATCGCGCCGCCGAGCGCGCGGTGATCGCGACGATCCACAAGCATTACCCGGATCACGCGATCCTGGCGGAGGAAAGCGGCGCACACGGCGAATCCGACTACGTGTGGGTCATCGACCCGCTGGACGGCACCACCAACTTCCTGCACGGCTTCCCGATCTTCGCGGTCTCGGTCGCCCTGCTCCACCGCGGCCGCATCGAGCACGCCGCGGTGTACGACCCGATGCGCCAGGAAACCTTCTCCGCTTCGCGCGGCCGCGGCGCCCAGCTCAACGGTCACCGGATCCGCGTGAGCGGCTGCACCTCGCTGGAGCGCGCGCTGGTCGGGACCGGCTTCCCGTTCCGCAACGCGGGCCAGGAGCGCGAGCCCTATTTCGCCATGCTGAAGAAGGCGGTCGAGGAAACGGCCGGCGTGCGCCGTCCCGGCGCCGCCGCCATCGATCTTTGCTACGTGGCGGCCGGGCGGCTCGACGCCTTCTGGGAGCTCGGGCTCTCGAAGTGGGACATCGCGGGCGGCGCACTCCTGATCCGCGAGGCGGGCGGCATCGTCACCGGGCTCGACGGCGGGGACGACTTCCTCGAGACCGGGCACGTGCTCGCCGGCACCCCGAAGATGCACGCGGCGCTCGCGCGCCTGTTCGCGCCGGAGATCCAGGCACTGTTCCGCGAGTAGTAAGAGCGACACCAAACGCGCCGCGGACGCACCCGTAGAGAGCGCAAAGCGAACCCCCGAGCATCGTTCATGCCCGGCCCCGAACCGCACCGCGGAGCCGTGGCCGGGGGGTGTCCCCGGGGGAAATAAAGCGGACCGAGGACACGGCGGAGCGGCGCGGAGCCCACCGCCCGCGCCGATGCCCGCGCTGCTCCGCCGTGTCCGCATGGGAGCCATTCCCCCGGGGACACCCCCGGTCGCGGCGGAGCTCAAGCTTCAATCGCCAGCGGGCATGAACGATGCGCTGGCAGGGATCCGGTGCCACCGGGGTAAACACCAGCCCCGGACGGTCGCGCGCGGTGCTGGATTCTACGGAGGCGGGAGCAGCGTGCAGCGGATCCAGCCGCGCACCGAATTCACGAGCCACAGCTCGTCGGCATCCGCGAGCTCCTCGATGCGGATGCGCCGCTCGCGTACGCGACCCTCCGCGACGAGCGTGTCGCGCAACGTGCCCGGCAGCAGGCCGCACTCGACCGGCGGCGTCACGAGCGCCCCGTGCAGCCGCACGACGAGGTTCGCCACCGTCGATTCGGTGACCTCGCCTTCCGCGTTCCACAGGAGCACGTCGTCACAGTCGCCCGCGTCCGCCAGCGCGCGCTCGTAAATTCGGCGATCGGTGGTCTTGTGGTAGAGGAGCGGGTCGCGCCGGTCCACGGGAGTTGCGGCCAGCCGCACCCGCCACGGACCGAACGCGTCCGCGCCCAGCGTACGGGCGTCCGTCGCCACGGAGCCGTCGCGTGCCAGGCGCAACCGCACGCGCTGCGGCTCGCCCGCGGTTGCGGCCCCGATCTCGTCGAGGGCAGCGAGCACGCGCGTGCGGTCGAAAGGGAAGCCGAAGTACTCGGCGGACGCGGCGAGCCGCTCGAGATGCGCGTCGAGCAGGTGCCACGAGCCGGTCCGCGCCAGGAGCAGCGTTTCCAAGAGCTCGAAGTCCCGCGGTGGCGGCGCCGCCAGGATGCGTGCCTTGTCCAGGCACTCGGCGTATTCCGAGGCCGCGTTCGAGTCCCACACGATGCCGCCTCCTGCACCGTAGACGCCCGTGCCGGTCCGGCGGTCGACGAGCGCGGTGCGGATCGCAACGCTGAAACGCGCACGCCCGTCCGGGCTCACGCAACCGATCGCGCCGGTGTAGATCTCGCGGGGCGTATCCTCCAACTTGGCGATCAGCCGCAGGCTCGACACCTTCGGCGCACCGGTCACCGATGCGCACGGGAACAGGGCGCCGAACACCTCTGCGAGCGATGCCCGGCTGCGGGCGCGCACCGTCGAGGTGAGCTGCCACACGGTACGGTACTTCTCGACCGCGCACAGGGCCGTCACCTGCACGGACCCGGGCTCCGCGACGCGCCCGAGGTCGTTGCGTACCATGTCGGCGATCATCACGTTCTCCGCGCGGTCCTTCGCCGACGCGCTCAGGCGGTGCGCGAGCTCACGATCCTGCGCGAGCGTGAGACCGCGCGGGGCCGTGCCCTTCATCGGCCGGCACACCAGCACGTCGCCGTCGCGCTCGAAGAACAGCTCGGGCGACGCGGACACGATCGCGTGATCGACACACTGCACGTAAGCGGCATGCGGGGCGTCGGCCGCGGTCTCGACGAACAGGCGCCAGGGATCGTCGAGGCCGCTGCCCTGCAGGCGGACGGTGAAGTTCACCTGGTAGGTGTTGCCGGCCGCGATCTCCTCCCGGATGGCCGCGACCTTCGCCGCGTACTCGTCGGGGCCGATCGACATGCGCCATTCGCCCGGCGGCCGCGATCCCGAAGGGCGAGGCTTCGCAATTGCCTGCGGCCCGCTGAACAGGCCGATGCAGGCCGGCGGCAGGCGGCCCGCCGGACGGGTCACGAATGCCGGGTCGAACGCGGCGGCCGCCTCGTAGGTCACGTAGCCGGCCGCGTGCAGGCCTTCCTCCCGCACGCGCCGCTCTGCGGTCTCGAGGACCGCGACGACCTCGCCCGCATCGGCGGCGACGAGCACCTCCCGCGGCCTCGTGTACTCGAGCCAGCGGGACGCCGCATCACGAAGGACGATCCGCTCGAGCATTCCGCATCGTCAGGGATGCGCGGTTGCCGGCACGTCGCTCTCCCGCGGGAGCTCGAAATCCGGGTACAGGCGCAGCATCGCCACGGTCACGCCGTTCGTCCAGCCGAAGCCGTCCTGCAGCGGATACTCGCCGCCCCCGCCGGGGGTCAGCTCCACGACGTTGTATTTCTCCAGCAGCTTGCCGGTCTCGGCGTACACGCTCGACACCGTGGTGAGCCAGCGCCGCGCGACGGTTCCGGCGAGGTCGGTCTCGCCGTAGCGCCTGAGGCCCGAGACGGCGATCCATTGCAGCGGCGCCCACCCGTTCGGGGCATCCCACTGCTGCCCGGTGTCCCGGTCGGAGGTGACGATTCCGCCGCGCTTCAGCAGGTGACGCTCGACCGCGTCGGCGACGCGCTCGGCCTGCGCCTCGGTGGCGACGCCCGCGAACAGCGGATAGAGGGTCGCGGCGGTCATGTGCCCGAGCACGCGTTGCTCGCGCCAGTGATAGTCGTCGAAAACGCCCGCGTCCTCGTTCCAGAGGTAATTGCGGATCGCGCGTCGACGTGCATTGGCATACTCGCGGTACTCGTCCGCGCACGCCTGGTCGCCGCGGGTCTCGCAGCCCCGCGAGATCGCCCGTTCCAGCCCGTAGAGCAGGCTGTTGAGGTCGGGAGGCACGATGTCGGTGGTCCGGATCGTCGCGAGCGACTGCCCGTCGGCGAACCAGCGGGAGCTGAAATCCCAGCCGCTCTCGGCGGCCGCGCGAATGTCGCGCCAAAGCCGTTCCGCCTCCTTGCCGCTGGCGCCCGCTTCGCGCGCCACGGCGACGTCCTCGCGCCAGGATTCGTCGCGCGGGGCGGCGCGGTCGTCCCAGTAGCGGTTGAGCCGCGACCCGTCGGGCATCACGACGACCCGGCGCACCGGTGCGCCGGGCGCGGCGGCGTCGGCGCCGGCCATCCAGAACGCGTGCTCCGCCCTGAGCTCCTCGAGGTAGCTCGCCCAGGCCGCGCGCGGGTTGCGCGGCTCCAGCAGCGCCACCATCTCGTAGAAGAACGGCGGCTGCGAGCGGCTCAGGTAATAGGTGCGGCTGCCGTTGGGGATATGGCCGTGCTGCTCGATGAGCCAGGCGAAATTGTCGACCATGCCTCTCTGCAGCAGCGCCTGCTGGCGACCGAAGCCCAGCATGGTGAACCACGAGTCCCAGTAATAGATCTCCCTGAAGCGTCCGCCCGGCACGACGTAGGGATTCGGCAGCGGCAGTCGCGACGAGAACGGCTCGGCTTGCGGCGTGTGCCGGGTCAACAGCGGCCAGAGCGCGGCGATGTGGCGACGCAGCGGCAGGCCCGGCGTCGGCGGCCGCGCCTCGGGCGCCGGCGGATCCAGGACGAACTCCCGTTCGACGAACGCGCGCAGGTCCTCGCGCGACGCCGGCGCCTCGTCGGCGTAGCGCGCCAGGATGGCGGCGGGCTCGTCCTTCGGCACCGCGTCCGCCCACTGCTTGGAATCCGCAAACAGGCCGGCCAGCGCGACCTCTTCGAACAGGTCGCCGAACAGGACCGACGGCGGCGCGGGGACTTCGGTGGCCGTGTCCCCCGGCAGCGTCGCGCAGGCGATGAGCCCGCACAGGCCGAGGACGCACAGGGCGCTGAACGAACGCAGGGTGGCGAATGTCGGTTGCATGGGCTTCATCCCGATTGGAAACGGTAGCGAACGGCGAGGCTGAGCGAGCGTCCGAACAACGGCCGCGCGTTGTAGAGCTGACCGATCCCGCTCGAGCCGACGTCGGTACGGGGATTGCCCTCCGTCAGCCCGACCTCGTTCGACAGGTTGTCGACGGTGAGCTGCGCGCTCCACGCGTCGCTGAAACGGTATTCCACGCCGGCATCGACCTCCAGGTAGGAGGGGAGCCGGATCGTGTTCTCGTCGTTCGCGTAGCGATCGCCGTAATGCGCGAACATGAGCCAGGCGCGGCCGCGGCCTTCGGCGAACGACAGTGACGGAATCACGCGCACCATGACCCGCGGAATGCGGCGGACGCGGTTCCCGCTGTTGTCGATGCCCGTGCCGCGAAAGTTGCGGTACTCCGGCTCCTGCAGCGTCGCCGAGAACTCGAAGCTGACCGCGTCGATCGGCTCGTAGACGCCTTCGAGCTCGACGCCCAGGGTGCGCGTCTCGGCGCGCCGCACGACCGTCGACCCGTCCGCCAGGATGTCCGTGAACGGCACGTTGTCGAACGACGTCCCGTAGGCCGCCAGGAACAGTGCGAGCCGGTCCAGCGCCGCCTTGTAGCCTATCTCGACGTTGGTCACGCGATCCTCGCGCCTGATGCCGTTGCGCAGGTCGTCGAAATGCGGGAGCTTCGCGGAGCGGGTGAGGTGGCCGAAGAAGGCGTGGCGATCGCTTGCCTCGTAGTTGAAGCCGGCCGACCACCCGAGATGATCGAACCAGCCGCGCCGCCCTGCCTGCCGCGTTCCGGCGAGCGTGGCGACGTCGTACGGCGTGGCGGGATCGCCGTCGAGATCGACGTCCGGCACGCCTTCGCTGATCGACGCCACGAGCCGCTGCCGGTCCCAGCGTGCCCCGAGATCGACGCGGAGCCGCTCGTTCACGTGCCACTCGTCGGCCGCGTACAGCGCTCCGGCGACCCCGTCGTAAGAGGCACGCAGGTTGAGGAACGAGTAGCGGGTGAAGCCGGCGGGATCCGTCACGCCCGGCAGGAACAGCCGCTCCGGCCGGTCGCCGACGTCCGTGAGCAGCAGGTTGCCCAGGCTCCAGCGGTCGTGCATCGAGAAGTCGGCCGCGTACACGCCCAGCACGACCTCGTGGGCGCCGGCGCTCAACGTGAGCCGCGTGTCGTTCTGCAGCGCGTGATAGTCCTTGGCAACCGCCCAGTGACCGTGGTTCTGGACGAGGAAGCCGGGGTCGAACGGCTCGCCGCTCGCGAGGTAGCGGAAATCGGGCGCCACGTTTCGCTCGGCCGCGAACTCGGCTCCGGTCACCGGGACACTCCCGGTGAAAATGCCGTCGAAGCTGACGTCGCCGTGCGTGAGGCGCGTATGGCTCGCAACGTGCCACCCGGTCTCGCCGTGGCGCTCGAAGCGCAGGCCGTAAGTGCCGATGCGGGGATGTATACCGTCGGCGAGATCCGCATCCCCGAGCCCGACCTCCGCGGCGCTCGGCGGCAGGCCGGCCGCACGCAGGTCGGCGCTGTGCAGCGAGTACTTGCCCGCCGGCGTGCCATCGACCGCCACCGGGTTCGACGGGCTGCCGCGCAGCGGTATCGGCACGACGAACAGGGAACGGTCGTCGAGCCAGGTCGCGTACAGGCCGAAGCGGGTCGCCGCGGAGGCCCGCTCGAGCTCGACGCGCAGGCTGCCGCCCCGGTCGGCCGGGTATCCCGGGTCGCGGATGCCGTCGGAATGCCGCATCCAGCCGCTCGCGGCCGCGCTCCAGGTCGCCGACAGCGGCGCGGTCCAGTGCACGTCCAGCCGACGCAGCCCGAAATCGGAGATCTCCGTCCGCATGCGCGCCTGGCGCCGGGACGCCGGCCGTTCGTTGATGAAGTTGATGGTGCCCCCGACCGCGCCGGCGGTGAAGATCGGCGCCGTGCCGCCGCGCACGACCTCCACGCGCGCCGTCGCCTCCGACGGGCGCACGAACTGGTCCGGGTTGTAGAACGAGAGCTCGAAGACCGGGTACACGGGCAGGCCGTCTTCGGCGAGCCCGACGTAGCGGTAGCCGCCGTCCTGCACGATGCCGCGGGCGAACACGTTGCCGTGGGTCGTGCCGGCGGTGGATTCGACCCAGAAACCCGGCACGGCAGCCACGAGATCCGCCGTGCTGGCCGGCGCGCGCCGGGCGATGTCGTCGCGGTCCAGCGTGGTGATCGCGACGCTCGAGGCGAACTTGGTGCGCACGCGGGAGGCCGTGCCGGTCACGACGATCTCGTCCATCCCGAACGCCTGCACGGGCTGGGTGTCGCCGGCGGCCCGCGATCCGTCACCCGGCGCGGGATTCGGGCGCGCCACCGTCCGGGGCGCGGGCGCGCCGTCGTCCGGCGGCGGCTGGATCGCCACCGAGTTGTCGTTGAGGAAGACCCAGCGCAGGCGGGTGCCCGCGAGCACCGCGTCGAGCGCTTCCCGCCGCGTGTAGCGGCCGGCGAGCGCCGGCGCCTCGAGCCCGTGCGTCGCCACCGAGTAGAACACGATCTGCACGTCGAGCTGCGTCGCGAGATCCTGCAGCGCCGCCGCGAGCGGCTGCCGGGGGATGGAGACTTCGTAGGTGTCTTCCGCGGCGGCCGCGGAGGCGGCAAGCAGCAGGGCCAGGACCAGCAGCGGGTGCCGGCCGTTGGTCATGCAGCGGGCCCGGCGCGGGTCGGAAGTTCGAGGTCAACGCACGCCGCGGATGCGGATCGCATCGGCCCCGTAATCGACCTCGATGCCGGGTTCGAGCTCCAGGAACGCGACCAGCGCGCTGACGTCGTTGGCGAAGAAGACGGAAGTGATTTTCCGCTGCGCAAGCTCGGGATCCTGCACGATGAGAGGACGCCGATTATAGCGATTGAACTCGGCGACGACGTCCCCGAGCGGCACGTCGTCGAACACCAGCCGGCGTTCGGTCCAGGCGAGGGCCTTGTCGAGGTCGATGCCCGCCTCCCGCCGAATACCGCCATCGGGGGACGTGACGGCGCCCTCCCCCGCGCGCACCAGCACGGGCTCGCCGGGGCGCCCGGACGGCATGGCGCGGACCACGCCCTCCAGCACCGCCACGCGGACGGAATCGCCCTTGCGATGCACGGAGAACCGGGTCCCGAGCACGGTCAGCTCGACCCCGGCGGTCTCGACCACGAACGGCCGTTCCGGATCCGGTACGACGTCGAACATCGCCTCGCCGGAGACGAGCTCGACCCGGCGCTCGTGCGCCCCGAGGCGAACCGCCGCCTCGGACAAGGTGTTGAGCACCACGATGGAGCCGTCCGCCAGCGCGATGGAGCGCTGCTCGCCGTAGTCCGTGCGGTGCACCACGGGCGCGACCTCCGCTTCCCGGGGTTCGAGCCACAGCGCGGCAGTGACCGCCAGCGCCGCCAGGCCGGCCGCGGCGAGCCAGCCCGCCGTACGCGGGCGCCAGCGGCGCTCGCGCCGCGGCGGGGCCTCCGTATCGTCGGCATCGAGGGGTATGGCTCCCGCGGCAGCCTGCTCTGCGAGGCGCAGGGCATCGTCGAGGCTGCCGGCGGATGCCGCCAGCTCCTGCTCGAGCATGGCGATGCCGAGGAACGCGTCGATGTGCTGCGGCGACTGCTTCAGCCAGCGTACGAACTCCCGGCGCGTGCGGGCGCTCGCCGGCCTTTCGGACAGCTCGAAGAACCAGGCGGCAGCCTGCTCGGACACCGGAAGTTGCGGCTCGGCGATCTCGTTTCTCATTCGAAGTACCGCCTTCAACGGGCGGCGCGTTCGTTCGCGTTCAATCGATCCCGCAGCCGCGCATACGCCTTGACGATGTAGCGCTTGACACGGCGTTCCGAAACGCCGAGGTGTGCCGCGATTTCCCCATAGCTCAGCCCGTGGCGTGTCTTCAGCACGACCGCTGCCCGGTAATGCGCGGGCAGGGCCGCCAGTGCACGCTCGATCCGTTCGGCGCGTCGCTGCCTGTCGTAACTCTCCGCCCCGTCTTCCCCTTCGGCGGGCTGGTCGAGCTCCTCGAGCGGCCGCGACTCGTATGGCCGCTGGCCCGCGCGCCAGTCCGCGATGACGTTGGCCGCCACCCGCAGCAGGTAGGCCCGCGGGTGCTCCACCACCCGTTCCTCCGGGATCCTGAGCAGGCGCAGGTACACCTCCTGCGAGACGTCCTCCGCGTCGTGCTCTTTCTGCAGGTTGGCCCTGAGATACCCCAGCAGGCGGAGGTGGTATTCGTCGTACCAGCGGGCGACGTCCCTTCCGCGCTCCGGAAGAGCTTCCTCGCCCGAGCTACCGTTCCGCCCCACTGCGCTGCCTCCGGCCCGTCCGCACTGATACCAGAAATCCGCCCCGGGGAACAGGAAAAGCTCCCGTCCCCCGGGGGGAGGGGGTCAGAACTCGTAGCCGACGCTGAACTGGAAGGTCCGCGGCATGATGAAGCGCCCGTTCGGCGCCAGGATCGTCCGCGGATCGCTCTCGGTCAGTGCATCCTCGTCCGTGATGTTGTCCGCCACGAGCTGCACGACGAACGCGTCGTTGATCCTGAGGATCAGGCCGAGGTCGATCGTTTCGTAGCCTTCCAGGACGTTGACGTTCTGCGCTTCGCCGAAACGGTCGTCGACCGCGGTCAACGTGCCGTACAGCGTTCCGAACACGTCGTAACCGAGTACGTTGCCGAGATCGAAGTCGTACGTCGGCGTCAGGCGGAGCTGCCAGCCGGGCTGCCGCTCCGTCTCCTTGCCGTCGATCGGCGGATCCGAATCGACCCCGCTCACGACCTTGATCTCCGAATCCAGGAGCGTTGCGTTGAGCGAGATGGAGAACCCGGTCTCGGTCTCCCAGACCGCGTCGAGCTCGACGCCCCGGGATTCCTGGGTGGTGAGCAGGGCATCGCCGCCGAACACGAAGGTGACGACGCGCGGATCGACGTCCGTGGCGAAGCCCGTGGCATACAGGCTCAGGTTGTCCGTCACCCATTTGAACCCGAGCTCGTACTGCTCGATGTCCTGGATCAGGTCATTGCCGCTCGCGAGCGCGTCGCGGCCGTCACGGTAGGTGTCGAACTGCGGCATCAGGTGACCGCGATTGATGCGGCCGAACACGCCCATGGAGTCGTTCAGCATGTAGTTGAGGGCCGCCGTCCACGAGAGCTCGGACTCGTCGGTCGACACGCCGAAATCGACGCTGCCGTCCCGGCCGTCGTCGACCGTGTAGTCGATCTTGTAATTCTCGTAGCGCAGGCCGACATCCGCGCGCAACGCGTCGGTGATGTCGAACGTCGTGGCCGCGTACAGCGCCGCCGCCCTGGCGTCGCCGCTGCCGTCGATGTCGAAGTTGTTGTCGCCGCAGCTGTCGACCTCTGGCTCGTTGCACGCGATGCCAGTGACCATCTCGCCGCCTTGCTGCACGACCTCGAACTTCACGTTGCCCAGCGACCACAAATCGTCGCTCGACGTGCTGGAGGTGTAGAAGCCGAACGTGGCCGTGCCGCGGTCGAACGTCCGGGTCAGGCTGATGTCGTTGGTGAACGCCTCGACGTCCTTGCGGACCTCCCAGGCGCCGAAGCCCTGGATGAACTCGTCCGCGCCGATGGCCCGTCCGCTGACGGCGCCGGTGATCGGGCCGGTGAGCACGATACGATCGTCCAGGGCCGGGTTGGCGAGCAGGTCGCCGACGCGGATCGCACCGCGGTCGGGAACCAGGCCGACCGTATCGGCGTCGCCCTTCGTGATGCTGAACCGGTCGGTGAGCTGCCAGTCATCGGCGATGTCCAGCGTGACGGAGCCACCGGTCATCGAGCCCCTCCAGCCGCGTCCCTCGGCCAGGTCGAGCGTCTTGATCGTCGGGTTCGGGGCGTTCGAATCGCCGCCGTTCGGGAAGGCGGGGCTCGCGTTGTCGGTCATGATCTGCCGCTGGCGGTTCATGGCGCCGAGCTGGTTGTAGCTCGCATCCACGCCCGGCACGTTCAGCGCCACCGGCAGGTACCACTGCCCGAAGTCGTCCGTGTACCGGTGGAAGAAGTTGAGCGTGCCGTTGTCGAGCTCGCGCGTGAGGTTGATCGTGAACTGGTTGCCTTCGTCGGTGTTGAAGCCGGCTTCGCGGATGCCTCGCGAGCTCGTGATGTAGCCGCCGATCATGTAGTAGAAGTCTTCGGCGATCGGCCCGCTGATGTAGCCGTCGAAGCGCCTCAGGTCGTAATCCGAGGTCGTGTACTTGACCAGGCCCTCGGTCTCTTCGCCGCCCTCACGCAGGATGAAGTTCGTGGTCAGGCCCGGCTGCCCGTTCGAGAACACCGGGCTGGGGCCGCCGCGCAGCGCCTCGACCCTGAGCACGGTCTCGTCGATGCGGAACATCGTCGTGTTCTCGAGGAACGCCAGGGTCGAGATGGGATAGAGCGGTGCCCCGTTCACCTGGACCGTGAGGTAGGGGGCGTCACCGCCGCCCGGGAAACCGCGCACCATCACGTTGGCGCCGGAAACGCCGCCGGTGCTCTCCGACCACACGCCGGGTACGAGCTTGAGCAGGTCGGCGGTGCTCTGCGGCGAGAACTTCGTGATGTCCTCGTCGCTCATGGTCGTGATTGCGAAGCTCGCGTCGAATTTCAGGATCTCGGCGCCGCCCGCCGTGCCGGTGACCACGATCTCCTCGACCGTCTCGTCCGACTGCTGCTGTTGCGCCTGGGCGGGCAACGCGGCCAGCGTGACGGCGGTGACGGCTGCCAGGAAACGGAGCGCCGCCGGCCCGAGGCCAGGCGCTCCCGACATCGCTCTCGATGACATGGGATTCTCCCCCTTGGTGATCCAACCTGCGCCGGCCCGCGCGGGCACGGCGTGCAAGCGTGCTTGCACTCGTTAGACGCCGCCCGGCGGAATCTGGACCCCGTTTTTTTATGATTTGTGGCTATTTCGGGGCTGGCCGGGTCGCGGTCCTGTCGCCCCCGGTGTCGCCCCGGGTGTCGCGCTCAGGTCTTCGGGCCGTGGTGCCGCTGCAGGTGCCGCACCGCGCCCTGGAGCAGGGACGAGAGACGCGGCGGCGCAGTCCGTACCCCGCCGCAGTGGCAGGTCTCGTGGTCGCAGCCGTTGCCGTCCGCACAATCGCCGCTGCAGTACGCCCGGCCCTTGAGCGCCACGTAACGCGTGTCGAGCGCACACCGGCACCCCGGATGGCTGCAGGTCGTCTGTTTGCCCCCCGGTATGAGCCTTCCCTGGTTGCGCGGCCATTCCCTGCCGCGATCGATCTCCGGTTCCATGCCATCCGCCGAAGCAAAATGTGCGCCAACAACCAGGCGCTCAGTGAAGGAGTCCCTCGCGAGCTCCCATTGTGCAGAAACCTCGTGAAGCGGCAATGTCACCGATCGCGGACACTGTCGCGTGCTGCCGACGCTTCCGCCGCGTTTTGTAGATTTTGCCGGCGGCGTTGCAGGTTGTGCCGCGTCAACGCGCCGCGGCGGCCGCCAGCGCACGGGTCGCTCGCGC
>DATGQE010000099.1:0-81666 GCA_035304345.1 Woeseiaceae bacterium | reverse complement strand
ATCGCCGGCCACGCGGCCGCCTGCGCCGCAGTCGGCGCGTCGAAGCGGCGCCGGAACCAGCCGCGGACGGCGGGATGGAACAGGTCCAGGGACATGCGGGCAGGATACTGCAAAATCAGGACAGTATTTGACCGGGTTTCCACGTGGCGGTGCCCCGCTGCAGGCGCCGCCGCCACGCCAACCGCAGCAAAACTGAGACCTGCGCAACGGCGGTGTGCCGTCCGCCGCTGTTAGCGTCCTGTCGTGTCCAGCGCATTCGGGCACCGGAGGGCCCGGCGATGCAACGTTTCATCCTCGTAGCGGCCTGCGGCTTGCTCGCGATCGCTTTCGCCAAGCGCAACGACCTGCCGGCGGCCACGGCCCTCCACCCTGCGCTTGCCGCCGAGCCGGTGCAGGGGCCGACCTCCCGGCCGCCGTTCACTGCGCGCTGGAACGACGTCGACTACCGCATCGAGCCGAAGTTCGAGTACGAGCTCCACGGGTTGGTCGTCTCCTACCGCCAGCACGACGGCTCGAGCCGCATGCACCGGCGCGCGAACGATCACCTCAACGTGGCGGACGTCTGCGTGTTGTGGGGCGACAACGCCCGGAACGAGCACCTGGGTGAGCTCGACTTCTGGAACGGCGTCTTCACCTGCAACGTGCACACGAAAAGCCGCGCGGCGTGGCAGAGCTTCCGGCTGAACGAGATGTCGAACAATCATCTCATCTCCGACGATCCGGACATTCGCGAGCGCGTGCGGGACGTCCGCATCGGCGACCAGGTGCGCATTCGCGGATTCCTGGCGAGCTACGGCTCGGGCAACGGCACGCGCGGCACCAGCATCACGCGCGACGACACCGGCGACGGCGCCTGCGAGACCATCTACGTCGAGGCGTTCGACGTGATCGCTCCGGCCCCCGGTGGATGGCGCTTCGTCATGTACGGCTCGCTGGCAACGCTCGGGCTCGCGCTCGCCGTGCACTTCCGCCGCCCGTACCGCCCGCCCGCGTAGGAGGAACGGTCAGGTCACCGGGAGCGACCGAACCGGGCCGGTTCGCTGTCCGCCGCATCGATCAGCCCCATCCGCAACAGGCTCGCACCGAGCCCGAGAAAGTAGAGGTAGCCACGCAACTCTCCGAACCGCCGGACCCGCTCGGGGAACGTGCCCTCCTCGCAATGCAGCAGTGCACCGAGCGAGCGCCTGGCACCGACATCCCCCGGCGGAAACACGTCGAGGCGGCGGCAACCCCGGAGCAGCACGAGCGCGGCGCTCCACGGGCCGATTCCCGGCAGCTTTAGGAGACGGCGCAGCGCCTCTGCCGTCGGCACCCGGGCAATCTGCGCGGCATCGAGCGTGCCCGACGCGATCGCACGAGCGATCGACCGCAGGGTGTCGGCCTTGCGCGCGCTCAAGCCACAGGCGCGGAGCGCCGCCGGACGGGCGCCGGCGATCGCGTCGGCGTCCGGAGACGCGTAGAAGCGGCGCCCCCGGTACTCGAGCGTCTGCCCGAAACGCTCCACCAGGCGGCCGACGATGGCGATACCGGCGTCCAGGCTCAGTTGCTGGAACGGGATCACGTTGAGGAAGGTCTCGAACAGTCCGGCGAACCGCGGGGGCCGCATGCCTCGCAACGCACCCGCAACGTCGCGCAGGCCGGGTTCGGACATGGCCGCGCGCTGCAACGGCGCCGGATCGACCTCGAGCCCGAGAATGGCGCCCAGGACCCGGCCAACCTGCCGGGAGTGCCCGCCGTTGCCTTGATCCGCGGCGAGCAGCGAGAAGCGTATGTCCGGGCTGGACACGGTGCCGCGGTTCGTGACCGCGGCCAGCACGTGGCCGCCCTCGACCGGCACCACCCGCAAGTAACGATTCTCGTCCCAGACGTCGACCCGATTGACCGGCCGCCGCTGCAGCACGCGGACGGTGGCCTGGAGATGAAACGGGCCGCGCGTGGTCAGGCGGCGTTGCGCGGGCATCCCCGCACTCTCGGGCTCACCGGTTTCCCCCGCGCCGCATCCGCTCCGCCAGGTAATCGCGCAGCACGACGGCGCTGTTGTGCTCGACGTCGCGCGCGCTGTAGAGGAGCGTGAGCCTGCCCTTGCGCGCGGCGGCGAGCAGCGGCTGCCAGGCGTCCGCGTTGGCATCGAGCTCCGCGCGGTAGCGGCGCACGAATTCCGGCCAGCGCTCTACCCGGTGGGCGTACCACTTGCGCAGCTCCGGGCTCGGTGCCACTTCTTTCTGCCAGCCGTCGGCTTCGAGCGCGTCTTTGCGGATGCCGCGCGGCCACAGCCGCTCGACCAGGATGCGCTTCCCGTCTTCCGGCGACGCGGGCTCGTACACACGCTTGATGCCGATGCGCGCCGTCACGACGACCTCCCGGGCGCGTCCTGCCCGTAGATCACCACTTCCCTGTCGGTCACGCCCTCAAGGCCCCGTTGCGTGCGCAGGAAGGTCGAGCCGAGCCGCTCTGCGACCGCGATGCTGCGCGCGTTGTCGGGCAGCATGACGTGCACGACGCTCGACCAGCCGAGCGTGCGGAACGCGTAGTCGAGCGCCGCGCGCGCAGCTTCCGTCGCGTAGCCCTTGCCCCAGTGCTCCGGCGCGAGCGTCCAGCCGATCTCCGGCGCGGGCCAGCCCTCGGGGAACCAGGGCCCGACCCGCCCCACCCACGCGCCGCTGGCTTTCTCCTCCACCGAGAAGAAGCCGTAACCGCGGATCGCCCAGTGCCCGACGATCGAGGCCATGTGGCGCCACGCGAGCGCGCGTCCCATCGGCGCCGTGCCGAGACCGCGCACGACGCGCTCGTCGGCCATGGCGCGCGCCCATGGCTCGAAGTCGCGCTCGGGATCCACCCGGCGCAGGAGCAGGTGCTCCGTCTCGATCACCGGTCTTCTCCGGTCCGCCCGCGGCCCAGCATACGCCATGCCGCGAGCGGTGGCGCAACGTGCGCCCTAGCGAGCGACGAACTCGCGCACGTCGCGGCTGAAGGTGCTCCGCGTCTCCGCGTCGCGGTACATCATGTGACCGCCCACGTAACAGCGGAACGACATCGCCCGCGCGAGCTCCGCCGGCAGGTGCTCGGCCAGCGCCCTGCTGCCCGGGCAGTTTGCGAGGGAATCGTACATCCCCTGCGCGACCAGCACGCGCAGGTCCGGCGCGAGCGCGACGGCCTCCGCGGTGCCGGGGAGCGGGGGCCCGAGGCGCGGCGGACCCGCGCCGGTGCGCACGGCCTCCGCGATCGCCGCCGCCATCTCCTCCTCGGTGACCGGCGCGGTGGCGTAGTTCCAGCGGGCGTTGACCGGCCGCGGGTATTCGCCGCCGGGCGCATAGCCGTCCGTCCACTCCTCGATCCCGATGTACGGCAGCGCGGTGCGGAAGCCGAGCTCGTGACGCAGGTAGCGCAGTATCGCGTCGCGCGAGCGCGGTTCCGCCTCCTCCGTGAGGCGCATGTCGAACACGCCGAGCGTGCGCCCCTCGTCCGCGAGCAGCGCTTCCCGGTAGAGGCGCGGCGGGATCTCCAGCGTCTCGCGGTCGATGCGCTCGGCCGGCATGCCGGTGTAGCGCGCGAGCTCCCGCGCGATGCGCTCGCGATGCTCCGCGGTGAGCTCGTGCCGGCGCGCCAGGGCGGGTGCATACGTGTCGCGCACCCAGCGCGCGGCGGCCTCGACCAGCGCTTCCGGATCGCGGCCGAGCTCGGGCGCCGTGCGCCCGTGCCACGAGCCGGTGGCCGCGAGGTGCGCGACCCTGAGCGCGGCCACGAGCGGCCGCACTTCCGCCGGCGTCTGGAGCCCTGCACCGCCGGAGATCAGCACCAGGCCGGCGACGGGGATGCCGCGCTCCAGAAGCGCATAGCCGACGTTGGCGGCGCGGCCGGCGCCCCAGCTCTCGCCGGCGAGAAATACCGGCGCGTCCGTCGCGTCGTGCAGCAGGCGCCAGGCGCGCACGAACTCCGTGATCGAGGCGACGTCTCCGAGGGTGCCGTAGAACTCGTCCGCGTACTCGGCACGCGCGGGACGGCTGAACCCCGTGCCGACGGGATCGACGAAGACGAGGTCCGTCGCCGTGAGCCAGGTGTCCGCGTTGTCGACCAGCCGGCCGTCTTCGAGCCGCTTCGGGCCCGCCACTTCGAAATGCAGCAGCGTCGCCGGTGCGCCCGGGCCGCCGTTCCACACGAAGGTCAGCGGCCGCGGCCGCTCCGCCGAATCCACGCGGTAAGCCACGTAGAACACGTGACCGCGCGCCTCGCCGCTGGCGACGTCGCGGATCGCGAGCCGACCCGCTTCCGCGCTGTACCGCAGGCGGCGTCCGTCGACGCGGATCTCGTGTCGCGTCAGCACCGGCGCTTCCGGCAGCGCCGAAGCGGCGGTGGGCACGAGCGCGATGAGCACGGCGGCAATGGCGGCGACGCCGCGTGAGCAAAACGGCATGCGATCTCCTCGTCGGGGCGGCAGCGCGCCGGCACTGCCCCGCCCCGCATTCTGGGCACCCCGCGCCGGCAATTTCATTGCGTTCCCGCGCAGCAGCGGGACACCGCCCGCATGAATTTTCCCGCCGGGGCCGCCGCGCCGGGAATTTCGCGCAGGGCGCGGCAGGCACCGCTGCGGCAACGCGGCGGCGCGCGGCCCGGCAGGCTCTCAGGCCGCCTGCGGACCCGGGTCGTCGTCCGGAGGCGTCGGCTTGCGGGGTCCCGCCGGCCGGCGCGCCCGTCCTATCGGCACGACCACGGGGGCGCGCTCTTCTTCCCGGCGTGCCTCGGCGTCGCGCACCGACGACCCGCGGCCCCGTTCCTCCGGCCCGTCTCCGGCAAGGGAGGATCGCCCGGTGCCGCGACCGGTCCTGTCAGTGCGGCGGATCTCGTTCGAGTCGTCCTGGCACATCATGCTGCTTCCGAAAACGTCCTCCTGCGTTGCACGCGAGGACGCGAGTCCGACAATTGCCCGGCCTGCGCCGGACGGGCGGCGGGCCCGAACCGACGTGGCGCGTGAACCGGCATGGAATCGACCGACCCCGGTGTGGCGGGCGCGGTTCGCGCCGCCACCCGGGGTTACGCTCGTGCGAGCAGCTTGTCGGGGCCTCGCAGGAGGCGACGTGAGGATGAAACAGGAGACATGCGTGCCATCGTCCTAAATACCCCGCGCGTTTTCAATCGGCGGGGCGGCGACGGCCATCGATCCGGTCGTGACGCACGAAGCCGGCTTCGGTGGCGATGGCATCGAGCGGGATGTCGTGCTCCAGCGGGAAAATGGTCTTTAGCCTTCCGAGCTCGAAGCCGGCACCCACCGTGAAGGGCCGCGGCTCCATCGCCGCGAGCGTGCGGTCGTAATAGCCCCCGCCGTAACCGAGCCGGTAGCCGGCTTCGTCGAAGCCGAGCAGCGGCACGATGAGCGCGGTCGGATGCTCGACGATCCGCTCCGCCGGGACGGGAATGCCCCAGTCGCCGCGGGCGAGCCGGGTGCGGGGCTCCCAGTGCCAGAACTCGAGCGGCGCGGCCTTCTGCACGACGACCGGCAGGCTGAGGCGGCTCCCCGCCTCGTGCAGCGTGCGCGCGAGCCCGCGCAGGTCCAGCTCGCCCTTGAACGGCCAGTAGAAGCCGACGGCGGCGCCCGCGAGCTCGGGGAAATTCCGCTGCAACAGCTCCGCGATGCGCGCGGTGCTCGCCTCGCGTTCGGCGCGGCCGAGCGCCCGGCGCGCTTCCTGAAGCCGCACGCGCTCGGCGCGCCGCCACGCCATGATGTCGGCACGCGTCCGCATGCCCCGGTCTCCTGCGTCCATGTTCCCGCCGTTTCCTTCCCGTCCCGTGCGTCAGTGCTTCGCCGCACTTTCGCGGCCCGTGCAGGATAGCCCAACGGAGAGCGCCACCGGCCCGCCGGGTGACCGCACCCGGTACGCCTTCATTGCGTCGCGGCCTGCTGCTCCCATCCGCCCCCGAGCGCCTTGAACAGCGCCACCAGCGCCGTTTCGGCGCCGCGGTGCGTGCGGGCGTACGCCGCCTCGGCGTGGTGCAGGCCACGCTCCGCGTCCAGCAGCTCGAACCTGGCGATGTCGCCGGCCCGGTACCGCTGCTCGGACAGCTCGCGCTGGCGCGTCGCGGCCGCGACGGCGACCCGGTGCCGTTCGAGCGCCAGGAGGGCGTAGTGGTAGCGGGACAGCGCGCGCTCGGCGTCCAGCAGGGCGCCCAGCACCGCTGCCTCGTAAGCATGCGCGGCCGCTTCTGCCCCGGCTTCCTGCGCACGCACGAGGGCGCGCCGGCGGCCGCCGTCGAAGAGGCGCCACGAGACGAACGGGACGATGCTCCAGGTCTCGCTGCCCGACGCGAAGAGATCGGAGGCGTCCAAGGACTGGAACGCTCCCGTCGCGCCGATCGACAGGCGCGGGAAAAGCTCCGCCGTCGCCACCCCGACCTCGGCCGTGGCGGCCGCGAGCCGCCGCTCGGCGGCCAGGACGTCAGGGCGACGGCGCAGGAGGTCGGCCCGTTGCCCGACCGGCAGGCGGGCGAGGGCCGGGTACTCCGTGGTCTGCGCGAGCAGCGCGAGCTCGCCTTCGGGCGGTTCGCCGAGCAGCGCGCCGAGCGCCAGCGCATGCGAGCGGGTCTCCGCGTCCAGGAGCGGCAGCTCGGCCTGCCGCGACGCCAGCTCGGTTTCCGCCTGCGCGACCTGCGCTTCGGCCACCTCGCCGAGCTCGAAGCGGCGCCGGGTCAGCGCGAGCGCCTCCCGCGACACGCGCAGCGCCGATGCAAGGGCTGCCCGCTCGCGCTGCAGCCCGCGCAGCGTGAGGTAGACGCGCACGACTTCCGCGGTCACGGCGAGCCGCGCCGCGCGGCTTTGCGCCATCGCTTCCCCGAGACGCGCTTCGGCGGCCTCGACCGTGCGCCGGTTGCGCCCGAAAAGGTCGATCTCCCAGGCCGCATCGAAGCCGGTCTCGAAGATCGTCTGGTCGCGCTCGAGACCCGGAATCCGGTCGATGGGCAAGGGTCCGTTCTCGCTCTGGCGCCTTTCGGTCACGCTCGCCCGGGCGGCGAGCGCGGGATGGCGGCCGCCCGCCGCGGCGTCGCGCAGCGCGCGTGCCTGTGCCACCCGGGCGACGGCCTCGCGCAGGTCGGGATTCTGCCGCTCTGCCTGCTCGACCAGTCGGTCGAGCGTGGGGTCGTCGAACGCCTGCCACCAGCGGGAGAGCGGCGGAGGGCTTTCGTCCGCCCCGGGTTCCGCCCAGCCTGCCCCGGCATCCGTGACGGGCTCCACGTAGTCGGGTCCGGCCGCGCACCCGGCGAGGAGCAAAACGGCCAGCGCGGCCGCGCCATTCCGTCGGTTCATGCCTGGCTCCGGGTCATTGCAGCCGCCCCTGCACGATGACGACGGCCGAGGACAAGGTGATCGCCGCGATCACCGCCATCGGCCAGAGGTTGGCGAATACCTCGCCCGGGGGCAGGGCCTTGAGGAACGTGCCCTGCACGATCACGAGAAAGTGCTTCAGCGGGTTCGCTTCGGCGAGGAGCTGCAGCGCGTAGGGCATGTTCTCCACCGGCGTCGCGAATCCCGAGACGAGGATCACCGGCACCCCGACCGCGAACACGCCCAGGATCGCCTGCTGCTGGGTCCGGCAGATCGAGGACACCATGAGGCCCACGCCGACGACCGAGAGGATGAACACGACCAAAGACAGCAGCAGGAGCGGCAGCGAGCCGCTGAAAGGCACCCGGAACAGGAACACGCCGGCGGCCACCATCAGGAGCGCGAGCACGGTGCCGATGACGAGCGCCGGGACTATCTTGCCCACCACGATCTCGAGCGGGCTGGCAGGCGAGACGAGAAGCTGATCGAAAGTGCCCATCTCCCGCTCGCGTGCGATGGACAGGCCGGTCACCAGCAGCGCCGCGAGCATCGCCAGGATGGCCGCGAGGCCGGGCACGATGAACCACTGGTAGACCAGGTTGGGGTTGAACCAGTGGCGGACCGCGATCGCGGACGACGCATCGGTCCCGGCCGTCTCCAGGCGACCGTCGAGGCCGGCGACGATCGTGCCCAGGTACGCGGCGGCAATCTGCCCGGAATTCGCGCGGCGCCCGTCGACGAGGAGCTGCGCGACCGCCGGCCGCCCGGCGGCGACGTTCCTGGAGAAGTCGGCCGGAACGTGGACCGCGACGAGCACCTCGCGCCGGTTCAGGAGATCCGCGAGCCCGGTCGTGCTGTGCACCGGCACGAGCTGCCGGACGAAGCTCGCAGCCTCGATCCGGGCCAGGAGCTCGTGAGACGCGCGGCCGGCGTCCTGGTCGAGCACGGCGATGTCGACGTTGCGCACTTCGAGCGTCGCCGCGAACGAGAACACGAGAAGCTGCACGAGCGGCGGCCCGACCAGCACCATCCGGCTTTTCGGATCGCGCAGGAAGCTCAGGAGCTCCTTGACGATCTGCGCTCTCAGTCTCGTGTTCATCAGTCGAGCGTCTTGCGCGTACGCAGCGAGGCAAGGGCGAAGAACACGAGCCCGATGGCCAGCATGGCCAGCATGTTCGGCAGGAACTGCGACCACACGTCGCCCGCGAGAAACACGCTTTGCAGGGACGCGACGAAATAGCGTGCCGCCACGACCAGGGTGATCGCGCGTATGGGCGCCGGCATGCTGTCGATCTCGAACAGGGCCCCGGACAGCAGGAAAGCCGGCAGGAAGCCGGACAGGAGCGCGAGCTGCGCGGCGACGAACTGGTTCCGGCTCGCCGCCGAGATCAGCAAGCCCTGGCCGAGCGCGGGAACGAGGAACGCCGCGCTCAGCGTACCGAGGGCGAGCCAGGAGCCCCTGAGCGGCACGTCGAACACCGCGATCGAGAGCAGCGCGCACACGAACGTCGCAACGAGGCCCAGGACGAAATACGGCACGAGCTTCGCGACCAGGATTTCCAGGGCGCTGGCGGGTGTCGACATGATCGCTTCCATGGTGCCGCGCTCCCATTCGCGTGCCACGACGAGTGCGGTGAGCAACGTGCCGATCATTGCCATGATGATGGCGATCGCACCGGGCACCAGGAAACGGCGGCTCTCGAGCTCCGGGTTGAACCAGTAGCGGGGCTCGAAGGATGCGACCGGCGGTGCGGTGTCGCCGCGGGCCGCGAGCCAGCCCGAGACGACGCCTTGCGCGTAACCGGCCACGAAGCTCGCCGTGTTCGGTTGCGACCCGTCGGTGACGACCTGGACCAGCGGGCCGGAAGGCGAGGCCAGCCGGCGGGCGAAGTCCTGCGGGATGACGACGAAGCCGCGCAGCTCGCCCGCGAGCAGCGACGGCACGACCTCGCGCCGGTCGCGGGCGGGCGTGACGCTGAAATAGCGGGTCGCGGCGAACGCGGCCGCGAGCTCGTGCGCGGCGGCGCCGTCGCTTTCCAGCACGACGCCGATGCGCACCTCCTTCGCATCCAGAGACACCGCGTTGGCGTACAGCACGAGCAGCACCAGCGGCAGCACGAAGGCAATGAGCAGGGCGGACGGGTCGCGCGCGATCTGCAGCACTTCCTTCCGGGTGAGCGCGAGCAGCCGCCGGAGGTGGCCGGCGCTTGCCGTCGCCGGTGCGGGAACGCTCACGCGGCGCTCCGCTCGGCGTGGGCGCGGTCGGCGAGCTCGACCAGCCGCACGAAGGCGTCCTCCATCGTGGGCTCGGGCAGCTCTTCGGAAGCGACGCTCGCCTTGAGGGCATCGGGCGAGTCGAGCGCGATGACCCTGGCCCGGTACATCAACGCGACGCGATCGCAGTACTCCGCCTCGTCCATGAAGTGCGTCGTCACGAGCACGGTCACGCCTTTCTGCACGAGCCCGTTGATGTGGCTCCAGAACTCGCGCCGCGTGATCGGATCGACGCCCGACGTCGGCTCGTCGAGGAACAGGACGGGCGGGCGGTGCATCAACGCACAGGCGAGCGCGAGCCGCTGCTTGTAGCCGAGCGGCAGCTTGTCCGGCGATACGGCGAGGTAGCGACCGAGGTCGAACACCTCGATCATCTCCGCGATGCGCTCGCGCTGCTCGCGCCCCGAGAGGCCGTAAACGCCGGAGAAGAATTCCAGGTTCTGGCGCACCGACAGGAGCCCGTAGAGCGAGAACTTCTGCGCCATGTAGCCCAGGCGAAGCTTCGCATCGCCGGGAGCGCGGCGCAGGTCGTGGCCGGCGACCCGGGCCTCTCCGGAAGACGGCTCGAGCAGGCCGCACAGCATCCGGAAAGTGGTGGATTTGCCGGCGCCGTTCGGACCGAGCAGGCCGAACACCTCGCCCTTGCGCACCTCGAACGTCACGTCGTCGGTCGCGAGGAAATCGCCGAAGCGGCGGGTGAGGTGCCGGCACTCGACGGCCGAAGCGACGTCCAGCTCGACCGGCCGCATGCCGGCCGCGAGCGTGGAACGACCGGGTCCCCCGCCGAGGAGATCGATGAACGCATCCTCGAAGCGAGGCTCCACCGGCTCGAGGCGCCCGCCGTGCCGGGCGGCGAGCGCCTGCACTTCGCGCGTGTCCGCCTCCGCGGACATGACCAGCCGCACGTTCGCACCCTGGATCACGCCGTCGCCCACGGACGGCAGGTCGACGGCCTCGGCCAGCAGGCGCCGGCGCCCGCTCTCGACGCCGGCGATCCGCAAGCTCCTGCCGGCGATCTGCCGGGTGAGCCCGCGCGGCTCGCCGGCATGGGCGAGCCTGCCTTCGTTGAGCAGGAGGACCGAGTCGCACTGCTCGGCTTCGTCGAGGTAGGCCGTCGACCAGACGACCGCGAGGCCCTCGGCCGCGAGCTCGCGGACCAGGGCCCACAGCTCCCGGCGGCTCACCGGGTCGACACCTACGCTCGGCTCGTCGAGCAGCAGGATTTCGGGCCGGCCCAGCAGCGCGCACGCGAGGCCGAGCTTCTGTTTCATGCCCCCGGAAAGGTGGCCCGCGAGCCGCCCGGTGAACGGCGCGAGCCCGGTGAAACGCAGCAGCTCGGCGAACGTCCCTTCCGCCGCTTCCGTGTCGACGCCGCGCAGGGCGGCGTAAAGCCCCAGGTTCTCGCCGACGGCGAGGTCCTCGTACAGCCCGAAGCGCTGCGGCATGTAGCCGACGATCGAGTGAATGCGGGCGGCGGCGGTGGCGGCGGCATGGCCGGCGACCGTGACGCTGCCGGCATCGGGCGCCATCAACGCCGCCATGATCCTGAGCAAGGTCGTCTTGCCGGCGCCGTCCGGCCCGACGAGGCCCGTCAGCCGCCCGGCTTCGATATCGGCGGTGAGCCCGTCGAGCGCGCGGATGCCGTCGAACGCCTTCACCACGCCGCGCAGCTCGATCGCGGCCGGCATGTCAGCCGCCCGCTTTCCGCCGCAGCGGAACGCTGACGGTGACGGGCATGCCCTGGCGCAGGTGCTCGTCGGCGTCGGTCACGACGATGCGCAGGCGGTACACGAGATCCGTGCGCAGGTCGGTCGTCTCGACCGAGCGCGGCGTGAACTCGGCGCGCGGCGAAACGAAGCCGACCTGGCCGCGATAGCGCCTGTCGCTCGAGTCGGTCGTGACGAACACGGCGGCACCGGGCACGATCCTGCCGAGGTTCGGCTCGCTCACCCACGCGCGCACGTACACCGGCGCATCCAGCGACAGCGTGTACACCGTCGCACCCGGCGGCAGCACCGCGCCCGGCTCGCGCACCCGCGCGAGGATCGTGCCGTCGGCAGGCGCGACGAGCGCCGTGTCGTCGAGCCGGGTCATTGCCTGCTGTCGCTCGGCGAGCGCGACGTCGAGCTCGGCCCGTGCGGCGGCAATGTCCTCGGCACGCGGCCCCTCGAGGGCCAGCGCCAGCGCCTCGCGCGCGCTTGCGAGCCGGGCCGCCGTCGCGTCGCGCAGCGCCAGCGCCGCATCGACGACCTTGCGGCTGCTGCCGCCCGACTCGTAGAGCTCCTCCTGCCGCCGGAGGTCACGCTCGGCGTTCGCGAAAGCCGCTTCGGCCTCGCGCACGGCGGCGCGGGCCTGCTGCACCTCCTGCGGGCGGCTGCCGCTCTCGAGCTTCGCGAGATTGGCCTGGCGTGCGGCCACGCGCGCTTCCGCCATCGCGAGCGCGTCGCGGTAGGGCTCGGGGTCGAGCGCCGCGAGCCGCTGCCCCTGCCGGACCCGGTCGCCCTCGTCGACCTCCATCGCCTGCAGGCGGCCGCCGACGCGGAACGCGAGCTCGACTTCGCGGATGTCGACGTTGCCGTACAGCGTCAGCGCCGTCTCGGCACCATCGCCCCGCCAGGCGTTCCATCCGGCCCAGGCGGCGATGACGGCGGCGAGCGCCACGGCGATGACGGCGACCCTAGCGCGCTTGCCCACGGGGACCCTCCTTACCGTTCGCCCGGATGGCATCCAGCAGCAGCTCGACGTGAGCGCGGATCAGCGCGTCGGTATCGAGCTCGTGGTGCGGCTGGAACACGAGCGTCCACACCGCCGAGAACACGACCGGCGAGATCAAGAGATGCGGGAACCGGTCGAGCGCCGAGGGCCGGAACTCGCCGTTCTCCACGCCGCGCGCGATCAGCTTGCGCAGCGCGGCGAGCCCGTGCGCCACGACGTTCTCCCAGTACCAGCGGGCCAGGTCCGGGTGCCTGTGCGCTTCGGCGATCAGCAGGCGGATCAGCAGCCGGACCCGTGATTTCGGCAGGCGGCGCGCAAATTCCAGGAACGGGCCGCGCAGGAAGGCTTCGGCGCCCAGCGGGCTCGAATCGATCGCCTGCTCGAGGGCCTGGAGGCGCGGGGTGACGAAGCTCCGCACCACCGCTTTGAAGAGCGCCTCCTTGGTCTCGAAGTAGACGTACAGCAGGCCCTTGCTGATGCCGGCGCGCTTCGCGACCGACGCCATCGCCGTCGCGTCGTAGCCGCGCTCGGTGAATTCCGCCAGGGCGGCCTCCGTGATCTGGCGGGGCCGGTCCTCCTTGCGGCGCCGGAAGCGGGGTGGCGGCATCGGCCTGCTTTGTTGACCCGTTGGTCAACAAAGCATACGCGCGAACGCACGGGGCGTCAACGGACGCCCTGCGTCAGCCGGGTTTGCCGTCGGCGCGCGGGCCGAGCAGGATGGGGGTGTAGACCCAGGCGTACAGGCCGAAGGCTGCGAGCCAGAGCACGGCGGCACAGGTGATGACGTGCGCGTAGGACACGGGGAGCAGTGAGGGGCCGAAGACGCGAACCGCCGCGGCCAGCACGAGCAGCCCGTAGGCCCAGGCGATCGGCTTCGCCGCCACCAGCGGCCGGCCGGTGTGGCCGAGCGCGGCGCGCGTCATGACCGCCATGATCATCGTCGCCGCGGCGCCCGCACCCAGGGCATGCGGCCAGTGCGCGGCCCACGGCGCCCCGGTGAGCAGCCACGCGGCTTTCAGGAGCAGCCCGATGGGCAGCCACAGGTACGCCGCGTGCAGCACCCAGACGATGGGCTCGCGCCACGTCGTGAGCGTCTGCCAGCCGCTCATGCGCACCGCGTGGGCGAGCGCGGCGGTGAGCGCGATGCCGGCCGTGACCCCGTGCGTGGGCGCGACGAGGTCCGCGAACACCAGCACTGCCATGCTCACGATGGCCCAGGCCTCCACGACCCGGTGCGCACGCACGCGCACGGGAACGCCGCGCCGGCGCAGGGCGTTCGCGGTGAACGCCGGCACGATGCGGCCGCCGATGATCGTCACCAGGAGCAGCACGACGTCCAGCGCGGCCCTGAGCGCCGTCCCGGCGAGCAGCACGTCGCGGTCCGCAAGCGCGTAGAGGAAGGTCGCGTCGAGCCCCCAGAGCACGAACAGGACGATGAGCAACGGCGCGTTGCGGTTGCTCGACCTGAGCAGCGACGGCGCAATGGTGGCGGCGAGCGCCGGCAGGAAGGCGAGCTCGGCGATGGCGACCGCCGGCAGCGGCAGCACGCCGGCCGCGGCGATCGCCACGCGGCCGGCGAGCCACAGGCACGTGAGCACGACGAGCGGGCGGCCGGCGAAGCCGCGCTCGCCGGTCCAGCTCGGCACGGCGGTGAGCATGAAGCCGGCGATCGCCGCCGCCACGAACCCGTACAGCATCTCGTGCGCATGCCACTGGAACGCGGGCAACCCCCCGAAAGGCGCGAGTCCCGCGCGGTAAAGCCACAGCCACGCGCCGATGCCGGCGAGCGCGAACCAGCCCGCGGCGAGGAAGAACGGCCTGAAGCCGTAAGCGAAAGGCACGAGCCGCGTCATGACGTGAACAACGCGTGCAGCGGGCCGAGCGGATGGTGCGTGCGGGCGATCCCGTACATCGACGCGTACGCCGCCAGCGCACCGGCGAACGTGATCCGCCGGACGTTCGCCGTCCGCCCGCGTTTCAACGCGAACGTGCCGAGGCCGATGTACACGACCAGCAGGACGAGCTTGGTCGCGAGCCAGCCGTTCGCGTACACCGCCGAGGGCAGGATGGTGAGCAGCATGAGCGCCGCGGTCAGCAGCACCGTGTCGATGCCGTAGCTCAGGTAGCGCACGGGCGCGGCCATCGGCCAGCCGGCCCTTAGCTGCACCGCGAGCCCTCTGAGCAGGAACAGGCTGCCGCTGGCGATGACCGCCGCGACGTGCACCGACTTGATCTGCGGGTAGAACTCGATCATGCCTTCCTCACGCCCGGTCCGCGTAACGCGGGCTGGCGGCACCGGTGAGCGCAGGCTCGGCCGGTTGCGGCGCGATCCACAGCCTGAGCACGAACCAGGCGAGGGCCAGGGCGCCGACGCTGAAGATCACGTCTCCCGGCACGCGCATCCACACCAGCATGTCGACGATCGGCCGCTGCATGAACTCCGCGGAGCGCGCGAACCAGTAGCCGTGGTCGATCGCCGCGACGAGCTGCAGCACCCCGAGCGGCAGCAGCGTCATGAGCGCCATGCCGGTGAGCCCGATGTTGAGCGTCCAGAAGCAGGTCTTCAACACCGGCTCGGGCCAGCGCGCCGCCGGCTTCATCCCGCGCAGGCAGAACAGCATGAGCCCGATGCCGAGCATGCCGTACACGCCGAACAGCGCGGTGTGGCCGTGCAGGGGCGTCAGGTTGAGGCCCTGCATGTAGTACAGCGGCAGCGGCGGGTTGATGAGGAACCCGAACAGGCCCGCGCCGACGAGGTTCCAGAACGCGACTGCGGTGAAGAACAGGATCGGCCAGCGGTAGCGCGCCATCCACGGCGTGGCGGAGCCCAGCCGGTAAGTCTGCCAGGCCTCGAAGCCGACGAACGCGAGCGGCACGACCTCCAGCGCGGAGAACGAGGCGCCGAGCGCGATCACCGCCGTCGGCGTGCCGGTGAAGTACAGGTGATGCAGGGTGCCGAGCACGCCGCCGGCCATGAACACGATCGTCGCGAACAGCACCGCGACCGTCGCCGTGGCGACCCGGAGCAGTCCCAGCCGGGTGAACAGGAAGGCTATCACCGCGGTTGCGAACACCTCGAAGAAGCCCTCGACCCACAGGTGCACGACCCACCAACGCCAGTACTCGACCATCGACAGGTGCGTGTGCTCGCCCCACATGAGCCCGGCGCCGTAGAAGAGGCCGATGGCGACGGTGGACAGGAACAGGAGCACCACGATCGGCCGCGACTCGCCGCCGCGGCGGATCGCCGGCCACAGCGCGCGCCCGACGAGCACGAGCCAGAGGCCCAGCCCGATGAACAGGAACCACTGCCAGAAGCGCCCGAGGTCGACGTACTCCCAGCCCTGGTGGCCGAACCAGAAGTTGTGTGCGAGCCCGAGCTTTTGCATCACGGCGAGCCACTGGCCGGCAAATGCGCCGACGACGATCACGAGCAGGCATCCCCACAGCAGGTTCACGCCGAGCCGCTGGTATTTCGGCTCGTGACCGGAGATCGCGGGCGCGATGTAGAGGCCCGTCCCGAGCCACGCGGTCGCGATCCACAGCACCGCGAGCTGCGTGTGCCAGGTGCGCGTGAGCGCGTACGGCAGGACGTCCGCGAGCCGGTAGCCGTAGAGCTCCTGCCCCTCGACCTGGTAGTGCGCCGTCATCGCGCCGAGCAGGATCTGCACCAGGAACAGCGCGATCACCACCCAGAAGTACTTCGCCGTGGCGCGCATCGACGGCGTGACCGCGACGCTCGCGAGCGGATCGGAAGCCGGCAGCTCCGGGTTGCGCTCGTCGCGGTGCGTGACCGCGTAATGCCAGCCGAGGAGCGCGATGCCGGCGATGAGGAACAGCACGCTGAACACCGTCCAGACGAACGCGCTGGCGGGCGGTGCGTTGCCGACGAGCTCGTCGGCCGGCCAGTTGTTCGTGTAGGTGACGTCCTTCCCGGGCCGCTCCGTCACCGCAGCCCACGCCGTCCACCAGTAGAAAGCGGCGAGCGCGGCGCGGTGCTCCGGGTCCGGCACCGCCGCGTCCTTCATCGCGTAGGCCTCGCGCAGGCTCGCGGTGTCGCTGCCCGTGCCGTACAGGCTGTCGTAGTGAGCGGCGACCGCGGCGATGGCCCGGGCCCGGTCGGCGTCGATCGTGATCGTGCGCGACGCCGGGTCCCAGGTGTTCGTGCGCAACGCACGCGCAAGGCGCTCGCGATACGCCGCCTGCGTTTCGGGCGCGAGCGCCGCGTAGCCGTCGACTCCGTGCTCGCGTTGCGCCCAGAGGTCCGCGAGCGCGAGCGCCTCGCGGTGCAGCCAGTCCGCCGTCCAGTCCGGCGCGACGTAGCCGCCGTGACCCCAGATCGAGCCCTGCTGCTGCCCGCCGGTGGATTGCCACACCTGGCGACCGGTCTCGATCATCGCACGCGTGTAGACGACCTCGCCGTCTGCCGTGACGACGCGCTCGGGGATGGGCGGTGCCTCGCGATGGATCTCACCGCCGATCCACAGCAGGACGGCGAACGAGGCGGCGAGGAGTGCCGCCAGGCCGAGCCAGAGCTTGCGCGTGGTGTCCATCCCTGAATCCTCCCTGGAACCCGGCGGCATGGTCGCGGAACCGCATGCTCGCTGCCTTGACCGCGATCAAGCGGCCTGCAGGAGCGCGCGCCTACACGGCTTGCGAATAGCGCGGGCGGTCGTTGGCCGTCGTGGCCGCCGGCAGGTACGCGTCGAAGCACATCGCGATGGCGCGCAACAGGTAGCGGCCCCGCGGCGTGGCGCGGATGTGCTCGCGGTCGACCGTCACGAGGCCGTCGTCCGCGAGCGGCGCCAGGCGCGCGAGGCTGTCCGCGAAGTACGCACCGAAATCGATCGCGTGCCGGCGCTCGATGTCGCGCACGTCGATCCCGGCGCGGCACATGAGGACCTCGATCACCTCCGCCCGCAGCCTGTCGTCGGCGCCGAGCGCAAGCCCGCGCCACGCAGGAAGGCGGCCCTGCTCGACGGCGATCTCCCAGCCGGCCAGGTCGCGCCGGTTCTGGCTGTAGCTCGCGCCGACGTGGCTGATCGCGCTGACGCCGACGCCGACCAGGTCCGAGCGCGCGTGCGTCGTGTAACCCATGAAGTTGCGCTGCAGCGTGCCCTCCGCGGCCGCCCGCGCGAGATCGTCCCCGGGCAGCGCGAAATGGTCGAGGCCGATGTACTCGTAGCCTGCCGCCGTCAGCCGCTCGACCGCGAGCCCGAGGAGCGCGAGTCGGGTGGCGGCATCGGGCAGGTCTTCCGCCCGGATCTGCCGCTGCGCCTTGAAGAGCCCTGGCAGGTGGGCATAGCCGTAGACCGCCAGGCGGTCGGGCCGGAGCCGGACGACCGTGTCCAGCGTGCGGGCGAAGCTCTCCGGGGTCTGCAAAGGCAGGCCATAGATCAGGTCGACGTTCACCGAGCGGAAGCCGGCCCGCCGGCATTCGTCGATCACGGCGGCCGTCCCGGCCACCGACTGGATGCGGTTGATCGCGCGTTGCACCCCCTCGTCGAAGTCCTGCACACCCAGGCTGGCGCGGTTGAAACCCGCGCCGGCGAGGTCCGCGACGTCGCCCGGCCGGACGTGCCGCGGGTCGAGCTCGATGGAGAAATCCGCGGCCGGGCCGCCCGCCAGGCGCAGGTGCCGGCCCACGCGCTCGATTACGGCCGCGAGCTGCGACGGTGCGAGGAAGTTCGGCGTACCGCCGCCGAAATGGAGCTGCGTCACCTCGCGATCGGCAGCGAACAGCGGCAGGGCGAGGTCGATCTCGGCGAGAAGCCGCTCGACGTAACGCTCGCCCTTGGCCGGATCCCGCGTGATCAGCCGGTTGCATCCGCAATAGAAGCAGGGGCTGAAGCACCACGGCACGTGCACGTAGACCGAGATCGGCCGCGGCGGCGACTGCGCGTTCGACTGCGCCGCGAACCGCCGGAAATCGCGCTCGCTCCAGGCCTCGGTGAACTGCGGTGCCGTCGGGTACGACGTGTAGCGCGGACCGGGGCGGTCATAGCGCGCGACGAGCGCGGCATCGAAAAGCGGGGCGACGTTCATGACCACACCGTACCCGGTCGCACCGGCGGCGCCTTGACCCCCGTCAAGGGCAATGTCCTCCGGTTGCAAGGGGTGGTTTCCTCATTTAATGTTGCAACGTTTTGGCGAACGGAGACCGGCCATGCAGGGTCTGTTCCCAGCGCTCAAGGCCGTGAGCTGGCTCGTGCTGCTCCTGATGCTGGCCGCCGGCGCCTATACCTGCTTCATCTCGCTGGTGCACTGGTCGGGTATAGGCGTCTGAGGCGACATCGATGAACAATCGCCAGGCCCGCCACTTCGCCATCGCCAGCACCGCCATCGCCGCCTTCATCTTCCTCGCCCTCACCGTCGACAGTCATCGGCAGTTTCCCGAGTTGACAAACGAGGAAAACCTCACCGCCGAGGTTTCCGCCGGGATGGACGTCTGGCACAAGTTCAACTGCATCAACTGCCACACGCTGTTCGGCGAGGGCGCCTACTACGCGCCCGACCTCACGAAGATCACGGACCTGCGCGGCAGGCCGTACCTCGAGGCCTACATGCGTGACCCGGGGCAGTTCTACGACGAGCAGACGCACCGGCGGCTGATGCCGAAGCAGGACCTGACGGACGAGGAGATCACGAACCTCGTGACCTTCCTCGAGTGGGTCGCGCGGGTCGACAACCAGGGCTGGCCGCCGCGCCCGATCTACGTCACCGGCGGGCTCACGCGCGCCGGTGCCGCCGCCAGCGTCGCGGGGGAGACGGGCGAGTACGCCGCACGGCCGGTCACCGGCGACGACGCCGCCATCGCACGCGGCGAGAACCTCTTCAACACCATCGCCCCCGCGTGCAACGCCTGCCATTCCGTGCAGCCCGGAGCCGACATGGCCGGACCGTCGCTCGCGGGGATCGCGACGCGCGCCGAGCAGGTGCTCGCCTCGGGCAGCTACACCGGCGAAGCGACGGACGTGGAAGGCTACATTCGCGAGTCGATCGTCTCCCCGAGCGCGTACCTCGTACCAGGCCCCATGTACTCGGCGAACGGCGTCTCGTTCATGCCGAACACCTACGGACAGACGCTCACCGAAGAGCAGATCGACGACCTCACGGCGTACCTGGCCTCGTTCAGGTAACGCCAGGAAGAAGCGGAGGATCCGGATGCGCTACAGGTCCCAATCGGTCGCCTACTGGTACTTCGCGGTCGCCGTCCTGCTGTTCGGCCTCCAGGTCGTATTCGGGCTGTTGTCCGCCGCGAAGTACCTCGGGCCCGATCCGCTGCTGAACGTCCTGCCGTTCGACGTGACCAAGGTGATCCACACCAACCTGCTCATCGTGTGGGTCCTCACCGGGTTCATGGGCGCGACGTACTGGATGGTGCCGGAAGAGTCGCGCACCGAGCTCCACAGCGTGAAGCTCGCCGTCATCCAGCTCGTGCTGTGGGTGATCATGGGCGTCTCCGCCGTCATCGGCTACCTGTTCCGCTACGGCACCGGCAACAAGCTGCTCGAGCAACCGCTGCCGCACAAGATCGTCATCGTGATCTGCATGCTGATCTTCCTCTACAACATCGGCATGACGATCAGGAAATCCGGCCGCTTCACGACAACCGAGGGCGTGCTGCTTCTCGGGCTCGGCAGCGCGGCCCTTCTCTACCTGCCCGCGCTGTTGCACTACGAGAACTACACGGTCTCCATCTTCTACCGCTGGTGGACCATCCACCTGTGGGTCGAAGGCGTGTGGATGATGATCATGGGCGCGTTCCTGGCGTACCTGCTCATCCGGCTGTCGGGCGTCGACCGCGAGGTGATGGAGAAGTGGCTGTACGTGATCGTCGGCCTCGTGTTCATCGCCGGCATTCTCGGCACGGCACACCATTACTACTGGGTGGGCGTGCCGACCTACTGGCTGCCCATCGGCGGCTTCTTCAGCGCGCTCGAGCCCGCGGCACTGGTCGGCATGGCGATGTATGCCTACTTCGCGATCCGCCGCTCCGGCCTCGCGCACCCGAACGCGCTCGCGCTGCACTGGACCGTGGGCAGCGCATTGTTCGCGATGTTCGGCGCGGGCCTGCTGGGCCTCGCGCACACGTGGCCCGCGGTCAACAAGTGGACGCACGGCACGCTCATCACGGCGATGCACGGCCATTCGGCGTTCTACGGTGCGTACGCGATGATCGTGATCGCCATGATCGTGTACGCGCTGCCGTCGCTCACGCGCGACCGCGACGAGAAGGGCACCGCCCTCGGTTACTGGGCTTTCTGGCTGCAGCTTGCCGGCATGTTCGGCATGACGCTGTCGTTCGCGACCGCCGGCATCGCCCAGGTCTACCTCGAGCGCATCATGGGTCTCGGCTTTCTCGAGACGCAGCTCAAGATCCAGGTGCATTTCCTCATGCTGGTGCTGACGGCCTCGATCTTCGCGCTCGGCGTCGCGCTGTTCATCTACGATTTCTTCCGCCGCGCGCCGCGCCTGGCGGAGGTGACCGTGCCGGCAGCCGGCGAAGCCGGCGCCCCCGCTTCCGTCACGTGAGCGAGGATCGGCCCGCTTACCGCATCGAGCGTCCTGCGTCGGAGCCCTGGTACCTGCCGGCCGGCAACGAGGTCGCCGTCTTCGAGCAGTGCCACGCGCGCGGGCTCGCGGTCATGCTGAAAGGGCCGACCGGCTGTGGCAAGACGCGGTTCGTGGAGCACATGGCGTGGAAGCTCGGCCGCCCCCTGGTCACGATCGCCTGCCATGACGACGTCACCGCGAGCGACCTGATCGGCCGCTTCCTCATCCGCCACGACGGCACCGTGTGGCAGGACGGCCCGCTCACCCGTGCCGCCAGGACCGGCGCCATCTGCTACCTCGACGAGGTGGTCGAGGCGCGGCAGGACACGGTCGTCGTGCTGCACGCGCTCTCGGACTACCGGCGCATCCTGCCGATCGACAAGACCGGCGAGACGCTGCAGGCCGCGCCCGGGTTCCTGCTCGTCGTCTCCTACAATCCCGGTTACCAGCGCATGCTGAAGGACCTGAAGCCGAGCACGCGCCAGCGCTTCGTCGCGATCGATCTCGATTTCCCGCCCGAGGATCGCGAAGCCGTGATCATCGAGCGCGAAAGCGGGACCGATCCCGCGACCGCACGGGCGCTCGCCGGCCTCGGCCGGCGGCTGCGCGAGCTCAAGGATCGCGGCCTCGCCGAGGTGCCCGGCACGCGGCTCCTGATCGCGGCCGCCGTCCTCGTGGCGAGCGGGATTCCGCCGCGGGAAGCCTGCCATGCCGCGGTCGTGTCGCCGCTGTCGGACGACCCCGTGCTGGTCGGCGCGATGCGCGACCTGGTCGACGCCACCTTCATCTAGCCGTCCCGGCCGGCAGGAGCGAGCGCAGCACGAAGCGTATCTCGTCGCCGCGCACGAACCCGGTCAAAAGCAGGCCGGCCGCCAGCACCGAGAGCGACAGGACGGCGGTGACGAACGCGTTCATCCCGAGCAGGGGCGCGGCCGTGGCGATCGCGATCGCCAGGACGGAAGGCACCAGCAGCCACTGCACGAAGCGGAAATCCTGTCGCCCGGCGCACGACACGGCGTACAGCACGATGAGCAGGGCGCCGCTGAACAGCCCCGCCCAGGCCGCACCTTGCGCTCCGAGCAGGGGGATGAGGACCGCGTTGGCCACGATGTTGGCGACGACGGTCACCCCGAGGCTCGCCACGCGGCGGAAATGCAGGTCGACGCTCGACAGCAGGAGCTGCAGCGCCACCATCATGCCGCGTGTCGCCATGACGCCGCCGAGGATGCGCAGCACGGGGACGCTGGCGGCGTAGCCTTCGCCGAACAGCAGCCGGATCAGCTCTTCCGCCAGGATGAAGCTTGCCACGCCCGCCGCCAGCCCGGCGACCGCGAGGAAGCGCGTCATCATGCTCGCGAACACGAGGTACGCCTTTCCCGGCTCGTGGCTCGCCTTGAACAGCGCCGGCGCGAAGACCCGTCCCGCCACGACCGCGAACTTCAGGACGAGCTCGACGAGCTTGTACGCGGCCGCGTAGATCCCGGCTTCCCGCACACCGGCGAGCGCGGACAGCATGACGACGTCGGTCCGGTAGAAGACGTTGCCGAGGAGGTTGGTCAACGCGTACTGGTTGCTCGACCAGGCGGTCTCGAGGGCGTGGCGGGCGCTGAACGTCGGGCGGAAGCGGCGGAACGCCAGCGCGAGCCAGGCGGCGGTGACGATGCCGCCGCCGACGACATAGGCCCGACCGACGTCCTCGAGGGCCAGCTCGCCCCGGGCCCAGGCGAAACAGAAAACGAGGATGGCGAGCGGCGCGAGCGCCTGGAACCAGGCGTTGATCTGCATCGTCTGGCAACAGGAGTACGCCGCGCCCAGGTTGGTCTGCGTGGCCAGGACGAGACCGTACGGCAGGAGGACGAGCAGGAAGGCGAGCACGGGATTCGGCTCCAGCCAGTACACGGCCGCGACCAGCGCTGCGTACATGACGGCGAAGATGGCCGCCCCGGCGACGAGGCTCGAGCCGAGGAGCGCGGGGATGCGGTCGTGGTTGCGCGAGCCTTCCTGGACCGTCCACAGCGCCATGCCGTGCCCCATGATCGTCGAGGCGAGGACCGTCCACGAGTAGGCGGTGACGAACACGCCGTAGGAGTCCGCGCCGAGCTTGCGGGCGATCAACACCTCGACCAGCGTGAAAACGAGCTGTGCGACGACGCCGCCGGTGACGAGCGCGAGCGCGTTGTACGCGAGCCGCTGCACCTGCGAGCCCATCCGATTGCCTTCGCTGGCGGTCATGCGTGCATGCACTACACTCGAGGGTAAGTCGAGTCTAATTCATCCACGGAAAAGGTCAGGGAACGTGTCCGGCACGGTCGCCCGATGAACACGAAACGGAGAAAGCGGTTGGCCGCTCATGAAAGACGCTGATGGAAGCCAGGAAGGTCGTACAGCGGTTCCTGGTGCCGTCGTTCGTCGTGACTGTTTATTACCTGTTGCGGTACGGCTGCAAGATCAGCCCGCGCGCCGAGGTGGAGCTGAGCCCGCGGCTGCGCATCGGGAAGGGCAGCCAGATCGGCTCGTTCACCAAGCTCAAGGCGACGGACGGGGACGTCAGCATCGGCAGCCACGTGCACATCGGCACCTGCTGCTTCATATCGGCATCCGCCGGAGGCGTCCGCATCGGGGACCATTGCCTGATCAGCCCGAACGTCTGCATCGTCGGCAACAACTACCGGTATGACCGGCTCGACATCCCTGTCGCCCTCCAGGAAAAGACGTCCAGGGGCATCACGATCGGCAACGACGTCTGGATCGGTGCCGGCTGCATCGTCATGGACGGCGCCGACATCGGCGATCACTGCATCGTGGCGCCGAACTCCGTCGTGACCGGCCGCCTGGAAGCCTGCACGGTGTCCGAAGGGCAGCCCGCCCGGCCACTCTTCGTGCGCCGGCCATGAACGCGGAGCCGCGCCCGATGAGGATCCTGCACGTCATGGACAAGCTGAGCGTCGACGGGTCGCAGATCGCGGGACCGGCGCGCCAGCTCGCCTATCGCCTGCCCGCCTACCCGCCCGGCCGCTGCGCGGCGATGGTCTGCGGCCTCAGGGAAGACGCCAGCGCCCGGGCGTTCATGACTCAGTGCGGCGTGGAAGTGGCGTGCCTCGGGCGAGGCAAGTTCGACCTGCGCGTGCTGCACGACCTCGAGCGGCTCGCGGCCCGCTGGCGGCCCACGCTGCTGCACCTGCACGGCTACGCGTCCTGGACCTTCGGGCGCATCCTGGGGCGGCGCATCGGCGTGCCGGTCGTCATCCAGGAGCACTTCATCGATCCGCGCATGCCGGCCGTCCAGCGGGTGGCCGACCGGGTGCTCTGCCGGCAGCAGCAGCTCGCGGTCGCGGTCTCCGAGCGCGTGAAGCGCTTCATGGTGGAGGAGCGCCACGTCCGGCACACGCCGATCGAGGTGATCTGGAATGCCGTCCCGGTCGAGGCGATCCGCGCGGAGGCGGCGGCCGCCGACACCGGTGCGCTGCGGGCGTCGCTGGGCATCCCGCCGGACGCGCCGGTCGTCGGCATCGTCGGCCGGCTGGCGCGGGAAAAGGGGCACGCCTGCTTCCTCGAGGCGGCGGCGATCATTCGCGCAGCCAGGCCCGGCGTGTATTTCGTCGTCGTCGGTGCGGGACCGCTGCGCGGCGCGCTGGAAGAGCGGGCGCGCAGCCTGCAGCTCACGGACCGCGTTCGCTTCGTCGGCCACCAGCCGAACGTCGTGCCTTACCTCGCGGCGTCCACCGTCGCCGTGCTGCCCTCCCTGAGCGAAGGCTTTCCCCTCGCCGCCCTCGAAGCGCTGGCGGCGGGCACGCCGACCGTGCTCACGGACCTCGACGCCTACCGGGGCGTCTATACGCACGGCCGGGACGTGCTCCTCGTGCCGGTGAACGACCCGGCGGCGACCGCGACCGCGGCGCTGCGCCTCCTCGACGATCCCGCGCTCGCCGGGCGGCTGGTCGACAACGCCCGGCGGGTGCTCTCCGCCTGCACGCTGGAGGCGGTCACGGCGCGTTACCTCGGCCTCTACGAACGGTTGCTGTGCGGCGAGGCGCACGGCGACCTGCGCCGTGCCGTGCACTGACGGCCCGGAAGGCCATGACGGCGGTGAAGGTCGTGTTGCCTGCCGAGGGACCGCGCCGCTGGCACCGCCTCGCCGTCGACCGGCTCGCGGCCGCGGGACACGATGTCGTCGTCGCGACGTCGCGCACGGGCGGCCGCCGCAACAGGCTGCTGGAAACGCTCCTCGCCGCCGAACGCCGCATTCGCGGCACGACGCAGACGAGCCTCACGGCACCGATCCCGGCGTTCGACGCGGGAGGAGCCGCGGGTCGGCCCTGCCGGCTCGTGCTCGACCTGTCGGAAGGCGCCGGCGTCGGGAGCCGGGACGCGCCGGTGCTCGCCGCGCGGTTCCAGGGGCAGCCGGATTTCACCGCCGCCGCGGCGGTCCTGTGCCGCGGCGACGTCCCGGTCGTCGACCTCTACCTCGACGGCGAGCACGTGGCGCACGCGGCGCCGATGAGCTACGGGCGCTCTTTCGTCAGCCGCGGGCTGGACGACGTCGTCGCGCGTGCGATCACGCTGCTCGTGGACTTCGTCAACCGTTACGAAGCCGCGCCCGCCGGCCGCGCGCGCGCGGCCGCGCCGGCCGCCACCGCGACACCGGCGACCTCTTCGGCGCTGGCGCGCGCGTATCTCTCGTCGGCACTGCCGCGACTGGCGCGGAAGGCGCTGCGCAACCTGCGCTACCACGGCGCGCACTGGCGCGTCGGCTACCGGCTGCACGACGGCCCGGGGGTCGCCGAGACGCTGTCGCTCGGCGGACTGGCATGGTCCGTGCTGCCGGACGACGGCGACCGGTTCTACGCCGACCCGTTCCCGGTGGACTGGGAGGGCCGGCAGCTCATCTTCGTGGAGGAGCTCGTCCACGCCCGCGGCAAGGGGGTCATCGCCGTCAGCGAGCGCGGCCCGGACGGCGTTTTCGGCACGCCGCGGCAAGTGCTGGAAGAGCCCTGGCACCTGTCGTACCCGCAGGTGTTCGCTCATGACGGCGAGATGTGGATGATCCCGGAGAGCGGCGCCGGCCGGCAGCTCGTCCTGTACCGCGCCCGCGAGTTTCCCGACCGCTGGGTGCGGCACCGGGTGCTGCTCGCCGGGCGCGAAGTCTTCGACGCGACCCTGCTCCGTCACGAGGGGCTCTTCTGGCTGCTCGGCACGGAGCGCGACGGCGCCGGCAACGCCTCGGACACGATGGCGGTCTTTTTCGCGGAACGGCTGGAGGGCCCGTGGCGGCCGCATCCCGAAAACCCCGTCCTCATCGACAGGTCCGCGGCGCGGCCCGGCGGCGCTTTCGCGAGGCTGGGCGAGCGCATCGTGCTGCCGGTCCAGGACGGCAGCGCCGGGTACGGCGGCGGGCTCGGCCTGTCGGAGCTGGTCCGCCTCGATCCGGAGCACGTCGAGCTGTCGCCGCCGGTGCCGATCGACCCGGCCGGCGACTGGCCCTATCCGCTCATTCACACCCTGAACCGGCACGGGAGGCTGGAATGCATCGACGGCATGGCGCAGGTGCCGCGGCGCGGAGTGCGAAGGTGACCCGCCGCCCGGGCGGCATCGCCGCCCTGCACGACCGGCACGCGACGCGGCTGCTTTTGCTCCTGCTCGGCACCGACGCCGTTCTCGTCGCGCTGCACGTCGTCTATTACCTGACGCCGTACCTGGATGCGCGCTTCGATCTCGGCCAGGAAGGCGGGTGGCCGGAGTGCTTCGGCTATCTCAAGTACCTCACGATCGCGATCCTGTTCGAAAGCGTGCGCAGGGCCACCCGCTGCCACGGCTATTTCGCGTGGACGCTCGTGTTCGTCGTCCTGCTCGCCGACGACGCGCTGCAGGTGCACGAGACGCTCGGACGGCTGATCGCCGGTCACCTCGGCATCGAGCCGCCTTTCAACCTGCGGCGGCAGGACCTGGGCGAGCTGGCCGCGGCCGCCGTGCTCGGCGGCGCGCTGCTGGTGCCGCTCGCATGGGCCTACCGGCGCGGCCCGCAGCGCTTCCGGAAGGTCTCCCGCGACATGCTGCTGCTCGTGGCGCTCCTCGTGCTTTGCGGGGTGTTCGCCGACGCGGCGCACATGGTCGCGGAGGACAGGAGCTGGCTCGCGGGCTTCCTCGGAATCGTGGAAGACGGCGGCGAGCTGGTCGCCGCGAGCCTCATGCTCTGGTACGCGTTCCGGCTGGCGCGGCGCCGCGGCGATCCGGGCCTGTTCCTGCTCGACCTCGTCTTGGCGGGCGCCTCCGACGTCAGATGAGTCCCAGCGCTTCGTAACTCCTGGCGGTCGCCTCGATGCCTTGCTTCAGGTCGAACCTGGGCTCGTAACCCAGCAGGCGCCTCGCCTTGCCGATATCGAACGACCGGTTCATCTGGAAGAACTCGACGCGCCGCCGGTACAACGGCGGAGACGACAACCCCAGCGTACGATAGGCGTCCTCGCAGAGCGCCGCCGCGAGGTACACCGGGCGCAGCGGCACGCGCAGCCGCGGCTGCCGCACGTGCAGGGCTGCCGCCACCTCCCTGACGATCTCGTTGATCGTGCAATGGCGCTCGCTGCCGATGATGAAGACCTCGTTCAGGGCCTCCTCGCGCTCGCTGGCGAGCAGGAAGCCCTGCACGAGATCGTCGATGTAGACCATGTGAAACAGCGTATCCCCGCGGCCGATCATCACGAAGAAGCCCTTCTTGATTGCCTTGAAGAGCTTGAGGAAGCGGCGATCGCCCGGCCCGTAGATGCCCGCCGGCCTGATCACGGTCCCGGGAAGTCCCTTCGCGAAATACTCGTGCGCGAGCAGCTCGCCTTCGAGCTTGCTGCGCTGGTAATGATCGTTGGGTTTGAAGCGGTACGATTCGGTCGCGCCGGGTTCCACGCCGCCGTGCACGCCGATCGTCGAGCAATGGATGAAGCGGCCCACGCCCTGATCGAGCGCGGCTTGCAGCAGGTGGCGGGTGGCATCGACGTTGACCCGGGAGAACTCGCGGAGGTCCGCGTGCTCCCGCCGAAAGCTCGCGGCGACGTGGAACACGCGGTCGAACGGACGCATGTGCCGCGCGACCTGCTCGTAATCGGTGATGTCGAGCCTGACGATCTCCACGCCGAGCTCCTGGAGCCCGGTGACGTCGGAGCTTTCCCGGACGAACGCCGTCACCTGGTGGCCTTCCTGCACCAGCCGGCGTGTCAGGGCACTGCCGGTAAAGCCGGTTGCGCCGGTGACGAGGATCCTTCCCATGCCCACCAATATAGCTGCGCACCGCCGGTCCTGCCGGCCGGCGCGACCTTCCCGTCGCCGGCGCCGCGGTCACGCCGGCCATTTGCGTCTTCGAGCGTGCCCTGCCTAACCTGACGGCTTCGCCAGGCCCCGGATGCGAGCCGGCCATGCCCGAGCCCGAGGAAATCGTCAGCGACGTCGCGCGCCACGCGACCGTATTCGTGCGCGACCTGTGGCGCCGGCAGCGCGAGCGCGTGGGGAGCGCGCCGACGGTCGGGCTCGCCGATGTCGCCGCGCGCATCGACCTGTTCGTGACGAGCGTGTTCGGGCGGCGGTTCCCGATCCGCGTCGCCGCCCCGCCGGCGCCGCCCACGCTGCTCGACCGGGTGTTCGGCCGGCGCCGCGGGCCCGTGCAGCGCCGGCCCCTTCCCGCCACCGACGGCACCAGCCTGTGGCTGCCGGCAGACCTCGGCCTCACCGATCTCGAGCTCGCGCTCGAGCGTTATCGCGCGCTCGCGCTCGCCCAGGCGATGCGTGCGACGCGCGGCGGCGCGGCACTGGTCCAGGGCGAGCCGTCGCCGCTCGTGCGCGACTGCTTCCTGCTCCTCGAAGCGAGCGCGGCCGACGCGGCGCTCGCGCGCCTGCTGCCCGGCACGGCCGGCGCGCTGAACGCCTCGCGGCAGGCGGCGCTCGCGGCACGGCCCTCGCTGTCCGGATTCCCGCGGGAAGCGCAGCCGCTGGAGCGCCTCGTACGCCACCTGCTGAACGGCGATTGCCGCCAGCCGGACCCGGCATTCGACGCGCCTTCCGCGCGCGCCTCGCTGGAGGCGGCGCGGCGCATCGCCGACGAGCTGCGGCCCGGCGGCATCCACCCGCGGCGCGAGACTTTCCTGTACCGCGACGCCTGGACCGGCGAGTTGCGCGCCCCGGCGGACGAGGAGCCGCTCGCCGTCGTCGACCGCGATGCACCGGCCGACGAGCTCGCGGAGCGCACGTCGAGCACGCGCGTCGCCCGCCGGCCGGACGTGCGCAAGCCGAAGCCGGACGAGGACCGCGACCGCGGTCGAAGCGGGCCGTGGATGGTGCAGGCGGACGAGCCGCACCAGAAAGCCGAAGACCCGATGGGACTGCAGCGCCCCACGGACCGCGACGACCTCGACCGCGCGGACGAGATGGGCGACATGCTGTCGGATCTCAAGGAAGCACGCACGGTCGCGACGCCGGGGCGGCCGAAGGAAGTCATCCTCGCCGACGACCCGCCCCCCTCGCGCTCGCGGCTCGCGGCGCCGCCCCGCTCCGAAGGCGTGGCGCTCACCTACCCGGAATGGGACTACCGCAGGCAGGCCTACCGGGAGACCGGCGCGACGGTTCACGTCGTCGACGCGCCGCCCGGTCCGCAGGCATGGGTGGAGGAGACCCTCGCGCGTCACGGCGGGTTGCTCGTGCTCGTGCGGCGGCATTTCGAGATGCTGCGCGCGCGGCGGATCACGCTCCGGCGCCAGCTCGAAGGCGACGAAATCGACCTCGACGCGTGCATCGAGGCGCTGGCCGACTTCCGCGCGGGTGCGCGCCTGCCGGACGGGCTCTACCAGGGCAGCCGGCCGCAACGGCGCGATCTCGCGATCCTGCTTCTCATCGACGCCAGCGGCTCGACGGACGGCTGGATCTCCTCGAACCGGCGGGTGATCGACGTCGAGCGCGAAGCGCTGCTCCTCGTCTGCCTGGCGCTCGAGGAGCTCGGCGAGCCGTATGCCGTGCAGTCTTTCTCCGGCGAGGGCCCGCACGCCGTCACCGTGCGCGACCTGAAGCGATTCGACGAGCCGTTCGATGCCGGCTGCGCGCGGCGTATCGCGGCGCTGGAGCCCGAGCGCTACACGCGCGCCGGCGCCGCGCTGCGCCATGCCACCGCGACGCTCATGCAGATGCCGGCACACCACCGCCTGCTGATCCTGCTCTCGGACGGCAAGCCGAACGACCTGGACCATTACCAGGGGCGCTACGGCGTGGAGGACATGCAGCGTGCCGTGAGCGAAGCGAAGCTCTCGGGCATCTTCCCGTTCTGCCTGACGATCGACCGCCAGGCAGCCGACTACCTGCCGCGCGTCTTCGGCCCGAGCCAGTACGCGCTCCTGCCGCGCCCCGAGCGCTTGCCCGCGGTGCTCCTCGACTGGATGCGCCGCCTGTTGCGCCAGGCTGCCTGAGGCGACCGCCGCCATCCATTTGCACTTTTGCATGCGCCGCATGGACTCTTGTCCCGTTGCGCTTGCCCCTTGCACCCGGCGGACGTTATGGACGTTGCAGGTCGCACGACCGGCGACCTCGCATTGCGCGCAACGGACACGGGGGAAGCTGCATGGACATCGGGAGATCGCGACGGGCCGGCGGTACGATCGCCGTCACCTGCCTGCTCGTGCTCGCGGGAGCATGGATGCAGGCCGCACGGGGCGCGGCCCCGGATCCGCGCTCCCAGCTCCGCGCACCCACGATCGAGGCGACGATCCGCGACGGGTTCACGCTCGCCGCCGGGGGCGATCTCATTTTCGGGCGGCCGCAGACGGATCTCCGGGACCCGCAGTTCGAGGCGGTGGCGGAAATCCTGCGATCCTCCGCCGCCACGTTCGCCAATCTCGAGATGACGATCATCGACGAGGCGACGTTCACGGGCTACCCGGCCGCCGAGAACGGCGGCGGGAACCCGACGGCCGACGCCGCGGTCGCCCGCGACCTGAAGCGCATGGGCATCGACATTGTGTCGCGCGCGAACAATCACGCCCTGGACTGGGGTGTCGAGGGCATGCAGGAAACGTCCAGGCTGCTCGACGCCGCGGGCATCGCGCACGCGGGCAGCGGCCGGAACCGGGCGGCCGCCCGCGCCCCGGCTTACCTGGAAACGCCGTTCGGGAGGGTCGCGCTGGTGGCAACGGCGTCCACCTTCCCGCCCAGCGCCCGCGCGGGGCTCGCCGTCGGCGAGGCGCCCGGCCGCCCGGGCATCAGCGCGCTCAGGACGGAGCGGGTCATCCTGGTCGCCCCCGACGAGCTCGACGTGTTGCGGCGCATCGCGCGCCGCCATGGACCCGCGGTAACGCGCGAAGGCGACGTGTACCTGCTCGGCCAGGTGTTCCGCGCGTCACCGGACCACGGCCTCAAGTACCGCATGAACCCGTACGATCACTTCGAGATCCTGAAGGCCGTGCGGGGCGCGAAGCAGACATCGGACTTCACGATCTTCTCGATCCACGCGCACGAGACGGCGTCCGGCGCGGCAACGGATCCGGCACCGGCCGATTTCCTGCCGGTGCTGTTCCGCGAGGTCATCGACGCCGGTGCCGACGTCGTCATCGCGCACGGCCAGCACGAGGTGCGCGGCATCGAAATCTACAAGGGAAAACCGATCTTCTACGGCCTCGCCAGCCTGTTCTTCCAGCTCGACCTGTTCCACGCGGCAAACCGGGACGTGCTCGAGGAGCTCGGGCTCGACCCGGAGCCAGCGACGTACGTGGACTACCACCAGGCGCGGTTCGCGCACCTGCCGCGGGAGTGGTACGAGAGCATTCTCCCCGTCGTCACCTGGGAAGGCGGCGTCGCGAGCGAGATACGCCTGTACCCGCTCGACCTGCACCAGGAGCGCGCGCCGAAGCACCGCGGTTTTCCGACGCTCGCCACGGGCGAGCCGGCGCGGCGCATCCTCGGGCGGATCAGGGAATACTCGGCGCAGTTCGGCACGGAAATCGAGATCCGGAACGAAACCGGCTACGTCCGGCTGCGCTGAGCGCAGCCCGAGGCTCAGCGGCGGCGGACCTGCTCCAGCAGGTCGAGCAGGCGGTCGACGTCCTCTTCCGAGTTGTAGAAGTGGGTGGAAAACCGCACGAGGCCCTCGCGGGGCTCGGCGAAGCACCGCCGCTCCTCGAGGCGCGCGGTGAGCACGCCGGGCTCCGCATGCGCGATGGACACGATGCCCGCACGCCGGTCGCGGGGGGTGAGGACGCGCCAGCCGGCCGCGTCCAGCCCGGTGCTGAGCCGGTCCGCCAGCGCGGCCACCCGGCCGAGCACCAGCGGCCAGCCGACGCTCTCGAGATACTCGAGCGACCTGCCGAGCATCCCGATCGCGGAATGATTGAGGTGTGAATACCGCAACGAGCGTGCAGGCGGCTCATTGGCGTAACCCAGGAAGACGGGCTCGAGCCGCTCCCGCAACTCGCGGCGGACGACGAGGAAACCGAGCCCGAAGTCGGCGAGGAGCCATTTGAAGGTCGGGCCTGCATAGACGTCCGCGCAGGAGGCGTCGACCTCCACGGCCCCGACCGCCTGGGCACCGTCCACGACCAGCAGCGCCCCATGCCGCGAGCACGCGGCGGCGAGCCGCGGCAGGTCGAGCCGCGTGCCGGTGTTCCAGTGCACGTGCGACACGCACAGCACCTTCGTCCGTGCGTCGACGGCGGCGGCCAGCGCATCGGTACGCCGCGTCTCGTCCGCGATCGGCAGGGACACGAGGTCCACGCCCGCCCGGCGCCAGCCCTCCCAGGCCAGCCTCACGGAAGGGAAATCGTCGGCCGCGAACACGACGCGGTCGCCGGGCGAGAGGCGCAGGCTGCGCGCCACGAGGTTGAGCGCCTCGGTCGTGCTGCTCGTGAAGGAGACGTCCTCGCGCGGCACCTCGAGGAGGCGCGCCAGGCGGTGCGCGGTGTCGTGCTCGAAATCGCGCCAGAGCCGGCGCGCCGTGTAGCCGCGGCTCCTGATCTCGTCGAAATAATGCGCGGCGGCGGCGCCGAAGCCGTCCGGGCACAGGCCGACGGCCGCGGTGTTGAAGTAGAGATTCTCCGCGAGGAACGGAAACGCGCGGCGAATCGCCTGGATGCCGGACGACATGGGTGGCTCGAGGGGCCGGTCTCGCGATGGGGCAGCCGGTCGTCGGTCAGCCGCCCGCCGCTGCCCTCGCGTCCTCCGGCACGGTCACCGGCGGCGGCGCGGCGAACGGCTCGATGTCGAGCGCGCGGTAGATCTCGCTCGGGTAGTAGATCGTGCCGCCCTTGACGACCATGCGAATACGCTTGATCGCCCTGATGTCGGCGGCAGGATCGCCCTCGACGAGGAAGAAGTCCGCGAGCTTGCCGCGTTCGATCGTGCCGAGGAGGTGGTCGCGGCCGAAGTAGGTCTCGCACCCCAGCGTCGCCAGCCGCAGGGCCTCGCCTGCCGGAATGCCCGCCATCACGTAGAGCTCGAGCTCGCGGTGCACCGTGAAGCCGGTCCTGTCGTCGGTGCCGGGCAGGAGCCGGATGCCGCTTTCGTGCAGCAATCGCAGCGTGCCGAGCAGGGTCTCGAACGCCTTGCGGTACTCCGCGTCCTGGCCCTCCGCCTCGAGCGGAACGTAGGTGCGCTTGCGATAGCGCTGGTAGCCGATCGGCAGGTGCTCGAGGTAGTCGACCGCGCCCGGCGGGATCTCCCGCGCCCGGCTGAGCATGAGCCGCTCGAGGATGACGGCCGTCGTGTCCTGTGCCACCCCGTGCTCCCGCATCAGCTCGACCGTGCGGCGCACCTTCGCGCCGTCGAGGTCGAGACCGGCGGCGCGGGCCATGGCCGTGAGCCGCAGCGGTGTCCGCGTGTCCTCGCCCGGCTCGATGAGCCAGCCGAGCATGAGCTGGTTGATGTGCGCGATGTCGTCGTACCCGGCGAGAATCATCTCGTCGGGCGACGTGAACGCCGGGACGTGACCGCTCACGCCGAGGCCCAGCCGGTGCGCCTCCGCGGCGATCGCCGGCACCCACTCCGGGTTCATCGAGTTGTAGAGCTTCACCTGCCGGTACCCGTGCCGCGCGTACCAGCGCACGGCCTCCAGCGCCTCCTCGACCGTCTCCGGGATGACGCCGTTGCGCGCCGAATGCGGGCTGCGTCCCTCGATGAACCCGGCCGGGACGATGCGCGGGCCGGGAAGCTCCCCGGAGTCGATGCGGCGCTTGAGCGGGAGCAGCACGTCGTTGTCGTTACCCATGTCGCGCACGGAGGTGACGCCGGCCGCGAGGTAGTAGAGCCCGGTCGTCAGGCCGCTATGCGAATGCATGTCGTGCAGCCCGGGCACCAGCGTTCCGCCTTCGCCGTCCACGACGACGGCACCGGGGATCGGGTCCGCGTCCGGCGACACCATCACGACCTCGTCGTCGTAGACGACCACCGAGACCGGCGGCCCCGTGCGGGCGGCCACGGGATCGAACACGCGGACGTTGCGGAACTGCACCGGCCGGTCGAAGCGGTGTGCCAGCGCCTGTTGCAACTCGCGCACGCGCTCGGTCTCGAGATCGGCCGCAAGCTGCTTGAGCGTCGCTTCGTGCCGCTCGTACCCGGCGCGCACGGTCACGGATTTCGCGGTGAAGTCGGCGAACAGCCGGCCCTCCGCGTCCAGCATCACGTACGCCGGGTCGAGGTTCAGCCCGTTCAGCCGGTACACCGAGCCGGTCACCGCCTGTTCGCCTTCTCCCAGCACCTCGTCCCCGAGCGCCTCGAGTCGCAGCGCGCCCCCGGGAAGCACGTCGATCCGGCGATCCGGGTCCTCGAGCAGCTTGCGCACGTAAAGCTCCAGCGCCCACGGGCTGCCGTCGTTGACGACGTACAGCGGCGCGCTCGCGGCACGGACCCTGCCCTCGTCCGCCTGGCTGCGCCAGGTGGCAATGCCGTCGCGCCACGCGAACGCCTCGTCGATCTCCGAGCCGAACGTGGACGTGCCGCGGACCGTCCACTCCACGGGGAGCCCGTCGGGACCGAGCGTGACCTCTTCCTTCACTTTCGGGCCGCGCCCGTTGTTGCTGACCCGGTAGTCGATCTCGACGCGATCGCCGTGCGTGGAGATCGCGGCCTCGCCGACGATCTCGCCGCCGGCGAGCACCGACAGGCGGTTCGGCTCGGCCTGCGCCGCCGCGGCCATGACGAGGGCGGCGATCGTGCCGGCAATCCCGGTGGCAATTCGACCCTGGCTCATGATTCCTCCCGATTCGTAACCGGCCGCCCGCTCAGGTGCCGCCGATGAAGCGCCGGACGTCGGCGGCCAGCTTCCGGAAGCTCTGCTCGTCCACGTACATCATGTGCCCGCCGTGGTAGTACTCGAGCTCGACGCGCTCCAGCGGGTAATCGGCGCGCGCCACCGTGTACTCGGCGGCCCCGATCGTCGTCAGCGGATCGTAGTAGCCGACGCCGTAGAACACGCGCATGGCCGGGTTCCCTTTCATGAGCGCGGACAGCACGCCCGCCCAGCTGAAGTCGGCGAACGGCGAAGCCGGTCGCCCCCAGTTCCAGCTCGCCGACGCTTTGCGGTCGTGCACCACGTAGTCGAGCGGCAGGTCGACGCCCAGGTTGCGCCGCAGGTGGCGTTGCAGGCCCGCGACGTAGGCGGGGAGTATCGCCCAGGAGGATGCATCGACCGCCTCGTCGCCCTGCAACCCGCCGGGCGCCGGCGAGGTGTAGCGCGAGTCGTTCGCGCCGAGCACGAGCCCGCGGTCGCGCAGCAGCTCGTAGCGGAATTCCGTTTTCTTGATGGCGAGCTCGTGGCGCAGGAAGTAGGCGGCCGACACGCCGGTGAAGCGCTCGAGCTTCGCGGCGATCTCCCGCTGCCGCGGCGGCGGCAACAGGCGCCCCTGCGCGAGCGCCGGCAGGTACTCGGTCAGCGCGAATCGCCGTGCCTCGTCCAGGAAGTCCTCGAAGCCGGCGCCCCCGCCGTCCACGACCCCGTGGTACCAGGCCGTGGCCGCCATGTAGGGCACGGCCAGCGCGTACGCGAGGATGTTGCCCGGCCGCGTCGCGGTTTCGCCGAGGGTCACCGCGGGACCCAGCAGGATGAGGCCGTTCACGGCGGTTCTCGACTCGCTGTCGTACAGCGCCCGGGCGAGCATCGGCGCGCGGATCGTGCCGTAGCTCTCGCCCATGAGGTACTTGGGCGAGTCCTCCCGGCCATGCTCGCGCACCCAGCGGTTGATCACTTCGGCAAGGTACGCGGCATCGCCTTCGGTCGAATAGAAACGCGGCCTGTCCTCGTCCGAGAAGATCCGGCTGAAGCCCGTTTCGAGCGGGTCCAGGAACACGAGGTCCGCGACGTCGAGCAAGGTCGCGTCGTTGTCCACGAGCCGGTACGGCGCGGAAGAACCGGCGTCGAGGTCCTCCGGCAACGGCACGCGCTTGGGCCCGAACGCGCCCATGTGCAGGTACACCGAGGAGCTGCCCGGGCCGCCGTTGAAAATGAAGATCACGGGCCGCCGGGCCGGGTCCCTGACGTCGTCCGCCACGTACGAGATCGTGAACACGCTGGCGGAACGGTCACCGGCGGCACCCGGCAGCAGGGTTTCCGCGACACTGGCGGTGTAGGCGACCCGCGTGCCGTTGAACGTCCCCGCATGCCGGGTGACGTACGCGCGCGGCGCCGGGTCTTCTCCCTCGCTCCCGTTGCCGGCCGCCGCGGACACGGCGGCCGGCAGGGAGAGGAGCAGGATGGCCGCGCCGGACAGCCGGCGCCGGCCGCGACGCGGATCGGCTGCAGCCCGTCGCACGCGCTGCCCCTCGGCGCTCAGAACGAGAACCTCAGCGTGCCGAAGAAGTAGCGGCCGATGTTGTCGAACGTCGTCGGCAGCGTGCCGCGGGCGGTTTCGAAGGCATAGGGCGGGTCGCGGTCGAACACGTTGTTCATGCCGAACGAGATTTCCACCCTGTCGTCGAGGTACCAGTCCACCAGCAGGTCGTGGCTGAAGTAGCTGGGGGTGCCGGTGTATCCCAGGAAGTTGTCCACCGGGAACAGGACGCCCGCGTAGAAGTCGTCCATCGCCGAGACGTAGTTGGTGCGCCAGGAGAACGCGAAATCGTCGACGTCGTACCGTGCCGTCAGGTTGCCCCGCCACTCGGGGTAGCTCGAGGCGCCCTCGACGAAGCCGACGAACTGGCCGGTGTAATCGACGCCGGCGCTTTCGTACTCGAGCAGGTGCGAGATGCGCGCATCGACCGTGAGGCTGCCGGGCCCCACGTCGTCGATCCGCAGGTTCGCGGCCAGGTCGATGCCGGAGGTCGAAAGCTCGGCGATGTTGAGGGACCGGCTCAGCACGCGGTTCAGCGAGCCCGAGGGTCCGCGATCCGCGAACGTGTAGCAGATGTCGTTGATGTCGGCGGCCCGCGAGATCAGGTTCGGGTCGTTGTAGCAGGCGTTGATGTTCTGCTGGAGCTGCCCGCCGGAGATCGCGTCCGTGATCTCGAAATCGTAGTAGTCGATGCTGGCCGTGAAGCCCGACAGGATGTCCGGCGTGAGGACCACGCCGACCGTGAAGGCCTTGCCGTTTTCCGGCTCCAGGGCGGGGTTGCCGCCGCCGCGGGTGGGCAGGCTCGGCTGCGCCTGCTCGAAGTCCTCGGGCACGCCGAGGGCATCGCAGTTCGCATCCACCTGCGCGCTGGACGACCGCAGCCCGGAAGCGTTGCACGGATCCTGGAAGATGCCGGTAGCGCCGACGCCGCCGCCGTACAGGTCGAGGATGTCCGGTGCGCGGAAAGAAGTGCCGTACGTCGCACGCAAGCGCATTGCGCGGATCGGGGAATAGTTGACGCTGACCTTCCAGGTATCCGCGCCGCCGAAGTTGGAGAAATCCGAGTAGCGTCCCTGGAGGTTGAGGTCGAGCTCGTAGACGCCGGGAGCATCCGCCAGCAGTGGAACCTGCACCTCCGCGAACACCTCGTCGGTGGTGTACTTGCCGCCGCCGGGGAAAGCAAAGCTGCCGACGGCCTCGCCGGAGGAGGTGAGCGAATCCGGCCTCATCTCGCCGCTTTCCTCGCGCCGCTCGTAGCCGATCACGCCGTCGACGGCACCGGCCGGCAGCGAGAAGAGCTCGCCGCCGATCGTGGCGATCGTCTGCTGCGTGTCGAACACGTTGTAGTTCGTCGTTTCCTGCAGCAGGTAGTCCCGTTGTGCATCCGTGAGCGGCGTCGCCTGCGACAGGAGGTCAGCGAGGCTGTCGATGCCGCCGACGGGCGCGCAGAGCGGGTCCTGTGCGCACTCGTCCGGGTTGAGCAGCAGCCGGAGGTGCACGGCGTTGGGCACGTTCGACAGGGAGGAGTAGCCGCTCGCGCGGCTGTAGGTGTGCGAGACCTCCCAGTCGAAACGCTCCCCGAGCGAGCCGGACAGGCCGAGCGACGCCCAGTAGGTGTTGTTCTCGGAATCGGTCGTCTGCGGCCCGTATTGCGACGGCCGCCAGAACAGCGTGACGTCTTCCCCGTACGGGTTCGCCGCGCTGGTCGCGGGAATGGAGAATCCGTTCGGAAAGGGCCCGATCACGCTGCGGGTGTCGAGCTGGCGCGACGCGGGGATGCTGTTGGAGCCGAGCCGGTTGCTGTAGAACGCGTCGACGCTGAGCGTGACGGAGTCGGCGAGGTCGTAGCGCACGAGGCCGCCCACGCTGCGCAGCTCGGTAGCGCCGATCAGGCTGTACTGGTTCGCGTCGTAGGTCGGGCAGTCCGGCGCGAGGTTGGTGGCGCCGCCTTCGTGCGGATAGCACGCGATGACCTGGCCCGACTCCCCGTAGACGAGACCGCCGGGACCGTTGACCCGCCCGCGCACCTGCGCCCCGATCGACGAGATGACGTTGCGGCCCCACTCGCGCTCGTAGAGCCAGATGTCGTTCTGCTTGGAATAGTGGCCGACGAACATCACCGCGCCGCGATCGAAGGTGGTACCGATCTTGCCGGACAGCCGGTAGGCATCGCCGTCGCCGTGCGTCGAGATGCCCGAATAGGCCTCGAGCTGCGCGCCGTCGAAGTCGTCGTCGAGGATGATGTTCACCACGCCGGCGACGGCATCGGCGCCGTACGCCGTGGAGGCGCCGTCGCGGAGAATCTCGATGCGCCCGATCATCGCCGACGGCACGGCGCTGATGTCCTGCCCGGAGTTGCCGAGCACGTCGGAGTACAGCGGCAGGCGCTTGCCATTGACGAGCGTCAGGGTGCGGCTGCCGCCCAGGTTCCGCAGGTCCACGCTGTGGCGCCCGGCGTTGCGCATGGTGAGAGTCGGCCCGGCCGACTGGCTGCCGATCGACGGATCCTGGCGCAGCGTCTCGGTGATCGACAGCGTACCGGCTTTCTGGAGCTGCTCGGCGCCGACGACGGTGATGGGGCTCGGCGCGGTCGCATCGGAGCGTACGATGCGGGATCCGGTCACGAGCACTTCCTCGATGCCGTCCTCCGGTTCCGCCGTCGCCACCTGGGCCGGCGCGGCACCGGACGCCAGGAGGAACACGAGGCCTCCGAAGCAGTGTCCGAGTGCCGCTTTGCGGCGGATCGCTGAACGGTTCGATTCGGTCATGAGTCTTCCCCCCGGGGTGGTCCGGCCGGCGCACGCCGTCGGCCGTTCCCGACCGCGACGGATGCGAAGGATGCGACGCGTGCTGCCGGCACGTCGATGTACGGGATGCCGCGCTCAACGAGCGCCCGGGCATCGCGGATGCTGATGCTAGCAACCGCTGCGCGACGACCCTTGCACAAAACGCGCGCTGATCTGTACTTTTCGTCGCACGCCAACCTGCACGCAAGCACCCTGCTGTCGCTCGCAAGCGACGCTTTGTTTTCCTGCCTGCACACGCTCGCATCGGCATTGGCCTGCACTGCCTGACGGCCGATGTTCTCGCCTCGTGTCACGCCGCGGCGCAGGCCACCGCGCACCCGGTTGCACGGGCGCGGAAGCGCTGGCAGACTCCTGTGATAACGTATAACAGCACGCGGCAACCCGGTCGGCAGGCGCCGGACCGCCGCTCCAGGCAGTACTCGAAGGAGCTGCAGGTGCCTGACAATCCAGGACTTTCGAGAGCCGGCATCCCGCGCTTCCGGCTCTACGGCGAGCCGCCCCAGGCCTCGGACGAGCGCTTCGTGCACATCGAGGCGATCGAAGACCGCAGCCGGGCCTCCGGCTGGACGATCGACCCGCACGTGCACGAGGACCTGCACCAGGTCCTGCTGCTGTTTTCCGGCCACGTCGAAGCGCGCGCCGACGAATCGGACCGTTTCTTCCTCGCACCGGCCATCGTGATCGTCCCGGCGGGGTTCGTGCACACGTTCCGCTTCCGCGCGGAAACCTACGGATACGTGTTCACCGTCAGCGACCAGTTCCTGCGCTCGCTGAACGCGCACCAGCCCGCGTTCGCGCGCCTGTTCGAGGATGCACGCGGCATCCGGCTTAAGCCCGAAGACGTGAAGCGCTACGAGCTGGAGTCGACCGCGAAGGTCCTGCTGCGCGAGTATCGCGCTCCGGTCCACTCACGGACGATCCTGATCGAGGCACGCGCCCAGATCCTGCTCGCGCAGATCGCGCGCGCCGTTGCCGGATCGGGCCGGGCGACGTGTGCAGAGGCCTCGATCCCGCGGGCACGGGCGGAAGCGACGGTCGAGGAGTTCCGCAGGCTGATCGAGCTGCACTTCCACGAGAACTGGCACGTGAAGCGCTACGCGGAGGAAATGCACATCTCGGTGGCGCAGCTCCGTTCGAGCTGCATCAAGATCACGGGCAATCCGCCGATCAAGCTGCTGCACGACCGCATTCTCCGGGAGGCGAAGCGCAGCCTGCGCTATACCCGCCGGCCGGTGACACAGATCGCGTACGATCTCGGCTTCCACGACTCCGCCTATTTCTCGCGGTTCTTCCGTGCCCGCTCCGGCAAGGCACCGACGGAGTTTCGCCGTTCCTCCTGGTCACCCCCCGGCCGCGAGGACGGTGCACGCACACCCGCGTGGCGGCGCAGCGCATCGTGAAAACGCCCGATGGAGAAGCGACCCTGAAACCGGTCGTGCACGAGCCGCTTCACGAGCAGGTGCACCGGCAGATCCGCCGCTCGCTGATGGAAGGCCGGTTCCGGCCGGGACAGGTGCTCACGATCCGCGAGCTTGCCACGCAGCTCGGGACCAGCATCATGCCCGTCCGCGACGCGCTGCAGAAGCTGACGGTGGAGCAGGCGCTCGAGCTCACCGCGTCGCGCTCGGTGCGCGTTCCCATCATCTCGGCCCGCAAGTTCACCGAGATCTGCGACGTCCGCATCGCCCTGGAAGGATTCGCCGCGCGGCTCGCCGCGGAACGGGCGACCGCCGAGGACATCGCACGCGCCGAGGAAGCCGAGCGCGATTTCCTGAACGCGCACGAATCCGGCGATCCCAGCCTGCTCCTGGAAAGGAACCGCAAGTTTCATTTCGCGATCTATGCGGCCGCTCGCCACGAAACGCTGCTGCAGCTCATCGAGCCGCTTTGGGTCCGCTGTGGCCCGTGCACGCTGGCGCTGTTCGAGGAGCTCACGGCCGAGCGCGTCAAGTGGGGAGCCTCGACGCCGCATCGCAAGGCCGTCGCGGCGCTGCGGCGCGGCCGGCCGGAGCAGGCGGAAGCGGCGATCGTCAGCGACATCCGCGCGACGTGCACCCGCTACCGGCAACACGCCGCGCGAATGCAGGCCATGACCTGAACCGATCAGGAAGGTGGTCCGGCGGACCCGGGCAGGATCTGCCCGCCGCCGGACTCGACCGCCCGACGCTCGTCACCGATCGATTCCATGCGGAGAAAGACCAGCGCGAGAACGGCCAGCAACGAGCCCAGCGCCATGATCATCGCCACGGCCGGCAGGCCCATGCCGGATTCGAACAGCAAGCCGGCGATGACGGGCGACAGCATCGCCCCGCCCCGGCCGATGCCGATCGAGAACCCGGTGCCGGAGGCCCTCACGTGCGTCGGATAGCAATGGGCGAACAGCGCGTACAGCCCGACCACGCCGGCATTGGTGAAGAATCCCGCGGCACCCGCCACCAGCGACAGGGTCGCGAGGTCCGCCGGGCTGCGCCCGAAGACGGACACCATGAGCGTCGACAAGAGCAGCACGCCGATGGTGAGCGCCTTCACGTTGTAGCGCATGGTGAGGAAGCCCAGCAGCGCACCGCCGACCGCCCCGCCGACGTTTGCCCAGACGAGCACGCCCACCGCGGAGGACGCTTCGAAGCTCATGTCGACGACGATTTTGGGAACCCACTTGATCACGAAGTAGAACGTCGTGATGTGGCAGAAGTAGGCCACCGTCACGATCAGCGTGACGAGCAGCAGGGGAGGCGAAAGAATCCCGGTGAGCGAGCGGCTCCCGCCGGTCTCCCGAACGTCGGGCAACCGGGCGATCGCGGCATGCCCCATCCGCGCCAGCGTCGCGTTGATCGCTTCGAGGGCCCCGCGCGGCCGCTTCCGCGCCAGCCAGTGGACCGACTCCGGGACCAGCATCCAGACCAGGGGAATGCAGGCCGCGGTCATTGCCGTGCCGAGGTAGAAGACGGAACGCCAGTCGTGGTGCTCGAGAAGCTCGGCCGCGATCGTGCCGCCGATCACCGCGCCGATCGGGTACCCGATCGTCATGAGCGACACGCTCAGGTGCTTGCGCCTGGCATTCGAGAACTCGGCCGCGACCGCGTTGATGGCAGCGAGCATCCCGCCGATGCCGAGCCCGGTGACGACGCGCCACGCGGACAGCCCGGCGATGCTGCCGGCGGTGGTCACCATGAACATGCCGACCGTCATGATGCCGAGGCAGCCGAGCATCGTCAGGCGGCGCCCGATGCGGTCCGCGACACGGCCGAGCAGGATCGAGCCCAGTCCCATGCCGACCAGCTCCATCGCGAGCACGAAACCGAGCGCGGCGCGATCGATGCCCCATTCGGCCGCGATGCCCGGCGACGCGAAGCTGATGGACAGCACGTCGTACCCGTCCAGCGCATTGAGCAGGACCGTCATCGCGACCGCCACGACCTGCGTCCGGCTCATGGGGAATTCGGATATCAGGCGCTGCGGGTCGGTGCTCACCGGCAACCCTCCCCGGCGGCACGCGCCTGCCCGTTCCCGGACGGGCCATGAGCGTTCCGGCCGTGCAGGAGATCGGCATCCGCCAGGCCCGGGTGTTCCTGGCCATCGCCGAATGCAGGAGCATTACGGGCGCGGCGCGGGCGCTCAGCCGCTCGCAGACTTCCGTAACCAAGGCCCTGCGGGAGCTCGAGCGCCAGGTCGGCGAGAAGCTGTGCGAGCGCGCCGCCAAAGGGGTGCAGCTCACCGCGTTCGGCGAGTGCCTGCGCGACCGCGCGCGCGAAGCGGCGCGGGCCTTTGCGACCGCCGGGCGGCTCGTCCCGCCCGCGGCACTGCAGCGCTCGAGCGGCATGTCCCGCTTCTTCAGGATGGACGTGTCCGACCGCTGGCTCGACGCGTTCGTCGCCGTCGCCGAGCACCAGAGCGTGGCGGCCGCGGCGGAGCACCTCGGCGTGACGCCCGCCGCGATATCCTCCTCGCTGCGCAAGCTCGAGGAGACGCTCGCGATCGGCCTGTTCGAGCGGACGCCGGGCGCGATCGTGCCGACGCCGCTCGGTCGCGAGCTGACGCGCTACGTCAAGCTCGCGCGCAGTCACCTGCGCAGTGCGGGCGACGAGATCGCCGGGTTGCGCGGTGCGCAGCGCGGCCGCGTCGTGGTCGGCACTCTGCCGCTGACGCGCACGATCATCGTGCCCCGGGCCGTCGCCCGCCTGCTGGAGACGCACCCGTGGCTCGACGTCTCCACCGTCGAGGGTCCGTACGAGGACCTCGTCGCAGGCCTGCGCTGCGGCGACATCGATCTCGTCGTCGGCGCGCTGCGCGAGAACCCGGCGGACACGGACCTGCTCGAGGAGCCGATGTTCCGGGACGGCCTGTCCGTCATCGTGCGCACCGGCCATCCCCTCACCCGGCGCCACCGGCCGGATTGGGAGGAGCTGCTGCGCTGCCCGTGGATCCTGCCGCGGCGGGGCACTCCCGCCCGCACCCTGTTCGAGCAGTCGCTCGCCGCGCGCGGCCTCGCGCTGCCGCGCCAGGTCGTCGAGACCAGCTCGCTCGTGATGCTCCGGGGCCTGTTGCTGGAGAGCGACCGGGTCACCGTCCTGTCCCGCCACCAGGTAAGGTTCGAGGAGCAGGCGGGGCTGCTCGCTGTCCTGCCGTTTCGCCTCGACGGCACGGAGCGCCCGGTCGGCATCACGCGCCGCAGGCTCGGGAGCCTGTCTCCCGCCGCGGAGCTGCTCGCGAAAGAGCTGCACCGCGCGGCAGCCGAGTTCTTTCCCGCCTGAGGTCACGCGGCGCTCCGACCGGCAGGCACGCCGTCACTCTGCGGGTCACACTTCACGGCGCGGCCGCGAGGCTCGTCTCCGATCACGACTACGGGCACGACGGCTCTGGTTGTCCCGCGAAAATCATCCCGCATCCTTATACAGAGTTTCACTCACGCGAAAGAGCGCATCGAGCGACCGAATTGTTCTCCGATACATGAATTTTCGCCGCGTGCGATGCCGGCGCTGCCGACGCAGCGATTATGCTTTTGCGGCGTGACTGGAGGAGTGAAAGGGTGACCATTCCGCGGCGCACGCAGGTGGGCATCGTCGGAGCGGGACCTTCGGGCCTGTTGCTCGCACGCCTGCTGCACCGGCAGGGCATCGACGTGGTCGTGCTCGAACGCCGCTCCCGCGAGTACGTCGAGAAGCGCATTCGCGCGGGCGTGCTCGAGCAGGGCTCTGCCGCGCTGCTCGAGCGCGCGGGCGTGGCCGAGGGGCTGCACGCGGCCGGGCACGTGCACGAGGGCGTGCGGGTCGCCTTCGACGAGCGGCTCGCCCGCGTGGACCTGAAGCAGCACGCCGGGAGCGCGGTGATCGTCTACGGGCAGACGGAGATCACGCGGGAGCTCTACCGCCGCAACCTGGCCGACGGCATCGACATCCGCTTCGAGGTCGAGGCGACCGCGGTGCGCGATCTCGACCGCGGCGCCGCGCGCATCGACTACCGCGGCGCGCACGGCGCGGGTTCCGTCCTGTGCGACTACGTGGCGGGGTGCGACGGGTTCCACGGCGCCAGCCGCCGCTCGGCGCCGGAGGGCGCTTTCCGGACCTGGGAGCGCGCCTGGCCGTTCGGCTGGCTGGGCGTGCTATCGAACACGCGTCCCGCGGCGCCCGAGCTCATCTATTCCAGCCACGCGCGCGGGTTCGCGCTGTGCTCGCAGCGCTCCACGTCCGTGAGCCGCCACTACGTGCAGGTTCCCTCAGGCGAGAACGCCGAATCGTGGAGCGACGCCGCGTTCTGGGACGAGCTCCGCCGCCGCCTGCCGGCCGCGGTGGCGGAAAGCCTGGAAACGGGGCCGAGTCTCGAGAAATCCATTGCGCCGCTGCGCAGCGTGATCTGTGAGCCGCTCCGCTGCGGCCGGTTGTTCCTCGTCGGCGACGCCGGGCACATCGTTCCGCCGACGGGAGCGAAGGGCCTCAACCTCGCGATCGCCGATGCCGCCATGCTGGCCTCCGCTTTGCAGGCGTTCTACGCCGAAGGCGAGGAGGTCGGCCTCGAACGCTACTCGGAGACCGCGCTCGCGCGGGTCTGGAACGCGGAGCGATTCTCCTGGTGGTTCACGTCGGCAACGCACAACCTGTCCGACGACGCGTTCGACCGGCGCATGCAGGTTGCCGATCTCGAGTACTTCACCGGGACCGACGCCGGCCGCCGGGTGTTCGCGGAGAACTACGTCGGGATGCCGGTCGTCGATCCGGTCAGCGGCGAGCGCCTCGCCTGACCGCGTACGGCCTGCTGCAGAAGCCCGCAGCGAACCCACCGCTCAGCATCGTTCATGCCCGGCCCCGAACCGCAGCGCGGAGCCGTGGCCGGGGGGTGTCCCTGGGGGAAATAAAGCGGACCGAGGACACGGCGGAGCAGCGCAGCGCGGGACGTACCCTCTGCGCCGATGCCCGCGCTGCTCCGCCGTGTCCGCACGGGAGCCATTCCCCCGGGGACACCCCCCGGCCGCGGCGGAGCTTGAGCCCCGATCACCACCGGGCATGAACGATGCGGCGGCAGGAAGGCGGTGCCACCGAGCCAGGAATGAACCTCGTTCGCCCGCGCGGCTCAGCGCGAGCCCGAACCGCGAATCTTCGAGTCGGCGCGATACGCGCGCAGGCCCTCGGTGAGCTGGGCGAGCCCGCGCTCCAGCACGTCGGGCGGGTGCGCATGCCCGATGCGGACGTGGCCGGGAGCGCCGAAGAACTCGCCCGGCGCGACGATGACGCCCGAGCGATCGGCGAGCCAGGCCGAGAACGCCTGGGTGTCGTGGATGCCGACGAGCTTCGGGAACGAGATACAGCCGAACTCGGGAAGCTCACCCTCGACCAGCCCTTCCGCGACCCAGCTCGCGAAAAAGCGCTCGATGACCGGCCGCGCCGCCGCCAGCACGTCGCGCGAGTTCCGGTCGAACTCGTCGCTGTCCTCGAGGATCAGCGCAGCGACCGCGTGCGCGAGCTTGGAGACGCCGAACTCGAAGTGATCGCTGACCCGCCGCACGGGTGCGAGCACGTCGGGATGCGCGACGACCCAGCCGCAACGCAGGGTGCTCAGCCCATAGATCTTGGTGAGGCTGTTGATGGCGATGAAATCCTCCGACAGGCGCACGGCGGAACCCGGCCGCGCCGTCGAGTCGGCGTAGTCGCCGTACACCTCGTCGACGACGATCCTGACGTCGCGTCCGGCGAGCGCGGCGGCGAGTGAGGCGAGATCCGCGTCGGTGAGGAGCATGCCCGACGGGTTGTGCAGGTTGCTGAGGACGACCAGCCGCGTCCCGGGCCGCAGCCGCGCCGCGATGTCTTGCGGGTCGATGCCGAACCGCGGCGCGGGACGCGGAAAGAAATCGACTGCCACGCCGAGCGAGCGGGCGATGTCCGCGAACAGGTCGAAGCCCGGCGTCTCCACGAGCACGCGATCGCCGGGCGAGAGATAGGCGCGGTAGACGAGCGACAGCGCGCTGGTGGCGCCGGTCGTGCACAGGATGCGGTCCTCGGGCACGCCGTAGCGGGCGGCCAGGGTTTCGACGACGTAAGGGTTGCCGTTGACGAAGACGCTCTGGTAGCGCGAGGTGATCGGGCGCGCGAAGCCCGCCATGATCGTGCGCCTCAGAAGCTCCGTCGGTTCCTCGACCGAGCTGTCGAACAGCGGGATCGCGGAGCCGCGCGAAGCAACGGCCTTGCGAATGGCGCGCCGCACCCATTGGGCATAGGCCTCGCCTCCCATCCCGGTGGTGACCACAATCGGCTCGGGTCTCACCGCACTGCTCCAGGTCCGTTCACAAGCGCAAAAATTCGCCCATTTGGCGCGCAATTGTTATGCCCCTGTCGGGGTGCGTCGCACGTGCGCTGCATAAACCGCTGCTCCGCCCCCATGGCGGCGGCATTGGCTATGCGACGGGCTCCGCCGGTCACGCGGCGGCGCCGCCCGGGGCCGTCCGCCGCGCCCGGACGAACCACCACGCGAGCCCGGCGACGCCCCACGTCCCGATGAGCGCGTACGGCCGCCAGTCGGCGCCGAGGCCCGCCACGATGATCCCGGCGCCGCACAGGATCGCGGCCCACGCGGTCATGCGCACGGTGGAGGCGCGAAACGCGAGCGCCGCCGCGGCGTGCAGCTCCGGGTGCCGGTTCACGAGCCGCACGGCCGACCACGACGAGGCGAGGTACTTGAGCATCGTCGGGATGTTCACGGCGAGCAGCAGGAATACGAGGTTCGACGGCATGAGCAGACCGCTAAGGCAGGCCAGCCACGCCACGATGATCGCGACGTGCGGCGTGCCGAAGCGCGGGTGCACGCGGCCCATGACCAGCGGCAGCGCTCCCGAGCGCCCCATCGCGAACAGGAAACGGGAGAAGACGAGACCCGAGGAGTTCATCGTCTTCAGGATGGCGACCGCGGCCGCGCCCAGCATGATCGGCGTCGCGAGCGTGCCGAGCGGCACCTGCGCGGCCTCGAGCAGCGGCGCCGTGCTCGCCGCCAGCCGCTCCGGGCCGAGCAGCCCGAGCGTCACGAAGGACACGAGCAGGTAGACCGCGGCAGTCAGCCCGACGGCGAGCGCGATCCCGAGCGGGATCGTCCGCCGCGCGTTGCGCACCTCTTCCCCGATCTCCGTCGCCGACTCGATGCCGAGGAACAGGCTGATCATGAGCGGCACCGCCGCGAAGATCGCGGGCCAGCCGACCGCGAGCGGATTGCCGATGACCGACAGCTCGACGTGGGGAGTGCCGCTGGCGACGAACACACCGAGCGCGACCAGCAGCACGGTCATCATCACGATCTGCGCGCGCGCGGCAGCGGCGACGCCGACGTAGTTGATCGCGAATATCGCCGTGATCAGCACGACTTTCGCCGCGGTCGCGGGCACCGGAATCGCCGCGCCGACGTAATCGATCAGCACCGTCGTGAGCACCGTCATCACGCCGACGTTCCCGACGATCCGCAGCCACGCGATCATGAAACCGACGAGCGGATGCACGAAACGCGTCGGCCACTCGAACGAAGCGCCGGAGCGCGGCACGGCCGAGCTCATGAAGCCGTAGACCACGGCGAACAGGATCATCGGCACCGCTGCGAGCAGCACGGCCACGAGCAGGCCCGAGCCCGCGATCTGGGCGGTGGGGGCGAGCACGGTGAAGATCGAGACGCCGATCGCGGTCCCGGCGCCGAACATGACGACCCCCGCAAGTCCCACGCGCTCGCGCAGCGCGCCGGCTGCCGCCGGCCGTGCTCGTGCAATGGAATTGTTCGCCATGGGTTCGCTCAGTCCGCGGGCGGCAACTCGCCCCTGACGAAACGCCGCAGGTCGTGCGCGAGCGCGCGCCGGCTGTCGGGCCCGAGATAGGGCATGTGCCCGGACTCGTAATGGCGGAAGCGCACGCGCTCGCGCTCGATGCCGGAGTGGGCGAGCGTGTACTCCGCGGAACCGACCGTCGTCACGAGGTCGTACCAACCCGTGCCGACGAAGACGCGCAGCGCCGGGTTGCGGCGGGCCGCGACCGCGAGGTCCTCGGCGTAGTTCCCCGGTCCGCCCTGCCCGTAATCCCAGCGCGCGTTGACGCGGCGGAACTCGATGGCGTCGTAGTCGCGGTCGAGCTGCACGCCCAGCTCGCCTCTCAGGTACAGGTTGACGGCGGCGACGTAGCCGGGCACGTACTGTCCCATCGCGGGATCGTCCGCGACCGGGTCGTCGCCGTCGCCCGCGAGCGGCAGCACGAAACGGCTGTCGTACATGCCGACCTCCTGCCCTGCGCTCGCGAGCAGCCGTTCCGCGAACTCGCCGTTCGACATGCGCAGGTTGCGCTCGACGAGCTCGGGCGCGGGAATGCCGATGAGCGCGGACAGGCGGTCGGCCACGCGGCGTCGCGCGGCCTCGTCGAGGTCCCAGCCGGCGAACAGCGCATCCCGGTACTCGCGGGCGGCGAAGCGCCGCGCAGCCTCGACGTGCGCCGTGAGCGACGTCCCCTCGCGGTCGACCCTGCCGTGGTACCACGCGGTCGCGGCGAGCGAGGGCAGCGAGTTGACGTAACGGAGGTCGCGCCCGGCACCGCGCATGTCCATCGCCTGGCCCAGCAGGATGACGCCGTTCAGCGTGATGCCGTCCATCCGGCCGGTGCCGAACGGGCCGCCGGCGAGCAGCTTCGCGACCACCGCCGCGCGAATCGTCCCGTAGCTCTCGCCCATCAGGAAACGCGGCGAGTTCCAGCGGCCGTGCTCGCGGATCCAGGAGCGGATGAAATCGACGGTCGCCCGGGCGTCCTGCTGCACGCCGTAGTACTGCTCCGGCTTGCCGTCGGGGAGGATGCGGCTGAAGCCGGTACCGGGCGGGTCGAAGAACACGAGATCCGCGACGTCGAGCAGGGACTCCTCGCTGTCCGCGAGCCGGAACGGCGGCGCGGTCTCGGGCCGGATGTCGTCGCCGAAATCCACCCGCCGCGGGCCCGCGAAGCCCATGTGCATCCACAACGACGCGGAACCGGGACCACCGTTGAAGACGAAGATCACCGGCCGCTCGGCATTGCGCCTCCCGTCGGTGCGCACGTAACTGATCGAGACGATGCTGGCCGTCGGTTTGCCGGACTCGTCCTCGAGGAACGTCTCGGCGACGATGGCGCGGTACCTGACGGCTTCGCCGCCGAAGCGCCCCGCACGCTCGACCGTGTGCCGGTAGGGCGTGTGCTCGGCTCCCTCGGGATTCGCCGCCGCCCCGGCCGTCTCCGTGCAGGCGATACAGAGACCAACCAGGACGGCGGCGAGAAACCTGTGCAGCGTCATCACGAGGCCCCGATCAGCGCGCGTGCGCCAGGCACTCGATCTCGACCAGCGCGCCGAGCGCGAGGCCGTTCGTGCCGAACGCGCTGCGTGCCGGCAGCCTGCCCGGCGTGAAGTAACCCAGGTACACGGGGTTGAACTCCGCCCATTGCGACATGTCGTCGAGCATCACCGTGCACTTGAACACGTCCTCGAGCCCGGCGCCGGCGAGCGCGAGCGCCGCCTCGATGTTCTCCATCGCGAGCCGCGTCTGCTCGGCCAGGCTGTCAGGCAGCGTGCCGTCCGGGCGCGCGCCGATCTGCCCGGACAGGTAGAGCACGTCGCCGACGCGCACCACCGGCGAGAACGGTGCGCGCGAGCCTTCGCGCACGTAGTGCTCGACGGCCGGCGAGCCGGCGGGCGTTCCCGCGCAGGCGGTGAAGAGCGCGCACGCGAGCACACACGCGGCAACGCGCCAGGTCACGGCGCGACCTCCGCGGGGCGCCGCAGGGGAGGCGGATCGGTGAACGGGCGGATGTCGAGCGCCGCGTAGATCTCGTTCGGGAAGTACACGACGCCTCCCTTGACCACGAGCCGCGGGCGCCGGATCGCGCGGATGTCGGCGGTCGGGTCGCCGGCCACGAGGAAGAAGTCGGCCAGCTTGCCCGGCTCGATCGAGCCCAGCGAATCGGCGCGGCCCAGGTACTCCTCGGTGCCGAGCGTCGCGATCCTGAGCACCTCGGCGGGCGCGAGCCCGGCTTCGACATAGAGCTCGAGCTCACGATGCACGGTGAAGCCGGTGCCGTCGTCCGTGCCGGGCAGGAGCGTGATGCCCTGCTCGTACAGGAGCGCGATGGTGTCCAGTATGCGGCGAAACGCCTCGCGGTACTGCCGGTCGGTCTGCTCGTCCGGAATGTCGACGAAGCTCCGCTTGCGGTAGCGCTGGTACCCGATCGGCATGTGATCGAGGTAGGCCCGGTCACCCGGGGCGACCGTGCCGGCGCGGCTCAGCATCAGCCGCTCGAGGATGACCGCGGTCGTGTCCTGCGCGATACCGCGCTCCCGCATCAGCGCGACGGTGCGGCGCACCTTGTCGGAGCGCAGGTCGAGGTCGGCCGCACGCGCCATCCCGGTGAGGCGCAGCGGCGTGCGCGTATCCTCGTGCGGCGCCAGCAGCCAGCCGAGCATGAGCTGGTTGATGTGCGCGATCTCGTCGTAGCCGGCGGCGATCATCGCGTCCGGCGTCGTGAACGCCGGCACGTGCCCCGTCACCCCGAGGCCGAGGCGGTGCGCTTCGGCCGCCAGCTCGTCGACCCAGTCCGGGTTCATCGAGTTGTAGATCTTGATCTGCCAGTAGCCCCGCTCCGCGTACCAGCGGACCGCGTCCAGGCCTTCGTCCAGCGACTCGATGACGAAACCGTGGCGGGCCGAATGCTCACTCCGGCCTTCGATGAAACCGGCCGGCGTGATGCGCGGGCCGGCGACCTCGCCTGCCTCGATCCGGCGCATCAGGTCGCCGAGGAAATCGTTGCGGTTCCCCATGTCGCGGACCGCGGTCACCCCGGCGGCCAGGTAGAACAGGCCGGAGCGCAACGAGCTGTGCGAATGCATGTCGTGCAGGCCGGGCACGAGCGTTCCGCCCTCGCCGTCGATGACGACCTCCCCGCCGGCAGCGGGAGCATCCGCCGCGAGCACCTGCGCGATGCGCTCGCCTTCGACGAGGACCGTCGCCGGCGGGCCCGTTTTGCCGCTCTCCGGATCGAACACGCGCACGTTCTCGATGCGCAGCGGCACGTCGAAACGATGCGCGAGCTCCGCGGCGAGCTTGCGCGCGTGCTCGCCCTGAAGCTCCCGCCCGAGCGCGAGGATCGACGGGCCGAGCGCCTCGTAGCCCTCGCGTACGACGAGCGAGGTCGCGCCGAAGGTCGCGAACAGGCGGTCGTCGGCATCCAGCATGACGAGCTCGGGCGCGAGGTCCACGCCGCCGAGCCGGTACACGGTCACCCGCACCGCCGCCTCGCCCTCGCCGAGCTCCAGCTCGCGCACCGCCTCGAGCGACAGCGAGCCGCCCGGCAGCACGGGCATCGTGCCTGCCGGCGTCCCGCGCAGGACGCGCGCATACAGGCCGGCCGCCCAGGGGCTGCCGTCGTTCGCGACGTACAGCGGGGGCTCGTCGGCCGCGACCTCTCCCTCGTCCGCCTGGCTCTTCCAGCGGGCGCGTCCGTCGGCGTAGCGGAAGCTCTCTTCCACCGGCCCGCCCATGAGCGACGTGCCCTCGATGTTCCAGGCGACGGGGAAGCCGTTCCTATCGAGCGCGATCGTTTCACGATGCTTGGGGCCGCGGCCGTTGTTGTCGACGTAGTAATCGATCGTCGTCGTCGCGCCCTCGGTTGCCGCGGCGACGTACCCGACTACCTCACCGTTGCTGACGACGGAGAATCGCTCCGCCGCGGGCGCCGCGACCGCGGCACCGCCGAGCGCCACGAGCGCGAGCGTCGCGAGGCGGATCAATTTGCCGCCCCCGCGAGCAGCTCCCGCAGGTCGTCGGTCATCTCCTCGAGCGTGGACTCGATGGAGTAGGCCATGTGCCCGCCGACGTAGAACTCGAGGCGGGTGCGCTCTTCCGGCCAGCCGGACTGGCGGACGGCGTATTCCGCGGCGCCGATCGTCGTGGACGTGTCGTGGATCCCGTTCGCGACCAGCACGCGGAACTCGGGATTCTTCTCCATCGCGACCGAGATGAGCTGCATGTACGGCCAGTCGGAGAACGGGCTCGTGGCGCCCCAGCTCCAGTCCTCGAGCCCCTTGACCGGCGACCGCGCGACGTACTCCTCGTCCCAGTCGATGCCGAGAAACTCGCGCAGGTGCTCGCGGAAGGCGCGGAGGTAGGCGTCGGGCACGACCCCGGACGGATCGAATGCATTCCCCGCCTCCGTCACCGGTGCCGCGTAGCGGCCGTCGTTGCGCCCGAGGATGAGGTTACGGTCCTTGAGCAGCTCGGTGCGATAACGCTCCTTGGTGATCCGGAGGCCGTTCGCGAGGTAGAAATCCGCCGGAATGCCCGAGAGCTCCTCGAGCCGCCGCGCGACGCGTGCCCGGTCGCGCGGCTCGAGCGCGCTGCCCAGGAACAGGGCCTCGAGGTACTCGGTACGCGCGTAGCGCGCCGATTCCGCGAGCAGCGTCTCGAGGTCGCGGCCGCGCGCGTCGACCTTGCCGTGGTACAAACCGAGCGCGGTCAGCGTCGGCAGCGACACGACGTAGCTCACGATGTTGCCCGGCCGCTGCGAGAACTCGATGATGTTGAGCGCCTGCCCGAACAGCACGACGCCGGCGAGCGAGCGTCCCGCTTCCGCGAGCTGGCGCGCCGCCTCTGCCGCCCGCATCGTCCCGTAACTCTCGCCGAACAGCCACGCGGGCGAGCTTTCCCGGCCGTTGGCGCGCAGCCATTCCGTGACGAACGCCGCCGTCTGCTGCCCGTCGGCCACGACCGAGAAGTAATCGCGCGGGTTCTTGCCGTCCACGACCCGGCTGAAGCCGGTGCCGGCCGGGTCGAAGAACACGATGTCGGCGACGTCGAGCAGGGTATAGGCGTTGTCCACGACCTCGAAGCTCGCGGGGTCCGCCGAGAGATCGTCGGGCACGTGCACCCGCCGCGGCCCGAGCATGCCCATGTGCAGGTAGGCCGACGGCGAAATGGGACCGCCGTTGAACGCGAACAGCACGGGACGGCGCGGACCGTTTGCCGGGTTCTCCGCGAGGTAGGCCGTGCTCACGATCGCCGCGCCCGGATTGCCGTCCGCATCCGGCACGACGAGCTCCGAGACGACGGCGCGGTAGCGTACGACCTGGCCGTTGAACACACCCTCGTGGCGCGTCACGACCGGCTCGCGGACCCCGGCATCGGCCGCAGGAACGGGAGCGGCGAACGCGAGGGCGAGCACGGCGGCGACCGCAGGGATCGGGAGTTTCAGCAGGTTTCCGGTGCGCATGGAACTCGGGCAGGCATGACGTGCGGATCATCCTAGGAGGTCCCGCCGGCATAGGCTATGCCATTGGCCGGTGCGCCACGCCCGCCCGTGCATAAACTTGGCCGTGCAATCACCCGGGGCGCCATAAAATCCTGCCCGCCCGGGCAGGGCGCGCCCCGCCGGTGCTGCCCGGTCACGGGCTGTGCCAGTGGCCCGGGGGAGCACCGGTGCCCGCTGGGGGGCACCGGCGCCAGGGCCGCGTGGCCTAGTCGATTGCGAAGCAGTAGAAAAGCCCGGCGCCGCCGGTCGCGACGAGATCCTCCTGGCTGCAGCTTCTCGTCGAGTGCACCGCGTTCCACGACGCGCTCGGGCCGCCAAGTCGGTCGTGATGACCGACGATCGCGGCGCCGAAACTGTTGCTCGTCCAGTTGCCGCCATCGCCAATGCCCACACTCGTGACGAAGAAGCTCATCGGAGCTTGCGGCTGTTGCTGCTGCGACAATGCCGGAAAAGACAGTGCGGCAAGCACGCCGGCGGCGAGCAACGTGTTCCCTGTCGGTGTTTTCATGCGGCGATTTCCTCCGTGTTCGTACGATTGTGTGGGCTCCGGGTCATTCTACCGGGCGGTTCCACTGCGCACCCACGCAGGCGGGGCGCCGTTCGGGGAGCTCACCGTCGTGGCCGCGCCGCGGCGCTGCCGCTATAGTCTGGCCCCCGACGCCAGCATCGGCCGCTCGAGGCGGCCCGTACGCGAGCGTCAAGCACGGACAATTCTTCCGAGGGACGTCGACGTGATTGCAAACGCGCAACAGGAGGCTTGGGAGCTGCCCGCACGCGCGCAGCGCGTCGCAGGCGACATGCCGGCCGCGCGTCCGCGGCGCGACGCGCAATGCGGGCTCCCGGTGCGCATGTGTCGCGCGCCGCGGGAGCACGCGGGGAACACGAGGGGATGCCGATGAGACGCCTGACGCCAGCGCTGCTGCTGATGCTTGCGGCGGTCGCCTGGGCCACGCCGGCCGGGAGCACGGCGGGCGAGCCGGCCCGCACGCGCGAGCCGGTCGTGTCGGTCACTCGCCACAGCGGCGAGTTCAACGGCGAGACGGTGCATTACACCGCCACGGTCCGCGAGAACTTCCTGTCAGGGCCGGACGGCATCCCGAACGCCCACCTGGTCACGATTGCCTATGTCCGGGACGGCGTGCCCGACCCGGCGCAGCGGCCCGTCGCCTTCGTGTTCAACGGCGGTCCCGGCGCGTCATCGTCGCCGCTGCACATGGACGGCATCGGCCCCCGCATCCGCGAGGGCGATACGATCCGTCCCAATCCGTACAGCCTGCTGGACGCGGTCGATCTCGTGTTCATCGACCCGGTCGGCGCGGGATTCAGCCGCAATTTCACCACCGAGGCGGGCAAGCAGTACTGGAGCCGCACCGGCGACGCGAAGTCGGTCGCCACCGTGATCGCCCGCTGGTTGCGGGACAACGGGCGCGAGGCCTCGCCGCGCTACCTCATCGGCGAAAGCTACGGCACGGTGCGCAACGCCTACCTGCTCGCAAACCACCAGCACGAGCTCCGCATCGACGGCGTCGTGCAGGTCGCCATGGTCGGCCACACCGGCAACGACCCCGACGAGCGCGTCATCGGCGACTTCCCGAGCATGGCGGCGACCGCGTGGTACTGGGAAAAGATCCCGCGGGACCGCACGGTCGCGGAAGTGTTCGAGGACGCGGCCGACTTCGCCGGCAGCACCTTGCGCGCGGCGCTCGCGCAGGGCGACGCGTTGCCGGAGGACGAGAAACGCCGGGTTGCGCGGGCGATGGCGGCGCTGATCGGCATCCCGGCCGACTTCATCGCCGACAAGAACCTCAGGCTCGCGAAGGACGACTTCATGTTCACGCTGATCGCCGATCGCGGGCTGCGCACCGGCCAGCTCGACACGCGGGTCAGCGCGCCCCTGGAAGGCGCGACCCGCGGCGCGGCCGGCGATCCCACGATGTTCGGGCCCGGCGGGCTCAAGATCGACGGCTCCGGACTGATCGGCATCGACGAGCCGAACCAGCCGCCGCTTACCGACCGCCCGCCGACGGCGCTCGAGCGCTACCTGACCGAAGACCTCGCCTTCGAGACGGCCGTGCCGCAGTACCGCGGCGTCAATTTCGATGCCAACCAGGCGTGGGATCACGAAGGCAGTCCCCCGATCATGCCGATGATCGCCCGGGCGATGCAGGACGATCCCGGGCTGCGCCTCGTCTGGACCAACGGGTACTACGACCTGTCGACGCCGGCGTACGCCGCCCGCCTCGCCGTGGAGCAGGCGGGCCTGCCGCAGGAGCGCGTGCAGGAGATCCTGCTCGCCGGTCCGCACTCGGTATTCCAGGGGGACGACAACAAGGCGATCCTGTCGCAGGCGTTGCGCGAGTTCATGGCGGGCGGGACCGGCGACTGAGCGCGCCGCCGCGGCGCACGGATCAATTCGCGCGCGCGATCGTTGACGAATAAAAACCGCCTCTCGCGGGCCGGCGGCAGTCGCAATCGACTAAAAAATCCACGCGCGGACGCTACGCTAGTTTGTCGACGACGCCCGCGGGCCGGCGCCGCACGAGGTGCCGCGTGCACCCCGCGGGAATGCCCATGCGGGGGGATAGCACATCATGAACCAGCACAGAAAAAGCCGGGGGCTCGTGGCCGCCGCGGCGATCGCGGCTGCGTGCGGACCGGCCTTCGTACCGAGCGCGAGCGCCCAGGACGAGGCCCAGGCGTCCGAGGACACGATCGTGGTGACCGGATCGCGCATCCGGCGCTCCACCGCCGATACCGCGGCGCCCATCACGGACATCGGCCTCGTCGATTTCGAAGACCGGGGCTACATCAGCGCCGCCGAGGCCTTGAACCAGGTACCGTCCCTCACGCCGCAGCTCAACCAGGCCGACGGGAGTGGCGCCTCGAGCGGCGCCGGGCAGCAGTTCCCGGATCTCTTCGGCATCGGTTCAGGCCGCACCCTGACGCTCGTCAACGGCCGGCGCTTCGTCACGTCCTCGAGCGGTCTCGAGGAGCCGCGCGTGGACACGAACGTCATTCCCATGATGCTGCTCGACCGCATCGAAATCGTGCAGGCGGGCGGTGCCGCCGTGTACGGCTCGGATGCCATTTCCGGCGTCGTCAACTACGTGCTGAAAGACGATTTCGAGGGTTTTGCGATCGACATGCAGGTGGGCGACAGCGACGAGGGTGACTACCTGCAGCCGCTCGTCCGCGCGGCCGCCGGCTTCAACTTCGGCGGCGGCCGCGGCAACGTCGCCATCAGCGGCGAGTGGAGCGAAACGCCTTCGCTGTTCTACACCGATCGCCGCGAGTGGGTGGAGCGCATCACGCTGCATTCCGAGCCCAATCCGGCCGACACGGGGCCGAACGACGGCATCCCGGACCGGCTGCGCCTCTACGATCGGACGTTCCAGGCTTTCAACGAGAACGGCGTGATTTTCGGCGCGGACACGATCCCGCCCTGCGCGCTGACCGTGCCGGGGGTGCAACCGCCTCCCATCGGCCCCTGTTTCACGATGCTCGACGGCTCGCCCATCCAGTTCTCGCCCGACGGGCAGAGCATCATTCCCTACGATCCCGGCCGGACGATCTCGATACCGTTCGCAGACGGTGGCGACGGCACCGGCTACGAAGAGCTCACCGGGTTGCGGACGGGCGTCGAGCGGTTTGCGACGAACGTGATCGGTCACTACGACCTCACGGACGACCTGCGCCTCAACGTCGAGCTCCTGTACGCGCGCACGGTGGGCGAGGCGTTTCCGCAGGGTGCCGCACGCACCGTCCTGAGCCCGGTGGGTTCGGGATCCGAGGCGATCCGCATTTACAACGACAACCCGTTCCTGTCGCAGTCCGTGATCGACTCGCTCACCGCGGCGCGTCCGTCGTTCGCCACCGGCACGCCGCTGTTCCTGTCGAAGCATTTCTACCGCGACCTGTTTCCCGACAACGCCGAGGAGAACATCACGACTACCTGGCGCGGACTCGTGGGCCTGGAAGGCGACTTCGACTTCGGCGAGCGCAGCTACTACTGGTCGCTCTCCGGCAGCTATGCCGAAGTCGACGGCGACGTGAACCGGCTGGGCGTGCACACGGCGCGGTTCTTCCGGGCGGTCGATGCGGTCGGCGACGGTGCCGGCGGCGCCGCGTGCCGCGTCAACATGGATGCCGACCCGGACAACGACGATCCCGACTGCGTGGCGTTCAACCCGTTCGGGGTCGGGCAATCGAGCCCGGCGGCGCGCAGCTACGTCCTCGTGCCGACCGGCCAGGACTACCACAACCGCCAGGTCGACATCCTCGCGACCGTCGGCACGGACCTGTTCGCGCTGCCGGCGGGCACGGTGAAGACCGTGCTCTCCTACGAGCATCGCGACGAGTACGCCGAGTTCATCCCGTCGCTCGCCAACCAGCAGGGCATCGTCGGGACGGGCACGATGCAGGTCCCGACCTCGGGCAGCTACTACACCGACGAATTTGCGGCCGAGCTCTTGGTGCCGGTCGTCGGCGACGTTCCGTTCGCCGACATCGTCGAGCTCTCCGGCTCGTACCGCTACGTCGACAATTCCATCGCCGGCACCGAGAACGTGTGGGCCGGGAACCTGCGCTGGGCGCTGTCGGAAGACCTGACGCTGCGCGCCACCCGCAGCCGCAACTTCCGCGCGCCGACGCTGACCCAGATCTTCCAGCCGACGAACGTCGCCCTGACGAACATCAGCGGCGTCGATCCCTGCGATTCCCGCGAGATCAACCGCGGCCCGGCGCCGGACGTGCGGCGGGCGAACTGCGAAGCCGAGTGGGCGCAGCACCCCGACCGGGCGCCGCTGGACGTCTACCAGAACGAAAGCAGCAACTTCACCTCGGCGCTCATCACCAGCGGGGGCAACCCGGATCTCGAGAACGAGGTGTCCGATACCTGGACCTTCGGTTTCGTGCTCGAGCCCCGCTGGGTCCCGGGCCTCACGCTGTCGGTCGACCGCATCGAGATCGACCTGACCGACGGCCTCTCGCCGTTCACCACGGCCGATTTTGCGGCGGTCTGTTACGACTCGTCGCCGCAACCGCCGGAGTTCTGCAACGCCTTCACCCGCGAGGACACCGAGCCGACCGACATCAACTCGGGCTCCATCGTCACCGGCCGCACGACGTTCGTGAACGCCGGCTCCATACGGTTCAAGGGCGAGATCTACGCCCTCTCGTGGGAATTCCCCCTGGATGCGGTCGTGCGCCGCGGGGATCCCGGCCGGCTGTTCCTCTCGGCCCAGGCCACGCACAAGGCGCTGCACGAAACCTCGGTGACCGGCTTCGACTTGAGCCGCACCGACGGCACGCTGGCGGACCCGGACTGGGTCGGGCGCTTCGACGCGGCCTGGAACCGGGGGCCCTTGCGCCTGAGCTACCAGCTCTATTACATCGACAGCGTGAAGGCGAACGAGAACGCCAAGATCGAGAACAGCCTCAACCCGGTGATTGCCTCGAACGTCACGCACTCGATCTCGGGCCGCTACGACGTCAACGAATCCCTCGCGGTACGCGCGGGCGTCACGAACCTCACCGACCGGATGCCTTCGTTCCCCACGTTCACGCACGGCGACGTGCTGGGCCGGAGGTTCTTCGTCGGCGCGGACATGCGTTTCTAGCCGGATGCGTGCGCGAATCGTCGCGGCGCTCGGCTGTTGCCTCGCCCTCGCCCAGGTCGCGCCCGCCGCAGCGGCCGAATCCGGCGCCGCGGCGGCAAAGCCCGAGGCGGAGATCTCGCTGCACCCCGTGCGCGGGCAGGGCGAGCAGGTCACCGCGATCGAGGTGTCGTCGGTCTACCGCGGTGAGCTTGGCGGGGCAGCGGACGCATTCCACCTGAAGGCGCCGATCGTGTACGCCGGCCGGACCGGCATGGCCGACGCCGTCCACGAGCTCGTCGTGCAGGACGCCGACGGCCGCGTGCCGCTCGGCATCGCAGACGACCCGGCCGATCCCGGCGGTTTTCCCTACTACCGCCACTGGCGCGCGGAGCGGCCGGTGGTCGCGCCGGTCACGGTGTCGTACCGGGTCACCCCGGCTGCACAACCGCTGCGGGGGCCGCAGTTCGATTTCTACGCCCACGGCGGCGGCGTCAGCAGCGGCGGCATGGCGCTGTTCGTGCTCCCGCAGGGGCTCGACGCGAGCTGGCGCGTCCGCTGGGACCTCGATGACCTCGCACCGGGCGCGTTCGCCGCCAGTACCCACGGCGAGGGCGCGCTCGAGCTCGAGGGTCCGGGCGACCGGCTGGTACAGGCTTACTACATGGCAGGCCCGCTCGGGCGCTTTGCGGCGGAGGACACGAATTCCTCCTTTCACGCGTACTGGCTCGGCCGGACGCGATTCGACGCGCCCGCCGAGATGGCCTGGACCGCGGAAGCCTACGCTTACCTGCGGCGCTTCTTCCGGGACGACACGACGCCGGCCTACCGGGTCTTCGTGCGCGCGGTCCCGGCGGAACAGGGTCTCGGCGGCACGGCACTCGGCAACTCCTTCATGGTGGGTGTCCCCGAAGGCGACCCGGAGCCGGGCGCGCAGGCACCGCGCGGCACGCTGTTCCACGAGATGGGTCACCTGTTCGTCGGCGGGCTGGCCGGCGAGCCGCCGGGCGGGGCCGCGTGGTTCGCCGAAGGGCTGAACGTGCACTACACGCGCCTGCTCCTCCTGCGTTCCGGGCTCGCACCGGTGGACGATTACCTCGACAGCATCAACTCGAGTGCACGCAACTACTACTCGAGCCCGTACCGGAGCGCCTCGGCCGATGAGCTCTTTCGCCTCGGTTTCAGCACCGGTATCGGCGCGGGCAGCGCGCAGAACATCGCCTACACGCGCGGCAGCCTGTACTTCGCCGCGGCGGACGCGCGGATCCGTGCCGCATCCGGCGGCCGGCGCACGCTCGACGACGTGATCCTGCCCCTGTTCGAGGCGCGGCGTAACGGCGAGGCGCTCACGCGCGAGATCCTGCTCGACGCGCTCGCGGCGGCGGCCGGCGAGTCGGAAAGGACCGCGTTCACGGAAGGCATCGTCGACGGCGCGCTGGTCGTGCCGCCTTCCGAGGCATTCGGCCCCTGCTTCGAACGGCAGCCGGCGACCTATGACGACGGCACCGAGGGGTACGAATGGGTGCGCGTCGAGAGCGTGGCCGACGAGGAATGCCGTCGCTGGTGATCCGCCCGGTCGGCGCGGCGCGCAGCAGCCGCTGATCGCGTCGCCGGTCCGGCGCGCCGCGCCCGTAGGTCAGAAGACCTTGGACGTCCGCAGCGGAATGGCGGTGGTTGATTTGATCTCGGACAAGGTGACCGTCGACTGGATGTCGAGCACGCCCGGGAGCTTGAGCACCACGTTGAAGATGAATTTCTGGTACCACTCCATCGACGACGCCACCACCTTGATGAGGATGTCCTTGTCGCCGAACAGCGTGTGACATTCGACGATCTCCGGGGTGAGCTCGATCTTGCGCACGAATTCCGCCCGCTTCTCCTCGGTGAGCGTCGTCATTTTCAGGTAGGCGAAGATGATGAGGCTCGAGCCGAACCGGTGCCGGTCCAGCAGCGCCACCTGTCCCTTGATGTAGCCCTCGCTCTTCAGCCGCTGCAGGCGCCGCCAGCAAGGCGACTGCGACAGGCCCACCCGCTCGGCAAGCTGGCCGGTCGACAGGGACGCATCTTTTTGTATCTGCTCCAGGATCCGGAGGTCGATGGGAGACAGCTCGTCGGCCACCAATTGCTCCTGCTAGCGCCCAAGACGGCAACGATTTTGCGTCAACCGACGTACGACGGCAACGTCAAACCCCTGGTAGCCGCGGGCAGCGTCAGACTTATGCGCGCCCGGCGTCGTCCCCCGCACCTGTCGCCACGGTATCGTCCGGCTGTGGAGGCTCGGCGGCTGGGAACCGGCGCCCACACGCCGGCGACCACCAGCCGGCCGAGCAAACCCAAGCGTCGCGCCGGATCATGAATGGTAGCAACGGCCTCCGGCACGATTTCGCCCCATATCGGGGTAATCGACCCCCGTCGCGCAACGATAATGCACTACCCACGCCCATGGCGGTCGTTTTTGCCTGCCCACGCCGCCTATCCTTGGCTCCTGACCTGGCCGACGGAGCCAACCATGGCAACCACGAGGGCAATTACGCGCAGGGAATGGCTGATCGCGGCGGGGGCGCTGCCGCTCGCGGCCGGGATCGCGGGCGCCGGGGAGGCACTGCCCGCCGCGCCCCCGGCCGCTCCGCGCCGCCTGCCCGACAAGGCCTCCTTCGCGCGCATGGACGTGACCTGGCTCGACTCCGGTAGCCGCCACCCGATCAGCCTCGGCGCGAAAGCGGCACTCGACCGCTATCTCGCCGGCCGCATGCAGGTCCCCGGGGCCACGGACCATCGCCTCGACAGCGGGCGCGTGATCGAGCGTTTCGCGAAGCTCATCAACGCCGAACCCTCCGAGATCGCGTTCGTGCCGAGCACGACGGCCGGCGAGCACCTCGTCGTGCAGGCGCTCGGGCTGCCCGAAAAACGCGCGCACGTCGTCACCGACACGCTGCATTTCTTCGGTTCCTTCCCGCTGTACGGCGATCTCGAGCGCGCGGGTGTCGAGGTCACCTGGCTGCGCCACGACGACGAGGGTCGCATCCCCCTGGATGCGATCGAGCGCGCCGTGCGGCGCGGCACGCGGCTCGTGTCCCTGTCGCTCGTGTCGACCGTGAACGGCTTCGAGCACGATCTCGCCGCCGTCTGCGAGATCGCCCATGCCCACGGCGCGCGGGTATATGCCGACATCATCCACGCCGCCGGCTGCATCCCCCTGGACGTGAAAGCGAGCGGCGTCGATTTCGCCGCCTGCTCGAGCTACAAGTGGCTGATGGCCGATTTCGGGCTCGGCTTCCTGTACGCGCGCGCCGACCGCCTCGCCGAGCTCCGCCGCGTGCGGCACGGGTACTACGGCATCGGTCGCTTCAGCACGCACGTGTACCCGTTCGACGAGCCGGGCGAGGCGATCGCGGATTACGCCTACCGGGAGGACGCGCGCGGCATGTTTGCGACGGGCACGTACGCGCACACGGTGCTGGCACTCCTCGATCACTCGCTCGGCTATCTCCTCGACGTGGGCGTGGACAACATCAACGCGCACGCGAGGACGCTCACGGACCGGCTGAAAGCCGAGCTGCCGCGGCTCGGCTATCGACTGGCCACGCCGCCGGAAAGCCGGGCGCCGATGGTCGCCTGCTGGATGGAGAACGCGCGGCGCCTCGCACCGCGCCTCGAGCAGGCGAACGTCGCCATCTCGGTCGGGCGCAACCGGTTCCGCGCGAGCGTCTCGGTGTTCAACGACATGGAAGACGTGGAGCGCCTGCTCGCGGCGCTCGCGTGATAGCGCTCCCGCGCTTCCGCCGGCGAGATTAATGCCGGACCGCGGGAAACAGCGAATAGAACTTTCGCGCGGCCGGGGACCCTCGCCGTCGATCGACAAGAAAAATCCCGGCCCGCGCGTAAGATGATTCTCCGATCACCCAGGTCTCAAACGAATTCCGTGGCCGCCGCGACCCCGCGGCGGCCCGTCATGCTTCAACAGGGGAAAGGCCATGCCGTCTCGCAGATTCCGCCGTCAACACACCGCGCTCGCCGTGGCCGCAGCGCTCGGCAGCCTGGCACTGCCGGGGGTCGCCCCGGCCCAGGTCTCGGGCCCCGACCTCGCCGGGCCGGACGAAACCGTCGAGTCGATCGTCGTCACCGGCTCGCGCATACGCCGGGCGGAGACGGACACCGCCGCGCCGGTCGTCACCCTCGACGACCAGGCACTGACCGACCGCGGTTACGTCAGCGCCGCGAGCGCGCTCAACCAGATCACGTCGAACGTGCCGTCGCTCAACCTCTCGCCCGGTGACGGCTCGGCGAGCGGCGCCGGCCAGCAGTTCCCGAACCTGTTCGGCCTCGGCCCCGGGCGCACGCTGACGCTCGTCAACGGCCGCCGCTTCGTCACCTCCTCCAGCGGGCTGGGCGATGCGCAGGTGGACGCGAACGTGATCCCGGTCGGGCTCATCGACCGCGTCGAGGTCGTGCAGGCCGGCGGCGCGGTGGTGTACGGCTCGGACGCGATCGCCGGCGTCGTCAACTACATCCTGAAGGACGACTTCGAGGGATTCGAGATCGACGCCCAGGCGGGCGAGTCGAAGTACGGCGATTACCCGGTTTACAGCCTGCGCGCCACCGGCGGACAGAACTTCGGCGCCGGTCGCGGCAACGTCGCGTTCAACGTCGAGTGGTCGAAGACGCGGCCGCTCGCGTTCGCCGACAGGCCGCGCAGCAACCTCTCGCGCATCACCGCAACGAACAGCGAGGACACGGGCCCGAACGACGGCATCCCGTCCGTGCGCGAGGTGCTGGACGCGCGCTTCTGGGAGTTCAACGACAACGGGGTGATCTTCACCCTGCCCGCGCCGGTGCCGCTGCCGCCCTGCGGCAACGACATCTGCTTCGCGCGCGACGCGGACGGCCGTCCGCTGCAATTCACGCCGGCAGGCGGGATCGCGCCCTACGATCCGGGTGAGCGCCACGGCATCCCGTTCGCGGCCGGCGGCGAGGGTTTCCGCTTCGCCGACCTCTCGAGCCTGCACACCGGGGTCGAGCGCGCCGCCGCCAACCTGATCGGCCACTACGATCTCACGGACGATCTCAGGCTGTCCGCCGAGCTCCTGTACGCCAACACCGAGGGCATCGAATCGCCGCAGATCCAGGCGCGCACGATCCTGAACCCGGCGGAATCGAATGCCGGGCCGATCCCGTTCACGATCAACAACCCGTTCCTGACCGACGAGGCGATCGCGGCGCTGACCGCGGCCAACCCGGCGTTCGGTGCGGGTGCGCCGCTGTTCCTGTCCAAGTCGTTCCGCGACCTGCTCATCGACGGCCGCCAGGCGACGGAGACCGACACCTGGCGGGCGATGCTCGCGCTCGAAGGCGATCTCGAGCTCGGCGGGCGCGACTACTACTGGTCGGTGTCCGGCAGCTACGGCAGGGTCGACGGGGCCGTGCGCCGCTGGAGCATCTGGAACGAGCGCTACAACAACGCGATCGTCGCGGCGCGCGACGGTGACGGCAACATCGTGTGCGCGATCAACGCCGACGCCGACGCGTCGAACGACGATCCGGCCTGCGCCCCGATCAACCCGTTCGGCGACGGTAACATCAGCGATGCCGCGCGCGAGTACATCAACATCCGGAGCGGCTCGGACTACGACAACCGCCAGGTGGACCTGCTCGCCACGTTCGGCGGCGACCTGCTCGACCTGCCCGCGGGCCCCTTGAGCTTCGTCGCCGCCTGGGAGCGGCGCGACGAGCGCGCGGACTTCGAGCCTTTGGCGGCCAACCGGCAGGGCCTGATCGGCACCGGCTCCCCGGTGATCCCGCAGTCGGGCCGCTACCACACCAACGAGCTGTCGCTCGAGCTCCTGGTGCCGCTCCTCGGCTCCGACACGCTGCCGCTCGTGGATTCGCTCGAGCTCACGACCGCGTACCGTTACGTCGACAACTCGCTCGCCGGGACGGAGAACCTGTGGAGTGCGGGCCTCCAGTGGGACGTCAACGACGCCCTGACCCTGCGGGTGTCGCGCAGCAAGAACTTCCGCGCGCCGACGCTGGAGCAGCTCCTCGAGCCCCAGGTCACGGCCCTGGGATCCATTGGCCGCGATCCCTGCGACGCGGACCGGATCTCCAGCGGGCCGAACCCGGAAGTGCGCTACGCGAACTGCCTGGCGGAATTCGAGGCCAATCCGGGCTACGGCGTGCTCCCGGACGGCAGCAATGCCGGGGCTTCCGCCGCCGAGCGCCTCGCCACGTTCCAGGATCCCGCGGAGAACTTCCAGCAGGCGCTCATCACCACCGGCGGCAACCCGGACCTGCGCAACGAGATCTCGAACACGCTGACCTACGGGTTCGTCTGGGAGCCCGAGTTCGTGCCCGGGCTCACGCTGATCGTCGACCGCGTCGAGGTCGATCTCACGGACGGGCTGTCGCCGTACGAGACGCTGCATTTCGCGGCCGCCTGCTACGACAACGTGACTCCGCCTGAAGGCGTCTGCGAGGCGTTCACCCGCATCGCCCAGCCGGACGAGGCCAGGAGCCTGCCCGGCGGCTCGATCGTCACGGGCACCACGACGACCTTCAACGCCGGCGTCGTGAAGTTCCGTGGCGAGGTGTACTACCTGAACTACGGCTTCGAGCTTGCCTCCCTGTTCGGCAACCTCGGCGGTGAGATCGAGCTCGGCCTCGAGGCCACGCACACCTCGCTGCTCACGTCTTCCGTGACGGGAGATACATTCACGCGCACGGACAACACGACCGAGCAGCCGGACTGGGTCACGCGGCTCGACGTACGCTACATCAACGAGCCGTTCCGCGTGACGTACCAGATGCGGTACCTCGACGACGTGCTGCGCATCCCGGATGCCACGATCGAGAACGATCCGCACCCGTTCGTGTCGTCGAACACGACGCACCACATCTCGGCGCAGTACAACTGGAACGAGTCGCTCACGATCCGTGCCGGCATCGACAACGTGACGAACGAGGAGCCGTCCTATCCGACGCTCAGCTACGGCGACATTCTCGGGCGCCAGTACTTCCTCGGTGCGACGTATCGCTTCTGAGGCCGGGCCGCGGCTCGCCGCGGCCACCCTCTGCGCGGCGGCGATCGGCATCGCCGCCGCGCAGGACGCCGCGGGAGCGCCCGTCGCGCGCGACCCGTCCATCCCCGCCGTCGAGGTGACGCTCGCGCCCGCGGCCGCGCTTGCCGACGCTCGCATCCCGCACATCGACGTCACGCTCACGCTCTCCGACGTGGCGGCGCCCGCCGGGGAACCCCTGCTCTGCCTGCCGTTCGTCGTGAACAACGTGGACACGATCGCCGCGTCGCTCGCGGACCCGCAAGCCCGCGATGCACGGGGCGAGCTCCCGCTGTCCGTCGCCGACGACCGGGAGGGGAACGACGAGGGAAGGCGATGTCTGGTGCCCGGACGCACCGTGTCCGGCGAGCTTGCCGTCCGCTACCGCGCGCCGGTCCTGAACGCCACCGGCACGCGCGGCGCGGCGCCGCCGATCGAGCTCAGGAGCGAGGCCGGAGCCGTCTCCGGCGGGGGCACCACGTTCCTGCTGATACCGCCCGACGACGCGCCGCGCCGCTTCGCCGTGCGCTGGGACCTCTCCGCGTTGCCCGAGGGAACCGCCGCCTTCTCGAGCTACGGGCAGGGCGACGTGGATCTCGACGAGCCGCTCCCGCCGCGGCGCTTCCTGTCCGCCTACTTCATGGCCGGCGCGATCGGACGCTATCCACAGGCCGACAACGGCTTTTTCGCCGCGTGGCAGGGAGAGCCGCCGTTCGACGCGCACGCGCTGATGCGACGCGGCGAAGCGCTGTACGACCGCTACCTCGAGTTCTTCCGGCCGCCCGGCACTCCGGCTTTCGGCGTGTTCATGCGCCCGAACCCGGTCAACGCCGGCGGGGGCATGGGGCTCAATCATTCGTTCATCCTGACCTTCGGCCCGGAAACCGGCGCCGAAGGCCTGAACGGGACGCTGGCGCACGAGATGTTCCACACCTTCGTGGGCTCCCTCGATGCGCCGCAGGGTCTCGCCTCCTCCTGGTTCGGCGAGGGACTCGCCGTGCATTACGCCCGGCTGCTCCTGCTCCGCACCGGGCAGATCACGCCTGAACGCTTCCTCGACAGCGTGAACTCGACGGCGGCGCGCTATTACACGAACGCGTTGATCGACACCCCGAACGACGAGATCCCGGCGCGCTTCTGGGAGGACACGCGCGTGCGCGTCCTGCCCTACGACCGCGGCTCCATGTATTTCGCCGTGCTCGATCACCAGTTGCGCAAGGCATCAGACGGCGAGCGCTCGCTCGACGACCTGCTGCGCGCGATGCTCGAGATCCGCCGCGCCGGCCGGCCGATGGACCGGGCCGCGTGGGAGCGCGTGCTCGCGGAGCATGCCGGCCGCGAGGCGGTGGCCGAGTTCGAGGCCATGCTCGACGGCGCCGTGATGCTGCCGGAGCCGGACGCGTTCGGCCCGTGCTTCACCCGCACGCAGAAGCCGCTCAGGCGCTACGAGCTCGGCTTCGAGCCGAAAGTGCTGACGGAAAGCCCGCGCATCGTGCGCGGGCTGATCAGGGATTCCGCCGCGGCGCGCGCGGGCCTCGAGAACGGGGACGAGATCCTGAAACCGGTCCCGCAGGACGGCATCCAGGGCGACCAGGACGCGTTCCTCACGCTCGAGGTCCGGCGCGGGGAGCGCACGTTCACGGTCCGTTACCGGCCGCGCGGCGAGACCGTCATGGCGTGGCAGTGGGAGCGCCGCGAGGACGTGCCGGACTCGGCCTGCGTTTTCTGAACCGCTCGGCGACGAGGAAGAAAAAAGATGCGCGACCGTCACGGCCCGCTGCTCTCGTTCCGCCTGCCCGCGCGGCTGGCGGCTCGCCTGCTCCTGGGCGGCCTGCTCCTCGCCGGGCCGGCCGTCGCCGCCGGCGCGCCGGCGTTCGACGTGGAGCTCCGGCCGGTGCGCGACGGCGGCGAGGAGGTGACGGCGATCGAGGTACATTCCGTCCTCCGCGGAATACCAGGGGCCGGCGAGCCGTTCAGCCTCACCGCACCGATCGTCTACGCCGCCCTGACCGGCGTGGCGGACCGGGTGGAAGAGCTGACGGTGAGCGACGCGCGCGGGCGGGTCGACTTCGCGATCGAGGACGACCCCGCGGTCAAGGGCGGCTTCCCGTACTTCCGCCACTGGCGCGCGACGCGCGAGGTCGAAGCGCCGGTCACGATCGCGTATCGCTCGGCGGTGCAACCCGCTGGCTCGCCCAACGGCCCGCCGTTCGGCATCCGCCCGTCCGCCGGCGGCGTGAGCGGCGCGGGCTCGGGCTTCCTCGTGCTGCCGGAGAACGTCGGCCCCGCCACGATCACGGTGCGCTGGCAACTCGACGGGCTCGCCCCGGGCTCGATCGCCGCCTCGTCTTTCGGAGACGGCGACTTCACGCTCGAGGCGCCGCCGGAGCAGCTCATGCAGGGCTGGTACATGGCGGGTCCGGCGGGCCGTTACCCCGAATCGGGTGACGCGAGCGGCTTCAGCGCCACCTGGCTCGGCACGCCGCCGTGGGACCCGGAGAAGGAGATGCGCTTTGCCGCCGGCGTGTACGCTCACCTCGCCGACTTCTTCCCGCACCTCGACCCGGCACCGCGTTACCGCGTTTTCATCCGCGTGCTCGACACTCCGCCGTACGGCGGCGGCACCGCGCTCGTGAACAGCTTCATGCTGTCGCGCGGTCCGGCGCGCCCGGACGAGTCGACCGACGGGCCGAAGGGCCTCTTCTTCCACGAGATGATCCACCAGTTCGTCGGCGGCATCGAGGGCCCGGTCGGCGCCACGAGCTGGTTCAGCGAAGGGCTCACCTCCTATTACACGACGCTGCTCCAGTTCCGCGGCGGATTCGGCTCGCTGGACGAATACGCCGAGGACATCAACGGCGTCTTCCGGCGCTACTGGACGAGTCCCGCGCGCAACTGGTCGGCGGAGCGCATCGTCGAGACCGGGTTCGGCGACGAACGGGTGCGGCATACGCCGTACGTGCGCGGGCAGCTCTACTTCGCCGATCTCGATGCCCGCATCCGCGCGCACTCCGGGGGCAAGCGCTCGCTGGACGCCGTGCTGCGGGAGACCTTCGCCCGGCGCGAGCGCGGCGATGCCTTCGATCACGCGGCCTGGATCGGCATCGTGGAGGCCGAGGCCGGCCCGGAAGCCGGTGCCTTCTTCGAGTCCGTGATCCTCGAGGGCGACACGATCGTGCCGGCTTCGGAGGCTTTCGGCCCCTGCTTCGAGCGGCGGCCCGTCGTGCTCGAGATCGAGGGCAGGGGCGTCGACGCCTACGAGTGGGTGCGGCGCGACGGGGTGTCCGAGGCGTTCTGCCGGGAGCGCACCTGAGGCACGCGCCGGCGCGGGTCCATGCCATAATTCCCGCGGACGGGACGCGGACGCCGGCGATGAGAAAGCAGAAAAGGCTCGGCAGGGGGCTCGACGTGTTGCTGCACGCGCGCGAGCGCGAGGTCGCGGAATCCGCGCGCGCCGCGGCGACGGACGCGCACGAGGTCGCGCTCGACGACCTCCGGCCCGGCCGCTACCAGCCACGCAATCACATGGCGGACGAAGGTCTCGCCGAGCTCGCCGATTCCATCCGGGAGCAGGGCGTGCTGCAGCCGCTCGTCGTGCGGCCCGCGCCCGCGGGCCCCGGTGCGCGGTACGAGATCGTCGCCGGCGAACGGCGCTGGCGCGCGGCGAGACTCGCCGGGCTGGCGGCGGTGCCGGTGGTCGTGCGGGAGCTCGACGACCAGGCCGCGCTCGCGGTGGCGCTCATCGAGAACCTGCAGCGCGAGGACCTGAACCCGCTCGAGCAGGCGCAATCGCTCGCGCGCCTCGCCTCCGAGTTCGGGCTGACCCACGAGCAGGTGGCGAAGGCAGTCGGGCGCTCGCGCGCGTCCGTGAGCAACCTGCTGCGGCTGCTCGATCTCGAGGACGAGGTGAAGGAGCTTCTGGCCGCCGGGACGATCGACATGGGCCACGCGCGCGCGCTGCTGCCGCTCGAAGCGAAGGGCCAGGTCGAGCTGGCCCGGAAGGCCGCGTCCGGCGGGCTGTCGGTCCGGCAGGTCGAGCAGGCGGTGCGGGAACGGCTCGACGGCGCGGCGGAGGCCGCCGCGAAACCGGCGCCCGACCTGCAGACGCGCTGGCTGCAGGAGCAGATCCGCAAGGAGCTCGGCCGCAAGTTCAGCATCCGCCCGGTGCGCGGCGGCGGCTACGCGCTCAACATCGGCTTCGGCGACCTGCCGCAGCTCGAGCAGGCCTTAGGGCGCGTGCTCGACCTGATCGGCCGGGTGCGCGAGACGGCCGGGCCGCGCGCCCGCGAATCGAACCCGTAGGCGCCCGCCAACGGGGCGCCCGCACGGGGGCCGTCAGCCGTCCGGGTCGTTCGCGTGCAAGCGCGCGACGTCCTGCCCGGTGAGCGCGATGTCGTAGACCTTGAGCTCGTCGACCAGGCCGCGGTACGCCGGGTCCCAGTGGTTCACGCCGATCCAGAACGGCGGGTTCACGAGCGGCGTGAACACGTCCGGGAAGTTGCTGCCGGTGAACAGCGCGACGCCGTCGAGGTACACCGTGACGTTGCCCTGGTCGTTCACCGCCGCGAAGTGCGTCCATTCGCCGGTCGGGATGCGCACGCCGGTCACGGCGTCGTACCACTGGGTCCCGGACCAGAGCATGGTGCTGCCGGTGTCGCCGAGGCCGCCCGGGACGACGCTCACCCAGCTCGTGTCGGAGCCGCCGAAGAACGCGGTCGTGAACGCGGTCAGGGCGCTCGGGTTGAGCCACAGCGATACGGACCAGGTGTCGTCGGTGATCAGGTTCTCCCCGAGCGAGACGCCCGTGGCGCCGTCGAGGCTGAGAGCCTGGCCCGCGATGCCTTGCGCAAACGCGACGTTGCCGCCGGGGGCGGTGGCAGTGGGGCCGGTCGGGGTGCCCGCCGCGAAGTTGCCCTGCGCGTCGTCGAGCGTGCCCTCGAACGCGTAGTGCGCGAGGGGATCTGGCGGTCCCAGGCTGCGCACCGTCGCGGCGAACGGCTTCGTCGTGCTCTGCCCATCGAGCGTGATCGTCGCGGTCAGCGTGACGTCCGCGGGCGGGCTGCCCTCGGCGGGCCGGGTCACGACGCCGGTATCGGCCTCGACCGCGATCGCGGGATCGGACGAGGTCCACTCGATGGCCGCGGCGAAGGGCCCGCTGCGCGGCAGGTGGATGTCGTCGGTCACGTCCGAAAGATCGCCGAGGTCGAGGAGGTCGGCCGCCATCTGCAGCAGGTCCTCCGTCGGCAGGTGATCGATGTCGAGCGCCTTGATCTCGCCCGCGAGCAGCGCCGCGTCGTAGATCTTGAGCTCGTCGATCATGCCGTTGAACGGCGTATCCCAGTAGTTCACACCCAGCGTGAACCGGCCCTCGGACTCCGTGAAGAAGTCGCGGAGGTTGCCGCCGGAGAACCTCTCCTCGCCGTTGATGAACACTTTCACGAGCCCGCGGTTCACGGAGAACGCGACGTGCGACCAGTCGTTCGCGGGGATCAGCTCGCCGGTGACACCGTCGAACCACGGGTCGCTGCCGCTCCACAGCATCGTGTTGCCGTCCCAGCCCTGCGGCACCATGCTGATCCACGCGTTCGAGAACGGATCGCCGCCTTCGGGCTGCTGCTCATCCACGGCGCCGAAGAACGCAGTGGTGAACATCGTGAGCGCCGAGGGGTTCACCCAGAACGACACCGAGTACTCGTAGTTCGAGATGAGGCCGTCGGGCAGGCGGACGCCGTTCGTTCCGTCGAGCGCGAGCGCCTGGCCGTCGTGACCCGGCGCGTAGGCGACCGTGCCTAGCCCGACCTTCCACAAACGATCGCCGGTCGGCTCGCCGGCGCCGAAGTTGCCGAGGCTCTCCGCCAGGTCGTTCTCGAAGTCCCACTGCGCCATGCGGTTGAACGCGAAGCGCTGCGGCACGGTCACGAACCAGGTCACGCTCGTCTCTTCGCCGTTCAGCATGATGGTCGCGGTGACGCCGACCGCCTGGTCGCCTTCGCCGACGTTCGGCCGGATCACGGTCCCGTCCGGCTTGATGACGTTCGGGTTGTCGCTCGTCCACGCGATCTGCGCGCCGCGGGTGCCGAGGGTGGGCAGCTCGATGGCGTCGCCCTGGAACGTCTCGGGCAGGTCGAGGTCGTCGGCGATGGCCTGCAGCACGTCCGCGGTCGCCAGCGGCTCCATCTGGCTGCCCCAGAGCGCCGTGCCGTTGGCCGAGAGCGCGGTGAACGTCGGGGTCAGGCGCTCGGTGGCGGAGTCCCACTGCCAAAGGATGACGCCCTCGAACGTGCCGACCGCGGCGATGTCGAGCCGGATGTCGCGCCCGCCGGTGAGCGAGAGCCGGTAGGTGCCGGTGAGGTCGCCGCTGATCGTCCCGTCCGCGTTCAGCGAGACGTAGACGTGCCGCTTGACCTCCCGGTTGATGTCGCGCTCGTGGTTGATCACCCGGTACACGCCGACCACGTCGTCACGCCCGACCTGGTTGTCGCCGCTGAGCGGCGCGTAGCGATGCGGCGAGACGACCAGCCAGTCGTCGTTGTTCAGGAACATCTCGTGCACCCGGATCGCGTGCTCCTGGCCGCGATTCGGGAACCGGGTATGCGTGACGAGCAGGTAGCGGCCGGTCTCCTCGTCGTAGTACGCCGAGTTGTGGCCGGGCGATACGTAGCCGCGCGAGGGAGTCGGGTCGCCCACGTCGGCGCCGAACTCGAAGCTGCCCATGAGCTTCACGCCGAACGGCGCGATGGCGTCGAAGTTGCCGGCGGCCTGCGCCATGTCCTTGCCTTCGGCGTCGAGGTACGGCCCGTCCGGGTTGCGCGAGCGCGCGATGCGGATGTTGTAGCCGTCACCCGCCTCGAATCCGCCGAACGACACGAACAGGTAGTAGTAATCGCTGTCGGGGCTGTAGAGCACGTACGAGCCTTCGATGGCGCTGAAGAAGCCGCCCGCGAGGTGCTTGCCGTAGCCCTGCCCGGGCAGCGGCATGCCGGTCGTGTCGTCCATCTCCAGGATGAAGATGCCGCCGGAGTACGAGCCGTAGGTCATCCACAGCCGCCCTTCCTTGTCGTAGAAGAGCGCCGGGTCGATCACGTTGGGATGCACGTTGCCGTCGAACGAGGTGATGTCACCGACGCCGAAGCCGTTCGCGATCTCGGTGTCCGTCTGCCCGGACCGGAGGAAGATGCCGAGGTCTTCGTACGGGCCCTCGATGTCGTCCGCGACCGCGACGCCGAGATAGGAGCGCGGCGCGTCGCACAGGCCGTCGTCGGGGGTCGCGCAGTGGTTGTAATAGAAATACCAGCGTCCGTCGGCGAGCTGGATGATGTCCGATGCCCACGAGCCGACATGACCGCCGGTCCACGCGATGCCCTCCGCGATCTCCGTCGCGTAGGTGTCGAACAGCGGGTTGGCATCGTTCACGCCGTCGGCGACGGATTCCCAGGTGACGAGGTCGCTCGACTTCGCCATGGCGAGGTGCGAGCCGATCACGTACCAGGTGCCGTCCTCGGCGCGCACCACGGACGGGTCGTGCACCGGCAGGTCGTTGTACTCCACCGGGGTGGCGACGGTGGGCAGCGCCGTAACCAGCGGCGGGAGCTGGACCACCACGGTCGAAAGGTCGGATTCGTCGTAGCTGTCGCAGGCGGCGCAGGCGAGCGCGCCGGCCAGCAGCAGGCCGATGTTCCTCGGGCTCATGTCAGTCCCCCCGGTTCTTGTTGTGATGGTGGGCCGGAAAGATAATACAATATTAGCATTTAACCGGACCCCGGCAACCCCCACGCGAAACGACCCCGTGCCGGGACGATCAAGGCCCGGGGGCCCCCCGGGATGCGCCATAATGCGGTGCCCGGGGTAAGCCCGCGCAGACCATGGAAAAGATCCGGGGCAGGCACCCGGGCGACCTACGATGGAACCGATCGAACGCAACTCGAACCTTTCGTGGCGGGTGACCCAGGAGCTCGGGCGCGCGATCGTCTGCGGCGACTACGCCCCGGACGACCCCTTCCCCACCGAGGCCGAGCTGTGCCTCAAGTTCGGCGTGAGCCGCACCGCCGTGCGCGAGGCGGTGAAGATGCTGTCGGCCAAGGGTCTCCTGTTCTCCAAGCCGCGCCAGGGGATTCGCATCCGGCCGCAGGAGCACTGGAACATCCTCGATTCGGACCTGCTCAAATGGTCCCTGGAGGGCAATCCCAACCGGCTGGTGCTGAAAGAGTTTTTCCAGATGCGCGTGGCCATCGAGCCGGAGGCCGCGGCGCTCGCCGCGCGCTTCGCCCGCCCGGAGCACAAGGCCGCGATCGGCGACGCCCTGGAGCGCATGCGCCAGGCGACGGCGGAATCCTCGGCCGCGCGCAAGGCCGACGTCGACTTCCACATCGCGCTGCTCTATGCCACCGAGAACCGCTTCTACATCCGCATGCGCGATTTCATCCGCACGGCCCTGAACGTCAGCATCCGTTTCACGACGCCGGCGTCACGCGATTACGCGGACACCCTCGAGGCGCACGCCAAGGTATACCGCGCGATCGAGCAGGGCGACCCGGAGCGCGCGCGCCACAGCATGCGCATGCTGATCGACGACGCGCTGGTCTACATCGAGGACGAGGCGGCGCGCGAGGCGCAGGCCGGCGACTGAGCCGCCCGGCCCAGGAAATTATCGTACAATACCGGGCGTGGCGACCCCGCGTGCCCGGCCGCCGAGCTCCCAGTACACGTTGTAGTAGCGGTAGTGCAGCTCGGCGAACGGGCGCAGGGTCACGTGCGTCGGCCGCCCGTCGAGCACGCCGTCCGCGCGGAACGCGAGCCCCGGCCCCGGCAGGCGGTCGAGCACGTCCGCCGCCTCTTCCGGCGCGGCCGTGAGCTCCGGCACCGGCACGCGCTGCGCCTCGAAGTTCGCGGCCTGCTCCTCCGCCCACGGGAAGGTCTCCCCGCGCGGCACCGGACCGAGATCGCCGGCGAGGACGACCGGGCCGTACAGGAACGCCAGGCGCTCCGGCGCGCCGCGGAGCGGCTCCGTCCGCACGGCCATGGGCACGGTGATCCGCAGGCGGTCGCCGGGCCGCCAGGCCCGTTCGAGGCGCGCATAGCTTCCCGGGACGCCGCGTGTCGGCAGCACCTCACCGTTCAGCTCGAAGGCGAGATCGCCCGCGGCCCATGCGGGCGATCGCACGTGCAGCGCGAGCGGCTCGCCGCGGGCTTCGAGGACGGTCAGCGTGACGGTGTCCTCCCGCGGGTAGTCCGTCTGCATCTCGAGCTCGAGGCCCTTGTCTGCCCAGCGGAGGCGCGAGGAGATGAACAGGTTCAGGTAGAGCGCGTCGTCGCCGTGGAACCAGATCGCCTTGCCGTACTTCGTGTGGTTCTCCATGCCGCTCCCGACGCAGCACCAGAACGAATCGAAAGGGGTGCTGTAGGTACGGAAATGGCCGGGCGCGAGCGACATGAAGTACGTGAACATGCCCTGCTCCGGCTCCTGCGAAGCGAGGATGTGGTTGTACAGCGCGCGCTCGTAGAAGTCCGCGTAACGGACCTCCGGCTGCCACGCGAACAGGTGCTCCGTGAGCTTCAGCATGTTGTAGGTGTTGCAGGTCTCCGCGGTCGCAGGCGTCAGCCTCGAGGCGGCTTCGGCGGGCTCGAAGAAGTGCTCACCTTCGCTGTTGCCGCCGATCACCCAGGAATGGCGTCCGGTGACGGTGTCCCAGAACGTCTCGGCGATCGTGCGGCCGTCGGGCGCGCCGGTCACCTCGTAGCTCAACGCGGCACCGGTGATCTTCGGGATCTGGGTATTGGCGTGCAGGCCGACGAGCGCGTCGCGCCCGGCACGCAGCGGATCCAGGACGGCATGATGCTGGAACCGTTCTGCGGCCCGCCGGTAACGCGTTTCGCCGGTGCGTGCGTACAGGTCCATGAGCACCGCGCTCATGCCGCCGTGCTCGACGCTGAGCATTTTCTGCATGTCGGCCTCGCTCAACGGCGACGTGACCGCGACGACCCAGTCGGCCAGCGCCAGCGCGACCTCGCGGGCCTGCGCACTGCCGGCGATCACCCAGGCATCGCGCAGCCCGGCGAGCACCTTGTGCTGCGTGTACCACGGCACCCACGCACCGCCTGCGAAGACGAACGGGTTTTCGGGCTCCACGCGCCCTTCGCGCAACCCGCGCAGCGTCTCGAGCTCGAGCGGCGGCAGCGCGCCGACGTAACCGTCGCCGTACGCTTCCTGGGCCCGCGCCATCTCCGCCACGACGTAATCCAGGCGTTCGCGAAAGCGCGCATCGCCGCTGGCCGCGAACTGCTGTGCCAGCGCGGTGAGGTAATGGCCCAGCGTGTGGCCCGCGATACCCCGGGCCTCCCAGCCGCCGTAGCGCTCGCCCTTCGGCTCGAGCCCCGCGTACTTCAGTGTGTTGTGCAGCAGCCGGTCGGGCTCGAGGCGCAACAGGTATTGGGCGTTGCGCTCGCTCGCCGCCTTGAAAGGGCCGTCCAGGAGGCGCACGTCGCCGAGCTCGAACGGCCGCACCGCGAGCCGCGAGTCCGCGGCCTGTGCCGGCGCGCCGGTGACGCCGCAAGCGAGAATGACGAGCATTGGCCAGTGCAGGCGCATCACCGTCATTGCCCCTTGAGGACGATCACGTTCCACGACAGCGGCTTCAGTTTCGCGCGCAACTTCCCACCGTCGAGCACCGCCCCTTCGAGGTCGGCCGGTGCGACCTCGTCGGGTGCGTCGACCCGATTGGTCGCCTTGAGGTCGTCGTGGTGCAGCTCGCTCGCCGCCTCGACGGCAAACCCGTTGCGGAACCCGCGCAGCTCCACCTCGAGCGCGAGCTCGTCCGTCGCGTGGCGGTTGAGCGCCAGCACCGTCGTCCGGCCGGACGCCGGATCGAACGTCACGCTCCCGAGCAGGCACGGCAGGTCCTCGCGGCCGGCCGCGGCGAACGTCTCCGTTTCGACCTTCGCCCGCAGCACCTCGCCGCGGGCGAAGCGGGCGGCCTGGGCGAACGGGTGGAAGATCGTCTGGCGCCAGGCACGGCCGCCGGTCTCGGTCATGATCGGGCCGATGACGTTCACGAGTTGCGCGAGGCAGGCGACCTTCACGCGATCCGCGCGGTTGATCATCGTGATCAGCGCACCGCCGACGATGAGGGCGTCCTCGAAGTTGTAGACCTCCTCGATCAGCTTCGGGGCCTCGGGCCAGCCCGGCTTGCGCAGGTCCTCGGGCGTGTGCGCCTTGTACCAGACGTTCCACTCGTCGAGCGACAGCATGATGCGCTTGGCAGAGCGCCGCTTGGCGGCCACCGCATCCGCGATCGCGGCCACTTCGCCGATGAACGCGTCGAGGTCCTCGAGGACCGTGAAGTAGCGGCCGATGTCGTCCTCGTCGTTGCGGAAATACTGGTGCAGCGAGATGAAATCGACCTCGTCGAAGCAGTGGTCGAGCACCTCGTATTCCCACGCCCCGTAGGTCGGCATCTTCCGGTGCGACGAGCCGCAGGCGGCGAGCTCCACGGTCGGGTCGACCCAGCGCATGACCTTCGCCGTCTCCTGCGCTAGCCGGCCGTACTCCGCCGCCGTCTTGTGCCCGATCTGCCACGGGCCGTCCATCTCGTTGCCGATGCACCAGAGCTTCACCCCGTGGGGCGCAGCGAAGCCGTGACTGCGCCGGAGGTCGGACCAGCGCGTGCCGCCCGGGTGGTTGCAGTACTCGACCAGCCGGCGGGCGGCGTCGATGCCCCGCGTCCCGGTGTTGACCGCCAGCATCGGCTCGACGCCGGCGGCGCGGCACCACTCGATGAACTCGTTGGTGCCGAAGCGGTTCGTCTCCGTCGAGCCCCATGCCAGGTCCAGGCGCACGGGCCGCTCCTCCCGCGGGCCCACGCCGTCCTCCCAGTCATAGCCGGAGACGAAGTTGCCGCCCGGGTAGCGCACGATCGTCGCGCCGAGCTCGCGGGTCAGCTCGAGGACGTCCCCGCGGAAGCCGCGCTCGTCGGCGGTGGGATGTCCGGGCTCGAAGATGCCGCCGTAGACGGCGCGCCCCATGTGCTCGACGAACGTGCCGAAGAGGCGCCGGTCGAGCGGAGCGACGGTGAAGTCGCGGTCGGCGACGATGCGGGATTTCAGCATGGCGGTCTCCGGTGACGGGCGTTTGTCATCACGTCTTCTCGCTTCATCACAGCAGGTGGTACAGGAGGTCGTTGATGCGGTGCTCGGCGGCGGCGAGCGCGACGTCGATCGGCTTCTGCCCCGCAATCGCGGGCGCGAGCTCTTCGCCGATGATGTCCTGGATCGAGAACTGGCGCTCCACGCCGGCCGGCAGCGGCACACCCGTCTCGGTGAGCTTCGCGATGTTGGCGCGATGCGGCAGCGCGCGGAACGGCTCGCTCTCGACGATCTCCGTGAACGCGGGCAGGTGGCCGGTGCGCGCCCATTCGAAGTTGTGCTCGGCGAGGAACCTCATGAGGCGCAGGACTCCCTCCCGCTGCTGCTCCGTGCGCTCCTTCACCGGCATCACCCAGGCGTGACCGTCGACGTAGGACGCGTCGCGGCCGGGGAAGAGCTGCGGGTAGGGCACGACGGTGTAGCCGCCGGAGAGCGGCCGGCCCGGCCGCTCGGATTCGGCCTGGTAGATGCCGATGACCCACGTGCCGACGAGGTACACGCCGCCGTCGCCGTTCATGAACCCACGCGTCGCCGAGGCGTAATCCTGGTTCTTCGTCGTCAGGTCCTCGTCGTGGATTGCCTTGAACATCTCGACGACGCGGCGCGCGGCAGGCGTCGTGAGCTCGATGTGCTTCGGATCGGCAAAGAACGCCGCGTCCTGCTGCATCAGGAACGTGTACAGGTTGCGGGCGTAGACCGGCTTCTGGTTGGCCGATGCCTGCACGAAGTACGGCTTGCCGGTCGCGGCCTTGAACTGCCGTGCGTGCGCGAGCAGCTCCTCCGGGCTCGACGGGAGCACGGGCTTGCCGTCGCGGACGAGCCCGGCCTCGCGGAAGTAGTTCAGGTTGATGTGCCAGAGCATCGCCCAGGTGTCGAACGGCAGGCCCCAGGTGCGCCCGTCGAGGGTGACCCCTTTCGCGCTCGCTTCCGTGAAGGTGTCCGGGTCGACGCCGACGTCCCGGAGCTCGTCCCCGATCGGCTCGAGGAGCCCGCGGGAGGCGAAATCGGGTATCACCGACTCGTGCATGGTCACGACGTCGGGCGGATCGCCGGCGCCGAGCTGCGCGGAGAGCTGGTTGTAGCCCGGCCACGGCACGACGTTCACGGTCACGCGGATGTCCGGGTTCTCCGCGGCGAAGCGGTTGAGCAGCGTCGTGATGATGCCGCACTCGCCGGTGGCGGCGGCGACGTCGGTCGACCGGCCGTACTCCGCGTCGCACGCCCCGAAGAAGCGTTGCACGACGATCTCGTCGGGCGCCTGCGACGGGCCGCAGCCCCCGAGCGACAGGAGCAGCGCGGCCGGCATGACCAGGGCGCGGCGCAGGCTCATGCCGCCGCTCCCGAGACGGCGCGCACGATGTGGCGCTGGAAGAACAGGTACACGACGAGGATCGGCAGCGCCGCGAACAGCGCCTGCGCCATGAGGAACCCGAGTCCTTCCGATTCCGCGAAGTTGATCTGCGAGGCGGCGATGCCGACGGTGATCGTGTACATCTCGAGGTTCGTGCCGGAGATCAGCGGCCACCAGTAGTCGTTCCAGGCGTGCAGGAAGGTGTAGATGCCGAGCGTGGCCTGCGCGGGCAGCGTCATGGGCAGGAGCACCCGCCAGAAGGTGCGGAAACGGGACGCGCCGTCGAGCTCGGCTGCCTCGTCGATCTCCTTCGGGATCGCCTTGAAGTACTGTGTCATGAGGAACACGCCGAACGGCCCCGACATGCCGGGCAGCATGAGCCCGACCCAGGTGTTGTGGAGATCGAGCGCGGCGAAGAGCTGGTAGCGCGGGATGATCACGGCCTGCTCCGGTACGGCGAGCCCGAACAGGACGAGCACGAACAGCGTGCGCTTGAACGGAAACTCGAGCCGGGCGAAGCCGTAGCCTGCGAGCGACGACAGGGCAAGCACCCCGAGCGTCATGCCGGTCGCGACGACCAGGCTGTTGGCGAGCCAGCGGAACACGGACGAGCTCGCGGCGATGTCGCCGTAGTTCTCGAGCGTATACGGCGGGTGCAGGGCCGACGAGGTATCGACGAGCAGCTCGGCGTTCGTCTTGAGCGAGAGCGCGAGCGCCCACAGGATCGGTGCGAGCATGACGACGCCGAGCACGACGACCGCTGCCAGCACCAGGCGATCGGCGATCCGGGACGTCGCCGCGCTCACGTGCCGGCCTCCCTGCGCCGCGCGACGAAGTACTGCGTCATCGCGACCGTCAGGATCATCGCGAACAGGATTTGCGCCGCCGCGGCCGCATACCCGATGTCCCAGCGGTTGAAGCCGATCTCGTAGATGAACAGCACGACCGGCCGCGACGCGTTGTTCGGGCCACCGAGCGTCATGAGCTGCGCCTGGCCGAAGAGCTGAAACTGCAGCACGACCTCGATGATCACGACGACGAGGAGCGTGCGCCGAATGGAAGGCAGTGTGATGCTCCACAGCGTGCGCCAGCGTCCCGCACCGTCGAGCGCCGCGGCCTCGTAGATCTCCTTGGGCACCTGCTGGAGCGCGGCGAGGAACAGCATCATGGGCAGCCCGATGCACCACCAGATGGTCGTGATCGCGATCGCCGGCAGCGCGAGGTCCTCGTCGTTGAGCCAGGCGACCGGCGGGCGGTCGAAGAAGCCGAGCACCGTCGCCAGGAAGCCGCCGTCCGGGATGAACACGACGCGCCAGAGCA
>DATGQE010000098.1:0-32697 GCA_035304345.1 Woeseiaceae bacterium | reverse complement strand
GCAGACTTACGCCGCGCAGGGCTACGGGGTCGTGCTCGTCGATTTTCACGGCTCGAGCAGCTACGGCCAGGCGTTCGTCGACTCGATCAACCGCGACTGGGGCGGCAAGCCGCTCGTCGACCTGCAGCGCGGCCTCGCCGCGGCCATCGAGCAGAATCCGTGGCTCGAGGAGGACAATGCGTGCGCGCTCGGCGCCTCCTACGGCGGCTACATGATCAACTGGATCGCCGGGCAGTGGCCGGAGCGGTTCCGCTGCCTCGTCAACCACGACGGCATTTTCGACCTGCGCAGCTTCTATTATTCGACGGAGGAACTCTGGTTCCCGGAATGGGACTTCGGTGCACCGTACTGGGAGGCGCCGGAGGAGTACGAGCGCTGGAATCCCGCGAACCACGTGGCGCAATGGCGGACACCGATGCTCGTGATCCACGGCCTCCACGATTTCCGCGTGCCGCCGGAGCAGGGGCTCGCCGCGTTCACGGCGCTGCAGCGCCGCGGCATCCCCTCGGAGCTCCTGGTCTTCCCCGACGAGAACCACTGGGTGCTCGCGCCGGGGAACTCGATCCAGTGGCACGAGGCGGTGGGCGTCTGGCTGGATCGGCATTTGCGGCGGGAAGGAGAAGGGCCATGACGGAGCACGCACGTGACGATGCCCGTGTCGCGGAGGCAGCGCGCACGGTGGAATCCCTGGACGGTCCCCGGCTGGCGCAGGAGGCCAGGGCCGAGCGACGGATCGCCACCGAGGACCTCGAGGCGATCGTGCGCCGTGCGGCGGAGATCCAGAACCGGCGCGGCAGCCCGGGCGCGGCGTCGCTGACCGAGGCCGAGGTGATCGAGATCGGGCGCCAGGTCGGGCTCGAGCCCGACAGCGTGCGGCGCGCGATCGCCGAGGTGCGTGCCGAATCGCTGGCGCCGCGGCCGCCGGCCGGCAACCGGCTGTTCGACGCCCTGGTCGGCGAAGGACGCGTGGAAGTCCGCCGGGTCGTGGCCGGCGAGCCGGCGCGCATCCAGCAGCAGGTGGAGCTCCTGTTGCGGGACCGCGAGAAGCTGCAGCCGTTGCGGCGCCGCCTCGGTCGCTCGGTGTGGGAAGCCTCGACCGGGACGATGGCGCGCCTGGAGCGGTTCCTGAATTTCTCGGGCCGGGAATACGCGCTCGCGGAGATCCGGCAGGTGGACCTCGCCGTCGCGGAGATCGAGCCCGGGTGGTCGCTCGTGACGCTCGCCGGGGACGTCGGCAACAAGCGCGACGAGGTGCTGGGCGGCCTCGCGGGGGGAGTGCTGGTGCTCGCGGCCGTGGCGGCCGTGCTCGTCGGCGAGGACGGCTCGTGGGCGGCCGGCGTCGCCGCGGGCCTCGGGGCGGCGCTCGTCGCCGCCGCCCTCGGCATTCCCTGGGCGCGCCGCAGCCTGGAGCAGCGCCGGCAGCGCATCGTGCTGCTCCTCGAAGGCCTCGTCGATCGCGCCGACGGCAGTTGAGGACGTACGCGCCTCAGGCGCCCGGCGACGCGTGCGCCTGGCGGGTCTCGGCGCGGAACCAGGAGGCGAGGCGCACCGCCGCCTCCGGCGCGCCGCGGTAGAGGATGTTCACCCCGCTCACGCCCGGCACCGTCGCCACCTCGAGCAGCACTTCCCGGCAGAGCGCTTCGCCTTCCGCGGCCACGTCCACGGCCTCGCGGAGGCGCTGCGCGCAGGCGTCGGAGACGAGCAGCGGCCGGCGCGCCTGGCGCAGGTCGTGCACCATCTCCATCGAATCGACGAGCGGCACCTGCACGATCACGGACAACCGCTCGATGAGCTTGCGCGCGACGAGCGCTGCCATGTAACGCCGCAACACGTCGACGTCGAGGCACGCCTGTGTCTGCACGAACTTGATGCCCGCGTCCGCCTTGCCGTCGACGCCGTCCGCGGTCCAGTCGGGGGGCGGATCGAGCGCGGTGACGTTCGAGCCGATGAAGAATCCCGGCGGCGGCACCAGGCGCTCGTTCGCCGCGAGGGCCTGCGCCGTCGCGACGAGCCGCTGCGCGCCGATGTCGAACACGCCTTTCACTTTCGCCTTGAGCGCGGGCGGCATCTTCTCGCCGCGCGTGAGCACGAGGCTGGTCACGCCGATGGCGGCCGCGCCCATCAGGTCGCTCTGCAGCGCGATGCGATTCCGGTCGCGGCAGCCGAGGTGCACGATGGGGTCCATGCCTTCGTCCAGCACCAGGCTCGCCGCCGCGATCGGCGAGATGTGCGGATGGCCGGCCGGGTTGTCGGCGACCTGCACCGCGTCGAACGCCTCCCTGAGCACGGCGACCGCGGCCCGGACGTCCTCGCCGACGGTGCCCGAACCGAGGGGCAGCTCCGCCGTGAGCACGAAGTCCTCGCGGCGGATCGCGTCGCGAAACGTGGAGCGCGGCGTCTTCACGGCAGGGCGGCGACGTCGATCGCGGCGCTCGCGAGGCGGGTCGTGCCGGCGGACTCCTCCGTCCAGGCGACGACCAGGCGGTCGCCGTCGCGGGCGAGCTGCGGCACGCTGAGCGGCGGCACCTTCGCCTCGCCGCTCACGACCTGGACCGGGCCGGCGGTGCCGTCGGGGGACACGGTCCCGAGGCACACGGACGCTCCCGCCTCGCGCTCGCAGATCCAGCTCACGGCGACGCGTGCGCCGGGGAGGAACTCGATCCCGGCGTGGCCGCGGACGCTGCCGCTCGCGACGTCGACCGGCGCAGACCACGTCCTGCCTGCGTCGTCGGACCGGGCGAGCCGCACCCGCGGCGCCCCGTCGGCGCCCGTGAACCACGCGGCCGCGAGCCGGTCGCCGTCGGACGCGATCGCAGGCCCGTTCACGGGGCAGCCGTCCACCTGCCAGCCGTCGTCGGCCACCGGCCGCGGGCGCTCCCAGCCGTCGCCGGCGAGGCGCACGGCGAAGATGTCGCGGATCTCGTCGGCGGTACGGCCGCGGTACACGGCGACCGTCGCATCGCCGGCGCGGGCGACGTCGGTCCGGCAGCAGTCGCAGGTCAGCGAATCGATCTCCCGGGCTTCCACGAGCGCGCCTCGCGGCGTCACGGTCGCCGTCCGCAGCGTCGTGCCGCGCGGAACGCCGGCTTCCGCCGCCGCCGGCTGCGCCAGGTTGCGCCCGTCGAGCCACAGGACCCCGGCGCCCTGCGGCCGCGGGAACAGGCTGACGAAACCGTGCTCCGTGGCCGTGCCGTCGTCGTGCGGCCTGACGGGCGCCGACCAGCTCGCGCCGCGATCCGCGGACAGCGACACGAGCACGTCGTAGGCGTAGCCGCCCGCCGGGTGCCGCACGAGCCAGTGCGCGGCCCAGAGCTCCGCCGACAGCGGCACCACGGACGGGAAATCCGCCCAGTTGACGAACCAGTCCGTCCCGGACGCCGCGGTGCGGGCCTCGCTCCAGCCGGACGCGCCGAGGCGCGCGTAACGGAGCGCGTGCCCCCCGGCGTGCGGCTCGACCCAGCTCAGCACGAGGGTGCCGTCGCCGGCGGCGAGGTGCGCCCCGGTGCTCCCGGCGACCGCGGGAACCTCGAGCGGGTGCCACGCCGCAGGCTCGCCGGGAGCGGCCTCGGGGGCGCAACCCGCGAGCAGCGCGAAGAGCAGCCACGGGAGCGGGAGGTGGCGCGGAAGGTCCAATCGCATGAGGGCATTATGCAGTCCGCGCGTCGCGGCCGCGAACGCCGCGGCTGCGCGCGCAACGGGCGTCTGTGGTATGGTTTGCGCCCGCCGAAGGAGGCGCTCGCTTTGGCCAGGTGGCAGAGTGGTTATGCAGCGGCCTGCAAAGCCGTGTACGCCGGTTCGATTCCGACCCTGGCCTCCAGTACGCTTTTCTCCGGGGCCGCACCCGCCCGGGTGGCGGAATCGGTAGACGCTGCGGACTTAAAATCCGCTGGCCGCAAGGCCGTGCCGGTTCGAGTCCGGCCCCGGGCACCAGGAACTACCCGCCATGCTGGAGCTTCGCCCGAACTGCGAATGGTGTGACCGCGACCTGCCGCCGTCGAGCGCGGACGCGCGCATCTGCAGCTACGAGTGCACGTGGTGCGCCGACTGTGCCGAGCAGGTTCTCGAGGGCGTGTGCCCGAACTGCGGCGGCAACCTCGTCCCGCGGCCGATCCGTCCGTCACGCGCATGGCGGGATGGCGTGAGCCTGCGGCACCAGCCCGCGGGCAGCGAGCGACGCCACACGCGATGGACACGCGGCGAAGTCGCGGAATTCGCAGGGCGCTTGCGAGGAATCGCACCCGCCGATCGCTGAATATGTCAAAATAGTCCCTGGCCCTCCGAATTCACCTCGCGCGGAGCGCGCGGGCGAGACGACATCCAGCGCAATGGCGAAGCTCTACTTCTATTACTCCTCGATGAACGCGGGCAAGTCGACCTCGCTTCTGCAGTCGAGCTACAACTACCGCGAGCGCGGTATGAACACGCTGCTGCTTGCGCCGCATTTCGACGATCGGTACGGAGTAGGGCGCATCACTTCGCGCATCGGCCTCGACGCTCCCGCAACGACGTTCGCCGCGGCCGACAACCTGTTCGACATCGTCGAAGCCTGCCGCCGCGAGGATCCCCTGCATTGCGTGCTGGTCGACGAAGCGCAGTTTCTCACGCGCCAGCAGGTGTTCCAGCTCGGGCAGGTCTGCGACGAGCTCGAGATACCGGTGCTCGCGTACGGCATTCGCACGGACTTCCAGGGTGAGCCCTTCGAAGGCAGCAAGTACCTGCTCGCGTGGGCCGACAACCTCATCGAGCTGAAAGCGATCTGCTACTGCGGCCGCAAGGCGACGATGGTGGTGCGCCTCGACGAGGACGGCAACGCGGTGACGGAAGGCGCACAGGTCGAGATCGGCGGCAACGACCGTTACGTGTCGATGTGCCGCAAGCACTTCAAGCGCAACTTCTACCGCGAAGCGGCGGAGAAGACCCACCGGGCGCGTGTCGAGCGCCTCGTGCAGGCGACCAGCTAGTTCGGCTTCCCGGTGTGATCGCGCGCGGCGCGCGCTTACGCACGCCTGGCGAGCGCCGCCGCTTCCGCGCGTTGCCGTGCGAGCAGGCGCCGCACGTCCTCGAAGCTCTGCATCACGACCGTTTCGCTGAACGATGCATCGTCCGGCGCGGCGCGCCCGGTCGCCTGCGGATCGAGGAACTTGATCCGGTAGTGACCGAGCTGGACGATGTCCTCGTGCCGGAGCATCAGGTTCGACACCCGGCGCGAGTTCACGAACGTGCCGTTCGTGCTGTTCAGGTCCATGAGGAAAGTCGCCGTCCCGTGACGCACGAGCAGCACGTGATGGCGGCTCACGAAGCGGCTGTTGATGCGCAGGTCGTTGTGCTCCGCCCGCCCGATCAAAAACCGCGGGCCCTGCATCACCAGCTCCTCCAGCGTTTCGCCGTCGCGGGTGACGATGAGCTTCGGCGGCTCGGGCGCGTCCGCGGTCCAGTCGATCGCGGCATCCACGAGCGCGGGCAGGTTGTCCAGCGTCTCCGAACGCTCGATGAGGTCGGCGGTGAGGGGCAGCTTCGTGGCGCGGCCGAGCGCGAGCTGCGCAAGCCGGTCGACCCATCCCGGCCACCCGCCCGCGGCTTCGTGCAGCTCGAGGCACACGTCCTCCGGGAAGACCTGCGCGGGCTCGCGGCAACCGGCCGCTTTCAGCTTCGCGTAGACGTACTGCCGCGTCTCGAACCCGGACATCGGCTCGAGGTGGAAGGACAGGACCTCGCGCGAGGCGACCGCCGCCGCCATCGCGGGCGCCCGCATCATCGGCTCCAGGGAACGGTCGCTCGCGAACACGAGCCGCAGCGCGGAGGCGTGGCGCACGCGCAGGGCCATGAGCTCGCACAGGCGATCGAGCGCCGCCGGCAGCATGGCGTGCACGTTCTCGACGACGAGGACGGGCGGCCGCCCGGAGCCCGCCTGCTGCAGCACGAACACCCGCAGCATGTTGACGAGCTCGTTGACGCTCGAGTACTCGAACTCGTAGCCGAAGCGGCCGAGCACCTCCTCGAACAGCGTGCGGGTCTCGGCACCGCCGCCGTCCGCGCGCGCAAATGCAGTATGCTCGCCGAGGGAGCGGCCGAAGGCCTCGAGGATCGTGGTCTTGCCGGAACGGGGAGGTCCCTGGAACAGGGCGAGAGCGGAATCCCGCGCGACGGCGTCCGAGAGGAACGCGAGCGCGGCGCGCTCGCCCTCGTAGGAGACGTGGGTGTGCGGTTCCCCCTCGGTCCGGAACGGCGCGTGATTGAGCCCCAGCGCACTCAAGGGCATGATGCCGCCAGACTCCTCAAGAAGAGTGTTTGACTTACAGGGACTTTTCGATGGTTCTTAAAGTTCGGAACCACCTGCGGGCCTTAGTCTACGGGCCGGCCTCTGCCGCTGTAAACACCTTATGTCGAATCGTGCCGCGGGTGACGGCCGGGTGAGCGCGCTGCTCGCGGGCCGCGACCTCATGCTGCTGCGCGGCGAGCGCTGCCTGTTCAGCGGCCTCGACCTCGCGCTGGCGGCCGGCGAGCTCTTGCTCGTCGAGGGGCCGAACGGCAGCGGCAAGACGAGCCTGTTGCGCACGCTCGCGGGGCTCCTGCCGCCGGACGAGGGGGAGGTGACCTGGCGCGGCGTGAGCACGCGCGCCGCCCGCCAGGCGTTCCATGCCGAGATGGCCTGGCTGGGGCACAAGCCGGGTTTCAAGGGGGACCTGACGCTCGGCGAGAACCTGCGCTTCGAAGCGAGCCTTCGTGATGTCGGGCGCGCGCCGGACGAGGTCGTCGGGCGGGTCGGGCTCGAAGGGCTGGAGCGGCTGCCGCTGCGCCTCCTGTCCGCAGGCCAGCAGCGGCGCGCCGCGCTCGCGCGCCTCGTGCTGGCCGGCGCGACGCTGTGGCTGATGGACGAGCCGTTCACGAACCTCGATGCGGCCGGCCGCGACCTGGTCGTCGCGCTCCTCGGCGAGCACCTGGCGGGCGGGGGCCTCGCCGTCGTCGCCTCGCACCAGGACCCCGGCATTGCCGGGCGCACCCGGCGGATCCGGCTGTCGTGAGCGCCGCGGATCCCCGCCTGCCGGCGCTCCTGCCGGGCTTCCTTGCGGTGGTGCGCCGCGACCTGCTGCTCGGCTGGCGCCGGCCGGGTGACGTCCTCAACCCGCTTTTCTTTTATGTGATCGTCGCGACGCTGTTCCCGTTCGCGCTCGGGCCCGATGCCGCGCGGCTCGCGCTGATCGGTCCCGGCGTGCTGTGGGTCGCCGCGCTGCTCGCGACGCTCCTGTCGCTGAACAGCCTGTATCTCGCCGATCACGAGGACGGCAGCCTGGAGCAGCTTTTGACTTCCGCGCAGCCGCTGCCCTTGCTCGCGCTCGCCAAGGCGGTGGCGCACTGGCTTTTGGGCGGCCTGCCGCTCGTCATCGTCTCGCCGGTGGCGGCCTACGCCTACGGCCTGCCGGCCGGCACGATCCGGGTGCTGCTCGCGACGCTGGCGCTCGGCACCGCGAGCCTGAGCCTCCTGGGCTCGATCGGCGCGGCGCTCACGGTCGGCCTCAACCGCGCGAGCGCGCTGCTCGGGCTCCTCGTGCTGCCGCTCGCGATTCCGCTCCTCATCTTCGGCGCACGCACCGTCGCGCTGGCCGCGGCGGGCGACGCGGCGGGCGCGGGGCTGTATTTCCTGGGTGCCTATTGCACCCTTGCGCTCGCACTAGCACCATTTGCGGCCGCCGCGGCGCTGAAAGTCGCGGCCGAGTGATCATGTGGACTTTCCTGCACAAACTTGCCTCGCCGCCGCATTTCTACGCGCTCGCCGCACGCCTGATTCCGTGGCTCGCGGGCGCCGGCGCGATCGCGATCCTGTACGGAACGTTCGCGGGCCTGTTTCTCGCGCCCCCGGATTACCAGCAGGGTGACGCGTTCCGCATCATCTACGTGCACGTGCCGGCGGCGTACCTGTCCCTGCTCGCCTACGTGATCATGGCCGTGGCGGCCGGCATAGGCCTCGTCTGGCGCATGAAGCTCGCGCACGCGGTCGCCGCGAGCGCGGCGCCGCTCGGCGCGTGGTTCACCTTCCTCGCGCTGCTCACGGGCTCGATCTGGGGGCGGCCGATGTGGGGCACGTGGTGGGAGTGGGGCGATCCGCGGCTGACCTCCGAGCTCGTGCTCCTGTTCCTGTATTTCGGCTACATGGCGCTGCGCTCGGCGATCGACGACACCGCGAGGGCGGACCGGGCGAGCGCGGTGCTCGCGCTGGTCGGGCTGGTGAACGTCCCGGTGATCCATTTCTCGGTGGAATGGTGGGCTTCCATACACCAGGGGCCGACCCTCGTCCGCGCCGGCGGGCCGGCAATCAGCACGGAGATGCTGTGGCCGCTGCTCGCGATGATCGCCGGGTTCTCGCTCGTGTTCGGCGCGCTGCTGCTCGGCCGCGTGCGCGGCGAGGTGCTGGTGCGCGAGCGCCGCGCCCGGTGGGTGCGACGGCTGATGTATCCTGAGGTCGAAACGCCGTGATGGAAATACTGTCGATGGGTGGGTACGGTGCGTACGTGTGGACTGCGTACGGGCTGACCTTCGGCGTCCTCGTGCTGTGTGCGGTGCAGGCGCGGCGTCGTCACCGGCGCATCGTCCGTGACATCAGGATCCGGCTGAAAGCCGCGGAGAGCGGAAAGTGAAACCCCGACACCAACGCCTGCTTGCACTCGGCCTCGCCGCGGCGGGACTCGCGGTCGCCACTGCGCTGACGCTCAGGGCGTTCCAGGAGAACATGATGTTCTACGTCGAGATATCGGACGTGCTGGCCGGCAAGGTGCCCGAGGACCGCAACTTCAGGGTCGGGGGCCTCGTGGTCGACGGCAGCGTACGGCAGTCGCCGGGCTCGCTCGACGTCGAATTCAGGCTGACCGACACCGTGGAAGAGCTGCCGGTGACCTACAGCGGGATCCTTCCCGACCTGTTCCGCGAAGGGCAGGGCATCATCGCGCACGGCCGGCTGAACGACGAAGGCACGTTCGTCGCCGACACCGTGCTCGCGAAGCACGACGAGACCTACATGCCACCCGAGGTGGCGAAGACGCTCGAGAAGCACGCGGCGGAGAAGGCGCGTGCGGCGGCGGAAGCCGCGGAAGCGACACCATGATCCCGGAGCTCGGCCATTTCGCGCTGACGCTGGCGCTGTCGCTCGCGGTCTGCCAGGGCATCCTGCCGCTCGTCGGCGCGCACCGCGGGGATGCCGCGCTGATGGGCGTCGCGCGCCCCGCGGCCACCGGGCAGCTCGTGTTCGTGGCGATCGCCTTCGCATGCCTCGCGACCGCGTTCCTCACGGACGATTTCTCCGTGCTGTACGTGGCGCGCAACTCGCAGCTCGCGCTGCCCGACATCTACAAGTTCTCCGCGATCTGGGGTGCGCACGAGGGCTCGCTGCTCCTGTGGACCCTCATCCTGTCGATCTGGACGGTCGCCGTCGCGCGCTTCAGCCGCGAGCTCGCCGAGCCGTTCGTGGCGCGCGTGCTCGCGGTGCTCGGGCTTCTGAGCTGCGGTTTCCTGCTGTTCATGCTGCTCACGTCGAACCCGTTCGAGCGCCTGTTCCCCGCACCGAGCGACGGCGCCGACCTGAACCCGCTGCTGCAGGATCCCGGTCTCGCCTACCACCCGCCGGTGCTGTACACGGGGTACGTCGGTTTCGCGGTCGCGTTCGCGTTCGCGGTCGCCGCCATGATCAGCGGCGATCTCGACAAGGCGTGGGCGCGCTGGACGCGCCCGTGGACGACCTGGGCCTGGGTATTCCTGACCGTAGGCATCGCGCTCGGGAGCTGGTGGGCCTACTACGAGCTCGGCTGGGGCGGCTGGTGGGCCTGGGACCCGGTCGAGAATGCGTCCTTCATGCCGTGGCTGGTCGGCACCGCGCTGATCCATTCGCTCGCGGTCACCGAGCGCCGCGGATTGTTCAAGAGCTGGACGCTCCTGCTCGCGATCGCGGCGTTCTCGCTCAGCCTGCTCGGCACGTTCTTCGTGCGCTCGGGCATCCTCGTGTCGGTGCACGCGTTCGCGACCGATCCTGCTCGCGGGCGCTTCATACTGATGTTCCTCGCGGTCGTCATCGGCTCCGCGCTCGGGCTGTACGCCTGGCGCGCGCACACGCTCGATTCGCCGGCGGGATTCCGGCCGCTGTCGCGCGAGACGTTCCTCCTGCTCAACAACGTGCTGCTCGTGATCGCGGCGGCGCTCGTGCTGCTCGGGACGCTCGCGCCGCTCGGCGTCGAGTGGGTGACGGGCGAGAAGATATCGGTCGGGCCGCCGTGGTTCGACGTGGCGTTCTCGTTGCCGATGATCCCGCTCATGTTCCTGCTCGGGGCGGGGATGCACGCGGCCTGGCGTTACCAGCCCGCGCCGGGGCTCGGCCGGCTGCTGAAGTGGCCGGCGCTCGTGGCGCTCGTGGCCGGCATCGCCGTGCCGGCGCTGTTCTACGGGTGGGCCGGCTCGCTCGTCGCCGTGGGCGGCATTGCCGCGTTCTGGATCATGGCCGTGAGCCTCGTGCAGCCGCTGCGCTCGTGGCGGCGCGCGCCGGGGACGCCCGGGATGTCCCGCGCCGTCGCCGGCATGTCGATCGCGCATTTCGGCGTCGGGATGTTCGTTCTCGGGGTGACCGTCGTGTCGGCGTTCAGTGTCGAGCAGGATCTCAAGCTTGCGCCGGGTGAGAGCGTGGAGGCCGCGGGCTACACGTTCCACCTGCGCGGTTTCCAGAACGTGACGGGGCCCAACTACCGCGCGCTCGAGGCCGAGGTCGAGATTCGCCGCGACGGGCGGCACGTCGCCACGGTGCGCCCGCAGGAGCGCACCTACCTCGTGCAGCAGAACCCGATGACCGAGGCGGGCATCGACCCGGGCTGGAACCGCGATCTCTTCATCGCGCTCGGGCAGCCCCTGGGCGGCGACACGTGGAGCGTGCGGGTGCAGTACCGGCCGCTGATCCGCTTCATCTGGTTCGGCGCGGTCGTGATGGCGATCGGCGGCATCGTCGCCGCCAGCGATCGTCGTTACCGACTCACCGCGCCGGCGCGCGAGCGGCAACCCGTGGCCGCGGAGAAACCGGCATGAAGCTCAGGTTCCTGGCACCGGTGCTCGTGTTCGCCGTGCTCGTGCCGCTTTTGATTTTCGGGCTGAGCCGCAATCCCGCGGAGCTGCCGTCGCCGTACATCGGCAAGCCCGCGCCGGTGTTCACCCTGCCGGATCTCGAGGATCCGTCGCGCACCGTGAGCAGCGACGATTACGCGGGCCGCTACGCGCTCGTTAACGTGTGGGCGACCTGGTGCACGGGCTGCCGCGAGGAGCACGGGTTCCTGCTCACGCTCGCCGAGCGCGGCGAGGTCCCGATCTACGGGCTGAACTGGCGCGACGACGGCGCCGCTGCCCGGCGCTGGCTCGCCGAGCTCGGCGACCCGTACGTCGCCACCGGCTTCGACCCGGACGGGCGCGTCGGCATCGACTGGGGCGTGTACGGCGCGCCGGAGACGTTCCTGATCGGGCCGGACGGGACGGTGCTGCACCGGCACGTCTCGCCGCTCACCGAAGCCGTATGGCAGCGCGACTTCGTGCCGCTGATCGCGCAGGAAGGCAGGTGACGTGACCAGGGTCCTGGTGTGCCTCGTGGCGCTGCTCCCGGCCGCGGCCTTCGCGATCGACGGCGAGCGCCTCGACGACCCTGAGCTCCAGGCGCGCTACGAGCGCATCATCACGGAGGTGCGCTGCCTGCAGTGCCTGAACCAGAGCATCAAGGATTCGGACGCGTTCCTCGCCTCCGACCTCAGGCGCGAGATCCGGCGCCTGCTGACCGAGGGCAAGTCGGACGAGGAGATCTACGATTTCGTCGCGACCCGCTACGGCGAGTTCGCGCTGTACCGCCCGCGCTTCTCCGGCAAGACGCTGCTCCTCTGGGCGGGCCCCCTCCTGCTGTTCGTCGTCGGCGCGTTCGTCGCATTCCGCATCGTCCGCGGCCGGATGTCCCTGCCCATCGAAGATCCATGATCTGGGTGCTGTTCGGCGTCATGCTGCTCGCGGCGGCGCTGGTCGTCGCCTGGCCGATCTACCGGCGCGAGCGGCGCCTGTCGGCCGGGCTCGTTGCCGGCGTCGCGATCGTGCTGGTCCTGTCCGCCGGGCTGTACGGCACGCTCGGCGTGCCGGTCACGCCGGACATGGCAGCCACCATCGACGAGATGCTGCGCTCGCTCGAGGAACGGCTGGCGGAGGACCCGACGAACGTCGCCGGCTGGCAGATGCTCGGGCGCTCGCAGATGCAGCTCGGCAACTGGGACGAGGCGGTCGCGGCCTTCGAGCGCGCGGCCGAGCTCGAGGAACGCCGCAACCCGCAGACGCTCGCCGATCTCGGCGAGGCGCTGCTGAACGCGGACCCGGCTTCGGTCACCGGGCGCGCCGGGCAGCTCTTCGAGAGCGCGCTCGCCCTCGCACCGGCGAACCAGAAGGCCCTGTTCTACGGCGGCATCGCGGCGCTGGAGCGCGGCGACGCCGCGCTCGCCGCGGACCGCTGGGAAGCCCTGCTCGCGCAGGGTGCGCCGCCGGAGGTCGAGGCGATCCTGCGCGAGCGCGTCGCGGCCTGGCGCGGCACGCCGGGGGCGGCGGAAGAGGCCGCCGTGGTCCAGGTCGGCGTCGCCCTGAGCGCCGCGGCGGACGAAGCGGTGGGCCCCGATGCCACCGTGTACATCATCGCGCGCGACCCCGCGCGGCCGTCGCCCCCGGTGGCGGCGGTGCGCCGCAAGGCGGCGGAGCTGCCGCTGACCGTGGCGTTGCGCGACGCCGATTCGATGCTGCCCGGCCGGCCCTTGTCGTCCTTCGAGCGACTGGAGATCGTCGCGCGCGCGTCCGTGAGCGGCGAGCCGACGGAGCAGAGGGGCGACTGGTTCGGGTTGCAGACGGTGTCACGCGATCCCGCGACCGGGGCGGCCGCGGTCGACATCGTCATCGGCCAGCAGGTGAACTAGGACAGGCTAGGGCGGCGGCCGGCGGACGTTGACCGTATCGCCGGTGTCCACGCTCTCGGAGCGGCGGCGCGTTTCCGCCTCGACGTCCTCGAGTGCGTGGGTGAGGGAGGCGCACAGGCGCCGGAGCTGGACGTAGGAGAGTGCTTTCACGTCCACCATCGCGAGCGCGTGGATGACACCCAGCGAGAGATCGTGCACGTCGGATTCGTGGGTGCTGCGCTCCACCATCGCCCGAGCGGTTTCAAGCCTGCGTGACCCGTATTGCAGGCCAGTCTAGCAGCCGCCCGCGCGCCGAAACGTGACCGGGATCACGCACGCCGCGCAGTCAGCGGCCGTGAACTCCACCGCGATCCGGGCTAGGATCGCCGGGTTCATCCGCCCAGGCGAGGTAGCCGTGCCCCTGCCGTCATTGCTCGAAGGATCGCTGCGCGTGCCGGTGATCGGCGCGCCGATGTTCATCGTCTCCGGCGCGGAGCTCGTGCTCGCACAATGCAAGGCGGGCATCGTCGGCTCGTTTCCCGCGCTGAACGCGCGCCCGCCGTCGCTGCTCGACGAATGGCTGGCACGCATACGCGAGGAGCTCGACGCGTTCCGCGCCGCCAACCCGTCGTTGCCGGTCGCGCCCTTCGCCGTCAACCAGATCGTGCACCGGAGCAACGATCGCCTCGAGCACGACCTCGAGTGCTGCGTGCGGCACCGCGTGCCCATCATCATCACCAGCCTGCGGCCGCCTTCCGAGGTCGTGCAGGCCGTGCACGGCTACGGCGGCATCGTCCTGCACGACGTGATCAACCGGCGGCACGCCGAGAAAGCGATCGAGCAGGGCGTGGACGGCATCATCGCCGTGTGCGCGGGGGCGGGCGGCCATGCCGGCACGCTGAGCCCGTTCGCGCTCGTGAAGGAGATTCGCGAGATGTTCGCTGGGACGATCGTGCTCGCCGGTGCGATGAGCCGCGGCAGCGACGTGCTGGCGGCGCAGGCGATGGGCGCGGATCTCGCGTATCTCGGCACGCGCTTCATCGCGTCGGCCGAGGCGAACGCGTTGCCGGAGTACAAGGAGATGATCGTCGCGAGCCGGGCCGCCGACATCGTGTACACATCGCTGTTCAGCGGAGTGCACGGGAGCTACCTGCGCGGCAGCATCGAGCGCATGGGGCTCGATCCCGACAACCTGCCGGAAGGCGACAAGGAGCGGATGAACTTCGCGAGCGGCGCCGGCGCGAAGCTCAAGGCCTGGCGCGACATCTGGAGCGCGGGGCAGGGCGTCGGTGCGATCCGCGAGGTGCTGCCCGCCGGCGAGATCGTGGAGCGCCTGGCGCGGGAGTACGCGGAGGCGCGGGCGCGGTTGTGCGGGACGGGCGGTTGAAGGCGTAGGGCGCGTGACGGCGATCGCCGGTCGCGCGCCTACAGGGCCGCCAGCGTGGCGGCGATGTCCTCGACCGCGTCGAGGTGCTCCGGCTTCATCAGGCAGGAGCGCAGGCAGGTGACGGTCGCGCGGTTTGCGACGAGCTCCGGGTGACGGGCCGCGACCATGTCCACGGGCAGCTCGATCAGCGCGAGGTGCAGGTCGCGCTCGGCGGCGCGCGCGAAGAGCGTGCGGGCGTGCTCGCTGGCCGTTGCCGCGTCCGGCGCCGCGACCCCGAACACGACGATGTCGAGCTCCGGCTCCGCGAGCGTGAAAAAGCGTTCGCTCCGCCCGAGCGCCTGCCACAACGCCCGCGCGGCCGCGAGCGAGCGAGCGAGGTTCGCGGCGAACGTGCCGCCCGGCACCGGCGGGAGGAGCTGGTGGGTGGCCCACAGGGCGACCGCGGCGGCGCCCGGCCGCGAGCACTCGAGGCTGATCTCGCCGAGGTGCAGCTCGTCCGAGGAAAAATACGTGTACGGGGAATCGTGCCGGTACAACGCCCCGACCCCGGGATCGCGGAACAGGACGCAGCCGCAGCCGTAAGGTTGCAGCCCGTGCTTGTGCGGGTCGATGACGATCGAGTCGGCATCGTTCGTGCGCTCGAGATGCCGCGCCGTGGCCGGTGCCAGCGACGGCGCGAGCCGGAAGTAGCCGCCGTAGGCGGCATCGACGTGCACGCGGAAACCATGGCGCTCGCGCAGCGCGAGCACGTCGGCGAGCGGATCGATCGCGCCCAGCCCCGTGGTGCCGAGCGTCACGACGACGGTGCCGACGCCGCCCGCGGCCAGCGCCGATTCCAGCGCGGCGAGGTCCATGCGACCCTGCACGTCTGTCGCGACTTCCGCGAACTCGAGCTTCAGCACTTCGGAAAGGCGCCGGTGCGTGTAATGCGCCTGGGCGCTCGCCAGCACGCGTCCGGGAGAGAGCCTTCCCGCCGCCCACAGCGCTTCCAGGTTCGCCATCGTGCCGCCGCTGCACAAGTGCCCGAGCGGCCGGTCGAGCCCGAGCATGGCACCGATCTGCGCCACGCATTCCTTCTCCATCGCGGAGCTGGCCCGCCCGCCGTCGAGCGCGTGGTTGTTCGGGTTGAGCCACAACGCGAGCGCGTACGCGAGACGCGCGACCGGGTGCGGTGGCTTCAGCATCTGCCCGGCGTAGCGCGGGTGATGGTACGGGTAGTTGTCGTGCATGCGCCGCGCGACGCGCTGCAACACCGCGGCGATCGCGGCCGTGTCGAGGTCGGCGGCGGTTTCCGGCAGGTGCTCGAAGCCCTCGTTCAGGACCTCGAGCGCGTCGGCCAGGATCTCGAGCTCGCGGCGATCGACGAGGGACATGGCGTCACACGGAGGAATGCGGCCGGATGGGCGAGCCGTCGAAGAAGCGCTCGAGCCGGAACGGCGACAGGTCGATCCCGCATTCCTCGCCGGTCAGCATGGCGGCGATCGCGCGCCCGGCACCGGGCCCGAGCCCGAAGCCGTGCCCGCTGAAGCCGGTGGCGATGAAGAAACCCGGCAGCGTCGCGGCCGGGCAGATGACCGGCACGACGTCCGGTGTCGTCTCGACCATGCCCGCCCAGGCCTCGACGATGTCGACGCCCTTGAGCGCCGGGAAAAGCTCGTCCATGTTGCGCCTGATCCCGCGCACCACCGACGGCGTCGGCCGCGGGTTCAGCACCCGCACCGCCTCGAACGGCGTCGGCCGGTCGAGCGGCCAGCGGGACGGCATCGCCAGCTCGGAGAAGAACTCGCGCCCGAATTTCAGCCGCAGCACCTTGATCTCCTGCCTGAGCGCGGGCAGGAACTTGAACGCCCAGCGGAAGGTTGCCGGGGTGATCGGGTGCAGCAGGATCGAGCCGTGCGCCACGGTGTAGCCGCCGTCCTGGCGGCGGCGGATCCCGAGCTTCCGGTCGAACAGGTTGCCTTCGAGCACGCCGTCGCAGGGTGCGGTGCGCACGACGTTGCCGTGCACCTTGAGCTGCGGCAGGGCGATGCCGAGCGAGCGGCAGAAGAGGGAGCTCCATGCCCCCGCGGCGCACAGGACGGTGGAGGTGCGGATCGTCCCGTGCTCGGTCACGACGGCGGACACCCGGCCGCCGGAGGTTTCGATGCCCCGCACGGCGCAGGCCGTGAGGATGCGGGCGCCGTGCCGCGCGGCCGCGCGCGCGATGGCGGGTGCGGCCTTGTGCGGCTCGGCCCGGCCGTCGCTCGCCGTGTACATGGCGCCGGCCCAGCGGACGGTGGCGCCCTGCACGTGCGTTGCGAGCTCCCCGGCGTCGAGGATGCGCGTGTCGAGGTCGAAGTCGCGCGCGGATTCGATCCACGCGGCGAAGCCGTCGAGCTCGTCGCGCGTCCGTGCCGCGAACAGGCAGCCGCTCTGGGTGAAGCCGACGTCCTCGCCGATCTCCTCCCCGAGCTCGCGCCAGATGCGCATGCTCTCGATCATCATCGGCAGCTCGCGCAGGTCGCGGCCCTGCTGGCGCACCCAGCCCCAGTTGCGCCCGGACTGCTCGCCGGCGACGTGGCCTTTCTCGCAGACCACGACGTTCACGCCGCGCCGCGCGAGGAACCAGGCGGTGGACACGCCGACGATCCCGCCGCCGACGATGACGACGTCCGCGGAAGGCGGACATTCCTGTGGCGGGGACAGCGGGCGGGTCCAGGTGCGGGAGACCGTGTCCTTGTCGAGCGGCGTGTTCAGCGTTTGACCTGGAATCGGGAAACTGGGTCTAATGCGGGCGCGTGGGAGTATACCCTGTCTCTACGGAGGGAAAGCCGATGTCCACGACAAGATCCTTCGTGCCGCGGGGCACGCTTGGCCTGCTGGCGCTCGCCGTGCTGGCGCTGCCGCCGGTGCCGGACGCGCGCGCGCAGGCGCTCGATGCGGCGACGGAGGCGGCGCTCGACGCCGCGATCGCGGGTGCCCATCGCAGCGAGGAGAACCGTGCCCGCGACCGGTGGCGCCACCCGAAGGAAACGCTCGCGTTCTTCGGCTTCCGTTCCGACATGACCGTGGTCGAGATGCTGCCCGGCGGCGGCTGGTACACCGAGATACTCGCCCCGGCGCTGCGCGGCAAGGGCCGGCTGTACGCCGCCCACAACGGCCCGAACGCCGGCGCCTACCAGCGGCGCAGCCTGGGCGCTTTCCTCGTCAAGCTCGGCACCGCGCCGGAGATCTACGACGAGGTCGTCGTGACGACGTTCGGACCTCCCGACGAGCTCGCGGTGGCGCCGCCCGGATCCGCCGATCTCGTCGTCACGTTCCGCAACGTGCACAACTGGTTCGGGAGCGGCGAGGACGCTGCCAGGCTCGGCTTCAAGGCCATGTACGACGCGTTGAAGCCCGGCGGCATCCTCGGCGTCACCGACCACCGGTGGCCGGATCCGGCGACCGAGGATGCGTCTACCGGTTACATCTCGGAGGCGCGCACGATCGAGGTGGCCGAAAGCGTGGGCTTCCAGTTCGTCGCGAGCTCCGACATCAACCGCAACCCGAAGGACACCCACGACCACCCGCGGGGCGTGTGGACGCTGCCGCCGACATTGCGCCTCGGCGACCAGGATCGCGAGAAGTACCTGGCGATCGGGGAATCCGACCGGTTCACGCTCAAGTTCGTCAAGCCGGACACCGCGACCGCCGATTAGCAGGAACCGGGCCGGCATGCGCGCGGGCGCCACGCTGATCCTCGCGGTCGCGGTACTCGCGGGGTGCGCGCCGCGGGAGGTGCTGATCGGGAAACCCGCGGAGCCCCCGCCCGGCGTCGACCTGTCCGGGTCGTGGACGCTCGTCACCGACGAGCGCGCGGAGCGCCGCCGGCTCGACGAGGCGGTCAGGCGCGCCGACGGCGTGGACGACGCGCGTATCGTGCGGCGCGTGCGGACGCCCGACGGGCGTGAGGCGACCGTCGTCGAGCGCCGCCTCTCCGGCGGGCTCGTGCACGTCTTCCTGCATCACGGCAAGCGCCTGCAGATCACCCAGACGACGAGCGCGCTGTTCATCAGCTTCGACCGTGCCGTCGTGCAGGAATACCGCTTCGGCGAGAACCGGCAGGTGCGCGTCGGCCCCGTGGAGGCGGATCGCGTATCGGGCTGGGAGGGGGATGCCTACGTCGTCGAAACGCTGGACGAGAACGGGGTGAAGCTCACGGAACGCTTCGAGCTCGATCGTGCGCGGGAACGCCTCGTCCGGACCATCGTGCTGCGCGCCCGCAACGGCCAGACCGAGACCGTGGTGCAGGAGTTCGAGCGCCAGTGATCAGTCGGCCGGCGCGTCGCCCCCGTCCGCAACGGGCTCGTAGGTGACCAGCCGCGCGCGCACCCGGAGCTTGCCGTCCCGGTGCTGCTCGATGACGACCGGCAGGTAATTGAGCTCCTCGACGCACCAGAGCGTCGTCACCCGCGACGAGCCTTCCTTGCGGTGCTGGATCCCGAGCGCCTCGAACTTGCCGTAGGGCACCCTGACCGTGCGCTTGCCGACGGTCTGCACTTCGAGGCGCTTGAGCTCGTCGCCGTCCAGCATGTAGTACTCGTCGCTCGCGCTGCCGTTCATCAGGTCGAGCATGAGCTGGTACTGAATCGAGACGCGATCGTGCACGCGGCCGTCGAGCTCGTAGTGCACGGGCTTGCCGTTGACGGTGCCGTCCACGACGTCCCGGCGCCAGTCGAAGTCGAACGTGACGGCCTGGTCTTCCGAGGACAGCGTGTCGATCGAGCGGTACTGCTCGGGCCGGACGCCGCGCTCGTCGGTGACGAAATAGGAGCTCTCCTGGATCGAGCCGCGCGCCACCATGCGGGAGAAACCGACCGGCTCGATCACCGAGACGGCCATGAAGCCCGGTCCGTTGCGCGTGACGGCGGTCTCGAGCCGCCCGTTCAGGATCGAGATCTCCACCTGGTACTGCACGCGGTGCGGCACGAGCTCCGCCGCGTGCGCCGTGCCCGCCGTCAGCACCGGCAGCAGGAGCAGGGCGGTGGCACGCACGTCACCGCCTCCCGGACGAGAGCGCGGCCCGGCATTCGTCGGTCAGTGCTTCGAGCGCCTGCTGCATGGCGAGGCGAAAGGGCTCGAGCTGGTCGAGCGGCACGTCGGCCGGTACCGTGACGGGCTCGCCGACGGCGAGCACCACGCGCGTGAAAGGCTTCGGGATCATGAAACGGTCCCAGCGCCTCAAGTACCACGCCCGCTCGGCGGCGCAGGCGAGCGGGACGAGCGGAACGCCGGCGATGCGCGCCATGAGCACGGCACCGGCCTTGAATTCGTGCTGCGGGCCGTTCGGGCCGTCCGCGGTGGTCACGATCGACACCCCGCGCCGCAGGGCCTCGCGCATGTCGCGCAGCACCAGCGAGCCCGTCTGGCTCGCGGAACCGCGGATCACCTCGGCGCCCCAGGCACGCGCGATGCGTGCCGGCACCTCGCCGTCGACGGACGCCGACACCAGGAAAGCGGTGCGGAAGCCGTCGCGTATCCAGCGCCGGACCAGGCTCGTGCACAGGATGTGGTGCTGGTGCCAGTAACACGGCGCACAGGGCGTGGGCGCGGACAGGAGGGCGGCGGCGCGCTCCGCACCGATCACCCTCTCGATGCGGCAGCTCGCGTACAGCAGACGCAGCAGGAGCCTGAGCAACGGCAGGCCGAGGAAATAGTAGAGGCGGCGCCCGGGCGACATGCGGCGGCGCGACCACGGGCTCCGGCGCGCTTCCACGTCCTGGAAGCAGCGCTTGGCATCGGTCGATAGGACTTTTTCGGACATCCGTCTTCGAGGGGCGATCCTGGCGACGGTTCCGGAATGTGCCGCACCGCGCATGAACCGCTGATGAACCGCGGCGCGCGTGAGTTTGCAGTATCGGTCGCGCGCCGGTCAATGTAATATTGCGGCTGCTTGGCCGATGCCTCCAGAACGTTTCGCCGTTACTTCATGACTTTAGCGACGACCACAGCGCGCCGGCCCCCGGGGCCCGACGCGCCGGTCCGGCTCGGTGTCGATCCCGACACGCTCGAGGTGCTGGAGGCCGCTCGCCGTGCATACGGGGAGGTCGTCGCATTCCGCACACCCGGCGGGCGTTTCGCCTGTTTCGTCAACGACCCGGACGAGGTGCGCCGGCTGCTCGTGCGGCGCCACGCGAATTACCGCAAGGGACCGGGGTTCGAGCGCGTGAAAATGCTGCTCGGCAACGGGCTCATCGTCAGCGACGGCGCGGAATGGCGCCGCGCCCGGACCATGATCCAGCCCGCCTTCAGCCGCCGCAACCTGCACCGGCTCATCGGGCTCATGGTCGAGTGCACGCTCGCGCGCGAGCGGCACTGGCGCGCGGTGGCCGCCGCGGGCGGGACACTGAACATAACGCAGGAAACGAGCGAGTTCGCGCTCGAGGTCATCCTGCGCGCGATCTTCGGTCCGGATTACGAGCGGCGGATCGTGCGCGACGGCGAGAACCCGTTCGCGTTTCTGAGCAGCGATCCGGCGCGTGACCTGCGGGTGGTGCTCAAGATGCGCGCGCTGCGCTCGCTGCTGCTCGAGATCATCGCCGGGAGGAGGGCGGAGGCGGAGCCCGACGAATACGATTTCCTCGCCGCTTACCTCGCCGCCCGCGACCGGGCCGGCAACGCGTTCACCGACACGGAGCTCGTGGACGAGATCGTGAACCTGATCGTGGCCGGTTACGAGACCTCCGCCGGCACCCTGAACTGGGCCTGGTACCTGCTCGCGGCGCACCCGGACGTGCGGCAGCACGTCGCGACCGAGGGGCGCGCCCTGGCGGGCAACCCCGACGACATCGACGAGAACAGCGCCGCGGCGATGACCTACACGCAGGCGGTGCTGGACGAGACCTTGCGCCTGTATCCGCCGGTGTGGCTCTTCACCCGGCGCGCCAACGAGGAGGATACGCTTGCCGCGTTCGACGTCCCGGCCGGCGCCGACCTCTACCTGTCGCCCTACGTCCTGCACCGGACGGAAACCTACTGGCCGGAGCCGGAGGTGTTCGATCCGGACCGCTTCACGTCCGACGGGTCCGTGGCCAAGGGGGAGCGGCCGTACTTTCCGTTTTCGCTCGGCCCGCGCCGTTGCCTGGGCGAGTACTTCGCGTTCCTGGAGATGAAGATCCACCTCGGCATCCTCGCACCGCGGTTCGTCTTGTCGCGGGCCGACGCGCGCACCCCCGCGCTGCAGCTCGGCATCAACCTGCGGGCGGGCTCCGACATCCTGCTGGCGCCGGAGACGGCCGGCGGGTCGCGATGACCGTGCACGAGAGCCTGACGGACATCCTGGCGGCGGCCAGGGACAAGGACCGGACGATCCGCTTCATCCGCGGCGAGCGCGACGAAAGCGTCCTCCGCTTCGACGAGCTCTGGACACGCGCGCTCGCGATGCTCGGCTCGCTGCAGGCGGCCGGCATGGAACCCGGCGACGAGCTGGTCGTCTTCACGAAATCGAACGAAGCGTTCGTCGTCGCGTTCTGGGCGGCTTTGCTCGGCGGCATCGTCCCGGTACCGGTGGCGGTCGGCATCAGCGACGAGCACCGGCTCAAGCTGTTCCGCATCCTGCGCCAGCTCGAGCGTGCCCGCCTGTTCACGGAAGCGCCGTTGCTCGACCGGCTGCACGTGTTCGCCCGCGAGCGCGGCATCGACGACATCCCGGCGAAGCTGGACGGCCAGGCCATCGTGGACCTGCCGGCCGACGGACAGGCCGGCGACGTGCGCGCGCCGGAGCCGGACGACCTCGCGTTCATCCAGTACTCGTCCGGCTCGACGAGCGAGCCGAAGGGCGTCTGCCTCACGCATCGCAACCTCGTGACGAACATCCGCGCCATCATCGAGGGCGCCCGCTGGAACGAGACGGACGTGGCGCTGTCGTGGATGCCGCTGACGCACGACATGGGGCTGATCGGCTACCACCTGAGCGTGCTGGCGGCGGGCATGTCGCACGCGATCATGGACACCGACCTGTTCGTGCGCCGGCCGCTCCTGTGGATGTCGCGTGCCTCCGAGCTTCGTGCCACGCAGCTCTGCTCCCCCAACTTCGGCTACAAGCATTTCCTGAAAGGCTGGCAGCGCCGGTCTCTCGAGGGACTCGACCTGTCGCCCGTGCGCCTGATATTGAACGGTGCCGAGCCGATCTCCTGGGAGCTGTGCGAGGAGTTCCTCGACACGCTCGAGCCGCACGGCCTCGCGCGCACGGCGATGTTCCCGGTGTACGGGCTCGCGGAGGCGACGGTGGCGGTGAGCTTCCCCGACCCGGGCCGGCCCTATCGCCGCATCGTCGCCGACCGTCACGGCCTGTCCATCGGTGCCCGCTGGAAGCCGGCGGACCCGGGAGACGCGGATGCGCTGAGCTTCGTCAAGGTCGGCCGCCCGGTGCGCGACTGCCGTCTCCGTATCGCCGACGACGAGGACCGCGCCCTGCCGGACGGCGTGGTCGGTCACATCCAGGTGCACGGGGCCAGCGTCACGGGCGGCATCTACGGCGACCCGGAAGCGAAGGCGGCGCTGTTCACCGCCGACGGCTGGCTGCGCACCGGCGACGTCGGCGTGATCGACGACGGCGAGCTCGTGATCACCGGCCGCTCGAAGGACATCATCATCGTCAACGGCCAGAACTACTGGCCGCACGACCTCGAGGAGATCGTCGCCGGCGTGGACGGGCTGGATCTCGGCAAGGTCGTGGTGGCCGCGGCGCGGCGACCCGGCAGCCGCACCGAGGAGCTGGTCGTGTTCGTGCTGTGGCGCCGTGACCTGGAATCGTTCCGGCCGCTCGCGCACGCGGTGCGCGAGGCGCTCGGCGGCCGCGCCGGGCTGGAGGCGGACCAGGTCGTGCCGGTGCCGCGCATCCCGAAGACGACCAGCGGCAAGCTGCAGCGCGCGGCGCTCGCCTGCGCCTACGCGGACGGGGAGTTCGACGGGGCTTTGGCCGCGCTCGGCTCCGTGGCGCCGGCCGCCGCGACCGAGGAGGGCGATCCGCTGCTCGACGAGCTCGTTGCGCTCTGTGCCGAGCTGGCGAAGGATCGTGCCATCGGGCCGGACGACAACCTGTTCGAGGTCGGCGTGAGCTCGCTGACCCTGACCGAGATCGTGCTCGGCATCGACGAGCGCTACCCGAAGACGGTCGACATCAACGACCTGTTCGATCACCCGACCCTGCGCGAGCTCGCCGCGTTCATCCGCCGCAGGATGGCTGCATGACGTTTGCGCGCATCGCCGCCACGGGCGGCTACCTGCCCGAGCGCGTGATGACGAACCACGAGTTCGAGGCGTTCATCGATACGAGCGACGAATGGATCCGGTCGCGCTCCGGCATCTGCAGCCGGCACATCGCCGCCGAGGGCGAGACGACCTCCGACATGGGCTACGCCGCCGCGCTCGATGCCCTCGAGCAGGGCGGCATCGACCCGGCGGCGGTGGACCTCGTCGTCGTCGCGACGACGACTCCGGACAAGGTGTTTCCGAGCACGGCATGCATCCTGCAGCGGCGCCTGGGGATTCGCGGGATCCCGGCGTTCGACGTGCACGCCGCCTGCTCGGGGTTCATCTACGCGCTGGACGTGGCGGACCGGTGGATCCGTACCGGCGGCGCGCGCTGCGCGCTCGTGGTCGGTGCGGAGATGTATTCGAGGGTACTCGACTGGCAGGACCGGACCACCTGCGTGCTGTTCGGGGACGGTGCGGGCGCGATCGTGCTCGAGGCCGCGGACGAGCCGGGCGTGATGTCCGTGCATTCGCACGCGGACGGGCGCTTCGAGGAGCTACTGCACGTGCCGTTCGGCGTGTCCTGCGGCTATGAGCGGCTGCGGGCGGAGGAAGCGTGGATCCGCATGAAGGGCAACGAGGTGTTCCGGCAGGCGGTGAGCACGCTGGGGGCGATCGCGGAGGAAACGCTGGCCGCGAACGACGTCCGCAAGGAGGACATCGCCTGGCTCATCCCGCACCAGGCGAACCTGCGCATCATCCAGGCGGCGGCGAAGAAGCTCGACCTGCCGATGGAGCGGGTGGTCGTCACCGTCGACCGGCACGCGAACACCTCCAGCGCGTCCATCCCGCTGGCGCTCGACGTGGCGGTGCGCGACGGGCGCATCCGGCGCGGCGAGCTGCTCCTGTTCGAGGCGTTCGGCGCCGGCTTCACGTGGGGCTCGGCGCTGGTGCGGTATTGACGCAGGAGACGGTCGGGGTTCCTACAGCCGCTCCAGCGCCGCGATGCGCTCCGGGATCGGCGGGTGGCTCAGGAACAGCCGCGCGAGGCCGCCCTTGCGCTCGCCCGAGATGCCGAAAGCCTGCAGGCTTTCCGGGAGCTGCGTCGGCAGGTTGCGCTCGAGGCGCTGCAGCGCGCGAATCATCGGCTGCTTGCCGTTGAGCCGCGCCGCGCCCGCGTCTGCCCGGAACTCCCGCTGGCGCGACACCCACATCACGATGATGCTCGCCAGGATGCCGAGCATGAGCTGGGCGACGATGACGCTGGCGAAATACCCGATGCCGTGGCCTTCCTCGTTCCTCAGCACCACGCGGTCGACGACGTAGCCCACGATGCGCGACAGGAAGATGACGAACGTGTTCAGCACGCCCTGCACCAGCGTCAGCGTCACCATGTCGCCGTTGGCCACGTGCGAGATCTCGTGGGCCAGCACGGCCTCGGCCTCGTCGCGGCTCATGCCGGCGAGGAGCCCGGTGCTGACGGCCACGAGCGCGTTGTCGCGCCGGGCGCCGGTTGCGAACGCGTTCATGTCGGGCGAGTCGTAGATCGCCACCTCGGGCATGCCGACGCCGGCCTGCTGCGCGAGCCGCTGCACGGTGCCGACGAGCCACGATTCGGTGGCGTTCGCCGGCCGGTCGATCACCCGCGCGCCGGTCGCGCGCTTGGCCATCCATTTCGAGAGCGCGAGCGAGATGAACGCGCCTCCGAAGCCGAATACGGCCGAGAAGATCAGGAGCGCTTCGTAGTTGAGACCCGTTCCGGACTGCTCGAGGTAATCATCGATACCGAGCAGCCTGAGCACGAACGCCAGCACGAGCAGTACGGCCAGGTTCGTGGCCACGAACAATACGACACGCCTGAACAAAGGAACCTCCTCCGGTTGACGGCAAACCTGCCGGGAAATGTGGCGGCGGCGGGTCCGAAAATCAAGCGATTTCGCGACGGGAACGGGGGAGCGACGGTGGCGCCGGCTCGCGGTCTGTGCCATCCTGCCGGGATGAAAGCAAACAGATCGTACCTGCGGTTGGCAGCCGCCCTGGTCACCGCGTTCCTCGCCGGGGGCGTCATCGCCGCCGGGACCGCGGACAAGCCCCGCGCCGTGGTGTACAAGTCACCCTGGTGCGGATGCTGCGTGCAGTGGGTGAAGCACCTCGAATCCCACGGCTTCGACGTCGAAACGGTCGACTCCGAGGACATGAACTCGGTCAAGAAGGAGCTGGGCCTGCCCGTCGGTCTCGGCTCCTGCCACACCGCCGTCGTGAACGACCGCTACCTGATCGAAGGCCACGTGCCGGCCCCCGACGTGCTGCGCCTCGTCGAATCCGGCGCCGATCTGAAAGGCCTTGCCGTGCCCGGCATGCCGGGCGGCTCGCCGGGCATGGAGTCGGCACCGGCGCAGCCGTACGATGTGATCGCGTTCGATGCCGAAGGCAGGCAGGAAGTCTACGCGCAGTACGGCAACGACTCCGAGTAGGAGCGCCCCGCGGCCGGTCACACGAAAATGAACAGGCCGCCCGCGAGCACCTGGCCGATCACCGTGTCGCGCGTGTCCCGCGGGATGAGTGCGCGGGTCGCGTCCTCGCCGAGCGCACGAGCACGGGCCGGCGGCACGCCGTAGTAGCGGCGGTGCATGCGGGTGAAGTGCGACGCATCCGAGAAGCGGTACAGGTGCGCGATCTCCGACACCGACAGGTTGGTGTGATGCAGGCTCCAGTGGCCGTGCGCGAGCCTCAGGATGCGGAAGAAGCGCGCGGGTGATTCCGCGAACGCGTCCTGGAACGCCCGGTAGAGCGTGTTCTCGCTGATCTGCAGCCGGCGCGCGATCTCGCGCAGCGGGAGGTCGCTGCTGATGAAGCGGTCCATCATCGCGACCGCACGGCGGACCAGCGGCCGGCGGATCTCGCCGAACCACGTGGCTTCCGCGTGCGGCTGCGGCGTGCGATTGCCGCGCATGCGCTCGAGCACCATTCCCGCCGCCGCCTTGCGCGCGCTGGCGGCGCCGCAATGGCGCGCGATCAGGTGGAGGGCCACGTCCGCCGATGACTGGCCGCCGGGACAGGTGATGCGGTTGCCGTCCTCGAGGAAGATCGTGTCGGATTCGACTTCGAGGTGCGGGAACTCCTCCTCGAAGTCCGCACGCGCGTTCCAGTGCACGCAGCAGCGCCGGCCGTCCATGACGCCGGCGCGCGCGAGCACGAACGTCGCCGTGCAGACGCCGACGATCGTGACCCCGAGGTCGGCCGCGTGCGCGAGGTACTCGAGGATGCGCGGGTCGGTGTTGCGCTGCGGCTCCATGCGCCCGCCGATCACGACGACGTAATCGAAGCGCCGCGGATCCGGGAACGTCTCCCACGGGGTGATTTCGACGCCGCAGTTCGCGCGTACCGGCTGGAGGGTCGGCGCGATCACCGTCCAGCGGCACTCGACCTGGCGGCTGTTGTCGAGCTCGTCACCCGCGATGCGCAGGGCGTCGACGAAGCCCGAGAACGCGAACAGCGTGAACTCGTTCAGCAGGATGAAGCCGACCGAGAGCTTCACCTCGGACCTTTCCGCGTGCACGTGCGCGACGTCGCGGGCCAGGGTGGCACCGCGCCCGAGCACGGGCGCGGTGGCCGGGCGCGCGGCCGGGCCGCCGGGCAGGGAAACGGGTGGTCGCGAGCTCATTCATCCCCCGAAGACGTGCTGCCTCGATTATAGGCGCGCGCCGGGAGACCACCGGCGCGGTGCCACATTACGGGACGAGCTCGGGGTAGGGCGGCCGCCGGGGTGCCTGCCGCGGCTCGCGCTCCAGCGCCCGCAGGACTTCCTCGATGGCTCGCTCGAGCTGCGGATCGCGTCCCTCGAGCACCGCGCGCGGCGTTTCCCGCACCTCGATGTCCGGCGGGACCCCCACGTTCTCGATGATCCAGCCCTCGTCCGGCGCCCAGCCGGCGATGTTGGGCGCGGTCGTCGTGGAGCCGTCCATCAGCCGGTGGATGTTGAGATTGCCGACCAGGCCGCCCCACGTGCGCGTGCCGACCAGCGGGCCGAGGCCGTGCCGGCGGAACATCCACGGGAGCAGGTCGCCGCCGGAGCCCGCCCCCTCGTTGATGATCATGACCTTCGGGCCGTGGATGGCGCCGCGCGGCGTCGCCAGGTCGTCGCCGTAGCGGGTCGCCCAGCGCGCCACGGGCACGCGCCGCAGGATGTCGATGTAGTAATCGGCGACGAAACCGCCGCCGTTGTTGCGATCGTCGAGGATCAGCGCGTCCTTGTGGCTTTGTGGGTAGAAGTAGCGCTTGAACGCCGCGTGGCCGAGCACGGAGGTGTCGGGCACGTGCACGTAGGCGACCCGGCCGCCGGTGGCGGCATCGACCTTGCGGATGTTGCCCTCCACCCAGTCGACGTAGCGGAGCTCGCGCTCGTCGGCGATCGGCACCACCGTCACCGTGCGCGCGTCGCGCCCGTCGGCGCGGGCGGAAACCGTGAGCTTCACGGGCTTCCCGACCCGGTTCTCGAAGCGGCTGTACACGTTGTCGGCCGCGCTGAGCGGCTCGCCCGCCACGGCCAGCAGGTACTCTCCCTCGCGCACCGATTCGCCGGGCACAGTGAGCGGTGAGCGCAGACCGGGACGCCAGTTCAGGCCGCCGTACACCTTCGCGAACCGGTAGCGGCCGTTGTCGATGACGAAGTCCGCGCCGAGGAGCCCGACCTTGACGTCCGGCGGCTCGTCGAGCGTTTCGCCGGGCGTCGTGTAGCTGTGGCCCACGCGCAGCTCGCTCAGCATGGCGGAGATGATCCGGCCGACGTCCGCGCGCGTCGCGGCGTGGTCGAGGAACGGCGCGTACTTGTCCCACACGGCGTCCCAGTCGACGCCGTGGTAATTGGGTGCGTAGAAGAAATCGCGGTTCAGACGCCAGGCCTCGCGCGCGATCTGCCGCCACTCGGCGCGCGGGTCGATGCGCACCGAAACGCCGTCCACCGGGAGCGGCGCGAGCGCATCGGCCTCGATCTTCGCCGCCACCTCGGCCGTCTTCCAGGTGTCGCCCTGGCGCACGAGCAGCTTCTTCCCGTCGCGCGAGACGCGGTAGTCGTCGACCTCCTCCAGCACGGGTTCCGCCTTGCGCTCGGCGAGCACGAGCCGCATGAGCGTTGCCGGCCGGTTCAGCGCCTCGATCGCCGGCACTTCCGGGGTGGCGAGGTACCACACCTCGCCGCTCTTCCCGACCTGGAGATTGCGCATCGTCGCGGGCTCGCCCGGCAGGGTGACGATGCGCCGCTCGATGCCGTCGAAGTCCACCGTCACGCGCGGCGGGCGGTCCTGACGGCCTTCATTGCCCGCTTCCCCGGCTGCCGCGGGTGGCTCGCTGCCCTCGGGCGGCACGGGAGAGGGGCTGTCCCGGTCGAGCACGATCGCATACGCCCGATGCGTGAACGTCATGTCGAGTGAGGACAGCGCGAACCAGTCCTTGATGGGTCCGGCTTCGTCGGACGCGAGCACGTAGAGGTAACGCCCGTCCGGGTCGAACACGGGCTCGCTCACCTCGACCAGCCCGTCGGTGACGCGCTGCGATTCGCGGGTTTCGCGCGACCACAGGTACACGGCCTGCACCAGCCCGTGGGTGTTGCGCGTGTACGCGAGCCAGCGCGAGTCCGGCGACCAGCGGTGCGAGATGAACGGCGCGTGCCCGAAGAAGCGGTTGTCGGCCACCTTGATCGTCTCGCCGGACTCGACGTCGAGCACGAGCAGGGCATAGGCGTTGTCGAGGAACGAGACGAAGCGCTCGTCCGGGGACCAACGGAGGTCCTGGTAGAAGCCGTTGCCGCCACGGATCGCGAGGCAGCGTGAAGACCCGCCTTCCGCCGCAGCGAGGCAAAGCTCGTATTCGCCGGAGGCATCGGAGAACCACGCAATCTTCTCACCGGAGGGCGACCAGGCCGGCGAGCGGTCGTGTGCGCCGGGCGATTCCGTCAGGTTCACGGCCGGGCCCTGCTTCGCGGGGACGGTGACGATCTCGCCGCGGTACTCGAGCGCCACCCGGGCAAGGTCGGGGGAAGGGGATACCGCGCGCACGTACTTCGCGTCGCTCACCCAGCGCGGCCGTGTCTCGCGCAGGTCGGCGTTGACGGCGACCCGGAGCGTCGTGACGCCCCGCGTCGCGGGATCGAGCACGTGCAGGCGCCCCGCCTGCTCGAAGATCACGACGCCGGCGCCGGCGCTCGCGTCCCGGACCGGAAAATCGTCGTAGAAGGTGAGCTGCTCGGTGCGGCCGCTTGCGGGATCGAAGCGGAACAGGTTGAACTCCCCGGCGCGATCCGAGGCGAACACCAGGTCGTCGCCGATCCACATCGGGTTCAGGTCGTTGGCGCGTTCCGCCGGCTGCGGCACGTCCTGCACGGACCAGTCGTCGAGCCGTGCGATGACGATCCTGGAGACGCTGCCGCCGCGATACTGCTTCCACTGCGTGAGCGCGCGGAACATCTCCGGCGGCATGACCGCGTACGCGATGCGGGTGCCGTCGGGCGACACGGCCGCGTCGTTGCCGAGCGGGATCGGCAGGCGCTCCGGGAATCCGCCTTCCGTGCCGGTGCGGAACAGGTGCACCTGGCGGTGGCTCGACGCCTCGCGCTGCGAGCTGAACAGCACCAGGTCGCCGCCGGCGAAGCCTTCCGCGATGTCCGCTCCTCCGTGCCAGGTGAGGCGCCGCGGCGCGCCGCCCTCGACGGGCACGAGGTACACGTCCACGTTGCCGTCGTAATTGCCGCTGAAGAGCAGGAATCGCCCGTCGGGCGAGAAATGGGGATGGGATTCCTCGCCTTCCGCGGTCGTGAGCCGTCGCGCATGGCTCCCGTCGCGGTTCGCCAGCCAGACGTCGCCGTCGTACACGAACGCGACGTGCGCGTCGCTGATGGCAGGCTGGGTGAGGAGCAGCGTGTCGGTGGCATCGACCGCGAGAGCCGGGCCGATGGCGATTGCGCCGAGCAACGCTGCGCAGGTACGGGGCAGGATTCTTGGCATTGTCGATGTTCCTCGGGCAGGCGCCGTGATTGCACCGTCGTTCGTATCGGTACTACGATGCCGCGGGGCCGCAAACGGAGAATCCTCACATGAAATCGCCAGCGCCGCACGTCCTGCTTGCCCTGCTCGCATCGCTGCTGCTGTCGCTGACCGTCCGCGCGGCGCCGCTCGACGGGCTCGAGAACGCCGTCGAGGAAGCACGAAAGCTGTGGCGATCGCCCGGGCTCGCGGTGGCGGTCGTCAAGGACGACGAGGTCGTATTCATGCGGGGCTTCGGGGAGCGCGTGCTCGGCGGCCGCGAGCGGGTCGACGAGCGCACGCTGTTCACGCTCGCGTCGACGAGCAAGGCGTTCGTGGCGGTGGCGCTGGGCATGCTGGTCGACGAGGGGCGCTTGCACTGGGACGACCCCGTGGTGCGCCACCTGCCCGAGTTCCGCGTGGCCGATCCGTACGTCACCCGCGAGATCACCGTGCGCGACGTGCTCGCCCATCGCACCGGCGTGGAGCCCGTCGACTGGCTCTGGATCCGCGGGCTCGCGCCGGCCGAGTCGTGGCCGCGCCTGGAGCACGCCGGCCAGGCCGCGAGCCTGCGCGAGACCTGGATCTACAACAACATGATGTACGTCGTGGCAGGGGAGCTCGTCGCGCGGGTGAGCGGCCGGCCGCTCGCGGAGTTCGTGCAGCGGCGCATCCTCGAGCCGCTCGGCATGGACGACACGGTTTTCACCGCGGCGCTCCCGGAACGCGGCAACCTCGCCGGTGCGACCGTGTTCGTCGACGGCGAGCCGGTGGCCGTCGAGGTGTACCGGTCCGAAAGCCCGCTGGGCGCCGCGGGCCTGCACTCGAACGTGGAGGACATGACGGCCTGGATCCGGTTCCTGCTGAACGAGGGCCGGGCGGGGGAGCGGCAACTGCTGGAGCCCGCCACGTTCGCCGAGCTGCTCGCGCCGCAGATGATCATCCGCGAGATCACCTACCCCGCGGCCGAGGAGGCGGACCCGCACTTCTTCGGCTACGGGCTCGGCTGGTTCCTCCAGGACTACCGCGGCCGGCTGCTCGCCATGCACACGGGCAGCCTGTTCGGCACGAATGCGCTGGTCGCCCTCGTGCCGGAGGAGGAGCTCGGGCTCGTGATCCTGATCAACGGCGACCCGATCGAGTACCGGCACGCGTTCATGTACGACGTCATCGACCGCTTCCTCGGCGTGCGGGAGGTCGACTGGAGCACGCGGCTGCACGCCGTGTACGCGCAGAGGGACGCCGAGCGCAAGGCGCAGGAGGAGCGCGAGCGGGCGGCGCGCGCGGAGGACAGCAGGCCGTCCTTGCCGCGCTTCGGCTACACCGGGCGCTACGACAACCCGCTGATCGGCGAGGCCGAGGTGCAGCAAAGGGGCCGCGAGCTCGTGCTGCGGCTGGCGCCGGACGCGGAGTTCGCGCTCGATCACTGGAGCTACGACACGTTCGACGGGCGCAGCCTCGACAACCCGGCATTCCGGCTGCGCCTGACCTTCACCATCGGCGCAGACGGGGTGCCAACGGCGTTCGAGACGGAGGAGGGGCGGCGCTTCGAGCGAGTCAGGCCCGCAAAGGGTATTCCAGAAAACGATTGATTTGTTCTAGCTGAGCCGGGAGGCTTGGCCTATTCTCCGCCCGTTGGACAGGGGGATCCCGTATGCAGTGCGCCTGGCATCGCGTGCGCGGCAGTAGCTGCGCCTTCGTTCTGCTTCCGATCGCTCTCGTTTCCGGCGACCTGCTCGCCCAGACGCGCGATCTCGAGGAGATCGTCGTCACGGCTTCGCGCCGCGAGCAGTCGCTCCAGGACGTGCCCGCGTCGGTCGCCGTGTTCGACCCGGAGGATTATTCGCTCGGCGGGCTCAACACGCTGACCGACGTGATCCGGTACGTCCCCGGCGTCAATTTCAACAACAACGGTGCACCGGGACAGGGTTCCATCACCATCCGCGGCGTGGCGAACGTCTTCTCGACCGCGTCCGTCGGCATCTACGTCGACGACGTGCCGTATGGCTCGTCGACGGCTTTCGCGGAAGGCGCGAACTTCGCGCTCGACAACCTGCTCGGCAACGTCGAGCGCGTGGAAATCATCAAGGGGCCGCAGGGTACGCTGTTCGGTGCGAGCTCGATGGGCGGCTCCGTGCGCTACATC
>DATGQE010000097.1:0-5900 GCA_035304345.1 Woeseiaceae bacterium | reverse complement strand
CGAGCTGGCGGCGGAAGCCGCGCTGGACGGCGACGTCGCCACGATCGGCGCGAAGCTCGATGCCGATCTCGGCAGCGGCGAGCTCGGTGCCGACCTCGGCGCAGACCTCTCCGTCGGCGACCTCGCCGATGCCGGCCTCGATGCAGGACTCGATGCCGATCTCGGCAGCGGCGAGCTGGGCGCCGACCTCGGCGCAGATCTCTCGCTCGGTGACCTCGCCGATGCCGGCCTCGATGCAGGACTCGACGCCGACCTCGGGAGCGGCGAGCTGGGCGCCGACCTCGGCACGGATCTCTCGCTCGGCGACCTGGCCGACGCAGAACTCGACGCCGGGCTCGACGCCGATCTCGGCAGCGGCGAGCTCGGCGCCGACCTGGGAGCCGACCTGGACACCGGCGGCCTCGCCGATACGGGCCTCGATGCCGGGCTGGGCCTCGACCCGGACGAGGGCGATCTCGACCTCGACCTCGGTGCCGACGTGAGCGCGGGCGGGCTCGAAGCGGGACTCGACGTCGGTGCCGATCCCGGCAGCGGCGAGGTGGGGGTCGGCGTGGGTCTCGGCGGCACCGACGTGAGCGTCGGTCTCGGCGAAGGCGGGCTGGAGGCGGACGTCGATCTCGACCTCCTCGACGACGCGACGGGGCTTCTCGACGACCTGCTGGGCGGCAACGCGGACCCGGAAACGGACGAGGAAGAAAACGACGACGATGCGCTGTTGCCCGGCCTCCGCGACCTGCTCGGGTTGTAGGCGATCGGCCGGGGACGACGCCATCCTGACCGGTCACCGCGCATGACGAGCATGCTCGCCCGGAAGGTTCCGAAGCCGGCCTGGCGTCGTGTGCCCTGGCCGGTACCCGCAGCCCTTGCCGTCGTGCTGGCGTTCGCGGCGATGTCGTCGGGCGACCTCGGCAACCGGATCGGGTACGACCTTTACGATCTCACCGCGCGTATCCTGGCGCACGAGATCGAAAGCGACGTGGTCATCGTCGGTATCGACGCGCTCAGCCTGGCCGAGCTCGACGAATGGCCCTGGCCGCGCCGCTACCACGCGCGCCTCATCGACAAGCTCGCGGAAGCGACGCCGCGGCGCCTGTTCATCGACATCGATTTCAGCTCGCGCTCCGAGCCGGAGGACGACGCACGCCTCGTCGAGGCATTCCGCCGTTGGAGCGGCGCACCGATCGTCCTGCCCGCGTTCTCCCAGCAGGCCTCCCCCGCGGACGAGACACCCCGCTTCACGCAGCCCATGGAGCCCCTGCGCCCGTTCGCAGAGGCCGCCTCCGTCAATCTCGCCCTGGCCGCCGACGGCCTGCTCCGCACCGTGCCTCGCACCTGGGGCTCCGGCGAGCAACTCCTGCCGTCCGTGCCCGCGCTGCTCGCCGGAGCGGCTCCCGCCGGGGGCGACGTGTGGCTGGACTGGTCCATCGATCCCGGCTCCTTCGAGTACGTCTCGTACGCCGACGTGCTGGCGAACCGCGTGCCCGCGGAGCGCTTCGCGGACAAGCTCGTGCTCGTCGGCGCGACCGCGATCCAGCTCGGCGACATCGTCCCGGCACCCAACGGAACGCCGCTGCCGGGCGTCGTCGCTCTCGCGCTGGCTTACGAAACGCTGCTGGCCGGCAGTCACATCGCGATCCCCGAACCGGCAGCATGGTCGATGGCGGCCGGCTGGGCCGCGTTGCTCGCTTTCCTCTTCTGCCGCCTGTCCTGGCGTCGCAACCTCGTGCTGGTCATCGGCGCGTTCGCCGGGATAGCCGCTTTCACCCTGTGGCTGTACGCCGGGCCGCGCGTGCTCTTCCCGAGCGTGCCGTTCGGGCTCGTCACCGCCTTCTGCTACGTGCTCTGCACGTTGCGATCGCTGGAAGGGGAAAGCTTCCGCGCACTGGCCTACGCCGTCGGCATCCGCAAGCGCGACGCGCTGCTCAGGAGCATCGTGCAGTCCTCCACGGACGCCATCGTCTGCCTGGACGAGCACGGGCGCATTCTCACCGCGAATCCCGCGGCCAGCAGCCTGTTCGGGTGCCCGCACAACCTGCTCTGCCGCACGACGATCCTGGATTACATCCCCGGGCTGTTCGACGGCGACGAACGGCCGCTGTCCGAGCTCGCCGGCATCGTGACGGAGTGGGAGGCCTGCTCGCCGGAGACCGGCCTGCGCTTCCCGGTGGACGTGTCGGTGAGCCCGATCCTGCCGCGGGAGCGCGGGCTGTACACGGCCATCATCCGCGACATCAGCGAACGCAAGGCGCAGCAGCGGCAACTCCAGTTCCAGGCAACGCACGATCCGCTCACGACGCTGCCCAACCGCCCGGCGCTGGCGGCGCATCTCGACGCCGTGCTCGCGCGTGCCACGGGAACGACTTCGACCGCGCTGCTCATGATCGACCTCGATCGCTTCAAGGAGGTCAACGACACGCTCGGCCACAACGTGGGCGATTACGTGCTGTACGAGGTCGCGCGCCGGCTGGCGCACGTCGTCGGCGAGCGCGGCTTCATCGCGCGCATCGGCGGCGACGAGTTCGCCCTCGTGGTCGAGCAGGCACGCGGAACCGATGCGCTGGCGGCGCTGTCCCGCGAGCTGATCGCCTGTCTCGAGGAACCGGTCGAGACCTGCGGGATCTCGATCGACGTCGGCCTGAGCATCGGCATCGCACGCGCGCCCGAGGACGCGACAGGCGCCGAGGACCTGCTGAAGAACGCAGACGTCGCGATGTACGTCGCGAAGCGAAGCCGCAGCGGTTTCCAGTTCTATGACGCGGCGAGCGACCGTCACAGCATCCGCAAGCTCACGATCGCGACGCGCCTGCGCAAGGCGATCGCCAACGACGAGCTCAGGCTGCAGTACCAGCCGCAGGTGGGTCTGCGCAGCACACGCACGGAAGGCGTCGAGGCGCTGCTGCGCTGGGACGATCCGGCGCTCGGCCAGGTTCGTCCCGACGAGTTCATCGGACTCGCCGAGACCACCGACCTGATACTGCCGCTGACGGAATGGACGCTCGCAACGGCGTTCCGCCAGCTCGCCCGCTGGCGCGAGCAGGGCCTGGACCTGCGCGTCGCCGTGAACGTCTCGGCCCGCATGCTCCAGGACTCGGGCTTTCCGCGGCGCGTCGCCGCGCTGCTGCGCGACACCGGCGTGCCGCCCGCGAGGGTGGAGCTCGAGATCACGGAAAGCGCCATGATGCTCGATCCCGAGCACGCGCTCGTCGTGGTCCGCGCGCTCAGCGAGCTCGGCGTGCTGATCTCGATCGACGACTTCGGGACCGGCTACTCGTCGCTCGCGTACCTGCGTGACCTGCCGGTGCATGCCGTCAAGCTCGACAAGTCCTTCGTCATGAACCTGGACACGTCCGGGGACGATCGCGTCATCGTCGAATCGACCGTGCAGATGGCGCACGCCCTCGGGCTCGAGATCGTCGCGGAAGGCGTCGAATCGGAAGCCATCGCGCGCGAGCTCGCCGAGCTCGGCTACGACTACGGGCAGGGATACTGGTACAGCCCCGCCCTGCTCCCGGGGGCGCTGGCGGCGTGGGTACGCCAGTTCAACGCCGGCGCGCCGGCCGACGGGAGCCGGGTATCCGCCGCCGGCGGGTGACACGCGCGGCAGCGCAGGCGGCCGCGCTGGTATGGAACTTGCTTCCTGATCCGGCACGACAGTGCGGACAGGGAGAAGACCGATGCCTACCTGCGAGACCTGCGGCAACGATTACGACAAGGCGTTCAGCGTCCAGATGGAAGGCGAAAGCCACGTGTTTGATTCGTTCGAATGCGCGATCCAGGCGCTGGCGCCGGCCTGCGACAACTGCGGAACGCGCATCATCGGCCACGGCATAGAAGCCGACGACAGGATGTTCTGCTGCGCGAACTGCGCCGAGCAGAGCGGAGTGCCCGAGGCGGTGGACCGCGTTTCCTGACCGGGGTGCAGCACCCCCGGGATGGTGGGACGACGCGCGGCCGCAGCGCCGCCGCGCGTTGCGTTCGCGTGCGAATTGCTTCAGGCTTGGCCTTCTTTCCGCGGGCCCGCCCCGCGCCCATTGCCAACGTCCTGTGGTGCCATGAACACGAGCAAGATCGCGGACTTCGTCGACACGACCTGGGAATCCTCCATCCTCCCCGAGCTCAGCGAGTACATCCGGATCCCCAACAAGTCGCCCGCCTTCGACCCCGATTGGGCGAAGCACGGCCACATGGAGCGCGCCGTCACGCAGCTCGCCGCATGGTGCCGCAACCAGCCGCTGCCGGGCGCGACGGTCGACATCGTCCGCCTGCCGAACCGGACACCGTTGCTGTTCATCGACGTACCCGGCGCTTCGGACGACGTCGTGCTCCTGTACGGGCACTACGACAAGCAGCCCGAGTTCAGCGGATGGGCGGAAGGGCTCGGCCCGTGGGAGCCCGTGCGCCGCGACGGCAAGCTTTACGGCCGCGGCGGCGCCGACGACGGGTACGCGGTGTTCGGCTCGCTCACCGCCATCCGGGCATTGCGTGAGCAGGGCATTCCGCACGCGCGTTGTGTCGTGCTCATCGAGGGCTGCGAAGAGAGCGGCAGCTTCGACCTGCCGCACTACATCGAGGCGCTCGAAGAGCGCATCGGTTCCCCGAGCCTGGTGGTCTGCCTGGACGCCGAGTGCGGCAATTACGAGCAACTCTGGTGCACGACCTCGCTGCGCGGCAACCTCGTCGGCACGCTCACCGTCGAGGTGCTGCGTGAAGGCGTGCATTCCGGCACCGCGAGCGGGGTCGTGCCGTCCAGCTTCCGCATCCTGCGCGGGCTCCTGAGCCGCGTCGAGGACGAGACGAGCGGCAGCATCCTGCTGGACGCGCTGCAGCCGGACATACCGGAGCAACGTCTCGAGCAGGCGCGCCGCGCGGCCGAGGTGCTCGGCGATTCGGTCTGGCGGCGCTTCCCGTGGGTCGACGAGAACGCGCGCCCCGACGCGACACCGCTCGAGCTCCTGCTGGCGAACACCTGGGGCCCCACCCTGTCGGTCACGGGCGCCGACGGCCTGCCCGCGCTGGTCAACGCCGGCAACGTGCTCCTGCCGAAAACGACTTTGAAGCTGTCGTTCCGGCTGCCTCCCACGGCCGATCCGCAACGCGCGGCGCAGGCCGTGAAAGAGACGCTGGAAGCCGACCCGCCGCCGTTCGCGCGCACGCACTTCAAGGTCGAATCCACCATGGGCGGCTGGAATGCGCCCGAGGTGGCCCCGTGGCTCGAGACCGCGATGCAGGAGGCTTCGGAGGCGTTCTTCGGCAAGCCGTCGATGTACATGGGCACCGGCGGCAGCATTCCGTTCATGGGCATGCTGGGCGAGAAGTTCCCGGAAGCGCAGTTCCTGGTCACCGGGCTGCTGGGCCCGAACTCGAACGCGCACGGGCCGAACGAGTTCCTGCACATCGAGACGGCGAAGCGCCTGACGAGCTCCGTCGCGAAGGTGCTCGAGGCGCATCACCGGCGCTGACGTTCCCGACCGGCGCCGGTCCGCACCGCCATGCAGCGCGCCCTCATCATCGTCGGCATCGTGATCCTGGTGGCGGGGCTGCTGTGGCCGTGGATCAGCCAGTTGCCCATCGGCAGGCTGCCGGGCGACATCGTGGTCGACAAGCCGGGCTTCAAGCTCTACTTCCCGATCACGACCATGCTGCTCGTGAGCGCGCTGATCACCCTCCTCCTCTGGCTGTTCCGCCACTAACCCCGCGCCGGCAACCCCGCTATCGCGCCTGCCGGCGCGCGCACGGAACCCACCGCTCGGCATCGTTCATGCCCGGCCCGGACCCGCACCGCGGAGCCGCGACCGGGGGGTGTCCCCGGGGGAAATAAAGCGGACCGAGGACACGGCGGAGCAGCGCGGCGCGGAGCCCACCGCCCGCGCCGATGCCCGCGCTGCTCCGCCGTGTCCGCA
>DATGQE010000096.1:0-4790 GCA_035304345.1 Woeseiaceae bacterium | reverse complement strand
GCCCGCCTTCGTCACGATCAAGGGATTGATCTCCACCAGGCTCGCGTCGCATTCCGTGTACAACCGGTACAGGCGCCGGACCAGCTCCGCGAACGGCTTGCCCTGCTCCTTCCCGAGCTTGAGCGCGCTCGCCAGCCGGCGGACCTGGAAGTCCTGCACGCCGGCCGCCGGCGAAATCGTCACGGTGACGATCTTCTCGGGCGTCTCGGCCGCGACCTGCTCGATGTCCATGCCGCCGGCCGCCGAGGCGATGAAGGCGATGCGGCCGGACGCGCGGTCCACCAGCAGGCTCAGGTAGAGCTCGCGGTCGATCTCCGAGCCGGCCTCCACGTAGACCACCTCGACCGGCAGGCCTTCGGGCCCGGACTGGTGCGTGACCAAGCGCCCGCCGAGCAGTGCCTGCGCGTGGCGGCGCACGTCGTCGAGCGATCGCGCGAGCTGCACGCCGCCCGCCTTGCCGCGGCCGCCCGCGTGCACTTGGGCCTTGACCACCCAGAGGGATCCGCCGAGGGACTGTGCCGCCTCCACGGCTTCCTCCGGCGACCGGGCCGGGCGTCCTTCGGGCACCGGGATGCCGTACTCCGCGAACAGCTCTTTCGACTGGTATTCGTGCAGGTTCATGCGGTTCCCCGCCCGCAACGGTAACGAAAAACGACGGGCGGCGTATTGTGGAGCAAAGGCGCCGGTGACGCAAAAGCGGGCGGCAGCACGGGGACAAGGCGGCGGGGCCTGCGTATCATTGCGCCCGGGGACGGGACCTGGCGTCGGCGACGATACAGACGGTACAAATGGCGAACGCGAGCGCACCGGCCGGTGACCTGCTGCGGCAGCCGGCGCTCGAGGAAGCGGATCTGACATGGCGGGTGTTCGGGACGCTCAACGCGTTTCGCCTGCTGGTCGCGGCCGTGCTGCTCGGGCTTTTCTTCGCGTCGCCGGAGGACAGGATCTTCGGCGGGCGGTACCCGGGCCTGTTCGCAGCGACGGCCGCCGGTTATCTCGTGTGGGCCACGATCTCCGGGCTCGCCATTCGCCAGCGCTGGGTGCCGGCGCGCCCGCTCGCCATGGCGCAGATCACGGTCGACATCGCGGCCGTCGTGACGCTGATGCACGCGAGCGGCGGCATCACGAGCGGGCTCGGGGGCCTGCTCATCGTGTTCGTCGGTGCCGGCAGCCTGATCGTGCCGTTGCACGCGCCCGCCACGTTCGCGGCGCTCGCGACCCTCGCGATCCTCGGGGAGCAGTTTCTCTCGCAGGTGGCCGGCTACAGCGACGCCGGGAGCTACTCCGCGGCCGGCGTGCTCGGCGCGATCATCTTCGCCATTTCGCTGGCGGCGCGGCCGCTCGCCACCCGCCTCCAGGCGAGCGAGGCGCTCGCCGTGCAGCGCGGCATCGATCTCGCGAACCTGTCCCAGCTCAACGACTACATCGTCCAGCACCTGCGGGAAAGCATCGTGGTGCTGGATCCTGCGGACCGGGTGCGGCTGATCAACGCGTCGGCGGCCCGGCTCCTGGCGGCACCGGAGCCCTGCGAGGGGCTGCACCTGCGCGAGATCGCGCCGACGCTCGCCAGTTACGTCGCGGCCTGGCGGCGGGAGCCCCAGCGGCGGGCGCACGTCGAGTTTACCCTGGTCGCGGAAGGCGCCAGCACCCGCCTCGTCGCCCACCTGGCGCAGCTCGGCGAAGGCGCCGAACGCGACGGGCCGGTCCTCGTGTTCCTGGAGGACCCGAGCTACATGAACGCCCGCGTGCAGCAATCGAAGCTCGCGTCGCTCGGCCGCCTTTCCGCCAGCATCGCGCACGAGATCAGGAACCCGGTCGGGGCGATGAGCCACGCCGGGCAGCTCCTCGCCGAATCGAAATCGCTCAGCCCGGAGGACATCCGGCTGACGGAGATCATCCGCACGCACGCCGAGCGCGTCAGCCACATCATCGAAAACGTCCTGCAACTGTCCCGCCGGCAGACGAGCCGGCCGGAACGGCTGGAGCTCGGCCCCTGGCTCGAGGATTTCGCCCGGGAATTCGCGAGCACGCTGGAGCTCGACGAAGGCCGCCTCCTGCTCGACGTGCCGCCGAAGCTCGAGATCCTCATGGACCCGAGCCACCTGCGGCAGGTGCTCTGGAACCTGTGCGACAACGCCGTGAAGCACGCCAACGACGCCACCGATGGGCGTATCGAGCTGCGCGCCGGCCGTTTCCAGCGCACCGGGCAGCCGTACCTGGAAGTCCTTGACCACGGTCACGGCGTGCCGGCTGCCAACATCGATAGGATATTCGAGCCGTTTTTCACCGATCGCCACGGCGGCACCGGGCTCGGGCTCTACATTTCCCGGGAGCTGTGCGAGCTCAACCGGGCGTCGCTCGTGTACCAGCCGCGCGACGGTGGCGGCAGCATTTTCCGCATCGCGTTCGCGGACCCCGGGCGCTGGAACGCGGTGGAAACCGAACGGTGAACGCCATGAGACCGACGGCGCTGGTCGTCGACGACGAGCCGGACATTCGCGAATTGCTCACGCTGACGCTGGAGCGCATGGGCATCGACACCATCGTCGCGGGCGATCTGGGGGACGCGCGGCGCAAGCTCGCGAACCGGGAGTTCGACATCTGCCTCACGGACATGCGCCTGCCCGACGGCAACGGGCTCGAGATCGTGGAATGGATCCAGAAGAACACGCCCGGCGTGCCGGTCGCGGTGATCACGGCGCACGGCAACGTCGAGACCGCGGTGCAGGCGCTGAAGCTCGGGGCATTCGACTTCCTGACCAAGCCGCTCGACATCCAGAACCTGCGCAACGTCGTCGAGAGCGCGCTCAGGCTGGACCGCGCGGAGGGCGCCGGCGGCCGCACGCGCCTGATCGGCGACTCCGAGCCGATGCGGCGGGTGCGCGAGATGATCGACAAGGTGGCCCGCAGCCAGGCGCCCGTGCACATCTCCGGCGAGTCCGGCACCGGCAAGGAGCTCGTGGCCCGCATGATCCACGAGAGCGGGCCGCGGCGGGACGGCCCGTTCGTGCCCGTGAACTGCGGCGCGATACCCGCCGAGCTCATGGAGAGCGAGTTCTTCGGCCACCGCAAGGGCGCTTTCACCGGTGCAATCCACGACAAGGTCGGGCTCGTCCAGGCCGCGCACGGCGGCACCCTGTTCCTCGACGAGATCGGCGACCTGCCGCTCGCGATGCAGGTGAAGCTCCTGCGGGTGATCCAGGAGCAGACCGTCCGCCCGGTCGGGGCTTCGCGGGAGGAGCCGGTGAACGTGCGGATCCTGTCGGCCACGCACCAGGAGCTCGGCGAGCTGGTCGCGCGCGGCGAGTTCCGGGAAGACCTCTATTACCGGATCCACGTGATCGAGGTGCGCGTGCCGCCGCTTCGGGAGCGCGGTGAGGACGTGCTCCTGCTCGCCGACGACATCCTCCGCCGGCTCGGCGCCTCGCCGGACGCGCTGGACGAGAGCGCGCGGGCGGCGCTCCTGCGCTATCCCTTTCCCGGGAACGTGCGCGAGCTCGAGAACCTGCTCGAGCGCGCCGTCACGCTGTGCGCCTCGGGCAGGATCGGGGAGCGCGACCTGAACCTCGAGGTGCGGCGCTCGGCGCCGGCCCCGGTGGCCGCGCTCGGCACCGCCGCGCTCGGCGACCAGCTCGAGGACGTGCAGCGGCAGGCGATCGTCGAGGCGCTGGAGAAAACGCGCTACAACAAGACCCAGGCGGCGAAGCTGCTCGGCCTCTCGTTCCGCCAGCTCCGCTACCGCATCAAGAAGCTCGGCATCGAGTAGGCGCGCGGCGCACCCGCGTCGCCGCTTGCCGACGCCACTGACAATTTTCGTCACTTGCCGACAAACCGCGTCGCTTGCGGCCCGCGAAAAGCGCCGACTGCGTCACGGCACCGGCCGCCCTCGTTTCGCCATAATTGCGCCCGAAACAAGAGGTTGTGGCGAGCCATCGGCTTCTGGCATACCGCTTGCTGTAGGCCTCGGTAAGGCGGAAACGCCGTCGCAAGAAAGAACGCAAAGCGCATTCCTCAGGGAGTAAAGAGAAATGAAGAAAGTCCAGCAGGGTTTCACCCTCATCGAGCTGATGATCGTGGTCGCGATCATCGGCATCCTGGCGGCCATCGCCATTCCCGCGTACCAGGATTACACGATCCGTGCGCAGGTGGCCGAAGGCCTGAGCCTGACGGGCGCCGCCAAGGTGGCCTCGACGGAGTTCTGGCAGGACCGCGGCCAGTTCCCGACGGACAACGCTGAAGCCGGGCTTGCCGATGCCGGCGATATCACCGGCAAGTACGTGACCAGTGTCGAGGTCGCCGGGAACCTAATCACCGTCACGTACGGCAACGACGCGAACCAGGCGATCAATGGTGCCACGGTCGTCCTGGAGGCGGACACGGCGGGCGGTAGCGTCGAGTGGGATTGCTCTGGTGGTGGGGCACTCAGCACCAACCCGCAGTGGCTGCCGTCGTCCTGCCGGCCGTAACGGTCCTGCAGGGCAGTTGACTGCCTCGCAAGAAGCCCCGGCCCTGCCGGGGCTTCTTTTTTGGGGGGTCCTGCCAACGACGCCGCGAGCAGGCAGCCGCGGTGCTTTCGGGTAAACTCGGGGCTGTTTCCCACGGATCGAGAAGCCGCGCAGTGAACCACCTGCCGCCGCGCGCCGCCTGCGGAAGCCGGTCAGGCTTCACCCTCATCGAGCTGATGATCGTGGTCGCGATCATCGGCATCCTGGCGGCCATCGCCATTCCCGCGTACCAGGATTACACGATCCGTGCGCAGGTGGCCGAAGGCCTGAGCCTGACGGGCGCCG
>DATGQE010000095.1:0-16500 GCA_035304345.1 Woeseiaceae bacterium | reverse complement strand
GACGTCTACCGCAAGCACGACCTCACCAAGATCGCCGCCCAGGTCGCCTGGTCGAAGATCACCGGCCGGCCCGGGCCACGCGCGCTGTGGGACTGGTCGCCGCTCTGGAACCTGATGCAGCTCTGGGCCGTCGGTTACCCGCTCCGCTACCGGCTCCGCGTCGGCGTCGTCTCGCTCGACAGCCACGACGTCGTCTACCGGACCTACGAGGCCGGACCCAACGGCGCCGAGCCGCAGTTCCTGCGCGCCGCGTTCGCCAGCGGCGTGCAGCCCGTGATCGGCCTGGTCGAGGACCTCGAGGGCATGCCTGCCGCCTGCGACGGCGGCGTCTGGAACGTGACGCCGATCGGCGACGTGCTGCGCTGGGATCCCGACCACGTGATGATCTTCGACACGGGGCCGCACCAGCTCGGCAACGACAAGCCCGGCCGCTGGTTCGTCGACGACCTGGTCCGCGTGCTGGACATCCTGCTCTCGGGCCGCGTCCACGTCGACCTCGAGCGGGCGCTCCAGGTCAACGAGCTGGTCGACCAGGCCGAGCGAAAGGGTGTCACGCTGACGAAGTCGGACGGCACGCCGTACCGGCGCTTCGAGTTCACGCACGTCACGATGCCGTCCGTCGAGTGGGACTCGATGGACTTCGATCGCGGTCTCCCGGAGCGCTGGGAGATCGGCTACGAGCGGGCGCGCGAGGTGCTCGGCTGAGCGCGCGCGCAGCAACGCACTGACCGGGGGCCACGGTGGCCAAGACCAAGCAGCCAGTCCAGAAGCAGCGCGCGTTCGTCGAGGTCGGCGCGACCGGGCTGCGCCGCGCCGGCGGCTACGTCCGCGAGGAGTTCCTGCCCGAGCTGAGCGGGCAGCAGGGGCGCCGCGTCATTCGCGAGATGGCCTGGAACGACCCGATCGTCGCCGGCGTGCTGTTCGCGATCGAGATGCTCATCAGGCGGGTGAGCTGGCGTGTGCGGCCGGCCAGCTCCGCACGCGACGACCAGCTCGCCGCGCAGTTCGTCGAGGAGTGCCGCACGGACATGTCCTCGAGCTGGGCGGATCTCATCGCCGAGATCCTCTCCATGCTGCCGTACGGCTGGGCCTATCACGAGATCGTCTACAAACGCCGCGGCGGCGACAGCCGCGACCCGAAGCAGCACAGCCGCTTCGACGACGGCCTGATCGGATGGCGGAAGGTCCCGATCCGCGCCCAGGACACGCTGCTCCGCTGGGAGTTCGACGACGAGGGCGGCATCCAGGGCATGTACCAGGTCGCCGAGCCCGACTACCGCATCCGGTACCTCCCGATCGCGAAATCGTTGTTGTTCCGCACCGGCACCTACAAGAACAACCCGGAGGGCGTGTCGCTGCTGCGCCGCGCGTACCGCCCCTGGTACTTCAAGAAGCGCATCGAGGAGATCGAGGCGATCGGGATCGAGCGCGACCTCGCGGGCATGCCCGTGGCCTGGGTGCCGCCGGAGGTGCTCCGCGGCGACAGCGACGAGATGCAGCAGGCGCTCGAGACGTACAAGGAGATCGTCACGAACCTGAAGCGCGACGAGCAGGAAGGCGTGGTGATGCCGGCCGTCTACGACGAGCACGGCAACAAGCTGTACGACCTGACGCTGCTCACGTCGGGCGGCCGGCGGCAGTTCGACACCTCCGCCGTGGTCGCGCGCTACGACCAGCGCATCGCCATGGTGGTGCTCGCGGACTTCATCCTGCTCGGCCACGAGAAGATCGGCACGCAGGCGCTCAGCGTGACCAAGGCGCAGCTCTTCGCGACGGCGCTGCAGGCCTGGGTCGACTCGATCGCCGAGGTCTTCAACCGGCACGCGATCCCGCGGCTGCTCCACCTCAACCCGCGGTTCCGCGTCCGCCAGCTGCCGCAGCTCGAGCCCGGCGAGGTCGAGGCGATCGACATGCGCGAGCTCGCCGAAGTGATCCGGCAGCTGACCGGCGCCGGCGTGATCGTCCCCGACGACGAGCTCGAAGAGTACGTCCGGGCGCAGACGAGGCTTCCGCCGCGGCAGGAGGGCGGCGAGCCGCGGCGGCCGGCCCGCGGCGGGCAGGGGCAGTCATCCGACAACGACGAGGACGAAGGCGAGGACGAATGATCCAGCCGACGTTTACCGGGCCCGTGCCGGCGGACTACTACGATCACCGGTATTTCGAGACGGGCGAGCGCAGCAACTGGAAGGACGGCTACAGCTGGCAGCAAATGGGCGGCGTGTTCCAGGGGCTCGCGGCGTTGCTGCGCCACACGTTCCCGGACGCGAAGAGCTTCCTCGACGTCGGCTGCGCAAAGGGCTTCCTGGTGCGCACGCTGCGCGCGCTCGGCCGCGAGGCGTGGGGCTTCGACGTGTCGCCCTGGGCGATCGGGCATGCCGACCCGGCGGCGCGGCCGTACATCACGTGCGCGAGCGTCGACGACTGGCGCTTCCCCCGCAACTACGACGTCCTGGTCGCCTCGGAGGTGTTCGAGCACCTGACCGAGGACCAGGTGCGGGCGTTCCTGCAGCGCGCCCGCTCGCACACCCGCCACGCGCTGTTCGCCACGATCCCGTCGTTCGACACGGCGGCCGAGGCCTCGCGCTACGACCCGTCGCTCGAGACGGACCGCTCGCACGTCACGATCCGGGAACGGCGGTGGTGGCGCGAGCTGTTCCTGGCGACGGGCTGGGCCCGCCCGGGCTGGGTGCAGGAGCTCGAGCAGGACTGTGCGCGTGACTCGTTCGTCCGGCACATGGGCTGGAAGGTCTACATCTACGCGCCGCACCACTGAGCTGGGAGGGAGCGCCGTGCCATGTACGAGCTCGAGGTGACCGTCTTCAGCCGGCACGAGGCGCGCGCCGGCGATCGCGTGCACGATCGGCAGCGCGAGATCAGGGTCCGCACCAAGATCCCGTACGCGCCGACCGCCGAGTTCCTGGCGGAGCTGACGAAGAAGATCGGCGCCGCGCCTGAGAATGCCGCCGACGGCGTCGAGGAGATTGCGTGACGCGGCACATCTTCATCTTCTGGGCGCGCGATCCGGAGCAACGAGCTGCACAACGCCAGCACCGATGTGCGTTGATCTCCGGCCGCGACGCGCGCATCTTGGGGAGCATGCCGCGGCCCGAGCGTTCGCAGATCATTCACGCAGTCGAGCAGACCGGCGCCGTCCTCGAGGAGCTGGCGCCCCTGCTGCGACAGTTCCACCAGGCGCTCCTCAAGGCGGGGTTCTCGCCCGAGGAGGCGCTGGACCTCACCGCGGCGGCGCTGGACACGATCATCCGCATGGGGCGCGGCCGCAGGAGGGATGCGCAGGATGAGACGTGAGCGCCGCCCCGCGCGCTTCGAGGTGCACGACGGACGGATCGTGCTGCGCGGCCCTGTCGCCGCTGACGAGGTCGTCGTGCTCGACGTCGACCTCGCGACCGGCGCCGTGCGCGAGGCCTGGATCGCCCCGGCGCCGACTCCGACCACCCTCGGCCCGTTCCACGCGGAATGATCCTCTTCCGGTTCCGTGACCGCCGCCCGGTCCGGAAGGCGCGGCCTCCATTGGCCCGCATCGCGAAGGCGCGGACGGTTCGGCCCTTCCCCGGCGACGACTGGTGGGAGGCGCTGCAGCGCATCGCCGACGACGCCGTGCCCGGGGTGCGGGAGGCGTTTCTCGCGGCGATCGCCACGCTTGTGGATGCGGTATCGCTCGAGGCGATCGAGGCCGCGCTAGCCGACGGCGACATCGGTGCTGCGATCGCCGCAATCCCGTGGGAGACGCTCGAAGAGTCGCTCGCGCCGATGCGTGTCCAGCTGGAGGAGATCTTCGACGCCGCCATCGAGGTGTCGCGCCAATCCACACTGGTGCACGCAGGGCTAGAGCTCGCGTTCGACGTGCCGAATCGCTACGCGATCGAATGGGCGCGTCAGCACGTGGGTGAGCTCATCGTCGGAGTCTCGCACGAGACGCGCACCGCGATCCGCGAGGTCATCGCCCGCCAGCTCGAGACGGGGATGCACCCAATGCAGTCCGCGCGGCTCATCCGGCCGATGATCGGCCTCACGCGGCGCCATTCGGCCGCCGTGAACAACTTGCGCGCCCGGCTCGTCGAAGATGGCGTGCCGCCGCAGCAGATCGACCGGCTCGTCGACCAGTACCGCCGGCGACTGCTGAACCTGCGCGCGCAGAACATCGCGCGCACCGAGACGATGGCCGCAGCCAACGCCGGGCACCGCGCGCTCTGGCAATCGGCCGTTGATAACGGGCTGATCAACGCTGAAGAGTGGGAGCGAGAGTGGGTCGCGGTGGTCCCGGATCCGGATGCCCGGACCTGCGCGGTCTGCCGGGCACTCGACGACCAACGGGCGCCGGTCGGCGGGACCTTTGGCGGTGGCCTCGACGGGCCGCCCGCGCATCCGAGCTGTCGCTGCGTCGAGCGCCTTGTGCCGCGCGAGGCAGCCCCCGGCGCCGCGGACGGCCCGGCACCGGAGGCGCAGCCCGAGCCGCCGGCAGAGGTAGCCGTGCCGGAGGCGCAGGCGGCCGAGCAACGTGCGGCGAATCTCGACCAAGTCGAGCAGAGGATCGCGGCCCTCGATCGGGAGAACCTCGTCGCGCTGGACGCGGACGGGAACATCGTGCTCGACCGGGTCGGCGCGGTCGATCACGTGCAGCTGACGGAGCAGGACATCGACCAGCTCGCCGGGCGCGGCCTGACGTTGACGCACAATCACCCGACCGCTCCGGTGTCGTTCTCGATCGAGGACATCGCGTTCGCGATGCGCATCGACGCCGCGGAGATGCGCGCGGTCACCAGTCGGTGGACGTACTCGATGAGCCCCGGGCCGACAGGTTGGGGCAGCATCGACAGGGCGAACGCGGTGATCTCCAGGCACTTCAACGAGGTGGCGGCCGAGTTCGCGGAGGCCCGGAAGGCTGGCCAACTGACCCGGAGCGTTGCCGAGCGGATCTTCATGCACGAGATCTGGCAGCGGTCAGCGACTGAGCTCGGCTGGCGCTACACACGCACGGCACAGCGGAGGCGGTAGGCGATGCCGCTGCTGATCGACCCACCGGTCAATCCATTCTCTCGGTCCGAGGATATCCTGGCCTGGCTCGAGCGATTGGCGGCGCTGCGCGAAGAGTACAGCGATGATCCGGACGCCCTGGTTCAGATCTCGCGACATGAGGCAGACGCCGCGCGCTGGCTGGAACAGGCGCTGCTCGACGAGGGCGGTGCGAACCCCGGTTCCTGATCACGGCATTGACCCCGCCGGCCTGACACCCCCACATTAGACGCGCGCGACGACTGGCGAGAGAGCCCGAGCCCCGCAAACGGGGGCCCGGGCTCATTTGCGTTCTGCACACCGACGTCCGGAGGCGACCGTGGCCGAACCGGTAATCGCACTGCAGCTGAACGAGGGCACCGAACAGGCACCCAGCTGGGCGACCATCGAGACCGCCGCCCGCTGGGTCGGGCCCGACGCCGAGGAAGGCGACCTCACCGACCCGTTCCCCGCCCCGCCCGGCGACGACGACGACGCGTTCTTCGACAACGCCGCGCCGCCGAACGACGGCGAGCTCTGGCACGACGGCGCGGCCGCCGACGCACAGGTCGCGACCGCCGGCCGGAACACGAACCAGAACGTGCTCCGCGCGCTCGAGACGGGCGGCCAGGACGGCACCGCGGATCCGCCGGAGCTCAGCGCGTACGACGACGCGACGGACGCGGCCAACCGAACCGCGCCGACCGTCTGGCTGCTCGTCGGCACGGCGGGCACCTCCAACGTCTCGTGCATCCGTGCGGTCGAGACCACGGGCGGCGCGCCGGGTTCCGGCTGGACGCAGCAGACCCACGACGCCCCGCCGGGCGAAGGTGCCGCGCTCAGCGGCAACGCGAGCAAGGTCACGTGCGGGACGGCGCTCGCGCCCAGCGGGTCCAAGACGTTCAACCTCGCGGCGTGCGCACCACACGATGCCACCCCGGGGCTCACGACCTTCGTGTACGCGCTCACCTACTCGTACGTGTGAGGCACGCCATGGCGACGGAGACGTCCTACTACGACCGCACGATCGAGGCGGTCCGCAAGCAAGCCGAGGCCCGCGGCATCGTCGAGCTCGACGGGCTCAAGGCCGCGCTCGAGCAGAAGTACGGCAAGCTGGTCGAGCTGCCGGACCCACAGCTCCGGAAGCTCAACCAGGAGCTGCCCGCGTTCCTGGAGGCGTACCTCGGCGGCGTGAAGCGCCGCGGCCAGCGGCTCGAGACGCGGGCCGAATGGAACCCGGCCGCGGAGATGAATCCCGACGCCGACGGCTGACCCCGCCATGCTCGACCCGATGGAGGTCTGGGCGGACAGCCTTCGCGATTCGGACTACGAGGGCTGGGTCGCCTACGTCGACGGCGCGCCGATCTTCGAGGCCGCGCCGTTCAACGCCCGCCTGGCGCAGCCGGTGATCGGCGCCCACGTGCTGCCGCACCGGCCCGCCGGCCGGAACGTCCTCGACTGGAAGGGCATCCCGCACGAGCGCGTGCATCGGGTCGAGCTCTACTTCTGCCGCCAGCGCTACCAGCAGCCCGTGATCCGCATGGACCGGCAGCCGGGCAACACGGCGCTCCGGTTCATCCAGCTGAAGCTCGGCGGCCTCGTGCTCGAGTCGGGGTTCGGCCGCGGCGATGCCATGGGCGGCCCGCGCCGGCTCGGCATCCGTGGCTACCGCATCGGCTACTGGAACCCCGCCGCAGGCGAGTGCGAGCTGTTCGAGATCACGCCCACGGAGAGGCTGCACCTTGGCAGGCGGCGGCACCCGTGCGAGCCGCCGCCGCGGGGCTTCGGCCTCGCGCCGCACGTCGTCGGGCTCACGGCCGCGACCGCCTGACCCGGAGGCCCACCCATGCGAAGACTGTTGCTCGCTGCTGCGCTCGTGCTCTGTCTGCCGGCGCAGCCCTACGCGCAGGACCGTCTCCTGATGCTGAGTCGGCACCGGATCGAGTGCCGGGTCGGGGAAACGGTGAACGTCCAGGCGATCGGCACCGCACGCGACGGCCGCGTCGCGGACCGAACGACCTCGAGCACGACGTCCTGGTTCAGCCTCGACAACCAGGTCGCGAAGATCATCGCGCCCGGCGCCGTCCGCTGCGACGCGCCCGGCGAGGCGCTGATCGCGGCCGCGTGGCCGGGCGGTGCCGATGCGGCGGGCGACACCGCGCGCATCGTCGTCATCGCTCCCGCGCCGGCGCCCGAGCCGGACCCGGAACCGGATCCCGCACCCGACCCAGATCCTTCGTCCGGACCCCTGGGGCAGATCCGGATCTTCGAGGGCGACGGACAGCAGGGAACGCCTGGCGAGGTCCTCGACGAGATCGTCGTCGAGATCAGGGACACACGCGGCCGGCGGGTCACGACGCCGACCGACATCGTCTGGACGACCGGCGAGGGCTCTGGCTCCATCATCGAGAGCGAGGGCACCGGTAGCGACGGGCGCGCGGGCGCGAGGTGGCGGCTCGGCGAGCGCATCGGTACGCAGACAGCGCAGGCGTGTGCATCCGGCTTCGGGTGCGTGACGTTCCACGCGCTGGTGACCGATCCAGACGGGTGGGAGCTCGTGCTGGAATGGTGCCACCCGCGCGTCTCGAGACGCTGGCAGACCGGCGAGCTCCCTTTGCACTTCCGTTCCCCCGGGGTGCCCGACGACAGCGCTTTCGTGCGGGCGGTCCGGGTGTGGCCGGACGGGCGGCGCGAGCCGGAGCACAACATCGATGAGTGGGTCACCACGGGGCCGGTAATCTTCCAGCCGGTCGCACCGGGAACGCCGACCCCGTGCGGGCGCGCGTGAGCACCGCGAAGCGGAACGCGCGAGTCGTACGCACGCTCGGGTTCGTCGACTGGGTCCTCCGGCGGCTGCGGGCAGACGTCTACGTGCCACCCGAGATCGAGGAGGACGTGCGCGCCGCGGGCGTGGCCGGCCTCGTCCGAGCGGCCAGGAGGTTCCAGCCCGGCAAGGGGTCATGGCTCGGCTACGCCTACCCGAGCATCCGGGGCGCAATGCTCGACGCCCTGACGCGGTGGCAGGCGACGATCTACTGGTCACGGGATGGCCGCATCCTGATCCAGCCCGAGTTGTTGCCGCTCAAGACCGCCGCGAGCGTTCCGGGGCGTGACGAGGAGGCGGAGGTGGACGCACGCATTGCAGTCGCGGAGATCCTCGACGGAGCACGGCAAGAACACCGGGACGCGATGGAGGCATACATGCAGGACGAGGATGACGTGCCGGGCCTGGCTGCCGCAATCCGCGCCGCACGTCGCCGGCTCGGCGTCGACGTGCAGGACACGGTGGGCCTCGGACGGACGTTCCCTGCGGATCGCTTCTGGGCGCACGTGCCGGACCGCCCGGACCGCGGCTGCTGGCTGTGGCGGGGCACGACCACGCGGCAGGGATACGGCCAGTTCTCGGCGCAGGAGGGCGGCCGGCGCTGGCGTCACTACCTCGCGCACCGGGTCGCGTGGCTGCTCGAGCGCGGCGAGCTGCCGCGCGGCGCACGGGTCACGCAGACATGTGGCGACCGCCGGTGTGTCCGGCCCGACCACTTGCGGGTCGATACGCGCCGGCTCACCGCCCTGGCCGCCATCCTCGCGGCGCTGCTGCTCGCCGGCTGCGTCGGCGGTGAGCCGCCGCAGGAGGCGGCGCAATTCCCGCAGGCAGAAGTGTTCGGCGTGTTCGGGGTGTTCGGCCAGTTCGACGAGACGGGGAGGTGCCGACCGCCCGTGGAGGTCGCGCAGCGGTGGCTGCTGGAGAGCGACGAATACATGCTCGTGACGGTGTGCCTGCGCCCGGACGCGCCGCACATTGAGTTCCGCTTCCGTGACAACGGAGCGCGGTTCCCGCGGCGCAGAATGGTGTCGCCGCCGGCGTGGCTGGAGAGTTGAGCTGTGGCCGTCTTGGCGTCCGCCTCCTTCGAGGCCGACCCTGGGACCGACCTGGTCGACTACACGCCGGACTCCGGCGGGGCGTTCATCGTGCACCCGATGGAGGACGCTGGCCAGGCGGTGATCTCCGACGAGGGTCGGGCGCGCGGCAACAGCGATGACCTCGTTACGCTATACCACACGGCCGTCCCGCCGAGCGCAGACTACGACGTGTCCGCCGTCTTGCACGTTCTCACGGCGACAGGTACTGCGGGCATCGTCATGCGTTTGGATCCGGAGGAGGCCACGGCCGTTGGGCTCGGCTACGAACCGAGCATCGCGGGCGGAGCGTGGCTGCTCGCAGAGTACATCGATGGCGCGGTCACGAACTTCGCGTTGTCCCAGCAGGTCCTGACCCCGGGGAATTCCTACGCCGTGCGTATTGTCGGCCGCGGGGACACCATCACAGCCTATATCGACGGCGTCGAGCGTATCACCCTCACGACCCAGGTTCTCGCCCCTGGCCGTGCTGGGCTGACCCTCCGCGGCGGGTCTGATAGCACGGGCATCCACATCGACGACTGGCGCGTCGAGATCGATACGGAGGACGGCACCGTCACCGATTCGGGCTCGGCGCTCATCTCTACGCGCGGCGACGTCGTCGAGAGTGCGAGCGCGCGCATTTCGCTCGCCAGCGAGACCGCGAAGCCCGCGTCCGCGAGTGTCGCGGTGGCGGGCGCCGCGCAAGCGGGCGCATCGGCACGAATCGCCGTAACGGGCGCGGTACTTGAGACCGCCTCTGTCCGAGTGGCCCTCCCGGCGGAGCGCAGCGAACCGGGCTCGGTCCGCATCTCGGCTCCGGCCGAGGTGATCGAGACCGGCTCGGTGCGCGTGAAGCTCGCGGCCGAAGTCACTGAGGCGGCAAGCGCGAACCTGCTCGGACAGGGCGAAGCCGGGACGCTCGCGTCGGCCCGGATCGCGGTGCCCGCCGGTGGCGTGAGTGCTGACGCATCGGCTCGAGTCGCCGCCGCAGGGGTCAAGGTGGCGACGGCCAGCGTCAAGATCGAGTTCGCAGTCGAGCTCGCCGCGGCAGCGTCCGCACTGGTCTCGGCGCACGGCCACGCGGCGGCCACGGCCTCGAGCCGCGTCGCCGCGGCCGGGGTCTACACCGAGACGTCCAGCGTCCGCGTGCAGCTCGCGGCCGAGCTGAGCGCGGAGGCCTCCGCTCGCATCGCGCTGGCCGGAGAGAGAGCCGCGGCAGCCACCACGCGCATCTCCGCGACGGGGGCGCTCGTCGACCTCGGGTCGGTCCTGGTCGCGCTCGTCGCCGAGGTCAGCGCGAGCGGCAGCACCACGGTCCAGGTCCACGGTGAAGAGACCGCGGCCGCCAGCGCGCTCATCGGGACGACGATCCCGGGTCAGGTCACGCGCACCTCGAGCGCGGCCGTCTCACTCGTCAGCGAGGCCTCGGCGAACGCGTCTGCAAGAGTCGCGGCGCAGGGTACGGCGAGCGATGCGGCGTCAGCCCTGCTGCAGGTTGCCGGCGACGCTATCGCGCCGGCGAGCAGTCGGATCGCCGCGCGTGGTGCCGCGCTTGAGGCGGCGAGCGTCCGCATCGCGCTCTCGGCCGAGCTCGCGGCGTCAGCGTCGGCCCGCGTGGCCGCCGCCGGCGCGGCCGCGGCGGCCGCGTCGACGCGGATCTCGCAGACCGGGACGATCGTGCGGACCGCCTCCGTGCGGATCGCGTTCCTCGCCGAGACCACGGCGGCCGCGAGCGCGCGTGTGGCGGCCGCCGGCAGCCGGAGCTACGCCGCGTCGGCGTTCCTGCGCGGCAACGGCGCCAGGACCGCGGCCGCGAGCGTCCTGATCGCGCCGACGGCGTCCACCGGCTATCTCACCGGCGACGTCTTCATCGTGCCGGTGCTCGACGGCGACGTCTTCCTGCGGCCGGCGCTCGACGGCGAGGTCTTCCTGCGGCCGGCGCTCGACGGCGAGGTCTACATCCAGCCGGCACCGGAGGGCTGAATGTCAGGAAAGAGCAGCAAGACGACGGCGTTCGCGTGGCTCCAGGGGTCCACCATGCTCTGCGGTATCCAGAACATGCGCGATCACACCGGCCAGACGCGCGAGGACGTGCATCTCACGGTGCAGATCCTGGACGCGGTCACCGGCGCCCAGCTCGCATCGGAGACGGTCCCGCACGTCTCGAACGGGCTGTACTTCAAAGCGATCGATCTGACGGCCCCGCCGAGGCACCTGAAAGCGACCCTGGTGGGATCGGTCACCGGGCTCGGGCAGCGCACTTGGACGCCCGACATCGTGGTGCTCCCCGACAAGGACTGAAGCCGGGCGAGGCCCTCCCCCTTGCGCCCGCGGGGCCCCGCCGCTATTCATCTCGGCGTGACAGGCGAGAGAGCCCCTGCCGCGACTAGCGCGGCGGGGGCTTTCTTCATTCCGGAAGGAATTCGAGCGAATGCCGTTTCGGCTGACGGGGCAGTTCACGAAGACCGACGACGAACGCCGCATCGCGTTCGGCTGGGCCTCCGTGGTCACGAAGGCCGACGGCGAGGTGGTCGTCGACACCCAGGATGAGATCCTGGATGCCGCCGCGCTCGAGGACTGCGCCTACGACTACGTGCTCCACCACCGCGACGGCTCCGACCTGCACCTCCGCAACGGCGTGGGCGCCTGTATCGAGAGCTTCTTCTGCACGCCGGAGAAGCTCGAGAAGATGGGCTTGAAGGTCGAGGGCGGTGCGCCGACCGGCTGGTGGGTTGGCTTCCACGTCACCGACGACGCCGTGTGGAAGGCGGTGAAGGACGGCGTCTACCGCATGTTCTCGATCGAGGGCGTCGGCACGCGCGAGGATCTCGAGGAGGTCGACGATGCCGCGTAAGCGCAGCCTCCTGAAGCCGAAGCAGATCACCGCGATCGCGTTCTGCGACCGCGGCGCCAATCCCGAAGCGCACATCACGATCTTCAAGCGGGACGCTGCCGCCGACACGCCCGGCACGATCCGCAAGCGCATCGTCGAGCGCGACGGTCAGTTCTGCGTCGTGAGCCACGACGGCGACGAGACGTTCGGCTGCCACGAAACGCGCGAGAAGGCCGAAGCGCAGCTCGCCGCGCTCGAGGCGAACAAGACTGCGGCACCGACCGGCGTCGTGCGCCGCGTCATCGCGGGCATCGGCAAGGCGCTCGGCTGGACTGCCGAGCAGATTCAGAAAGCCTGGGATGAGGCGACGACGTTCGGCGAGATGCAGGATGAGCGGAAGCTGGACGCCGTCATCGCCGAGGCCAACCGTGCCGGCTGGGACCTAATCGACGCGATCAGCCGCACACTGCGCGACGACGACGCCGAGAACAAGGGCGCGCTGATCCGCACGTCGCTCGCGCAGTTCTCGAACTACGTCGAGAATGCTCTGCCGACGTGGCTCCAGGGCGAGACGCTCGAGAAGGGCGACGTCCCGGTCGCCAAGCTGGAGGCCGCGCGCGATGCGCTCAGCACGCTGATCGACACGATGCGCGAGACGCCGGACGACGGCACGATCACGACCACTCCACCGGAGGCCACGATGCCGGATGTGACGAAGACCACGGACCAGCAGCAGGCGACGGAGCCCGGCGCGGCGCCGGCGGGCGGAGCGGGCCAGGGCGGCGGCCAGGACGCGGCCAACCTCGACGACGTGCTCAAGGGGCTCACGCCCGAGGCGCGGGCGGCCGTGCTCGAGCTGAAGAAGGCGGCCGACGCCGCGGCGCAGCGCGCCGAGGAGGCGGAGAAGGTCGCGAAGGCCGAGCGCGACGCGCGCCAGCTCGCCGAGATCCGGAAGATGGTCGAGGATGAGCTCGGCGCTCTGCCGAACGTGAAGGCCGAGACGCTGGCGCCCGTCATCAAGGCTGCCCGCGAGAAGCTCTCGGCCGAGGAGTGGGAGGCGATCGAGACCGTGCTCAAGGCCGCCAACGCCGCTATCCGGCAGGGCAACCTGTTCGTTGTGCGCGGCTCCGACGGCGGATCGAGCGACGCGTACGGCAAGCTGCTCGCGAAGGCCGAGGAGATCCGCAAGGCCGAGCCCACGCTCACGCGCGAGCAGGCGGTCGACAAGGCGATGCTGCAGAACCCGGACCTCGCCGAGGCGTACCGCCGCGAGAAGGGCTTCGGCAAGGCGGCGGCCGCGCGCTGACCGCGGTGAGCTGTTCGGCCGGGTGGGGAACGACCAGAGCACCCTGAGGACGGAGACCGAGCGATGGGAACCGAGCAGTTTGGCCCGTACATCTCCAAGCGGGCGGGCGCGGACCTGCGGGACAAGCAGTACTACGCTGTCGTGCTCGACACCGACGGCGAGATCCAGGTGGCGACGTCGGGCGTCGGCATCGGCATCCTCGTGGACAACCCCAACGAGGGGGAGTACGGCACGATCCAGGTCGCCGAAGGCGCCAAGTGGGTCGCCGCCGGCGCGATCAACCCGGGGACGTACGTCACGTCCGACGCGAACGGCAGGGCGATCCCGGCGTCCGCCGGCGACGAGCGCCTCGCGTTCCTCAAGGAGGCCGCGGTGGCGTCCGGCCACGTGGTGTCCGTGCAGATCGTGCACGCCGGCCAGGCGAACGCCTGATCCAGACGTAGCCGTACAACACTGAGGCGAGAGAGCCCGCACGCCCCCGAGGGCGCGCGGGCTCTTTGCATTTCACGCGACCCGGAGCGACACCATGCCTTCGCCGACCCCCAGCGACGTTCGCCACGATCCGCTGCTGTCGAACGTCAGCGTCGCATACCTCCAGGAGACCACGGCTTTCGCGGCCCACAGGGTGTTCCCGCGCGTCCCGGTCGCGATGAGCCAGGGCAAGTACTGGCACTACCCGCGCGGGCACTTCATGCGCGACGACGTCGGGCCCCGGCCGCTCGGCGGACGCGTGCCGCAGACCAGCTTCGCGGTCGAGAAGCTGGACTACTCGATCGAGGAGGAAGGCCTCTCCTCGACGCTCGACGATCGCGAGCGCGCGAACGCGACGCCGCCGTACGACCCCGAGCGCGCGCGGGTCCGGCTGCTCACGCAGAAGATCCTGATCCACCGCGAGCGGGCCTGGGCGAGCGCGTTCTTCCGGACCGGTGTGTGGAGCACCGACCGCACGGGCGTGAGCACCAACCCGGACGTCAACGCGGGCCAGTTCCTGCAGTTCGACCAGTCGAACAGCGACCCGATCGGGCTGTTCCAGCAGTACATCGATCGGGTGGCGTCGAGCACCGGGTTCGAGCCGAACCGGCTCGTGCTCGGCCGCGACACCTGGCGCGTGATCCGGAACCACGAGGACGTGATCGACCGGATCAAGCACACGCAGCGCGGCGTCGCCACGCGCGACATCTTCGCGGCGCTGGTCGGCGTCGACGAGGTCCTGGTCCCGGGAGGCGTCTACAACGCCTCGCCCGAGGGTGTCACCGACAACATCGACTGGATCATCAACCCGAAGGGCGCGCTGCTGGTCTACGCCGCGTCCGAGCCGTCGATCGATGCGCCGTCGGGCGGCTACACGTTCAGCTGGACGGGGCTGCTCGGCGAGGGCGAGGACGCGGTCGAGGTGCCGGTCATGCGCGCGCGCTTCGGGCCGGAGCACTCCGACTGGTTCGAGGTCCGCATCGCGCACCAGCAGAAGCTGGTCGCGGCCGACCTGGGCGTGTTCTTCGACGACTGCGTGGCCTGATGTACGCGGTCGAGACGTACGTCAAGCGGCCCTTCAAGGCCTACGGCCGGCAGTTCAAGGCCGGCGAGCGGATCGACGACTACGAGTCCTTCGAGCCGCGGGTCCGCCGCGCGCTCGAGGGCTCGGGCAAGGTCGGCACGCGTCCGGTCGAGGCTGCGGAGGCGCGCATCGCGGAGCTCGAGGTCGAGCTCGACCAGGTCCGCGCCGGCGGTGAGGCGATGAAGGCCGAGCTCGAGCAGGCTCGCGCCCGCACCGCCGAGCTGCAGACCGAGCTCGAGCACGCCCGGTCCCGCATCGCCGAGCTCGAGGCGCTGCTCGAGAAGCCGGCCGAACGGGTCAAGCCGCCCGGGCCCGCCGACCGGGCCGAGGCGGCCGAGCCGAGCAAGCGGCGGCAGCGATGACCTGGAGCTACTCGGGCGACCCGGGCCTCTCCGCCAAGGATGAGGTCCGGTTCCTCGTCGGGGACACCGATCCGGGCGAGCAGCTCGTCACCGACGAGGAGATCGAGTACGCCCTCGCCGAAGAGGGCTCGGCCCGCGCGGCGGCCGTCGTCGTCTGCGAGTCGATCCACGCGAGCCTCGCGAAGGAGGTCGACAAGGCCGCGGGCGCCGTGCGGGTCTCGCTCAGCCAGAAGGCCGAGCACTACGCGGACCTCTGCGAGCGACTCAGGCGGCGGCTCGCGATCGCGTCCGGGGCGGGCGCGTACGCCGGCGGGATCTCGCGGGCCGACAAGCAGGCGCAGCGGTCGAACCCCGACCGCGTCCAGCCGGCGTTCCGCCGCGGGATGCACGACAACCACGGTGCGCTGGGCACGGATGGCCTGATGTCACGCTGATCCGGGGAGCCGATGATGGGTGAGACACGCAGGTTGGTCTGGGTGGGAGACGCGGTCGCGCCGACCGGGTTCGCGCGGGTTACGCACTCGATCGTGCCCGAGCTGCAGGCACGGGGCTGGGACGTGCACGTCCTCGGCATCAACTACCTCGGGGACCCGCACGGCTACCCGTTCCCCATCTACCCGGCGAGCCGCGGCGGCGACATGTACGGGCTCGGCCGGATCCGCGCGCTCGTCGACCGGCTCGAGCCGGACGCCGTCGTCGTGCTGAACGACCCGTGGATCGTGGCCGAGTTCGCCGGCCTCCGGCTGCCGGTGCCGCTGGTCGGCTACATGCCGGTCGACGCGCCCAACATCCGCGAGTCCGTCGCACACGCGCTCTCGGGGATCCACCTGGCGATCTTCTACACGCGGTTCGGCCTCGACGAGCTGCGCGCGCGCGGTTTCAGCCAGCAGGCAGCCGTGATCCCGCACGGCGTGGACCTCGACGTCTTCCAGCCCATGCCCAGGGCCATGGCCCGCCGGAGCCTCGGCCTCGACCAGCACCTCCCTGCCGGCAGCTTCATCGTGGGGAACGTGAACCGGAACCAGCCGAGGAAGCGCCTCGATCTCACCGTGCAGTACTTCGCGCGGTGGCTCGAGGAGATGAAGCCGGATCGGCCCGCGTTCCTCTACCTGCACTGCGCCGAGCGGGATCAGGGCTGGGACCTGCGGCAGCTCGCGGACTACTACGGCGTGCGGCGTCGTCTACTGATGACGCACGGGTTCACGACGCCGGTGCACGGCCCGCCGACCGAGTGGCTGCGGATGCTGTACGCTGCGCTCGACGTCCAGGTCTCGACCACGCTCGGCGAAGGTTGGGGCCTCACGACGATGGAGGGCATGGCGTGCGGCGTCCCGCAGATCGTGCCGGAGTGGAGCGCGCTCGCGGAGTGGCCCCGGGGCGGCGTGCGCTACGTGCCCGTGACGTCGTACGCCGCCGCTGCCCAGCAGCTCAACACGATCGGCGGCGTGGCCGACGCGGCCGGCTTCGTGGCGGCGCTCGAGCAGCTGTATCGCGACGACCTCGCGCGCGAGGCGCTCGGCCGGCGCGGCCG
>DATGQE010000094.1:0-4585 GCA_035304345.1 Woeseiaceae bacterium | reverse complement strand
CGAGCAGAAGGGCAAGATCGCCGCGCGCGTGCCGCAGCGGCGGATGGGCACGCCGATGGAACTGGCCGAAGTCGCCGCGTTCCTGCTCAGCGACGCGGCGAGCCACGTCACCGGGCAGGACTGGGCGGTCGACGGCGGGGTGCTCGAGAGCATCGAGGTGTGAAGCCCCCTCCCCTGCAGGGGAGAGGGCGGGGAGAGGGGCACAGGCGCAGCGCTGGAGCCCCCTCTCAACTGCGGCTAGGCAGCAAGCTGCCAAGCCTTCGTATCTCTCCCCTTGAGGGGAGAGAGCATGGCAAGCGAAGGAGAACCAAGAATGCGCGCATGGAGGCTTCCGGCCGGATCCGACGGGTTCGACAAGCTCACGCTCGAGGAGCTGCCCGATCCGACGCCCGGGCCGGGCGAGGTGCTGATCCGGATCCGCGCCTGCTCGATCAACTACCGCGACTTCGCGGTCGCCGCGGGAAAGTACTTCGGCGGTGCGCTCAAGGCGCCGGCGATCCCGCTCAGCGACGGGGCCGGGGAGGTCGTTGGGGTCGGATCCGAGGTCACGCGGTTCAAGGAAGGCGACCGGGTGCAGGGCTCGTTCTTCACCCAGTGGGAGGACGGGCCGCCGAAGGGTAGCCCCGCGCTCGGCGACGGGTTCTCGCCGGGCATGCTCGCCGAGCTGGTCGTGCTGCCGGAACAGGCAGTCGTACCGATGGCCGAGACGCTCGACTTCGCGCAGGCCGCCTGCCTGCCGTGCGCCGGGGTGACCGCGTGGAACGCGCTCTACGAGGGGCCGCGCGCGCTGCTGCCGGGGATGCGCGTGCTGGTGCTCGGCAGCGGCGGCGTGTCGATGCTGGCGCTGCAGCTCGCGCGCGCCGGCGGATGCGAGGTGATCGCCACCTCCTCGTCGAACGAGAAGCTCGAGCGGATCAAGGCCCTCGGCGCGGCACACGGGGTCAACTACAAGGAGGTGCCCGACTGGGGCCGTTACGTCGGGCAGGAGCTCGGCGGAGTCGACAAGGTGATCGAGGTCGGCGGGGCGGGCACGGCCGAGCAGTCCATGGCGGCGCTGCGTATGCAGGGCGAGATCGCCTTCATCGGCGTGCTGCAGCCCGAGGGCGGGCCCAACCCGCGCGGGCTGATGATGACCGCGGGCTCGATGCGCGGGATCTTCGTCGGCTCGGCGGCGATGGCCCGGCGCCTCAACGCGGCGGTCGACGTCAACCGGATCGAGCCGCTGATCGGCAGGCGCTTCCCGTTCGAGCAGGCGAAGGACGCCTATGCCCACGCCTGGGGACCGGAGAGCTTCGCCAAGACGGTGATCGAGCTTTAGGAAAGCGCCCTCATCCAGGCTGCGGAGACTTGGCCCCGAAGGGGCTCAGTCGGAGTTGGATGAGGGCCCCTTCCCTTTCCCCGTCGCGCGCGGCATCACGGCGGGCAGAGGAGCCTGATCATGTGGGAAGTGCGCGTCAGCCCCTGCGGCGATTTCGACAACCATCCGTTCGAATCGGAGCATTTCGAGGCGCGGCCGCTGAGCGCAGCGATGGGCGCCGAGATCGTCGGGCCGCGGCTGACCGAGCTCAGCGACGCGGCGTTCGAGGACTTCAAGCGCGCGCTCTACCACCACAAGATGCTGTTCATCCGCGACCAGCACCTGAGCCACGCCGAGCACGAGGAGTGGGCGGCGCGGCTCGGGCCGTTCGCGGTCGACGCCTACACGCAGGGCGTCGAGGGGCACCGCAACGTCCACCCGATCATCAAGGAGGCGGACACGCGGGTTCCGTCGCTGTTCGGCGGCGGGTGGCACACCGATTCGCCGTTCCTCGCCGAGCCGCCGGCGATCACCACGCTGCGTGCGGTCGAGGTGCCGCCCTACGGCGGCGACACGACCTGGTGCAACTCGGCGCTCGCCTTCCGGCACCTCAGCAAGACCTACCAGGACATGCTGCGCGGGCTGCGCGTGCACATGTCGGCACGGAACAACTACCTGACGCAGGAGACGCTGCTCGGGACCGCGATCCAGTTCTCCAGCGAGGAAACGCGCCGCGCGGGGTTCGAAGGGCGGTACCACCCGCTGGTCCGCACCCATCCCGAGACCGGCGAGGAATCGCTCTACATCTGCGACACCTACACGATCGGCTTCGAGGGGATGACGACCCGCGAGGCGAAGCCGATCGTCGACTTCCTCGTCGCCCACGTGACCCAGCACGCGTTCACCTGCCGGCTCAAGTGGGAGCCGGGAATGGTCGCGCTGTGGGATAACCGGCTGACGATGCACCTCGGGCCGAACGACTACGATGGCTTCCGGCGCGAGATGTACCGGACGACGACCGCGGGGACGGTGCCGGTCTAGGCGCGCGTCAGCGCCCGCCGGCGAGCGCGGGATTGCGCCAGAAGACGTCGCACGAGCGGACGGGTCCGGCCGGCGGCCTGGGCATCACAGGATTGCCGTGCGTGAGCATCGTTGCGAACGGCGGACGGGGCTACGCACAACCGTCTGCTCGGCCCTGTGGTGCGAGGCGGTGGCGGTGCGGGCTCGCGTCCGTCTCGCCTGCCGTCGGGGCATACCCCGAGCTTGTCCGGGCCGAGGCCCGGTCCTCGCATCCCGGGACGGACACGCGTTTGGACGACGATGTCCGTCAGCGTGCCGGCCGGATCGCGCGGGGGACAGAGAGCGAAGCGCTTACCGCCCCCGCACCCGTCGCTGGTGCCAGCTTGCGCCGGCGGACGGCCATATAACCGATATGGTTTGTTTTGTCAAGAGGTATTTTCCGGAACCGCCTCTCCGCCAGTGCCGTTGCAGGCTGCCAGATCTTCTGGAATAACTCGGACATATTCGATGTCCGACGTCCGGGGAGACTTCCGATGCGATCCGTCCTTGCGCTGCTGGCCGCCGGTGCGGCCCTCGTCGCCATCCCTGCCGCGGCGCAGGACGCCGACCCGCCGCCGGTCGTCGAGGACTTCGCGCCCTCGTCGCTGAACCAGCCGGGCCAGCAGTACCCGCAGGTCAATTCACAGGGCTACGTGCGCTTCCGCGTCGAAGCCCCGCAGGCGCAGAGCGTGCGGGCCACGCTCGGCCTCGGCGGGCAAGGCGGCACGGTGCTCCACAAGGCCGAGGACGGGGCATGGGTCGGAACCACGGCCGGGCCGCTCGACGAGGGGTTCCACTATTATCACCTCGAGGTCGACGGCGGCACGTTCAACGATCCGGGCGCGCTCAACTTCTTCGGTTCGCGGCGCTGGGAAAGCGGCGTCGAGGTGCCCGCGCACGATGCCGATTTCTACGCGCTGAAGGATGTCCCGCACGGCCAGGTGCGGCAGGTGCTGTTCCCCTCGCCGAGCACCGGCACGCAGCGCCGCGCGTTCGTCTACACGCCGCCCGGCTACGACCAGAGCACCGAGCGTTACCCGGTGCTCTACCTGCAGCACGGATGGGGCGAGGACGAGACCGCCTGGACCAACCAGGGGCGCGCCAACCTGATCATGGACAACCTGATCGCCGAGGGGAAAGTGCGGCCGTTCATCATCGTGATGACCTACGGCATGACCAACGACATCACCCCTGGCGCACCCGGGGGCCTCGCCGCGTTCGACATCAGGCCGTTCCAGACGGTGCTGCTCGACGAGCTGATCCCCTACGTGGACCGCGAGTTCCGCACGCTGGCCGACGCCGATCACCGGGCGATGGCGGGTCTTTCGATGGGCGGGTTCGAGACCAAGCTGATCACCACCGCGAACGTCGGCATCTTCGGCTACGTCGGCCTGTTCAGCGGCGGCACGTTCTCGGTCGAGGACGTGGCCAATGCGCCGGGCTTCCGCGACGAGGTCAAGCTGGTGTTCGTCAGCTTCGGCAGCCGCGAGCTCGCCAACAGGCGAACCGCGCCGCCCGGCGTGCCCGAGAGCGACCCCGCCGCCAATGCGGCGGCGCTCAAGGCGTCGGGGTTCAACAGCGTGTTCTACGTGTCGCCCGACACGGCCCACGAGTTCCTGACGTGGCGGCGCAGCCTGCGCGAATTCGCCCCGCTGCTGTTCCGCGAGTGAGCGACGGATCGCTCAGTCGGCGAAGAAGTTCAGCTCGAGCAGCACGTTGTTCGGATCGGGCGTGAATATCTGCCGCAGGTTGATCGCCGAGACGAGGTTCTCCTGGTACTCGGCGCCCATCTCGTCGAGCCGGCCCTTCACTTCCTCGTAGCCGGTGCAGCGCAGCGCGACGTGGTGCAGCGCACCGGTCAGGCTGCCCGGCTGCACCTCGCGGTCGTAGGCGCGGTAGCAGTCGAGCGAGTTGATGTGGATGATCGCGCGATCCTCGGCGTCGAACATCCAGGTGGCGGTCTCCGGAGTCAGCGGGGGCGGTGCGTCCTTGCGCACGAGGCCGAGCAGGCGGCCGTAGAACTCAGCCGTCTCGTCGAGCCTGTCGGTGATGATGTTGACGTGGTCGAGCGCCTCGACGTTCATGTTACGCCTTCCTCTCTCGGGCTGCCGCTTTCCCCTTGCACCCCTAGCCGAATATTGTATGTGCCGCATACAAATTTCGCATATGTGATTCTTTCATGAGTGAGAGGAACCTCTTGATGGCCGCGAACCTTGAGCAGATCCTGCA
>DATGQE010000093.1:0-9160 GCA_035304345.1 Woeseiaceae bacterium | reverse complement strand
GGGCGCCATCAGCAGGCTGCCGCCGCGCAGGCTCTTCGCGTTGCCGATCGAAGCCACGGTCACGTCGATCGTCTGGCCGGGCTTCGCGAACGGCGGCAGCTCGGCGTGGATCGACACGGCGGCCACGTTTTTGAGCTGCAGGTTGACGCCCGGCGGCACCGTGACGCCGAACTGGGCCAGCATGTTCTTCAGGCTCTGCACCGTGAACGGCGTCTGGCTCGTCTGGTCGCCGCTGCCGTCCAGCCCGACGACCAGCCCGTAGCCGACGAGCTGGTTGTCGCGCACGCCGCCGACGCTCGCGAGATCCTTGACGCGTTCCGCGTGCGCGCACGGCACGGCCAGCAGCAGGCACAGCAGGATCGGGAAGAGCCCCGGTGTTCCATGATTCCTGTTCATGAGTCGCCGGTCCTCAGAACGGCCACAGGCCGGAGTTGAAGAAGCGCGTGAAGAGCCCCATGCGGTTCGCTTCCGCCAGCACGCCTTCGCTGCTGTAGGCGATCCGCGCGTCCGCGACCTTGCTCGACGCGATGGAATTGTCCGGTTCGATATCGAAGGGGCGGATTACGCCGGAAAGGCGGATGAACTCGCGGCCCTGGTTCAGTGTCACCCACTTCTCGCCGCGGACCAGGAGATTGCCGTTGGGATAGCGCGCGACCACCGTGACGGCGATGTAGCCTTCGAGACTGTTGCTCTGGCTGCTCGCGCCCGAGCCCTCGAAGCTGTGCTCGCCGTCCAGGCTGGCCTCCCCGATCGGCACGCCGTGGCGCGTGACCGGAAGGCCGAACACGACGGGATTGGCGAACGCCGCCTGGCTCGATTTCGACGTGGAAGTGTTCGCGTTTTTCGTCGCGGCGGTCTGCTCCACCAGGCGCACGGTGAGGATATCGCCGATGCGCGCCGCTTTCAGATCTTCGAACAGCCTGACCTCGCCGCCCTCGCGGTAGATTGCACCGGCGCTCGGCGCGGCCGGAACCACCTCGGGCAGCGGCGCCGCGTACGGCGCGGCGGGCTCGGGCATGCCGGCGCAACCCGCGAGCGCCAGGGTGCCGGCGAGCGGCAGCAGCACACGGCGGGAGCGAGCCCGCGGCCGCGGAAGGCATTTCGCCCGGTGGACGTTTCCGTACGCCTTTCCGTCGCCCGCATGGCGGGCTCCTACGGGGTCATTGCGTGATGTCATGCTCCGGGCGCTCACAGGTTGTTGTTCAGGTACTGCATCATCTGGTCGGCGGTCGAAATCGCCTTCGAGTTCATCTCGTAAGCGCGCTGCGTCTCGATCATGTTCACGAGCTCCGACACGACATTGACGTTCGAGCCTTCCAGCGAGCCCTGCACCAGCGAGCCGAAGCCGTTGATGCCGGGCGTGCCCGCCTGTGCCGTCCCGCTCGAGGCGGTCTCGAGGTACAGGTTCTCGCCGATCGGCTGCAGGCCCCCCGGGTTGATGAAGTCGACGATCTCGAGGCTGCCGACCTGCGTCGGCGCAGACTGGCCGGCCAGCATCACCGACACCACGCCGTCCGAGCCAATCGTGATGCTCTGCGCCCCGTCCGGCAGCGTGATGCCGGGCTGCACCGCGTAGCCGCTCGAGGTCACGAGCTCGCCCTGGGCGTTCTGCTGGAACGTGCCGTCGCGCGTGTAGGCGAGATTGCCGTCCGGCATCAGCACCTGGAAGAAACCGCGGCCCTTGATGGCGACGTCCAGGGGGTTGCCGGTCTGCACGAGCGCGCCCTGGGTGAAGAGCTTCTCCGTCGCGACCACGCGGACGCCGGTGCCGAGGTGCAGGCCGGTCGGCAGCTCCGTGTCCTGCGACGTCTGGCCGCCGGACTGGCGCACGTTCTGGTAGAGCAGGTCCTCGAACACCACCCGGTCCTGCTTGAAGCCGGTGGTGTTGACGTTCGCGAGATTGTTCGAGATCGCCGACATGCGGGTCTGCTGGGCATCGAGGCCCGTCTTGGCGATCCAGAGTGCGTGATTCATGTCCTGGTCCTCCGGGTGCGCGATCGTCAGGCGATGCGCATCAGCTCTGCGGCGGCATCGGCATCCTCTTTCGCCGTGCCAATGACGTTGATCTGCATTTCGTAGCGCCGCGCCAGCTCGATCATGGTGACGAGGGTCTCGGCGACGTTGACGTTGCTGTGCTCGAGCGCGCCGGCCGTGAGCCGCACGTCCGCGCTCGGCGCGGCCGTTTCGCCCCCGGGCAGGTAAAGCAGGCCGTCGGCACCTTTCGCGAGGCGGGCGGTGTCCGGGTTCACGAGCCGGATGCGGTCGATCACCGCGAGCGTCTCCGGCCCCTGCCCGAGCGGCTGCACCGAGATCGTGCCGTCGGCGCCCACCAGGATGCTGCTCGAGGGCGGGATGGCCACCGGACCGCCTTCACCCATGACCGGGTGCCCGGCGCCGGTGGTCAGGATGCCCCCCGCGCCGATCCTCAGGTCGCCGGCGCGCGTATAGCCCTCGCGGCCGTCCGCGCCCTGGACCGCGATGAACCCCTCGCCCTGGATGGCGACGTCGAGGTCGCGCCCCGTGTTGACGACGGGGCCCTGCGCGAAGCTCGTCGCGTACGGCCGGACCACGGCGTTGACCCGCGAGGCGAGCCCGGATCCGGCGACCGGCTCCGCGCTGAAGGCGTGCAGGTCGGCGCGGAAGCCGGTCGTCGAGGCGTTCGCGAGATTGTTGCCGTTGATGGCCTGCGCGTATTCGGTCTGCTTCGCGCCGGTCATCGCGAGGTAGATCATCCTGTCCATGCGTGCAACGCCCGTCCCTGCGATCAGCGGATGTTGATGACCGTCTGGGTCACGGCATCGGCGGTGGAGATCACCTGCGCGTTGGCCTGGAAGTTCCGCTGGGCCGTGATCATCTTGACGAGCTGCGCCGTGAGATCGACGTTGGACGACTCGAGCGCACCCGACTGGACGTTGCCGAAGGACGCCGTGCCGGCCTCGCCGAGCAGCGCGTCACCCGACTGCGAGGATTCGCTCCACGCGGTGTCGCCCGCCTGGCGCAGGCCCTGCGGATTGGCGAACGTCGCCAGGGCGACCTTGCCGAGCGCGGTCGACTGGCCGTTGGTGAAGCGCGCGAACACCACGCCCTCGGTATCGACGCTGACGCCCGTCAGCCTGCCCGTCGTATAGCCGTCCTGCGACAGCGAGTTCACGCCGAAAGCCTGGCCGAACTGCGTGATCGAGCCGAGATCCAGCGTGAGGCCGATGTCGTCGGCGCCGGTGCCGGGCGGAAAGGCGTCGAGCGCCATCAGCCCGCCGGCCGGGCTCTGCAGGGTGCCGTCCGGGTTGAACACGATCGGGCCGCTGCCCGTCACCGGGTTGCCGTCGATCTCGACCGCGGTGTCCCAGGTGTTGGCCGCGGCCTGCTTGATGAAATAGATCGTGGCGGTGTGCGCCACGCCCAGCGAGTCGTAGATGGTGATGGACGTTGTGTGATTGAAGCTGGTCGGGTCCGCCGGGTCGAACGTGCCGGTCGCCGGGACCTCCGCGGTGGCCGGCAGGTTCACGCCCAGCGTGGCCGTCGAGGTGGCGCGCGGCGGGCTCGCGCCGACTCCGAGCTGCAGGTCGCCCGGCGCGCTGGTGTTGAACAGCCCGTTGCCCACGGCCGGGTAGGCCTGCAGGCGGTGGCCCTGCGCGTTCACCACGTAACCGTCACGGTCGACGCCGAACGCACCGGCGCGCGTGTAGGTGCGCGTGCCGCCGTTGCTCAGCACGAAGAAGCCTTCGCCGGCGATGGCGAGATCGAGCGCGTTCTCGGTGAAATCGATGTTGCCCTGGGTGAACTGCTGCGAAACGGCCGCCAGCCGCACACCGCTGCCGGCGCTCTGCGCGCCGACGGCGAACACCTCGGCAAACTCGGCACGGGAACCCTTGAACCCCGTGGTATTGACGTTGGCGACGTTGTTGGCGATGACCCCGAGGTCCGCCGAGGCCGCGTTGAGGCCGCTCAGTGCAATCGGGAATGGCATGTTCAGGCTCCTGGAAGAGAAAAAGGGATCAGTAAATCCTGCGTACCTGGTCGACGGACAGGAGTCCGCCGCCCGGCACGTTCAGCGTCATCGGCGCGCCGTGGCGACCGAGGTTGACGCTGTCGATGGTCGTGTCGAGCAGCGTTTCCACGCTCTCGACCTGGTTGCCGCGCAGCACGCGCGCGCTCACCCGGTAATGTCCTGGCTCGACGGCCCTGCCTTCGGCGTCGAGGCCGTTCCATTCGAACCGCACGAGGCCAGGCTCCTGCGGCCCGAGCTCGAGCTTCTGCACCAGCTCCCCGGCCGCGTTCGTGATGTCGAGCTGCACGCCGGTAGCCCCGGCCGGCAGCTCGACGGCGCCCGAGAGGACACCGCCCGCGGCGACGTAACCCACGTCGGTCGCGGCGAGCACCGAGCGGCCGACGAGCGACGCGGCCTTCAGCATCTGGTCGGACTGCAGCGAGGCCTGGAGTCCCGCGAACGCACCGTTCAGCTCCTGGATGCCGTTGACCGTTCCGAACTGGGCGAGCTGCCCTAGAAACTCGCCGCTTTCCATCGGCTTGAAGGGATCCTGGTTGCGGAACTGCGCGATCATCAGCGTGAGAAAGTCTTCCTGGCCGAGCGCATCACGCGACGCGGGTTGCGCGGGCGGTGGCGCGAGGCTCGGATCCTGGGTGCCGGTCACGGTCGTCATGGGTTGCCTCCGTAAGCTCAGCGGCCGAGCGCCAGCGTCTGCAGGAGGAGCTCCTTCGCGGTGTTCATGAGCTCCACGCTGTTCCGGTACGAGCGCGAGGCGGAGATCATGTTCACCATCTCCTCTACCGTGTTGACGTTGCTCTGCCACACGTTGCCGTTCTCATCGGCGTCCGGGTGATCCGGCTGGTGCAGCATCGTGAGCGGCTGGCCGCTCTCGACGATGCCGCGCACGCGCACGCCGGCAATCCCCTGCTCCCGGTCGAGCGCCTCGCCGAACGCGGTGAACACCGGCTGGCGGGCGCGATACACCTTCGCGGGGTCGCCGTGCACGCTGCCGGCGTTCGCGAGGTTGCTCGCGGTGACGTTGAGGCGGACCGACTGTGCGTGCATCGCACTGCCGGCCACGTCGAAAACCTTGAACAGGGACATCAGTCGCCTCCCTTGATGGCGTAACGAAGCTTGCGGATTGCCGCGTCGAGGAACTCGAGGCTCGCCCGGTAGCGGATCGCGTTGTCCGCGAACGCCGCCTGCTCGACGTCGGTCTCGACGGTATTGCCGTCGAGCGACGGCTGCGTCGGGACGCGATAGCGCACCGCCCCACCCGCGGCGCTGCCGGCACCGGAACCGGCCAGGTGGCGAGCGGACGTGCGCGCGAGCCCCAGCGACTCCGACCGCGCCGCGCTCAGCGCGGACGCGAAGTCGATGTCCCGCGCCTTGTAATGCGGCGTGTCCGCGTTCGCGATGTTCGACGACAGCACGCGATGGCGCAGCGCGCGAAGCTCGAGCGCCTCGACGTGCGGTGCGAACGGCTGCAGTTTCATCTTCCCCGGTCCCCTTAAGTGTTTCTCGTCGAGCTTGCGGCAGGCCCCTTGCAACCGGCGTGCCAACGCGCGCGGCACGCAAAAAGCCGCGGATTCCGTGACGTCGATCAAGATTCGCGGGTCACCGGGCGGCAACGGTTTGCCGCCGGGCGGCAAGCGGGCGGCAAACGCAGCGCCGGTCGGTAGCGGCGAACCCGGCCGTCGGAGCGGAACCGCGAATGATCGCGAGCCATTGATCGCGAGCCATTGATCGCAAGCTATTGCCCGCTCCGGCACGGAACTGCTGCGCCGGTTCTCACCTGCAGGCGCGCGCTGCTCGTGCCGGCCAGCGTCGAGGCGCCGCGGGAGGCGACGGCTGTGCGCGGCTCCCGGTGGGCTGGCACGGCGCTTGCATCCTTATCTGCAGAACCGCTCCGGGGGGAGCGCCAGGAAAGGACGAATGCGTGCAACGAGCGCCCGGGCCGCCGGCCGATTGACGCGCCGGCGCCTGAAGCGTCGGTTTTTCGTCGTGCAGGGGATGGTGGTCGCGCTGGTCGCCGCGGGCGTGCTGGCCGCGCCGCCCGCCCGCGCGCAGGATCGGCAGCCGATGGCGATGCAGCCCGTCGGCGACATCGTCGCCGCCGCGGAAGCGTTCCTGCGCGATCGTTTCCGCGGGACGCGTCAAGGCCTGGTGCCGCGCGCCGGCACGCTCGACCCGCGCCTGGCGCTGCCCGAGTGCGAGCGCGCGCTCGAAGGCTACCTGCCGCCCGGGGGCAAAATCGGCAGCCGCACGGTCGTCGGCGTCCGCTGCACCGGTGCGCGCCCGTGGAAGGTGTACGTGCCGGTGGACGTGCTCGAGCCGCGGCCGGTGCTGGTCGCCCGGCGGTCGCTGCCGCCGGGGCACGAGCTCGGCGCGGACGACCTCGCGCTCGAGGAGCGCGACGTCTCGCGTCTCGTCGGCGGCTACCTCGAGGACCCGGGCAAGGCGGTGGGCCGCCGGCTGGGACGCGCGGTGGCGGCGGGCGCGGTGCTCGCGCCGGGCGCGCTCGAGGAGACGCTCCTCGTGCGGCGCGGGCAGTCCGTCACGCTGGTCGTCCGGCAAGGCGCGCTCGCGATCCGCATGGCCGGGCTCGCGCTGGCGGACGGGGTAGAGGACGAGCGGATCCGGGTGCGCAACACGGCCTCGGACCGCATCGTGGAGGGCATCGTCCGCTCCCGCCAGGAGGTCGAGGTGCTGGTCCGGTGAGCGCCTCGGGGCGGAAAGACTCAAGTTTCGGCCGCCGCGGCCGATCGTATGAATCGTGATAGTGAGGTTGGGGACCATGGCTGACAGGATTGGCGCGATGACTCAGGGACTTCCGGGCAAAATCGCGGAGCGCCTGAACGGCGCGGGGAGCACCAGGAGCACCGGTGCCGCCGCGCCTTCCCGCAACGCGGAGGGCCCCGCGCCGGCAGGCGGTGACCGGGTGGAGCTGACGCCGGGCGGCCGCCTCCTGGAGCGCCTCGAGAAGACCTTCGCCGCCATGCCCGAGATCGACCGCGGCCGGGTCGACGCGGTGAAGGCCGCGATCGCCCGGGGCGAGTACGAGATCGACGCCGAGCGCATCGCGGCGGCGCTGATCCGCACGGACCGGCAGATCGGCTGACCGTGCCCCTCCCGGAAAACTCTCTCCGCGACAGGGCCGCGGCGCTGGTCCGGGACATCCTCGAAACCGCCGCGCGGCTCGAGCAGGCCCTGCAGGCGGAACGCGCGGCCCTCGAGCGGCCGGCGGCGGATACGCTCGCCGACGCCTGCGCCGCCAAGCGCGCCGCGGTCCTCACGCTCGAGCGCCTCGAGCAGGCCCGGCAGGCGCTCTGCCGCGAAGCCGGGCTGCCGGTTGCCGTCGAGCGCATGCCCGAGCTCTTCGCGGCCTGCCATGCACCGCCCGGGCTGGCCGCCGACTGGCAGCAGGGACTCGATACCCTGGCGTCCGCAGCCCGCCTGAACGCCGCCAACGGCGCCGTCATTCACCTCCGGCGCGAGCAGGTTTCCGCGGCGCTCGCCATCGTAAGCGGGGCGCATCCCGATGCGGGCGCCACCTACGATGCGGCCGGCGGGCGGCAGCGCGGCCCCCGCTCGCGCGACCTCGCCTGCGCGTAGACGCGGCGCCCGGGTGCGCCCCGGGGACGGGCGCGTATAATGCGCTCCCATGACCACCCGACTGGCCGCCCTGCAGGATTGGGTCGACACCGTCGCCCGGCTGACCCAGCCGGAGGACATTCACTGGTGCACCGGCAGCGAGGCGGAGTACGAGCGGCTCATCGCCCGCATGTGCCGCAACGGTGACCTGCTCGAGCTCGACCAGGACACGCACCCCAACTGTTACCTCCACCGCTCCCATCCGTCGGACGTCGCGCGCGTCGAGCACCTGACCTACGTCTGCACGCGCGACGCGGCGGATGCCGGCCCCAACAACAACTGGATGGACCCGGCCGAAGCGCATCGCAAGCTCGACGGGCTGTTCTCCGGTGCCATGCAGGGCCGGACGATGTACGTCATCCCCTACTGCATGGGGCCGATCGATTCCCCGTGGGCGCGGCTGGGCGTCGAGATCACCGACAGCCCGTACGTGGTCGTCAACATGAAGCTGATGACGCGCATGGGCGCCCCCGCGCTCGCGCGCATCGAGGCCGAGGGCCGCTTCGTCAAGGGACTGCACTCCATCGGCGACCTCGATCCCGAGCGTCGCTTCATCATGCATTTCCCGGAAGAGCTTTCGATCAAGAGCATCGGCTCCGGGTACGGCGGGAATGCGCTGCTCGGCAAGAAATGCCACGCGCTGCGCATCGCGAGCTGGCAGGCGCGGCAGGAGGGCTGGCTCGCCGAGCACATGCTGATCGTCGGCGTGGAGAGCCCCGACGGCGAGACGCATTACATCGCCTGCGCCTTCCCGTCGGCCTGCGGCAAGACGAATCTCGCGATGCTGATACCGCCGCGCTCCCACCCGGGCTGGAAGATCTGGACGCTGGGCGACGACATCGCGTGGCTGCATCTCGACGACGAGGGGCGGTTGCGCGCGATCAACCCGGAGGCCGGTTACTTCGGCGTCGTGCCCGGCACGAATCCGAAGACGAACAAGAACGCCTTCGACATGATCAAGAGCGACACGATCTTCACGAACGTGGCGCTTACCGCCGACAACCAGCCGTGGTGGGAAGGCAAGAAGCACGGCCAGCCGGCTTACGATTGGCAGGGCCGCAAGTACGATCCCGCCAACGGCCCGGCCGCGCACCCGAACTCGCGCTTCACCGTGTCGGCGCGCAAGAACCCGAGCTACTCAGAGCTCGCGGAAGCACCGGAAGGCGTGCCGATCTCGGCACTGGTGTTCGGCGGCCGACGCAAGGAGCTCGCCCCGCTCGTGTACGAGGCGAAGGACTGGAATCACGGCGTGCTCGTCGGCGCCGGCGTCGGCTCAGAAACCACCGCCGCGGCGACCGGCGCCGTTGGCGTCGTGCGCCGCGACCCCATGGCGATGAAGCCGTTCTGCGGTTACAACTTCGCCGATTACTGGGCGCACTGGCTGTCGTTCGCCGACAAGTCCGACAAGCTCCCGCGGATCTTTCACGTCAACTGGTTCCGGCAGGACAGCCGCGGGCAGTTCCTGTGGCCGGGTTTCGGGGAGAACCTGCGGGTGCTGCGGTGGATCATCGATCGGTG
>DATGQE010000092.1:0-23688 GCA_035304345.1 Woeseiaceae bacterium | reverse complement strand
CCGATAGCAGGTACTCGCTGAGCCCCGCATACACCGGCGAGGCCTTCGGCAGGATGCCGAAGTTGTTGAGAAACACGGGCGTCGCGTAGATGAAGATGAGCGGCGGGACGTACTGGAAAAGTTTCCAGCCCGTGACCTGGGCGATGAAGAACCAGCCGGCCGCCACCGCGCACAGGACGGCGAACACGCCGCCGGGTGAGCTGACCAGGGCTTCGCTCACCGTCAGGAGAAGCTCAGCTGCGCGTGGAAATCCCGGCGGGACGCTTCATCCGTGAGCGCCGCGGACTTGACGGTGAGCCACACCGAGTCCCAGTCCTTGACTCGCGAGGGGCCGAACACGAACTTGCCGATGTACGCGTCGAGGTCCTGCAGGCGGATGGCATTGCGCACTTTCGGTGCCGTGAGCTGCGCGGGGCCGGTGAACACGATCAGGCTGGCGACCGGCACGTCGGGCACGATCTTGCGGAGCGCGCGCGCCCGGCCCTCGTTCTGGATCACCGGGTTCAGGAAGCGCCGCTGGCGGATGCCTTCGACGTTCCTCCATTGGGGCTCGTTCTCGCTGCCGAAAACGATGCCGCTCATGTGCTTGGTCTGGATGCAGAGAATGCCGCCGGAGGTCAGCACGGCGCAGTCGATCTTGGTGAGGCCGCCCCAGGCGCCCGGAATGATGAAGTTCTCCAGGATGTCGGGGCTGCGGCGGCGCAGGATGCGGCGCATCCGGCGGCGCCCCAGCGCGCGGCCGACGGCGTGCCGGAGGCGCGCGGCGGACCCGCGCAGCACGAGCACGCCGAGAATCGTGAAGGCGACCACGATGACCGTCACGGACAGGAGCGAGAGCGAGGCACCGGTCGTCATCTCGCCCGCCTCGGCCACGAGCGGCTCGGCGACGGTGCTGCCGGAGGCGAGGGCGATTGTCGAGGCGATTGTCGCGATGCGCGGAATCATGCGCTCAGCCTAGGTAGGTACTGCCTGCGGCGCATCGTAGTCCGTCACGTTTTGGATTGCCACCGCGCCTCAGGAACGCGGCAATGCGACGTAGTACCCTCCCACCTGCGTGAGCGTGACGGCCGTGCCGTAGGTGCGCTCGAGGTTGGCCTCGGTCACCACCTCGCCTTTCGGCCCGTCCGCCAGGACCCGGCCTGCCCGGAGCAGAATGACGCGCTCGATTTCGGGGGGAAGCTCGTTCAGCAGGTGCGTGACGAGCACGATGCTGCGCCCGTCGTCCACGAGCTTGCGGATGCGCGCCAGGTAATCGAAGCTCGCCGCGAGGTCGAGGCCGGCGGTGGGCTCGTCGAGAACCAGGGTGTGGGGATCATGCACCAGCGCCCGCGCGAGCAGCGTGCGGCGCTGCTCGCCGGTGGACATGGAGCCGAAAGGCTTCGCCGCCAGGGCGCCGACGCCGAGCTCGGCCAGCACGCGCTCTGCGCGCTCCCGCTGCTCGTCCGTCACGCGTCCGCGCAGCGCCCCGTGCACCCCGACGCTGGAGAAGAAGCCGGACACGACGACGTCGAGCGCGGTCGTGGCCGGCCGGTAACGGGCTTGCAGGTCGTGGGACACGATGCCGATCTTCGAGCGCAGCTCCCACACGTTCCAGCGCTCGCGCCCCAGTATCCGCACGCAGGCGCCCGGGGCAGCCGCCGGGTACAGCTCGCGCGAGACGAGCTTCAGGAGCGTCGTCTTGCCGGCGCCGTTCGGACCGAGGATCGCGACCTGCTCACCTTGCGCGATGTCGAGGCTGAAGCGGTCGAGCACCCGCGTCTCGCCGCGATACACGGTCGCGTCGCGGATTTCGATCAGGGGTGCGCCGGCTTCCCGGTCCGGGCCCGTCACAGCTCTGGCGTCAGCCGCGCGGGCTTCCAGTCGCGGTGGGCTTCGTACGCCGCGCGCGGGTCGGCGTCGCCGTCGGCATCGTGGTCGTCGAGGCGCTCCGCGAGCCACTGGAACCATTCGAAAGCGTAGGGCTGCCCAAGGTCCTCGCGCAGCGCCAGCGTCCACAGCCTGAGCTTGCGCCACAGGATGACGGTGCTCGCGCCGATCAGGTTGTTGACCACCATGAACGGCACGATCCGCTGGTAAGTCATGACGCCGATGTTCTCCATCGTGTTCGCGATGAGCATTGCCGCCCGCTCGAGCTCGGGTTTCTCGGTCCGGATCTCGCGCGCGGTCATGCCTTCCGGCATCAGCAGGATCTGGTGGTACGCTTCCGCGAACCTCGGGCTGCCGAAGAAGCGGAACAGCTCGATCGCGGCGAGCTCCCGACGCTGCTGCCGCAGCTGGCGCATCTGCAGCAACGCGAAGAAGAAGCCGGTGATCACCGTGATGACGCCGATGATCTCCGCTATGTTCGCAAGTACCTCCAACTCCGTCATGGTCGCCTCTTGTCCTTGTTCGTTCGGTCGTATTCGCCCCTTTGCGGGCTACACCGTCATCGATCTCCAGCGCCCGCGGCGGAACACGAGGACGCCCAGCACCGTGAGCATCGATTCCGAGATCACGATGGACCAGAAAACCCCGCTCGGCCCCAGGCCGGCCGCCTGCGCCAGCGTCCAGGCGAGCGGAATCTGCAGGAGCCAGAAGCAGACGAAGTTCATGACGGACGGCGTGCGCGTGTCCCCGGCGCCGTTCATCGCCTGAATGATAATCATACCGACGGCGTACAGGGGATAACCGATGCCGAGAATCCGCAGGCAGGCCGTGCCGTGCCGCAGGATGTCCGCGTCGTCGGAGAACAGCGCGACGATCGGCGCGGCCGCGAGCACGAGCACGATGCCCACACCCAGCATGAAGGTCGCGTTGTAGCGCGCGGCGCGCCAGACGGTCTGCTCGGCGCGGTCCGGTTTGCCCGCCCCGAGGTTCTGCCCGACCAGCGTCGCGGCGGCGTTGCCGAGCCCCCAGGCCGGCAGCAGCGCGAACTCGATCAGCCGGAGCGCGATGGTGTAGGCCGCGACGGGCGCGCTGCCGTAAAGGGCGACGATGCGCATGATCGCGATCCAGCTCGCGGTCGCAATGAGGAACTGCCCGACTCCGCCGATCGAGATCGCGACCATGCGGCGCACCAGCGACGGCACCAGGCGGCAGCTCGACAGCGTGAGGCGCAGCCGCCCGCGGCCATTGAACAGCGTCCAGGCGAGGTAGGCGACGCCCGTGCCGCGCCCGATGGTCGTGGCGACGGCCGCGCCGGTGACGCCGAGCTCCGGGAACGGGCCGAGGCCGAAGATCAGGAGCGGATCGAGAACGATGTTGATGCCGTTCGCGAGCACGAGCGCGCGCAAGGCGATCGGTGCGTCGCCCGCGCCCCGGAAAGCGGCGTTCAGCAGGAACAGGAAAATGATGCTGCCGGACCCGCCGAGGAGCACGAGCGTGTAGCCTGCGCCCTCGGCGATGACGGCATCGCTCGCCCCCATGAGCTCGAGCAGGTCCTCGGCCCACAGCAGCCCGACGGTGGCGATCGCGAGCGCGAGCCCGAGACCGACCCAGATCGCCTGGCCGGCGACGGTGGCGGCATCGTCGAAGCGGCGCGCGCCGATGCGACGCGACACCATCGCGGTGACGCCCATGCCGAACCCGATCGCGAGCGCGTACAGCACCGTGACCAGCGCCTCGGTGAGGCCGACCGCCGCCACGGCGTTGGTGCCGAGCAGCGAGACGAAGACGATGTCCGCGAGCGCGAACACGGCTTCCATGGCCATCTCCAGCATCATCGGGATGGCGAGGAGCCCGAGCCCCCGGCCGATCGGGCCGGAGGTGAAATCGGTGCGGTTCTCCCTGAGCGACTCGCGGACGAAGTTACCGAGGCGTGCCGGCAGCGAACCGGTTCGGGTCGTGGATTCGTAAGTCATGTGTGCTGCTTCGTGTCGATGCCGTCACGCCCACGGGCAGACGGCGCTCCTGGAACGCGCGGCCGGGGCTCGAATGACGGATCGGAGACGCAGCTACGCGGGGACGCCGGCTCGCGGCCGGCGGAAACGCGGGCCACGAGCGCCGCCGGATGCGGAGACGAGCCCGACCACCGGCGAGGGCAGGATGAACATGGCGGTGGCCTTCATGGTCGGCTCGTTGGCATACCCGATGCGACTTACGCGCACGATGCTAGCCGATACCATCCACCCGTTTCAATCGGCCACGGCGAGGTGCACGGCGCCGGTTTGCATTACACTCGGCGCCGACGACACTGCCGGGGAGCGAGGATGATCAGGCCACAACGCCTTTGCGGGGGGTGGGTAGCGGGCGCCGCCACCCTGCTGCTCGCGGTCGCCGCGTGCGACCCTGCGACGGAGCCGGGCCCGCCGTCGGAAGCGGCCCGCCAGGCGACCGAGTCGGTCGCCGCGGAGCACGCGCACGACTCGGGCGAGCCGGGTCCCGGTGCCGCGATCGCACCGGAACGCGCCGTGGTCGCCGAGACCCTGGCGTACGCCGAGGTGGACGAGCGGCTCGTCTACGGTCACTTCGTGTTCCCTTCCGACATGGTCGACCCGTTGCCGGCGGTGATCGTCGTGCACGAGTGGTGGGGCCTGAACGACGGCGTGCGGGCGATGGCCGACCGCCTGGCCGCGGAGGGTTACATCGTGCTGGCGGTGGACCTGTTCGGTGGGCGGGTCGCGGAGGACCCCGAAGCCGCCCGCAAGCTCATGATGGAGTCGCTCGAGAACCCGAAAGCGGCGCACGAGAACATCCGCCAGGCCTACCGGTTCGTGAGCGAGACGGCCGGGGCCCCGCGCGTCGCCGCGCTCGGCTGGTGCTTCGGCGGGACCTGGGCCCTCAACGCGGCGCTCCTGTTTCCCGAGGAGCTGGATGCCGCGGTGATTTATTACGGCCAGGTGACCAGCGACCCCGATGCGCTCGCCGGGCTGCGGGTGCCGATCCTCGGGCACTTTGCCGCGAACGACCGCTCCATCCCGTTACCGACGGTGGAGACGTTCCGCCAGGCGCTCGACGCCGCGGGCGTGGTGCACGACATCCGCATCTACCCGAACGTGGGACACGCCTTCGCCAACCCGAGCGGCCGTTCCTACGACGCGGACGCGGCCGCGCAGGCGTGGGAGCTGTCGCTGGCCTTCCTCGCGCAGCACCTCGCCGTCCCGGCGATGGCGAACTGACGGCGCTGCGCGCGGCGGCTCAGCGGTCGGCAGGCGGCGGCACCGTGCCGCCGGCGGGCGGCTCGCAGGCGAGCGTCACGTCGAGCGCGCGGCTGAACCAGCTCATGTGCCGGGCTTCGCCGTCACGGCACACGAGCGCGACCTGGGCGGAGAGCACGCCCGGCACCTCGAGGCTCGGCGAGGGGCCAGCGTCCGGGCCCGGCGCCGCGGCATCGGCGGACGCCTCACCCGGCGCGGCCGGCGGCGCCGTGCAGAATCCGTCGATCGCGAGCGGCGGGGTCTGCTTCGCCGGGACGCGGAGCACGAGCCGGGCCGGGCCGGCCGCGAGCTCGCTTTCGGAAAGGGTGGCGCGCGTGTCGGCGACGGCGACGGACAGCGAATGCGGCACCCCGCCGTCGCACTCCGCCTCGATCTCGAAGGCATACTCGAGCGAGGGCAGGTCGATGAAGCGGCGCTCCGCAGGCACGCCCGGGAGGGTCACCCGCGGGGCCTGCGCCGTGAGCGTCACCCGCCCGTGGCCGGGCTCGCCGGCCGCGCCGGGCCCGGCGAGGAGCACGAGCAGGAAAGCGGCGATTGTACGAGTGCTGCAGGCCGTCACCGGCGGAAGACTACGACAGGCGCCGAAAAAAACAAGCAACGACGGGGCGCGGTCCGGGCCACCCGGGCCGCTCGCGGCGAATCGGCCGCCCCGGCGCAACGGCCGGGTGAAATGGCGGTCTACAGGACCTAGACTACCGCTCCGGGCAACTGGACCACGGATTACTCGAGACACCTGACTACTCGGCCTCGTTCCGCCGCCGGAATCGTCCTTTGAAGAATCTCGTGAACATGACCTACAAGGTCATGCGCCGCATCATCGTGGCAGCCGTGGGCGCCACGGTACTGCTCCTCGGGCTCATCATGCTGGTGACGCCGGGGCCCGCGTTCCTCGTCATCCCCGCGGGGCTCGCGATCCTCGGGCTCGAGTTCGCCTGGGCCCGTTACTGGCTCGGCCGGGCGCGCCGGACCATCAGCGTGCAGACGGCACGCCTGCGCGGTAACGGCGTGGAACGCCGCCGGTGAGGCCCGCGCCGGGAGACCGGCGACCAAAGGAAAAAAAGAAAGGAGCCGGGGCGTGCAACCTGAAACCTGTTGGCAGCCCGTTCCGACACGGAGCTGGCCCCGGCTCCCTGAGGATTGCGGCAACGGGGGTGCTTGCCGCCGGACCCTCCGGTCCGTTTCGCCGGCTTCCGTACCGGCGCCTTCCGGCGACCGTGGGCAGGCATCGGGGGAGAAGTACCTGCCGGGGTCATTGCCGAAAGTCATCCGCATCATTGCAGGACTCGTGCCAAGCCTGAAAAGTACGCTCGATCAATAGTTTGCGCCAGACATACGGATTACGAAATTCCGTAAGTAACGAAATTCCGTAAGCAGGCTCACGGAAAATCGGGTACACTCCGGGCGCATGACGACCAGCAACGACTACCAGTGGCTGTTCCGGCGGGCGCCGGCCATGGCCACCTCGATCGGCCGCGATGGCTGCTACCTCGACGTGAACGACGCCCTGCTGGACCGCTTGGGCTACACCCGGGAGGAGATGATCGGGCGCCGCCCGGCGGAGTTCGTGACGCCCGAGAGCGCCGAGCGGATCGAAAAGGAGTTCCTGCCGAAGCTCCGGCGCACGGGCCGCCTCGAGAACAAGCCGATCGCCTTCGTCTCCAAGTCCGGCGAGGTGGTGAACTGCCTGACGAACTCCGTGATCGAGCACGACCCGGACGGCAAGTACATCCGCACGATCGCGATGTACATGGAGGTGGCGGACCAGGCGCGGGCGGACTGGAAATACCGGCAGCTCTACCGCTCCACCCCGGCGATGCTGCACACGCTGGACGCGAGAGGCTGCATCGTCACGGTCACGGACCGCTGGTTGAGCAAGATGGGCTATAGCCGCGAGGAGGTCATCGGGCGCCCCATCGTCGATTTCTACGCGGAAGAGGACCGGCGCCGCTATGCCGGCAAGCTGCTCGAGCGCAGCATCATGGGCGGCGAGTTCACGAACGAGGAGCGGCGCATGGTGACGCGCGAGGGCAAGGTCCTCGAGCTCCTGCAGTCGGCCGTCTGCGAGCGGGATTCCTCCGGCCGCGTGTACCGCATGCTGGTGGCGTCCAAGGACGTCACGGAGCGCAACGCGGTGGAGCGGGCGCTCCGGGCGGCGCTTGCCGAGAACGCCCGCCTGCGCGAGGAGCTCGAGCGCGAGCGCGACTACCTGCGCGAGGAAGTGAACGTCTCGATGAACTTCGGCCGCATCGTCGGCAGGAGTCCCGCGCTGATGCACATGCTGGCGCAGGTGGAGGCGGTCGCGCAGACACCGGCAAACGTGCTGATCCTCGGCGAAACGGGGGTGGGCAAGGAGCTCGTTGCGCGCGCCATTCATGCGCGGAGTCCGCGGGCAAACGCGCCGCTCGTGAAGGTGAACTGCGCCTCCATCCCCAAGGACCTGTTCGAAAGCGAGTTCTTCGGCCACGTGAAAGGCGCTTTCACCGGCGCGCACCGCGACCGCGTCGGGCGGTTCCAGCTCGCAGATGGCGGCACGCTGTTCATGGACGAGGTCGGCGAGATCCCGCTCGAGCTCCAGGGCAAGCTCCTGCGCGTGCTGCAGGAACGCGAGTTCGAGCGCGTGGGAGACGATGCAACCCGCAGGGTCGACGTGCGCGTCATCGCCGCGACGAATCGCGACCTGGAGCAGCTCGTGGCCGAAGGACGGTTCCGCGAGGACCTTTACTATCGCCTTTCCGTTTTCCCCGTCGAGGTGCCGCCGCTCAGGCAGCGCGGCCAGGACGTGGTGCAGCTCGCACAGCACTTCCTGGACATCACCTGCAAGGAGTTCGGGCGCAAGCCGATCAAGCTCACGCGCGCGCAGGCGGAAGCGTTGATGGCGTACGACTGGCCCGGCAACGTGCGCGAGCTGAAGAACGTCATCGAGCGCGCGGTCATCCTGTCGCAGGGCAACGTCCTGCGGCTCGAGCTGTCCCTCCCCGAGACCGCGGCGGCGAGCGGGACGGCAAAGCAGCGGGAGACCGAGCCGCCGCAGGAGAGCGTGCTGACGGAAAAGGAGCTGAAGGCGCTGCAAAAGAAGAACATCCTGGCGGCGCTCAAGCAGGCCAACTGGCGGGTGTCCGGCAAGGGCGGCGCGGCGGAGTTGCTCGGCATCCGGCCGACCACGCTCAACGACCGCATCCGGACGTTCGGCATCAAGAAGCCCCACTGAAGGCCGCGGCGTGACCCGCCGCGGCCGCCAACCGGCCCGCGGGCGACGGTTCCGGCAAGTGCCTGCGCCGGTGCCATGACGGATATAATGCGGCGATGGCGAACCTGATAACGCTCAGCCGACTCCTCCTGCTGATAGTCGTTGTCGCCATTGCCTACCAGCCCTACTCCTGGTGGCACGTCGTCAACATCGCGTTGCTCATCATCGTTTTCGTCACCGACGGGCTCGACGGCTACGTCGCCCGCAAGAGGGGCGAGGAGAGCGTCTTCGGCGCGATGTTCGACATAGCCAGCGACCGCATCACCGAGCTCACCATGTGGATCGTGCTGCTCGACCTCGACATCGTGCCCGTCTGGGTCCCGCTCGTGTTCATCATCCGCGGCACCGTGGTCGATACGATCCGCGCCAACCAGGTGACGGCGGAGCACGATACCCCGTTTTCGATGCTGAGGACGCCCTTGGGCAAGTGGGTGGTCGCGGGCAAGTTCATGCGCATTTTCTACGCGGTGCTCAAAGCCACGACGTTCTGCTGGCTGCTCCTGATGGAGCCGCTGCCCGTGCTCCTCCCGGTGTTCCGGGACTGGATGCCGGTTCTCGACGGCATCGGCGCCGGTCTCGTGTACCTTTCGGTGCTCATCTGTGTGATTCGCGGGCTTCCTGTGATAATGGAGTTCGCTTACAAGGAAAAAGACACGTTCGTTCCCAAACGAGTGAAACTGGAATGATCGATGGGGCTGGCGATTTTCGACGTCGACGGGACCCTGGTGGCCGGCAGGAGCACCGAGAAGCGATTTATCGGCTGGATGTTGCGCCGCGGCCATATCGGTCCCCGCCAGCTCCTGGCCGCCGCGTGGTTCGTGGTGCGCTGGTTCCCGGTCTACGGGCGCCACGTCTTCCGCAAGAACAAGGCCTGGCTCAGCGGACTGCCTGAAGAGCTGGTCGCGTCCGAAGTGGAGCGCTTCGGCGAGCAGATCGGCGAGGCCGACTGGATCGTGCCCGTGGTGGCTGAGCTCGACCGGCACAAGGCACGCGGCGACACCGTGGTGCTGCTGTCCGGCAGCCTGCAACCGATCGTCGAGTTGCTCTGCCGCCGCTTCGGTGCCGACGAAGGCATCGGAACGCAATGTGACGTGGTCCACGGTCGTTACACCGCCGCACCGGCGGTGCGTCACCCTTTTCACCACGAGAAGGTTGCATTGCTCGCGACCCTCTGCGAAAAATACGCGACATCCGCGACCGACGTCGCCGCCTACGCCGATTCGACTTTCGACATCCCGCTGCTGTCGAGCGTCGGTCACCCGGCGGCGGTATGCCCGGATCGGGGACTGGCCGCATGGGCCAGGAACAACGACAGCCGTATCATCGAAAACAGCGCGCACACGATTGAACAAGAGCAGAAGATCCGCTGAGCGGCGCACGAGGGGGATGGGGCAGTGGCCGGCAGGCTAGCTTCGGCACTCTGCCTGCTTGCGCTTCTCGTCACCTCGATCTCGGTCGCCGGCGAACGCCTGCCGCCGAATGTCGCGGCGGTCCTCGAGCGCCGCGACCTGCCCGCGAGCAGCCTGAGCCTCTACGTCGAGAGGCTGTCCACGGGCGAGCGGGTCCTCGAGTGGAACGCCCGGACGCCGCGCAACCCGGCCTCGGTCATGAAGCTCGTCACGACCCTCGCCGCGCTCGACATGCTCGGCACGACCTACACGTGGAAGACCGAGGTCTACCTCCGGGGCGAGGTGGAGGAGGAGACGCTCGACGGGGACCTGCTTCTCAAGGGCTACGGCGACCCGTTCCTGGTCGCCGAGCGCTTCTGGCAGATCGTCCGCGCCATTCGCCGGGCGGGCATCCGGCACATCACGGGGGACCTGCTGCTCGACGACAGCTGGTTCGACGTGTCGAACTACGATCCAGGCGCCTTCGACAACGAGCCCCTGCGTGCCTACAACGTCGCGCCGAACGCGCTGATGGTCAATTTCAAGGCGCTGCGCTACCTGTTCGAGCCCGACCTGGCGGCGTCGAGAGTGAGCGTGAGCCTGTACCCGGAGGAGCTCGAGAACCTGCAGGTCGTGAACAGGCTGTCGCTGGACGACCGGCGCTGCGCGGGCTACCAGCGGGGCATCACGATCACGGCCAACCAGACCGTGGACGAGGTGATCTTCTCCGGCGCGTTCCCGTCCGCCTGCGGCACCTACTCGTTGTATCGCTCCGCGCTGGGGCACAACGAGTTCGCGTACGGCATGTTTCGCACCATGTGGCGCGAGCTCGGCGGCCGGCTGGACGGCGGCTGGAAGAACGTCGTCTTCGAGGGCGGCGATGAACCTCTCATGAGCTTCGATTCGCTGCCGCTCTCGGACGTGATCGCGCAGATCAACAAGCACAGCAACAACGTCATGGCGCGCCAGTTGCTCCTCACGCTGGCGGCGGAGAAATACGGTCCGCCCGGGACCGTGGAGAACGGGCGGCGGGCGATCGACGAGTGGATCGACGAGCGCGAGCTCGGGATCGACAGCCTCGTGATCGACAACGGTGCGGGCCTGTCGCGCGACGCGCGCATCAGTGCCCGCGACGTCGGCAGGTTGTTGCGTTACGCGTTCGAAAGCCCGTTCATGCCCGAATACCTGGCATCGCTGTCGGTCGCGGGACGGGACGGCACCCTGGCGCGCCGCATGGCCGGCGTGGCATTCACCGGCAGGGCGCACATGAAGACCGGGTCGCTGGACGACGTCAGCGCGATCGCGGGATACCTGCAGGCCCGCTCGGGCGAGCGTTACGTCGTGGTGGCGCTGCAGAATCACCCGGGCGTCCACCGCGGGCCCGGTGAGGAGGTCCACCACGCGCTCCTGCGCTGGGTCTACGGCTTGTAGCCGCGCCCGGCGCGACCTCGAGCCCCGGCAGGCGCCGGCAACGTGCGCCCGGTCACATCAAACGAACGCGTCGCCTGTTACATAACGTGTCCCGGCCGTGCGGCCGGCCGCACCGATGGAGAGGCAATGCGACCGTTCACGCGACTCCTGCTGATTCCGCTGGCCATGGCGCCGCTCGCCGCGCCGGCGGAGACGGCCTGGGTCACCGACAACCTGCGCCTCGGGCTGCATCACGCGGCGGATACCAGCGATCGCGCGTTCCGCACGCTCGAAAGCGGCCAGGAGCTCGAAGTGCTGTCGCGGGACGTTTACTACGCCCAGGTGCGGCTGCCCGACGGCACGACGGGCTACGTCAAGGCCGCCTACCTCGTGAACGAGAAACCCGCGGTGCTCATCGTTTCCGAGACCCGTGCCGAGGTGCAGCGCCTGCAGGCGGAGATCGACCGGCTCCGGGAGCAGTTCGCCGGGCCCGCCGCCACGATCGCCGCCCTCGAGCGGCAGGTCGCGGAGCAGGCCGCCCGGGCGCAGGAGGACGCGGCCCGCATCGCGGAGCTGACGCGGCAGAACGAGGCCTACGCGGTGAAGCAGGAGCGCTTCCGCTACACCCTGCCGATCACCTGGGTGGGCGCCGCGCTCGCCGCCACGCTGTTCGCGGGTTTCATCGGCGGGCTGTGGTGGCTCGATTACCGCAGCCGCAAGCGGCACGGCGGCCTGCGGATCTACTAGCGTCCCGGGTCCGTCCCGCGGCGCCCCCCGCGGGACCGGGGCCCCGCCGCCTCCTGCCGGTTCAACAGCTCCGGGCGCGATACGATGCGGCGTCCCGGCTCGCGAGGTCGGAAGTCGCACCGAGAGGCGCATGCGCCGGACCCCGGTTCCCCGATGCCCGTTGCTCCTCGCGCAGGCGGTGCGTCAGGCTGCGTATCGATTCCACTTCCCGCATGATCGAGCGCGCCCGCTCGATGACGAGATTGCCGGCCGCCGTGATCCCGTCGAGGCTCTTGCCCTTACGGGTGAACAACTGAATCCCGAGCTCCTGTTCCAGGAGCTTGAGCTGCTTGCTGACGCCCGGCTGCGAGGTGTAGAGGCGATCGGCGGCGGCCGTGATGTTGAGGCCGTTGTCGACGATCGCCAGCAGGTATTTCAATTGTTGTAGCTTCATGACTCTGCCGTTGGTTGCCGCCGATGCAATAGACCCGGCGCGCGGCAGTTCGTTTCACGCCATTTCGGGTTTTCGGGCTTGCCCGGGCGGACCGACCCCGGGGCGACCGCCCGCCGCCGAGCCCGGCGGCGGCATCCCCCCAAGCCGGATCCCGGATCATGTTCATGGGGAAGCGGGCTCCCGGCTGCGCTATGCTTCAGTTTCCTGACCGACTCCGGACGGCACGCTCGTGATCTACGACAGCATCCTGGACACCATCGGCAACACCCCCGTCGTTCGCCTGCACCGGATCCCGCCCCCGCACGTCGACCTTTACGTCAAGATCGAGGCCTTCAACCCGATGGCGTCGGTGAAGGACCGGCTCGCGATCGGCATCATCCTCGATGCCGAGCGCAAGGGCCTGCTCAAGCCGGGCCAGACCGTCGTGGAGGCCACGTCCGGGAACACCGGCATCGCGCTCGCGATGGTCTGTGCCGCCCGCGGCTACAAGTTCGTGGCGGTGATGTCGGATTCGTTCTCCGTGGAACGGCGCAAGCTCATGCGGGCGCTCGGGGCGAAGGTCATCCTGACGCCGGCCGCCGAGCGCGGCACCGGCATGGTGCGGCGCGCAGAGGAGCTCGCGCAGGAGCACGGCTGGTTCCTGGCACGCCAGTTCGAGAACGAGGCCAATCCGGAGTACCACCGGAACACGACGGGCCCCGAGATCCTGAGGGATTTCGCGGGCCGGCGGCTCGACTACTGGGTGACCGGCTACGGCACGGGCGGCACGCTCACGGGCGCCGGCGAGATGATCAAGCGGGCGCGTCCCGAGGTCACGATCGTCGCGACCGAACCCGCCGGCGCGTCACTCCTGGCCGGGAAGGAGTGGCAGCCGCACAAGATCCAGGGGTGGACGCCCGACTTCATCCCGGCCGTCCTCAACCGGGAGGTCGTGGACGAGATCGTGCCGGTGCCGGACGAGCGCGCGCTCGAGATTGCGCGGCGGCTCGCGAGCGAGGAGGGGATTTTCGCCGGCATCTCGTCCGGCGGCACGCTGGCCGCGGCGCTCACCGTCGCGGAGCGCGCCGCGCCGGGCTCGGTCATCCTGGCGATGCTGCCGGACACCGGCGAGCGCTACCTGAGCACCGTGCTTTTCGAAGGGGTTGCCGAAGGCTCCGACGACGCCTGGCTGGCGGGCCTCTAAACAACTGAAACAAAAAAAGAAACCAGCCATCGGCTGAGACGCGGGTCACGGCGGCCGGCGCGCCGGCGTGGCATCGTGGCGCGGGCTCCGGAGGAAAAGCGGCATGCGGGGGGAGGCATCAGACCCAGGCGAAGACGCTGGCATCGCTGCCGCGGGGCCGCTGTTGCGCTCGCTGGTGCCGGGTGCGGCGTGGTTCGCGCTGTACGACCGGACCCGCACGCGCCTGTGGCACAGCACGACGGGCGAGGCCGATTCCCGCGTCGAGCGCTGGCTCGCCGGGCTGCCCGACGCCGCGCTCGCCCCGGGCACCCTGGGCGAGCACGCGTTCGGCTCCGGTCGGCTGCTCGTCCTCGCGCTCGAGGCGGCCCGGGGCGAGCCGGCCGGCCTGCTCGCGATCGGTTTCGGGGCCGGCGAGGGCGCCGCGGCCGACGCGGTCAGGCAGGTCCTGGCCCCCGCGCTGCCGCTGCTCGGCCGGCACGTGGAGCTGGCCGCCCGGCTCGCGGCCGGGTCGAGGCGCGCGGACGAGGTCGAGGCCGAGCTCAAGCTCGTGTACCGGATCGACGAGAAGATCCACGACCGCACGCGCAGCCATGCGCGGCTGGCGGAGCTCGTCGGCCAGAGCGGGCGCTACCTCGGCATCGCCTACAGCGTGCTGTTGCTGCCCGCGAAGCGGATCCGCATCAGCGCGACGCACTCGAGCTGGAAGGACGTCAACCGGAAGTCGCTGGATCGCTACCTGCTCGACCGGCTGTTCCCGCGGCTCCAGGGCCATCGTCACCCGGTGATCTTCGACATCCCGGCAGTGCCCGGCTCCGAGGACGTGGTCGACCAGGGGCACCAGGCGCTCGTCTGTCCGCTGCTCGACCGGCTGGGCAACGTGGAGGGCATGCTGGTCCAGCTCGGGCGCATCGACCGTTCGCCTTTCCGGCGCTCCGATTCCCGCTTCATGTCGCACATCGTGCGCAAGGTCGCGTACGTGATCGAGCAGTCGTTCGACGCGACGACGGGCCTCATGAATCGCGCGGGGTTCGAAGCGCAGCTCGAAGAGGCGATGGGCTCCCTGGAGAAGCCGGAAGATGCGCACCAGATCATCTATTTCGACGTCGACAACCTGAGCCTCCTGAACGACACCTTCGGGCAGGAAGCGGGCGACGCGGTCATCGTCCGCTTCGCGCAGATCCTGGAGGAACGGTTGCCCCGGCAGGCGGTCGCCACGCGCCTCACCGGTGACGATTTCGCGATCCTGCTGGCACACGCGTCGGTGGACGACGCGCTCAGGCTCGCGGGCGAGATCCGCAGCGACCTGAAAGGCGTGCGTTACCTGGAGGGCGACCGGTCGCTCCCGATCAGCGTGAGCGCGGGCGTGGCACCGCTGGTTCGCGGCGGCAAGCCCGAGGCTTCGCTCACGGCCGCCCGCATCGCCCTCGACTCGGCGAAGGATCACGGCCGCGACCGGGTCGAGGTCTACGACGAGGACAACCAGAGCATCGTGCGGCGCTACGACGACATGCACCTCGTCGGCGAGATCCAGAAGACGCTGGATGCAGGCGGCTTCGAGCTCCTCGCGCAGCCGATCGTGCCGCTCTCCTCCCGGGCGGACGACTCGCGGCGCTTCGAGATCCTGCTCAGGATGCGGGACGCGGCGGGCAACAGCATCCCCTCGAAGGCCTTTTTCTCCGCGGCCGAGCGCTACCAGCTCATGCCGCAGGTCGATCGCTGGGTGGTATCGGTCGCGCTCGCGACGCTCGCACCGCACGGGCAGGCCCTGGCCGCCGCCCGCGTCTCGTTCGCGATCAACCTGTCCGGGCAGACCCTGGGCGACGACGGCATTCTCGGCTTCATCGAGCAGGAGCTCGAGGCGAGCGGCATTCCGCCTGCCGTGTTGTGCTTCGAGGTCACCGAATCCGCGGCCGTCTCGAACCGGGCGCGGGCGCAATCCTTCATCGATGCGCTGCGCGTGCGGGGCTGCCGCTTCTCGCTCGACGACTTCGGCGTGGGCCTGAGCTCATTCGCCTATCTCAAGACGTTCAACGTGGACACGCTGAAGATCGACGGCAGTTTCATACGCGACATCACCACCAACCGCATCTCGGAATCGATGGTGGCCGCGATCACGCAGGTGGCCCGCGTGATGGAGCTCGAGACCGTCGCGGAGTACGTGGAGAGCGACACGACGCGCGCCGCCGTCACGAGGCTCGGGGTCGACTACGCGCAGGGACACGGCGTCGGCCGGCCGCTGCCGCTCGACGGGGTCCTCGCGTCGCTCGCCGGCGGCGGGCAGGGGCACGCGTGACGAGCGTGGCCCGCGTGCCTCCGGATCCTTCGTGAATCGCCGCTGCCGTCCGGGCTAGACTGCCGCCGTGGACAGCACGGCGGTCAACCACGAGCTCCCGGCGATCGACGGCCTGCCGGTCGTGCTGCAGGCGCCCGCGCGGCTGTGGCTGAAGCGCCTGCTCGAGCGGCACCCGGAGGCGGGCGAGGTGCTCGGCGCCCTGAGCGAGGAGGCGGGCACCGCCCTCGCGCGGCTGGTTGCCGCGAGCGAGTTCGCAGGCGGCGTCCTGCTGCGGGAATGGCCCTGGTTCGCCGGGCGCCTGGAGCGGCCCGGCGGAGCGCCGGACGTACGCTTCGCGGTCCCGGCCGGCGCGGGGACCGAAGAGCTGAAAAGCCACCTCCGCCGGTTCCGCAACCGTGTGCTGCTCGAGGTGCTGTGGCGCGAGATCGCGGGCCTGGCGGACGTCCTGGCGACGCTCGAGACGCTGTCCGCGCTCGCGGACGAGCTGATCGCGGCGGCCGTCGCCGCGGCCGAGGCGGAGCTCGCGGCCGTCGCCGGGAGGCTGCGCGACGACACCGGCCGGGAGCAGCGCCTCATCGTGCTGGCCATGGGCAAGCTGGGCGGCCGGGAGCTCAATTTCTCCTCCGACGTCGACCTCATCTTCCTCTACCCGCGCGACGGTGAATCCGAAGGGCCGCGGCGTCTGGCGGCGCCGGAGTATTTCGCGCGCCTGGTGCGGCGCGTGGTCGCCCTGCTCGAGGACCAGACGGCGGACGGCTTCGTCTACCGGGTCGATACGCGGCTCCGGCCGTTCGGCGAGAGCGGCCCGCCGCTCGTCAGCTTCGCCGCCCTCGAATCCTACCTCGTGCGCCACGGGCGCGGATGGGAGCGCTACGCCTGGGTGAAGGCGCGCGTCGTCGACACCGGCGCGGATCCCGGCGCCGTGCGGGAGCTCATGGAGGACATCGTCCAGCCGTTCGTGTACCGGCGGTACCTCGATTACGGCGTTTTCGAGTCCTTGCGCGAGATGAAGGCGCTCATCGCCGCCGAGGCGCGCAAGCGCAAGCTGGCGAGCCACGTCAAGCTGGGGCCCGGCGGCATCCGGGAGATCGAGTTCATCGCGCAGTCGTTGCAGCTCGTGCGCGGCGGCCGGGAGCCGGCGCTGCGCACGCCGGAGCTCCTGGCGGCCCTGAAGCGGCTGGCGCGGACGCGGGGCCTCGCCGCGGCGGCGGCGACCGAGCTCGAGCGGGCGTGGCTGTTCCTGCGCCGCGTCGAGAACTGGCTGCAGGCGATGCGCGACCAGCAGACGCACACCCTGCCGGAGAACGAGGCCGACCGCGTCCGCCTCGCGGTGGCGCTGGGGTACCCCGGCTGGGAGGCGCTCGCCGCCGAGCTCGAGCGGCAGCGGGCCACCGTGGCCCGCCATTTCGCCGCGGTCGCGTTTCGCGGCGGCGAGCCCGCCGCCGTCCCCCGCACCCGGGAGGCGCTGTCTGCGCTGTGGGCCACGCAGGCGCCGGAAGGCGACTGGGAGGCGGCGCTCGAAGCCGCCGGGTTCGCCGACGCCGCCGGGCTCGCCAGGGTGCTCGCGGATTTCGCCGGCAGCCCCGCGGTCGCGCAGATGGGGCGGGCGGGCGCGCGGCGCCTGGCGCAGTTCGTGCCGGAGCTCGTGGCCGCCTTGCGCGACCGGCAGCGGCCGGTGCTGGTGCTGGAACGCACGCTCAACGTCATCGAAAAGGTCCTGCGCCGCAGCGCCTACGTCGCGCTGCTCAACGAGAACCCGGCGGTGCGCGACCGGCTCATCGACCTGTGCGAGCACAGCGGCTGGCTCGCCGAGGAGATCGGCCGCTTTCCGCTGCTCCTCGACGAGCTGCTCGATGCCCGCGGAGAGACCGCGGCGCGGGAGGAGCTCGAGCTCGAGCTCAGGCGGCGCCTCGCCGGGCTGCCGGCGGACGACGGCGAGCGGCGCATCGAGGCGCTGGCCGAGTTCAAGCGGGCGAGCGTGTTCCGCATCGCGCTGGCCGACGTGAGCGGAGCGCTGCCGATCATGAAAGTCAGCGATCGCCTGACGGAGCTCGCCGAGATCGTGCTGGAGGAAGTGCTGGCGATCGCCTGGGCGGACCTCGTGCGGCGGCACGGCCGGCCGCGCTGGCTCGAAAGCGACGGCTGGCGGGAGGCCGGCTTCGGCGTCATCGGCTACGGCAAGCTCGGCGGCATGGAGCTGTCGTACCGCTCGGACCTCGACCTCGTGTTCCTGCACGACTCCGCCGGCGACACGCAGGAAACCGACGGAGAAGCGCCGCTCGACAATGGCGCGTTCTTTGCACGGCTGGTCCGGCGCATCGTCCACCTGCTCGACACCCGCACCGCCAGCGGTGCGCTGTACAAGGTGGACATGCGGCTGCGGCCGAGCGGCCGCGCGGGACTCCTGGTCTCGAGCGTGGAGGCGTTCGAGCGCTACCAGGCGGAGGATGCCTGGACTTGGGAGCACCAGGCGCTGCTGCGCAGCCGCCCGGTTGCCGGCAGCGCGGTGATCGCGCGCGCGTTCGAAAAGGTGCGCGGCGAGACGCTGCGCTTCCGCGTGCGCCGGGAGCGCCTGCGCGAGGACGTGATCGCGATGCGCGGCCGCATGCGGGCGCAGCTCGACCGTTCGACGGACGAGCGCTTCGACCTGAAACAGGGCAGGGGCGGCATCGCCGACATCGAGTTCCTGGTGCAGTACCTCGCGCTCGAGAACGCCGGGCGGCATCCCGCCGTGATCCACTATTCCGACAACATCCGGCAGCTCGGCACGCTCGGCGCGGCGGGATGCCTTGCCGCCGAGCACGTCGCCGAGCTGCAGGCGATCTACCGGGACTACCGGCTCAGGCTGCACCGGCTGGCGCTGGACGAGTCGCCGCCGTTCGTCGCGCCCGGCGAGCTCGCCGACGAGCGCGCGCGCGTCGTGGAGCTCTGGACCGCGGTGTTCGGGGAACCGCCGCCGTAGCGCTCCGGACCGCGGTGTTCGGGGAACCGCCGCCGTAGCGCTCCGGACCGGCGCCCCGGAATACCGCCCGCGGGCCAGGCGCCCCCGGGCTATAATCCGCGACCGTCAGAGCGCAAAGCGAGGTGTAACGTGGCCGCGACGGCAGGCACGATCGACGAGAAGCTCATTCCCGCCAACGCGCAGCACCGCTACGAGGTGCGGCCGGAGGACCTTCCGCTCTCCTGCCCGATGCCCGGGATGTACCTGTGGAACTCCCATCCGCGCGTCTACCTGCCGATCGCCGAGGGGAAAGAGGCGAAGTGCCCGTACTGCGGCGCGGAGTACTACCTGGTGGAAGACCGGGGCTGAACGGACCCGCGACGTGCACATCGTCACCGGCGGCGCAGGGTTCATCGGCAGCAATCTCGCACGCGAGCTCCTCGAGCGCACCGGGGAGGACGTGCTCGTCGTGGACGACCTGACGGACGGACGGAAGTTCCGCAACATCGTCGACCTCGATATCGCCGACTACCTCGACAAGGACGACTTCATCGCGCGCATCAAGGCCGGCGAGTTCAGCTCCGGCATCCGGTCCATCTTCCACCAGGGCGCCTGCTCCACGACCACGGAGTGGGACGGGCGCTACATGCTGAGCAACAATTACGACTACTCCAAGGTGCTGCTGCACCACTGCCTGGATCACGGCATACCGTTCATCTACGCTTCGTCGGCGGCGGTGTACGGCACTTCCCGCGAGTTCTCGGAAGACCCGGAGAACGAGTCGCCGCTCAACGTCTACGGCTGGTCCAAGCTGCTGTTCGACCGCTACGTGCGTCGCCGCACGCTGCCGCAGGGGCGGCAGGTGGTCGGACTGCGCTATTTCAACGTCTACGGCCCGAACGAGCAGCACAAGGGCCCGATGGCGAGCGTCGCCTGGCATTTCAACGAGCAGATCAAGAAAGACGGTGAGGTGCGCCTGTTCGAGGGGCGCGACGGCTACAAGGATGGCGAGCAGCGACGGGACTTCGTCCACGTCGCCGATTGCTGCGCGGTGAACCTGTGGTTCCTCGAGCATCCGGAGGTATCCGGCATCTTCAACGTGGGCACCGGCCGCGCGCAGACGTTCAACGACGTGGCGAACGCGGTGATCGCCTGGCACGGCAAGGGGCGCATCCGCTACATCCCGTTCCCCGAGGTGCTGCAGAGCGCCTACCAGAGCTACACGGAGGCGGATCTCACGCGGTTGCGCGCGGCGGGCTGTGACGTGGAATTCCGCCCGGTCGAGCTGGGCGTCAAGCAGTACCTGGACACGATCAACGATCGCCTGTGAGCGGCGGTCGCTTCAGCCCGCCGCCGCGCTGCGCTGCCCGCCGAGCACCCGGTCGAGGCGCTCGTTCACGTGTGCGACACGGATGAGGCCCATGGCCGCAGGGTCGCGGACGCGTTCGCCGAAACGGACCTCCTCCGCCGTCTTGCCCAGGAACCGCTGCACCGCCTCGGGGTAGGCGTTGACCGTGAGGTCGCGGCTCAGGTACGGCCCGGTGCGTTCCGGGTTCGACGTCGCGTACAGGCCGATCACCGGGGTCTGCACGGTCGTCGCCATGTGGGCCGGCCCCGAATCCGGGCACACGAGCACCGCCGCGACCTCGAGCAGCGCGAGGAGCTGCTTGAGCGAGGTTCGCCCGACGAGGTTCACGGCGTCCGGGCACAGGCGGGTGATCGTGTCCCCGTACGCCTGCTCGGTCGCCGAGTTGCCGCCCGTGACGATGACCCGGCACCCGTACTTGCGGCGCGCATGGTTGGCCACGGCCGCGTAGTGCTCCGCGCTCCAGTTGCGGAAGTTGCGCCACCGCTCGCTGCTGCACGGGCTGATGACGACGAGCGGCCGGCCCTCTTCCGCGTACGCCGCCGCGAACTCGCGGTGCGCCGCCGCGAGCGGGATGTCCCAGCGCAGCGGCCGCGGCGGCGCTCCCACCGCCTTCGCGAACTCGAGCATCGCGTCCTGCACGTGCTGGCGCGGCTGCGGATCGATGCGGCGGTTCGTGACCAGCCACTGGAAGTCCCGTGCGCGCGCGCGATCGTATCCCAGGCGGATCGGCGCGCGGACGAGCGCCGAGAGCGCGTTGGCACGCAAGGAGGCATGCAGGCACAGCGCGGCATCGAAGCGCCGCCTGCCGAGTTGCGCGCGGACGTCGCGATAGGCGGCGAGGCCGCGTGCCTTGTCGAAGATGATAAACTCGACGTCCGGAATGTCGGCCATCAAGGCGGCTTCCGTCCTGCCGATGATCCAGGTGATCCGCGTTTCCGGCCACGCGTCCTGGAGCGCACGGACGACGGCCAGCGCGTGACAGGTATCGCCGATCGCCGACAGTCGGATGACGCACAGGCTCTCAGGCGGCGTCTGCTTGAGCATCGATTACCCGTGAGGACGGCGCACGCTTGAAGGAAACCGTCGTAAGAACCGGGACCGGCGCCATCCTATACGATCGCTCCCTCCCCAACCACATCTCCGCGGACAGCTTCGCGGCGGCGGGCTGGGCGGAGGCGCGGCCCGTGGAGGGCAGGCTGCGCTCGGCGGGTCGCGGGAACACGCTCGTCGTCGGTGACGGGACACGCGAGTTCGTGCTCAAGCACTACGTGCGCGGCGGGCTGCCGGCGCGTTTCCTGCACGACCGCTACCTCTGGCTCGGGGAAGCGCGCACGCGCGCCTTCGCGGAATGGCGCCTGCTGGCGCGGCTGCGCGAGCTCGAGTTGCCGGTGCCGCCCCCGGCCGCGGCCCGCTACGTGCGCCACGGCGCCTGGTACACGGCCGACCTGCTGACCGTGCGCGTGCCCGGCATCCGGCCGCTCTCGATGCGCCTCACGAGCGCGACCGACGCGGCGTTCTGGGAAGCCATCGGTGCCGGCATCCGCCGCTTCCACGACGCCGGCGTGCACCACGCCGACCTGAATGCCTACAACGTGCAGGTCGACGCCGACGACCGGGTGTTCCTGCTGGATTTCGATCGCGGCGAGCTGCGCTCCCCGGGGCCGTGGCAACGCGCCAACCTCGCGCGGCTGCGGCGCTCCCTCGACAAGCTGAAGCGCATGGACGAGAGCCTGCATTTCGACGAACGCGACTGGGCCCGGCTCGTCGCGGGCTACGGTGCGGCCGGTCAGGCGAGTGCGTCGAGGTCGGCGTAGGCGTCGGGCAGGGTCTCGGGCCGGTTCTTGAACTTGCGGTGCACCCAGTAGTACTGCTCGGGTGCCAGCCGGATCTGCTGCTCCAGGATCGCCACGTACTTCTTCGTGTCCTCGACCGGATCGTCGCTCGGCACGCCGTCGATCGGCGGCATGATCGTGACGAGATAGCCGCCTTCGGGCAGCCGGCGCGGGAAGAACGGCAGCGCCACCGCGTTCCCGAGTCGCGCGAGCGTGCCCGTGGCCGTGTTGGTCATCGCCGGCACGCCGAAGAACGGGAGCAGGGCGGACTGCTTGCGGTCGTAGCTCTGGTCGGGCGCGTACCAGACCGGGATGCCGGCCCGCAGGCTGCGCACCATGCTGCGGATGTCGTTCTTCTCGATGGTCGCGCGCGCCGAGCGCTCGCGGCTCGAACGCAGAAGCTCCGTGACGAACGGGTTCTTGTGCCGTCGGTAGACGCAGTCGAACGGCGGGGAGCGCTTGGACAGCACCCGGCCGCTGACCTCGAGCGCAGTGAAGTGCGCGCTCAGGAGGATCACCCCCTTGCCCGCCTCGAGCGCCTCGTGAATGTGCTCGATGCCCTCGATGCGGGTCAGCGCCTCGAGCTTCTCGTCGGACCCCCAGCGGCCGAGCGCGAGCTCCATGAGCGACGCGCCCAGCGACTCGAAGTGGGCGAGCGCGAGCGCGTCGCGCTCGGTGCGCGAAAGCTCCGGGAAGCAGAGCTCGATGTTGCGCCGGGTGATGGCCCGCCGCTCGGGCACCGCGGCATGGATGAGCCTCCCCAGCGCCTTGCCGAGGGCGAGCTGCACCCGGTAAGGCAGCAGGCACGTCAGCCGCAGCAAGCCCAGCCCGATCCAGGCCGGCCAGTACCTCGGTGTCCAGTAAGCGTGGAGGGGCTTGCGTCCGGTGTCTCGCGACATGCCGCGCATTATGGGGATGGCGACGGCAATTGCCCACCGGGAACGCGGTGCGGCGGCACTATTCCGACATGCCGTCGATGTAGTCCTGCTCGTCGATCGCCGGCTCCGGCCGCGCCGGGGTGTCCTCGTGCCGGCGCGCCTCGCGCGGCGCGGGAGTCGCCTCGGGTGCCTGGATGCCGACGTGGAAGGCGGCGAAGCCCGGCATCACGACCTGGTTGCGCGCCATGCCGATGACGCGCCCGGAATAGGGCGAGTACAGGTTGGTGCGATCGTTGCTCATGGGGTCCGTGATGGTGCCGAGCAGGTCGCCGCGCTTGACCGTGCTGCCCAGGCTCACGTCGGAGAGCAGGATGCCGCCCGAATTCGCCCGCACCCAGGTCGACTGGTAGTACACCGGCTCCGGGTCGCCCCAGAAGCGGCCGTCCTTCACCATGCCGAGCGTGTGCAGGAGCGTCTGGAGGCCCTTCACGCCGTGCATCACTTCCTGGATCTCGAGCTCGCTGGGACCGCCGGCTTCCAGCGTCACGGCCGGGATGCCGGCGCGCGTCGCCGCCCAGCGCAGCGTGCCCTCCGCCGGCGTGCTGTGCAGGATCACGGTCGCGCCGAACCCCTGCGTCAGCGTGACGACGTCCGGGTTGCGCAGGTCCGCGCGCAGCTGCGGCAGGTTGGCTCGCTCGAACGAGCCGGTGTGCAGGTCGACCAGCGCGTCGCAATGGGTCACGATCTCGGTGAAGAACGAGAACGCGATGCGCGACGCCTGGCTGCCCTGCGGGTTGCCGGGGAAGTAGCGGTTCAGGTCGCGCCGGTCGGG
>DATGQE010000091.1:0-82379 GCA_035304345.1 Woeseiaceae bacterium | reverse complement strand
GTAGACCCCCACGATGACCAGGAGTCCGAACAACAACAGCATCCAGCGGAGGCCGTCCATAGGAGATTCCGCAGAGATCGTCAGCTAACTTGCTGCCATTCTAACCGCTTCGTCGAGGTCCACGGAAACCAGCCGGGAGACGCCCGGCTCCTGCATGGTCACGCCCGTGAGCTGGCGGGCAAGCTCCATCGTGACCTTGTTGTGCGTGATGAAGACGAACTGCACCTTGTCCGACATCTCGCGGACGATGTCGCAGAACCGGCCGACGTTGGCGTCGTCGAGCGGCGCGTCCACCTCGTCGAGCATGCAGAACGGCGCCGGGTTGAGCTCGAAGATCGAGAACACGAGCGCCACCGCCGTCAGCGCCTTCTCGCCGCCCGACAACAGGTGGATGGTGCTGTTGCGCTTCCCGGGCGGCCGCGCCATCACCGTCACGCCGGCGGCGAGCAGGTCGTCCCCGGTCAGCTCGAGGTAGGCGTGCCCGCCCCCGAACAGCTTGGGGAAGAGCCGCTTGAACCCGGCATCCACCTTGTCGAAGGTCTCGCGAAACCGGTTCCGCGTCTCCCGGTCGATCTTGCGGATCGCCCCCTCGAGCGTGGCCAGTGCCTCGTTCAGGTCCCCGAGCTGCTTGTCGAGGTATTCCTTGCGTTCGGACTGCTCCTTGAACTCGTCGATGGCAGCCAGGTTGATCGGTCCCAGGCGCTCGATGCGGGTGCGCAGCCGCTCGAGCTTCTCCTCCCAGGCCGCGATTTCCGCGCCCTCCTCGAGCTCCTTCAGCAACTCCTCGAGCGTGAAGGTCGTCTGGGCGAGCTGCTCCGCGATTCCCTCGCGGCGCACCCGTATCTCCTGCAGGACCATGCGTGCCTCGCCCACCGCGCCGCGCGCCTCCTCAGCTGCACGGTCCGCTTCGACCCGGCGCTGATCGAGCTCGCGGAGCTCCGTCTCCACCTGCTCCATGCGGTGCCGGGCCTCTTTGAGCTCCGCCTCCACCTCGACGCGCAGGGCGAGTTGCTCCTCGAGCCGTGCCCGGTTCGCCGCGAGCGGCGCCTCGCCCTGCTCGAGCTGCCGGCGGATCTCCTGCTCGCGCTGGCCGAAGTGCCTGAGCTGCGACTGCATGCGTTCCAGGCTCTGGGCCGCCGATTCCTTGCTGGAGCGGCGATTCTCGAACTGGATCGCGATCTCGTGGGCGGTGTTCCGGTCCTGCTCGGCCTGCAACCGCACGCGCTTCAACTCGGCCCGCAGCTCCTCGCGCTGCGTTTCCAGCGTCTCACGCCGGACCTCGAGCTCCTTCAGGGTCTCCGTGGCCTGGGCGCTCAGACGGCGCGACTCGCGGACCTGCTCCTCGGCCGCCAGCCGCTCCTTCTCGATCGTATCCGTTTCCTCGGCAATCGCCGCGCGGCGCGCGTTCGCCTGGTCCAGGCGGAAGCGCATGGCGTCGAGCTCCGCCTTCGTTTCGGAATATTCCCCGAGCAGGGCGCTCGCGTCCTTCTGCAGGTTCTCGCGCTGCTCCTCGAGCTGCGTGAGCCGTGCGCGCCCGTCCTCCAACAGCTTCTTCGCGCTTTCCCAGCGCGCCCGCAGCTCGCGGATCTCGCCGGCCAGCCGGCGCATCTCGTGCTCGCGCGCCAGGATGCCCGCCCTCGGGTCCGCGTCTTTCGCCACCCTGAGCCAGCCGCGGCTCAACCAGATGCCATCCGGCGTGATGACGGACTCACCCGCGCCGAGCTGGCCGCGAAGCTTGAGCGCGGCTTCCAGCGTGTCGGCGGTGCGCACCGGCCGCAGCATGTCGGCGACGGCGCGAGGTGCGCGGCTGACTTTCGACAGCAGTGAGCCCGGGGCCCCGCCCTCGTCGTCGGCCTCGTCGGCCAGCAACGTGAGGTCGCCGGATTGCAGCCGGGCGACGCCGGCCGCCGCCTGCTCGAGGTCGCCGACGCAGACCGCCTGCAGGTACCGGCCGAGCACCGTCTCCACGGCCCGCGCCCAGCCCGATTCCACTTCCAGCGATTGCGCGACGCGTGCCCGGTCGGCGAGGCCGCCGCTTTCGAGCCAGCGGCGCACGTTCTCGTCGCTCTGGCCGAGAGCCGCCTTCTGCACGGCCTCGAGGGAAGCGTGCTTGCTCTCGACCGCCTGCAAAGCGGCGCGCCGCTCGTCGACCAGCTTCGACAGCTTCTGGTCCTGCTCACGAAGCTTGCGGATCTGCTCCGAGACGTCGGAGAGCGCCCGCTCGAACTCGTCGCGTGCCTGGCGCTTCCGGTATTCCTGCACCGCGAGGCGATCGAATTCCGCCTTCAGCTCCTCGGGATTCGTCGCTTGCGCGGTCTCGTCGAGCTTGCGGCGGCGCTCTGCCAGGCTCCGCAGCCGCGATTCGAGTTGCTCGGCCCGGGTCTGCTCGACGCTGACGACCTGCTGCGCGTCGTTGTGCGCGAGCGTCCACGCGTCCCACTGCTCCTGCCACTCTGCGAGGGCCTTCTCGGCGCGCTCGAGCGAAGCCTGCGACAGCCGCTCGGCCTCCCGCGCGCGCTCGAGCCCCGGCGCCAGCTCGTTCAGCGACAGCTCGAGCTGCTCGATCTCGCTGCGGTCCTTGTTGATGTGGGCCGCGATCTCGCGTGCGCCTTCGATCGCCTGCTCGAGATCCTTGCGCTGACGCGCGCGCAGCTCCTCGGCATGCTCGATCGCCTGCTCGAGCCGGGAGATTTCCGAGCCGGCGCGGTAAAAGCGCGCCTGCACGGCGTTGAACTCGTCGCTGCGCTCGCTCTGCGCAACACGGGCTTTCTCGATGTCCGCCTCGATGCGGCGCTGCGCGGCGACGGCGGCTTCGAGCGCCGTCTCGCGCTCCGATACGTCGGCCTGTGCCTTGCGCGCACGTTCGTCGAGTTGCTTCAGGCGCAGCGCGAGCAGCTCGGCGCCCGTGCGCCTCTCCTCCGCCTTCAGGCGGCTGTAACGCTCCGCCGTCTTCGCCTGGCGATCGAGGTGCTTCAGTTGCTTCTCGACTTCCTCGAGCAGGTCCTGCAGGCGTGCCAGGTTCTCGCGCGTGTGCCGGATGCGGTTCTCGGTCTCCCGCCGCCGCTCCTTGTACTTGGAGATGCCCGCGGCCTCCTCGAGGAACATCCGCATCTCCTCGGGCTTGGCTTCGATCAGGCGGGAGATCATGCCCTGCTCGATGATCGAGTAGCTGCGCGGGCCCAAGCCGGTGCCGAGAAACACGCCGGTGATGTCCTTGCGGCGGCAGCGCGTGCCGTTCAGGTAATAGTTGGAGGTGCCGTCGCGGGAGACTTCCCGGCGGATCGAGATCTCGGCGTACTTCGCGTACTGCCCCTCGAGCGTGGTCTCCGAGTTGTCGAACAGGAGCTCGACCGACGCGGTGCCGACCGGCTTGCGCGAGCTCGACCCGTTGAAGATCACGTCGGTCAGCGAATCCCCCCGCAGGCGGCTCGCCGAGCTCTCGCCCATGACCCACCGCACCGCGTCGATGACGTTGGACTTGCCGCAGCCGTTCGGGCCGACGACGCCGACCAGGTTGCTCGGAAACTGAATGACGGTGGGATCTACGAAGGATTTGAAGCCGGCGAGCTTGATCTTGCTGAGTCGCATCAGGGGGTTTTACGCCAGGGGCCCGTCAAATTCGCGGTAGTCTAAAGTAATTCCGGGCTCGTGACGATTGTCGCAGTGGCGAGACGTCCGTCGGACAGCGGCGGCAATCGCAGCCGAAGGCACCCGGGGGGGCCGGCGGCTGCGGTCCCTGGCCCGTCCGCGGAAGACCCGCGGAGGCCCCGGAACGGCGGTGCCGGGACCTCGCCCGGGCCCGGGGAGCCGGCCGGAAACCCCCGGCCCGGCCGGACTTCCAAGTCCCGGCCGTCGATGTATAATCCCGCGTTTTTCTCGGACCGGCAGGAGGCAACATGCCCGCACGGAAAACGGCGAGCAGGACCCGGAAGGCTGCTGGTGCCGCCGGGAAAAAGAAGGCATCACGCAAGGCTTCGGCCCGCAAGGCCAGCGCCAGGAAGACCACAGGCAAGAAGGCCACAGGAAAGAAGCGAAAAGTGAGTCAAGGCAAATCCAGGAGCGCGGCCGCGTCGACCAAGAAGTCCGCGTCCCGCAAAAAGACAACGCGCCCTTCGGCCGGCCGTACGGCAAGCCGGAAGGCGAAGACTTCGACCCGCAAGTCGACAGCAAAACAGGTATCCCGAAAAAAGGTGACCGCGACGAAAACCTCTTCCCGGAAAGCCGCCTCGACCGCCGGCAAGAAGCCGGTGCGGAAGGCTGCCACTCCGAAATCCGCATCCAGCGCCCGCAAGAAGACCGCTGCGACGCAGGCCAAGCCCGCGGCCGCAGGTGCCGGAGACGGACGTCCCCGGAGCGACATTCTTTCGGGTCCGCTCCGCTTCAAACCCTACGTCCCGAAACGTGGCGAGCCGTACATGAGCCCCGCGCAGCTCGCGCACTTCGAGGCGATTCTTCGTTCCTGGAAGCTCGAGCTGATGAACGAAGTCGACCGCACCGTGCATCACATGCAGGATGAAGCGGCGAACTTCCCGGATCCGAACGACCGCGCCACGCAGGAGTCGGAGTTCGGACTGGAGCTCCGCACGCGCGATCGCGAACGCAAGCTGCTGCGCAAGATCGATGCCGCGCTTCAGCGCATCCAGGACGGCACGTACGGCTACTGCGACGAAACCGGCGAGGAGATCGGCCTCAAGCGTCTCGAGGCGCGCCCGGTCGCCACGCTGTGTCTCGAAGCGCAGGAGCGCCGCGAGATGGCTGAGCGGCAGTTCCGCGACCGCGACGATCGCTATCGGTAACGATTACGGCGAGACAGGCGCACGATGCCCTGACCCGGCGTGAGCCGCGCCGGCGGCATCGGCGCCTCGCGCCATGAGCGCGCGGTACGTCGGGCGCTTCGCGCCCTCCCCCACGGGACCGTTGCACTTCGGGTCGCTCATCGCCGCTGCGGCCAGCTACCTCGCCGCGAAATCCCGCAACGGCCGGTGGCTCGTGCGGATCGAGGACATCGATCCGCCACGCGAGCCGCCGGGTGCCGACACGGAGATCCTGCGCGCGCTCGAGCGCTACGGCTTCGCCTGGGACGGCCCGGTGCTCTACCAGAGCCGCGAGGCCGAGCGTCACTTTGCGCTGGTGGAATCACTCGTCGCCCGCGGCGCTGCCTATCCCTGCGGCTGCTCCCGCAGCATGCTCGCCGGCGCGCCCCGCGGCCCCCTCGGCATCATCTATCCCGGCACCTGTCGCAACGGAACCCGCGCCCGCAAGGCCGCCATCCGCATTCGCACCACGAACGAGGCGATCGCGTTCGAAGATCGCCTCCAGGGACCGCAATCGCAGCGCCTGCAATCCGAGTCCGGTGATTTCGTGATCAGGCGACGCGACGGCCTCATCGCCTACCAGCTCGCCGTGGTGGCCGACGACGCCGCACAAGGGATCACGGAGGTGGTACGCGGGGTCGACCTGCTCGACTCCACGCCCCGGCAGATCCACCTGCAACGGTTGCTCGGATTCCCGACTCCCGCGTATGCGCACTTCCCGATCGCGGTGAACGGCCGCGGCGAAAAGCTCGGCAAGAGCACCGGTGCGCCGCCGGTGCCGCTCGACGATCCGCGTCCCGTGCTCGTGAGCGCCTTGCGGGCGCTGGGGCAGCCTGCGCCTGCCGAGCTCGCGGCTGCAAGCCTCGACTCGATCTGGGCATGGGCGATGGGGAACTGGAATCTCGACGCGCTGGCCGACAAGCGGGAGATCCGCGGCGTCGAACCGATCGATGGGCACTCCTGAAAGAAAGGCAGCTCGGCCGCACCCCTTTGGCTGCCCGGGAAAAATCGGCTATCGTAGGTCGCGGCACCTGCCTGCGAGACGATGCATGCCCGAGACCCGCGTCATCAAGAAATACCCCAACCGACGCCTGTACGACACGGAGGAAAGCCGCTACATCCGGCTGAGCGACGTGCGTGAGCTGGTCCTGAACGACATTCCGTTCGTCGTGCTCGACAAGCGCAACGGCAACGACATCACGCGCAGCATCCTGCTCCAGGTGATCGCGGAGGAAGAACAGGCGCGCGAGCCGGTGATGAGCTGTGCGTTCCTGTCCCAGGTGATCCGCCTGTACGGCCGCGTGCCGGCGGCTGCCACCGCGGGCTACCTCGAGCAATGCCTGGAGACGTACCTGGCACGCGGCCGCTCCGTCGCGCAGGTGCATCCTGCCCGCTGGAGCGGCCCGCACGACGAGGCCCCCGCGACCGTCGGCGACGATTCGGAAAGCTCGCCTTCCCGCGCCGGTGAATTGCGGTTCGCGGAGGATCGCAAGCGCGTGGGTTGAACGCCAGGTGCGCGGGCACTTGACAGCGAGCCACCGCTTGGCCTACTTTGTGCGTTGCAGCAGGGATACGCTCCCCCGCCCCCTGCTGCGAATGCCTGAAGGAGTGAAAGCTCCACGGCGGGCCCCCCGCGCAAGCGGGGGGCCTTTTTTGTGGCCGCTCAACGGAATGGGCTGACCATGGCCGTCACGCATACACCTCGTGCGGGCAGTCTCCCGGAGTCGCCGGGCGAGGCGGCCCCGACCGGCAGGCGAATCCGGGCGAGCGCGTTCCGCCCCGCGCCCTGGCTGCGCAACCGCCACCTGCAGACGATCTTCCCGTCGATCCCGCTGCCCGGCGTCCCGCGGCCGGCCCTCGTGCGCGACATGCTGGAGCTCCCGGACGGCGACGTCACGGCGATCGACTGGCTCTCGGCTCTCCCCGATCCCGCCGACATGAAGACGCCCATGCTGATCGTGCTGCACGGGCTCGAGAGCTCGGCGAACGCGAGCTATGCCCGTCACCTGCTGCACGCGGCGGGAACGCGCGGCTGGCGGGCGGCCGTGTTGCACTTCCGCGATTGCGGCGATTACCCGAATCGCCTGCCGCGCCGCTACCACGCCGGGGAGACGCAGGACTTCCGTTACTTCCTCGGCAAGCTCCGCCGCGACGGGCACGAGGCCCCGCTGCTGGCGGCCGGGTTCTCGCTCGGCGGCAACGTGCTGCTCAAGTACCTCGGCGAGAGCGGTTCCGAAGCCCCGCTCGTCGCCGCCGCGGCGGTCAGCGTGCCCCTCAACCTGCATTGCGCCGCCGAGGCGCTGAAGCACGGATTTTCAAAGGTTTACCAGCATTATTTGCTAAGCCGGATGAAGCGGTCCGTGCGCCGGAAATTCGACCGGCACACGGCGGCTTTCGACTGGGACCGGGCGATGCGGGCCCGCACGTTCGCAGAGTTCGACGATGCCGTGACCGCGCCCCTGCACGGCTTTGCCGACAAGCAGGACTATTACGACCGCTGCAGCTCCATCCGCTTTCTCGACCGGATCGCGCGGCCGACGCTCGTGCTCAACGCCCTCGACGACCCCTTCATGACGCCCGAGGTCATCCCGCGGGACGATGCCGTCTCGGACGCGGTGACGATTGAGGTGAGCGAGCGCGGCGGACACGTGGGCTTCATCGAGGGCGGACCGCCCTGGCGCCCGCGCTATTACCTCCCACGCCGCATCGTCGAGTTCCTCGACTCGCACCTGTAGCAGCGCGTCCCCCGCACGAGCGCGCACCGCGCGCGGCCGTGCGCTCCAGGCGCCACCGGCCCGACACTGCCGGCGACCTGTTCCCGATTCAGGGCGCGGCCTGACCCTCCATGGGCCCTGGCAGGGACCGGCGTCGCCCAACCGCAGTCCAGGCCGCGACGAGCACCACGGCCAGCATGACGACGTTGTGCGCGTACTTGGGGATCGGCGCCACGTCCCCGGCCAGCGGAAAATAGGTGAACGCGAACAGGCCCCGGCTCACGAGGTACGCGATACCGACCGCCGCTGCATGACGCAGGCCCCAGCCGGGTCGCCCGGCACTCCGCCATACGAAGGCCGCCAGTAGTGCAGTGGTCGTCATCCCGAGCGCAAATCCGCTCCAGGTCTCCTCCGCGAACGTTCCGGCGACGACCAGCGCGAACGTCACCCCGAACACCCGCCCGACCGAAGGCGCGCGGCGTCCGGTCCGGCCGCGTTCCGGCGGCTCGTTTCGCTGCCCGACCCGCCAGGCCGCTGCGAGACACGCGAGCACCAGGATGCTCGAGGTCGCCAACTGAGGCCCGGATGCGTTGTGCGACTCGGGATCCAGCACGATCAGCAGCGCCGTCCCGAGATAGGCCGCGATCGCCACCGCCAGGCCGAACGGCCCCAGCCACGGCTTCGTGGCGCGTTGCGGCCGCCACGCCTCGGCGATGGCGACGGGCGCCCCGAAGCTGTAGATCACGTGGCCGAGGATGAAGTTGTAGGCGTTGAAAGCGCTGATCGAGAGCGCCGGGATGAACGTGGCCCGGCGGGCCTCGGCCCAGCCCTCGTACCCCTGGTAATCCTCGGCGAACAGCGATTGATCGATCAGACAGGCCTGCGCGATGCCCAGGGCAAGAAAGAAGAGGAGCAAGGACGGCCAGCCCCACCCCGCCCGGCGGACGACCTCACGGGCGAGCAGCGCCGGCGCACCGTAAAGCCCCATGAAAATGACCAGGACGAACAGGACGGCGGCAACGTCCCCGGTGGTATCGCCATAAGCGGCCAGCAACTCCGACGCGACGGCGCACAGCCCGGCGAGACAGAGGATCTGCACGGACCCCCGCGGCTCGCGCCGTTTGCCCGCGGCGGCCCCGTGCGCATGCCCTGGAACGGCACGGAACCTGTCTCGCCTGCTGAACTTCAAGCTCTTCTCGCGATCCCGGGTTGCGGCGGACGGTTAGCGGAAACCCCGGCCGCCGGGAACACAAGCGGTCCGCCGGAAGGGCGCGGGCACTTCCAGCGGGCCGGTGTCTTGCCCGCAGGGCTCGCGTCACGAGCACCCGACGACCGCGGTCGCGCGATCGTCGTTTCGGTCAAGGCGCTCCTACGCGGCGGCGTCTTCCACCGCTTTCATCGACAGGCGGACGCGCCCCTGGCGGTCGACCTCGAGCACCTTCACCTTCACGATGTCGCCCTCGGACAGCTTGTCGCTGACCTTCTCGACGCGCTCGTGCGAGATCTGCGAGATGTGCACGAGCCCGTCGCGGCCGGGCAGGATCGTGACGAACGCACCGAAGTCCATCAGGCGGGCCACCCTGCCCTCGTACACGCGCCCGACCTCCACCTCGGCGGTGATGAGCTCGATGCGGCGACGCGCCTCGCGGCCGGACGCCTGGTCGACCGAGGCGATCTTGACCGTGCCGTCGTTCTCGATGTCGATCGTCGCCCCGGTCTCCTCCGTGATGGCCCGGATGACGGATCCGCCCTTGCCGATGACGTCCCGGATCTTCTCGGGGTCGATCTTGAAGGTCATGATCGTCGGCGCCCACTCGGACATCTGGGCGCGCGGCTCGCTGATCACCTTGGCCATCTCGTTCAGGATGTGGAGGCGCGCCTCCTTCGCCTGCTCGAGCGCCACGCTCATGATCTCGCGCGTGATGCCCTGGATCTTGATGTCCATCTGCAGCGCGGTCACGCCATCGGCCGTGCCGGCCACCTTGAAGTCCATGTCGCCGAGGTGGTCCTCGTCGCCGAGGATGTCGGTGAGCACCCGGTAGCGCTCGCCTTCCTTGACGAGGCCCATCGCCACGCCGGCGACCGGCGCCTTGGTCGGCACGCCGGCGTCCATGAGCGCCAGGCTCGCGCCGCAGACCGAAGCCATGGAGCTCGAGCCGTTCGACTCGGTGATCTCGGAGACCACGCGGATCACGTACGGGAACTCGTCCATGTTCGGCATCACCGCCTGGATGCCGCGCCGGGCGAGCTTGCCGTGGCCGATCTCACGCCGCTTCGGCGAGCCCAAAAACCCTGTCTCGCCAACGGAATACGGCGGGAAGTTGTAGTGAAGCATGAACGGCTCTTTCCGCTCGCCTTCGATCGCGTCGATGATCTGGGCGTCGCGGCCGGTGCCGAGCGTTGCCGCCACGATCGCCTGCGTCTCGCCGCGGGTGAAGATGGCGGAGCCGTGCACGCGCGGCAGGATGCCGACCTCGATGTCGATCGGGCGCACCGTCTTGTGGTCGCGCCCGTCGATGCGGGGCTCGCCGGCGAGCACGCGCTCGCGGACGATGCGCTTCTCCAGCCGCCCGAGCGCTTCCCGCACCTGCTCCTCGGACCAGCGCGGCGCGTCGCCGCTGACGAGCGCGGCGACGGCCGCGTCCTTGGCGGCGGCAACCTTGTCGCGCCGCTCGCCCTTGTCCGTGACGCGATACGCGTCGGACAGTGCCGCCTGCGCCTGCTGCGTGACCGCCTCGTCGAGCGCGACGTCCACCTCGGGCGCCTGCCAGTCCCACGCGGGCTTGCCCGCCTCGGCGGCGAGCTCGCGGATCACGCGGATCGCGTCCTGCATCTTCTCGTGACCGAACATCACGGCGCCGAGCATCACGTCCTCGGACAGGCGCTTGGCCTCGGATTCGACCATGAGCACCGCATCCTCGGTCCCGGCCACCACGAGGTCGAGAGCCGACTCGGACAGCACGTCCAGCCCCGGATTCAGGAGGTACTCGCCATTGCGGTAACCCACCCGTGCGGCGCCGATCGGGCCGTTGAACGGGATGCCGGAGATGGCGAGCGCGGCGGACGCGCCGAGCAGCGCCGGAATGTCGGGGTCCACGTTCGGGTTCAGCGACATCACCGTGGCGATGACCTGGACTTCGTTCGTGAATCCTTTGGGGAACAGCGGGCGGAGGGGACGGTCGATCAGGCGGGACGTGAGTGTTTCTTTTTCACTGGGGCGTCCTTCCCGTTTGAAGAAGCCGCCCGGAATCTTGCCTGCCGCGTAGGTCTTTTCCTGGTAGTTGACCGTCAGCGGGAAGAAGTCGCGACCCGGCTCGGCGGTCTTCCTGCCTACCGCGGTCACCAGGACGATCGTATCCGCCATGTTGACCAGCACCGCACCGTCCGCCTGCCGTGCGATCCGGCCCGTCTCGAGGGAAACCTCGTGTTCCCCGTACCTGAAGGTTTTCTTGATTACGTTCACTTCTGTACTCGATTGCGAAAATGTGGCACAGCCGCGCGCACCGGCCCGTCAGATGACCGACCGAGTCGCCCTGTTCATGTCGGAAGTGCCGTGATTGAAGACTCGCCGATCAGCGGCGGAGTCCGAGCCGGTTGATCAGCTCGCGATACCGTTCCTGGTCTTTGGCCTTGAGATAGTCGAGCAGCTTGCGGCGCTTGTTGACCATCTTCAGCAGGCCCTGGCGGGAGTGGTGATCTTTCTCGTGCCTGCCGAAATGCTCGGTAAGCTCGGAAATGCGTGCGGATAGCAACGCCACCTGTACCTCGGGGGAGCCCGTGTCCTGCTCGCCCCGCCGGTACTCGGCGATGATGCTGCCCTTCTGGCTCGTCGAAAGTGACATCTCTAAGACACTCCAATCGGTCTTGACAATTTCTTGGCCCTGTTTTCAGGCGCGCTATTCTAGCCTCAGCGATCCGCGAGCAACAGCCTGAATCGCAAATTATTCGGGCTCACCCGGAAGTTCCCGGGCGAATGATCCGCCGCGGCCGCAGCCGCCCCCCCGGCCCGATCTCCCCGACGCCCAGGAATTCCCCGTCCCCGTACACCCGGACGGGGCCCGGGGCAGGCAGCGGGGAGCCCGCGAGCACGGCCTGGCCGTCGAGAAAACGCCTGGCGGCCTCGGCGCCCAGGCGCTCCTCCGGCCAGCCGGCGAGCCCCCGGTCCACGGGAAGCAGGCGGGCTCTCAGTGGCCCGGGGCCTTCGGCGGCGAGCCGCTCGGCCTCGGCGAGGTCGATCATGTCCTCGGGCCTGAACGGCCCCACCGACTCGCGATGCAGGGCGGCGGTGTGCGCCACCGTGCCCGCCGCGCGGGCGAGGTCCTCCACCAGCGTACGGACGTACGTGCCCTTCGAGCAACGCACGCGGAAAACCAGCCGGTCGCCGAAAGCCTCGAGCAGCCGGAGGTCGTGGATCCGGACCTTGCGTGCGGCCCGCTCGACCTCCTCGCCGCGGCGGGCGAGCTCGTACAGGCGCCGCCCGTCCTTCTTCAGGGCCGAGTACATGGGCGGCACCTGCTCGATCTCGCCGACGAACTGCCCCAGCACCCGCTGCCACCCGGCGGCACCGAGCGCGGGCACGGGGGCGGTCTCGGTGACCCGGCCGTCGGCGTCGCCGGTGTCGGTCGCACTGCCCAGGCGGGCCACGACCCGGTACGCCTTGTCGGCCTCGAGCAGGAACGCCGCGATCTTCGTCGCCTCGCCGAAGCACAGCGGCAGCATCCCGGTCGCCGCCGGGTCCAGCGCCCCCGTGTGCCCGGCCTTGCGCGCGCCGAGCAGGCGCTTGACCTTCTGCAGCGCCCGGTTGGACGTCAGCCCGGCCGGTTTGTTCAGGAGCAGGAGGCCGTGCACCGGGTCGCGGGTTGCGCTCCGGCTCATTCCCCGTCGCCGCCCGGTTTCGCGCTGTCGATCAGGCGGCTGATCTCGAACCCGCGGGCGATGCTGTCGTCATGGACGAAGCGCAGCTCCGGCACGTGACGCACGTCGAGCGCACCGCCGAGCCGGCTGCGGAGGAACCCGGCCGCACGCCGCAGTCCCTCTTCCGCCGGCGCCGGATCGGCTTCCGGGTCGAGCAGGTTGAAGTAGACCCGCGCCACGCTCAGGTCCTTCGAGAGGTCGACCGAGGTGATCGACACGCGCGCGACCCCGGGATCCTTGACCTCGAACCGCAGCAGGTCGCTCAGGATCCGCTGGATCTGCGCCGCGAGGCGCTGGTGGCGTGAGAATTCGCGCGGCATGCGACGAAGCGGACCGGGTACTGAAAAGACGATCGGGAGCGGGCGATCAGTCGATCTTGCGCGCCACCTCGACGCGCTCGTAGCACTCGATCTGGTCGCCTACCTTGACGTCATTATAGTTCCTGACGCCAATGCCGCATTCCGTACCGGCCCTGACCTCGTTCACGTCGTCCTTGAAGCGCCTGAGCGACTCCAGCTCGCCTTCGAAGATGACGACGTTGTCGCGCAGCACGCGAATCGGGTTGTTGCGCCGGACGTAGCCCTCGGTGACGATGCAGCCCGCGATGTTGCCGAACTTCGGCGACACGAAGACCTCCTTCACCTCGGCCAGGCCGACGATGTTCTCCCGGATCTCCGGTGCGAGCAGGCCGCTCATCGCCGCCTTCACGTCGTCGATCGCCTCGTAGATGATGCTGTAGTAGCGAACGTCCACGCCCGATTCCTTGATCGCGTTCCGCGCCGCGTTGTCCGCGCGCACGTTGAACCCGATGATCGTGGCCTTGGATGCCGCCGCCAGCGTGGCGTCCGACTCGGTGATGCCGCCGACGCCGGAGGCGATCACCTTGACCTTCACCTCGTCGGTCGACAGCTTCGTGAGCGCGTCGCGCAGCGCTTCCGCACTGCCGTGCACGTCGGACTTGATCAGCAGCGGGATGGTCTTCTCCTCTCCCTCCGTCATCTGGCTGAACATGTCCTCGAGCTTCGCCGCCTGCTGCTGCGCGAGCTTCGACTCGCGTGCCTTGGCCTGGCGGTACTCCGCGACCTCGCGCGCCTTGCGCTCGTTCTTCACCACGAGGAAGTCGTCGCCCGCGTTCGGCGTCTTCGACAACCCGAGCACGACGACCGGGGTCGACGGCCCGGCGCTATCCACCACCTGCTGGTTCTCGTCGAACATGTTGCGGACGCGACCGTACTCCTCGCCGGCGATGATGATGTCACCCTGCTTGAGCGTGCCGGACTGCACCAGCAGCGTCGCCACTGCGCCCCGGCCTTTCTCGAGGCTCGACTCGATGACGATGCCCTGGGCAGGCGCGTCGACGACCGCCTTGAGATCCATCACCTCCGCCTGCAGCAGGATCGCGTCGAGCAGGGCGTCCACTCCCTCGCCGGTGAGCGCAGAGACGTTCACGAACAGGTGCTCGCCGCCCCACTCTTCCGAGATGATCTCGTACTGCGAAAGCTCGTTCTTCACGCGGTCCGGATCGGCGCTTTCCTTGTCGATCTTGTTGACCGCCACGACGATCGGCACGTCCGCCGCCTTCGCGTGCTGGATGGCTTCGACCGTCTGCGGCTTCACGCCGTCGTCGGCTGCCACGACCAGCACGACGATGTCGGTCGCCTGCGCACCACGCGCCCGCATGGCGGTGAACGCGGCGTGGCCCGGCGTATCGAGGAACGTGATGCCGCCCTTGTCGGTCTCGACCTTGTAGGCGCCGATGTGCTGCGTGATGCCGCCGGCCTCCCCTTCCGCCACCTTGGCGCGGCGGATGTAGTCGAGCAGCGACGTCTTGCCGTGGTCGACATGGCCCATGACCGTCACCACCGGCGCGCGCGGCAGCTTCTCGCCTTCCACCACCTGCTCGTCCGCGAGCAGGTCCACGTCCTTCGGCTTGCCCGAGATCGGCTTGGCGGTATGCCCGAGCTCCTCGACGACCAGCGTCGCCGTGTCCTGGTCGATCACCTGGTTGATGGTCACCATCAACCCCATGTTGAAGAGCACCTTGATGACTTCGTTCGCCTTCACCGCCATGCGCTGGGCAAGCTCGGAGACCGCGATGCTCTCCGGGATCTCCACCTCGCGCACGACCGGCGCCGTAGGCCGTTCGAATCCGTGCTGGCCCTCGGTGCTCAGCGACACGGGACGGCGGCGGAGCGGCGTCTTGCGCTTGCGGCGCCCGCTCTTGTCGCCGGCGACGTGCAATTCCTTGCGGCCGTAACGGGTCTCGGTGGGCTTCGGCGTCGGGGCCGCCGCCTTCTGCTTCTCCTTCTGGCGCCGCTCGCGTGCATCCTGCTCGGCGCGTTCGAGCCGTGCCTTTTCCTCCGCCGCGGCGCGCGCGGCCGCCTCGCGGGCTTCCTGCTCCGCCTGCTGGCGTGCGGCATCTTCCTTGCGCTTGTCTTCCTCGGCGCGTGCCTGCTGTTCCCTTTCGGCGCGGAGGCGCTCCTGCTCGCGCTTCTCGGCCTCGAGCCGCTCCTGCTCCTCGCGGCGCCGGCGGTCGAGCTCGGCCTGTTCCTTCTGTGCCTGCTCCTCGAGGACGTCGCGCTTGATGTAGGTGCGCTTGCGCCGTACCTCGACGTTCACCGTGCGCGAGCGGCCCTGGGCACCGGACAGCCTCAGCTCGGACTGCGACTTGCGCTTGAGCGTGATGCGCTTGGGCGCGGCCGGCAGGGTGGCGTCCTGGCCATGGCTGCGCCGCAGGTGCGTCAGGAGCTCGAGCTTCGCTTCCTCGCTGATGGTGTCTTCGGATCCGCTCACCTTGATGCCGGCCTCGTCGAGCTGCGCGAGCAGCTTGTCCACCGGCACCTTCAGCACATCCGCGAATTGTGCGACTGTGACGTCAGCCATTGTTCACTCTCCCGTGTAGGAGCGCGCACTGCGCGCGACCGAAACTGCCCGCGGCGCGCGACGGGAACCCTGCAGCTCGCGAGCTGCGTCGTTCCTGTCCGTGCGCTGTAATTGCTCCTACCTTGTCCAATCTCACCGTTACTGCGCCTGTTGCTCCGCCTCGAACCAGTGCGCCCGCGCCTTCATGATGAGGGCGGCAGCCGCCTCCTGGTCCATGTCCTCGTTGATGTTCAACAAATCGTCCACCGCGAGCTCCGCAAGGTCCTCGCGGGTGACGACACCCTCGCTCGCGAGCTTGAAGGCGAGCCCGCGATCCATGCCCTCGAGCGACAGCAGGTCCTCGGCGGGCTCGGCCTCGTCGATCTTCTCTTCCTGCACGATCGCCTGCGTGAGCAGGACGTCCCGCGCGCGGTTACGGAGCTCGTTCACGATGTCCTCGTCGAACTCCTCGATCTCGAGCAGCTCCGAAGCCGGCACGTAGGCCACTTCCTCGATCGTCGAGAATCCCTCCTGGATCAGGATCATCGCGACCTCCTCGTCCACGTCGAGCTGCGTCGTGAAGAGCTCCAGGAGCTCGCGCGTCTCGGCCTCGCTCTTCTGCTCGGCGTCCGCCGCCGTCATCACGTTGAGCTCCCAGCCGGTCAGCTCGCTCGCGAGCCGGATGTTCTGGCCGCCGCGCCCGATCGCCTGCGACAGCTTGTCCTCCTCGACCGCGATGTCCATGCTGTGGGCGTCCTCGTCGACGACGATGGACAGCACCTCCGCCGGCGACATCGCGTTGATGACGAACTGCGCCGGGTTCTCATCCCAGAGAATGATGTCCACTCGCTCACCGGCCAGCTCGTTCGAGACGGCCTGCACGCGCGAGCCGCGCATGCCGACGCATGCACCGACCGGGTCGATGCGCGGATCGTTGCTCTTCACCGCGATCTTGGCGCGCAGGCCAGGATCGCGCGCGGCGCCCAGGATCTCGATCAGGCCCTGCCCGACCTCCGGCACCTCGATCTTGAACAGCTCGATGAGGAACTGCGGCGAGGTGCGGGTCATGAAAAGCTGCGGGCCGCGAGGCTCCGAGCGCACCTCGACGAGCAGCGCCTTCATGCGGTCCTGCGGCCGCACGGGTTCGCGCGGCACCATCTGGTCGCGCGGCACGAACCCCTCCGCGTTCCCGCCGAGATCGATGATCACGCCGTTGCGGTCGACCCGCTTCACCAGGCCGGAGAGCAGCTCGCCCACGCGATCCTTGTATTCCTCGACGACCTGCTGCCGCTCGGCCTCGCGCACCTTCTGCACGATGACCTGCTTCGCGGTCTGCGCGGCGATGCGGCCGAACTCGACCGACTCCATCGGCACTTCCACGTAGCCGCCGGGCTCGGCGTTGGGATCGATCTCGAGTGCGTCCTCCAGGCGCAGCTCCCGGTCCGGGAACTCGAGCTCGGTGGAATCGTCCGCGAACACCTTCCAGCGGCGGAACGTCTCGTAGTTGCCGGTGGCCCGGTCGATCTGCACGCGGACGTCGATGTCCTCGCCGTGGCGCCTGCGGGTCGCGGACGCGAGCGCGGCTTCGATTGCCTCGAATATGATTTCCTTGTCGACGCCCTTCTCGTTCGAGACGGCATCGACGACCATCAGTATTTCCTTGCTCATGCGTCTTTCACTCCGCGTTGCCGCTACAGCGACGGCACCAGCCGGGCGGATTCGATCGCGGCCAGCGCCAGACGGTGCACCTGGCCATCCACCTCGACGGCAATGTCCTCGTCGTCCGCGGCCGTCAGCCTGCCGCGGAAGTTGCGCCGCCCGTCCACGGGCGCCCGCAGCTTCACCCGCACGTCCTCGCCGACGAAGCGCCGGAAATGCGCGGGCTTCGTCAGCTTCCGGTCGAGGCCGGGTGACGAGACCTCGAGCACGTAATGCCCGGGCAGCGGGTCCTCCACGTCGAGCAGCGCCGAGAGCTGGCGGCTCACCGCCTCGCAGTCGGCGAGTCCCACTCCCCCGGCCCGGTCGATGAACACCCGCACCAGGCCGTCCCGGCCCCCGAAGCGGAGCTCGAGGTCGGTGAGCTCGTATCCCATGCGCTCCACGGTGGGTTCGAGCAGCCTGGCCAGTTCCTCACCGGTCATCGAGGTAAAGCACCCAACTAACCGTTCACAAACAAAAAATGGGCCTTCGGCCCATTCCCTTCCCGCGCCTGCCCACGGCCGCCGGCGCAACCGCCGGGCAACAAAAAACCCCGGAAGCGGGGTTTCGTGGCTGCCAGGACCCTGGCAGCAGGGGCAGGATTTCTGCGCTCGACGCGCCAAAAGCTGACCTGAACCCCGTCGCGCAGTCGCGGGATTATACGGGAACCCTCCACGGCCGTGCAACGCCGCTACCGGTCCCGGTAAATGGGGGCATTTCCGCGGTTTGCCAACCCCCTCCGGCGCCCCTCGGGCCGGCTTGACAGCGCCCTTCCCGGGAGGTGTCCTAGGCCGAACCGGCGCTGCCCCGGAGCCCCTCGTGTCCGTCCGCAACCTCGACGCCCTGTTCGAGCCTGCCTCCATCGCCCTGGTCGGTGCGAGCAACCGGCCCGGCTCGGTCGGGCACGTGCTCTCGCGCAACCTGTTCGAGGGCGGCTTCAAGGGGCCCATCCTGACGGTCAACCCGCGCGAGCGCGCGATCCGCTCCACCCTGAGCTACCGCTCGATCGACGACCTGCCGCTCGTGCCCGACCTCGCCGTGATCGCCACGCCGCCCGCGGCGGTGCCGTCGCTGGTCGGCGAGCTTGGCCGGCGCGGCTGCCGCGCCGCGATCGTCATCACGGCCGGCTTCGGCGAGGGCGAGCGCGTGGAGGGCCAGGAGCGGATGCAGGCGCTGCTCGACGCGGCGGAACCGCACCTGCTGCGTATCGTGGGCCCGAACTGCCTCGGCGTGATGGCGCCGCACAGCGGCCTGAACGCGAGCTTCGCGCACATTGCGCCGCGCAAGGGCGATGTCGCTTTCGTCACCCAGTCGGGCGCCGTCGCCACCTCCATCCTCGACTGGGCGGACGTGCGCGGCATCGGCTTCTCGAAGATCGTGTCGCTGGGATCGATGAGCGACGTCGACTTCGGCGACATGCTCGACTACCTCGCGCTCGACCCGAGCACGCGCTCGATCCTGCTCTACGTGGAGGCGGTGACCGCCGCACGCAAGTTCCTGTCCGCCGCCCGCATGGCGTCCCGCACCAAGCCCGTCTTCGTGGTGAAGGCGGGCCGCAGCCGGGCCGGCGCCCAGGCCGCGCTGTCGCATACCGGCGCCCTCGCCGGCTCCGACGCCGTGTGCGACGCGGCCTTCCGCCGCGCGGGCATGCTGCGGGTCCGCACGCTGGACGAGCTGTTCCACGCGGTGAGCACGCTCGCGACCGGCACGCGGGTCCAGGGCGAGCGCCTCACCGTGCTCACCAACGGCGGCGGCATCGGCGTGCTCGCCGTCGACCACCTGGCCGACCAGGGGGGCGAGCTCGCCGTGCTCTCCGAGGCGGCGGTCAAGCGGCTGGATGCCGTCCTGCCCGGCCCGTGGTCGCGGTCGAACCCGGTCGACATCCTCGGCGACGCGGACGGGACGCGGTACGCGCGGGCGCTCGAGGTGCTGCTCGGCGAAAAGGACACCGATGCCATCCTCGTTCTGAACTGCCCGACCGCGGTCCACGACAGCGTCGAGGCGGCGCACGCGGTGGCGGCCGCCGCCGAGGCGAAGCGGCGCCCGCCGGTGCTCGCCTGCTGGCTCGGCCAGGGCACCGCGACCGAGGCGCGGCGGCTGTTCACGGAGCGCAGGGTGCCTGCCTACGACACCCCGGAGCAGGCGGTGCAGGCGTTCGCCCACCTGTACCGCTACCGGCGCAACCAGGAGCTCCTGATGGAGACGCCGCCGGACGTTTCCGGCCTCACGCGATTCGATCGCGAGGCGGCGGAAGGCATCATCGAGCGCGCGCTCCGCGACGACCGCACGATGCTCACCGGCCCCGAATCGGCCGGCGTGCTCGCGGCTTACGGCATCCCGACCGTGCCGACCGTGGAGGTCCGCGACGTGGACGGCGCCTGCCGCGCCGCGGAAACGCTGGGCTTTCCGGTGGCGCTGAAGCTGCTCTCTAGGGACATCTCGCACAAGACCGACGTCGGCGGCGTGCAGCTCAACCTCGCCTCCGTGGAGGCGGTGGCGCGGGCCGCGCACGACATGCTGGCCACGGTGCGCCGTGCCGCACCCGACGCACGCTTAGACGGCTTCATGGTGCAGCCGATGATCCGGCGGCCGCACGCACACGAGCTGATCGCCGGGGTCGCCGAGGACGCCGTGTTCGGCCCGGTGATACTGTTCGGGCAGGGAGGCACCGCCGCGGAGATCCTCGAGGACCGGACGGTCGGCCTGCCGCCGCTGAACCCGCTGCTCGCAGAAGACATGATCCGCCACACGCGCGTCTCGCGCCTGCTGGCCGGCTACCGCGATCGCCCCGCGGCCGATCGCGCCGCGATCGCGCTCGTCCTCGTACAGTTGTCGGAGCTCGTCTCGACGCTCGACCGCGTGCTGGAGCTCGACATCAATCCGCTGCTTGCAGATCCTTCGGGCGTCATCGCGCTCGACGCCCGCATCGTGGTCGCCGGGCCCGGACGCGAGCGGCGGCCGCTCGCGATCCGGCCCTACCCCCGTCACCTGGAGAAAACGATCGAGACCCGTAGCGGGCGGCGTTTCACCCTGCGTCCCATCCGGCCCGAGGACGAGCGCGCCCTGATCGACATGCTGCGGCGCTCGACGCGGGAGGATATTCGGCTGCGGTTCTTCGGCGCGATCAAGGAGTTCACGCACAGCTTCGCCGCGCGCCTCACGCAGATCGATTACGACCGCGAAATGGCGTTCGTCGCGATCCCGGAGGGCAGCGACGAGATCCTGGGCGCCGTGCGGCTCGCCGCCGACCCCGACCGCGAAGCGGCCGAGTACGGGGTCATGGTGCGCAGCGACACCAAGGGCACGGGCCTGGGCTACAGCCTCATGTGCGAGATTCTCGCTTACGCGCGGGACGCGGGCATCCGGGTCGTGTTCGGCGAAGTGCTGAAGGAGAACGACCGGATGCTGCGCATCGCCGAGGAGCTCGGCTTCAGGAAAAAGCCGTCCGCCGCCGCGTCCGACTCGGTCCGGGTGGAGTACGAGGTCGCCTGAGTCGCGCGGCGCTGGCGGCCGGCGGCAGAAGCCCGACCCAGTGGCCCGGCATTCCCGACCCGAATTGGGCCTTCATGCGCGCGTCCCCGAGCACTACGCTGGCGGGATCGGCTCCTCGGGGGATCTTCCGCATGCCCGGTGTCACGCACGGCAGAATCATCCTGGGCACCGCCCTGGTCGGCTGGGGCGTAATCGGCCTCCTGTTCGGCGAGTTCGTGAACTCGCTGCAGCCGTTCCCGGCCTGGCTGCCCGGTTATCGCGCGCTCGCGATCCTGAACGCGCTGGGCCTGCTCGGGGCCGGGCTGGCGCTCGTCGCGGGCGTTCGCGTCCGGCGCGTCGCCCTCGCGGTCGCCGCCTGGCTCGTCATATGGATCCCCCTGCTGCACATCCCGCAGGCCATCGCGGACCCGGTGCTGCTGCGCTCGCCGTTCTGGATCCGGACGTTCGAGCTGCTCGCGCTCGCCGGCGGCTGCCTCGTGCTGGCCGGGCGTCCGGAAATCGGGCGGCGGCTGTTCGGCATCGCGCTCCCGGTATTCGGCATCCTGCATTTCGTGTACCCGGTGAGCGTCGCCGTGCTGATTCCCCCCTGGTACCCGTGGCCGCTCTTCTGGGCGTGGTTCACGGGGGCGGCGCATTTCGCGGCCGGGGTGGCGATTGCGACGGGCATCCAGGCGCGGCTGGCGGCGCTGCTCGCCGGCACCATGTACGGGTTGTGGGCCCTCACGCTGCACCTGCCGCGGCAGTTCATGGAAGAGGTCTTCCACTACTCCGGTCCGCGGCCGGAATGGACCAGCACGTGCGTCGCCGTGGCGTTCTGCGGCGCGGCGTGGATCGTCGCCGGCAGCCTCGCCTCGCGCCGTCCCGCGCGGACGCCGGTCGGTACGGTCCCGGAACCGGCGCGCGAAGGCGGTGCCTGAGGCGGCGTGAGCTCCTAGCGGCGGTCGCCCCGGGCCGCGCGAGCGCCGCGGCAGTCGTCGTTCGCATCGTTCGCGGCGGTCCCGGCATAGCGTTCCACGACCCGCAGCAGGTCCCCTAAGTCGAACGGTTTCGGCAGCACGTCGTCGGCCTGCAGCTCCGCGGCACGCTGGCGGGCGTGTTCCGCGGCCGTCACCACGACGATCGGCAAGTCGGTTCCGTAGCGCAGGCGCAGCTCGCGCGCGCATTCCCAGCCGTCCATCACCGGCATGAGAATGTCGAGCAGGACCAGCGCCGGGCGGCACTGCTCGACCGCCGCCAGCGCCTCGCGTCCGTTGACGGCCCGGCGCGCGGCATAGCCCTTGAGCGCGAGGACGCGCAGCATCGCGTCCGCCATGGCGGGCTCGTCCTCGACGACCAGTACGTCACGCGGCATTGCCATGTCCCTGCGCGAGTGCCGGAAGCACGAGCGAGACGGCCATGTCCGCTCCCTCGCCCGCCTGCGCGAGCTCGCCGCCGTGCGCCTTCACGACCGTCGACGTGACGATGCGGTTGATCCCGAGCTCGTCCGCTTCGCCCGCGCACGGCCACGCGGCGCCACGCATGTACCGGATGTCCACGCGCGCCCGCCCGGCGGGATCCGTGACGCGAACGTGCACCGGCTGCCCCGGGGCCGAAGACCGCACCGCCTCGTCGAGCAGGTTGCGGAGCACCAGCGCGATCCGCTCCTGGTCGATGTCCACGCGCGCCGTGCCCTGCCGCTCGTACCCGATCTCGTGTCCCGTGGCGGTCGCCATCGCGTGCGTCACCTGCTCGACGAGGAGGCCGAGCTCCACCTCGTGCCGGTATAGCTCCAGGCTGTCGGTGCGAATGCGTGCCAGCACGAACAGGTTCTGGACCAGCAGGTCGACGCGGTCGCACTGGTGCGAGATCACGCGCGCGGTGTGCTCGACGGCCGGGGCCGCCTCGCTCGCCGCAAGAGCCTGCGCGCTCGTCTTCATCACGGCCACCGGCGTCTTCAGCGCATGCGCCGCGGCGGCGAAGCACTGGTCGCGCACGCGGCCCAGGCGCTCCCACTCGCTGATGTCGTGCAGCACGCTGACCACGAGGTCCGGCGAGTCGTCGGCCCGCTCACGCACGGCCGCCGCCGTCACCGAGACGATCAGCTCGCGGGATCCCGGCGGGTACAGCATCGCTTTCGAGACCAGTGGCCCGCCTTCCGCAAACACCCGCATCGAGAGGAACTGGTCCGGAGGCAGTAACGAGCCGTCGAGGTTCGACGGCCGGAAACGGCGAGAGAACTCGGTTGCATTCATACCCGCGAGCTCACGCGTCTTCAGCATCTCGATCGCAGCCTCGTTCGCGCGCAGGATCCTGCGGTCCCTGCCGAGCAGCAGCACGCCGTCGGCGATGCTGTCGATGATGGCGACCACCGCTGCGCGGGCCCGTGTCAGCGTGAGCGCCCAGTAGTACGTCAGGACGTAGACGAGCACCGTGGCCAGGACGATGAACGCCCAGCCCTTCGCGGTCTCCAGGCGCGCGATGACCGCGACGTCGCGTGTCGCCCGGTAGAGCAGGTAGTCGGTGATCAACACCCAGGCGGCACCGGTCCCCGCAAAAACACCAGCCACGGTCAAAGCGATCCGCCGCGCCGAGTGGTGCCGCGTGATCTTCAACATCCCCCTCACGGGGACACCCCTGAACGAAAATGCGCGCGGGCCAGCGGGCCTCGTGCGGTGGTCTCGAAGGCTGGCGACTCTGGGGAGTATAGCAGCGGCCCCCGAGCCATCCGGGGACGCGCCGGCCGCCCCGGTCCTATTCCGGCGCAGTGCGCCGGGCTTGCTGCCGGAGGGGCGGCAGGCCGAGGTGCTGCCGGATCGCGGGACGCGCCTTGTTCAGGGCGGCAACGATGAGGTTCTGCAGCGTCTCGATACCCTCTTCTCGCGTCTGGACGGTTTCGTCCAGCCACACGGCACCGGAAGAGATCATCTGCGCACCGTCGTTGCCGATCGCGTAAATGGCGGTATGGATGACGGCGATCAGCTCCTCGCCGTTCGACGGGCTGATCTCGCGTGCGAACGCACGCATGCTGGCGTACACCTCGCCGGAAACGTCGTTCTTGACGGACTCGAGCGTTGAACCCGGGCCGATCGCCGCCGGCCTAGTCATGAGCACTGCCTGCACGCCCGCTGCCGCGAGTCGCTGGACGGTGTCAGGGTCGTCGAGATCGTCCACCTCGGGGATGATCTCGTAGCTCGGAACGGCGTCGTAATCGGAAGCCCGCAGCTTTGCCGCGAGCCCTTCCTCGAAACCGGCCCTGACCTCGGGATCCTCGGCAAGGGCCACCATCGCGATGCGCCAGGTCTGCACGGGCTCGCCGGTGGCAGGCGCCAGCAGCAGCCAGAAGGCCAGGGCCAGGACGATGCCACCCCTCATGACTGCACCTCGTGCATGGCACGAGCTTAGTCCGGCCGCCGGGCGCGCGCCACATTCGGGCCACCTCGCTCGCCGCGCCGGGGCGGCGCACGCCGGGCAGCGAGCGCGCATGCATAGCATAAACGTGGCCGCAGGGCCGGGACGCGCCGGCAAGAAATCCCCGACAGGAACGGCGACAATGGGCGCCCCCTTCACAAGGAGAGCGATTCCATGTCTGCAACGTCCCTGACCCGGCTCCTGATCGAGGCCCAGCGCGAGGGCCACATCAATCCCCAGCTACGGCTGCTGATCGAGGTGGTGGCCCGCGCCTGCAAGCGGATCTCGGTGGCGGTCGGCAAGGGTGCGCTCGGCGACGTGCTGGGCGATGCGGTCAGCGGCGCAGGCGGAAGCAGCATCAACGTCCAGGGCGAGGCACAGAAGAAGCTGGACATCCTTTCCAACGAAATCCTGCTCGAGGCCAATGCCTGGGGCGGGCACCTGGCGGCCTGCGCCTCCGAGGAGATGAAGCACTGCACGCCGATCCCGGATGCCTATCCGCGCGGCAACTACCTGCTGCTGTTCGATCCGCTCGACGGCAGCAGCAACATCGACGTCAACGTCTCGGTGGGCACCATCTTCTCGGTGCTGCGGGCGCCGGACGATGCCGGCGAGCCGCGCGACGAGCACTTCCTCCAGCCCGGGAGCGCACAAGTGGCAGCCGGCTACTGCATCTACGGGCCCAGCACCTTGCTGGTGCTGACCGTCGGCGACGGCACCCATGCCTTCACCCTGGATCGCGAACAGGGCGCGTTCTACCTGACCCGCCGCGACATCCGGATCCCGGAGGAAACGAACGAGTTCGCGATCAACATGTCGAACCAGCGCCACTGGGAGGCGCCGATGCAGGCCTATGTCGCGGACCTGCTGGCCGGCGCGGAAGGCCCGCGCGGCAAAAACTTCAACATGCGCTGGGTGGCATCGATGGTCGCCGACGTGCACCGGATCCTGACGCGCGGCGGCATCTTCATCTATCCCTGGGACCGGCGCGAACCCGACCGCCGCGGCAAGCTGCGGCTGATGTACGAGGCGAACCCGATGGCCATGCTGGTCGAGCAGGCCGGCGGCGCGGCCTTCGACGGCCGCCGCCGGATCATGGATATCCAGCCGGAGCACCTGCACCAGCGGGTACCGGTGTTCCTCGGCTCGCGCAAGGAGGTGGAGGAAGCCTGCCGCTACCACGCGCGTCACGATGCGGAGAGCGGCCGCGGTGCCGCGGTCGCTGCCGGGGGATCCGGGCCGGGCGGGGTGTAAGCCGCCCGCGAGCGGCCCCGCTGCTTCGAACGGCCGGGCTCGTTGCCTGAAAGGCCGGCTGCGGATCGATCGGCCGATGGTCGCAGGATCATCGGCCGCGCCGGGTCATGCCGCTTACGCCCCTCTCGCCCGTATTCGGACACGAACTGAACTGCAAACCCAAGAGCGACTCGCGCACGTCACCATGCCCTCCGCCGTCCCGTAAGAGTGGCATCGGGTAGCGTTAGTCGAAGGTCTCATTGGCCGCGCCGGCGCCGTTCGTTAGCTTCCTGTGAGGAAACGAGCACCCACAGTGGAGAACGATCATGCGAATTGTCGGCCTTCCAGCAGCTTGCCGCGGCATCGTCCTTTCCGTCACCTGCCTGCTCACGGCCGCGACAGCATGGGCAGGTGGACGGCCGAACGACAGCGCCCGGAGCTGGTTCGGCGACGTCTCCGTCGGCTGGGCGTTCCCCCAAAGCGATGCAGACGACATCCTGGACGACGACTGGACGCTCGGCGGCGGCGTGCTCTACTGGCCGTCGGACTGGCCGGTCGGCATCCAGGGCGAGGTGACCTGGGCCAAGTTCGATTTTTCCGGCGAAGCGATCGACGCCATCAACGAAGCCATCGAGCAGGACCCACAGAACGGAGGGCAGATCGATGACGGCGACGTGGAGGTCTGGCAGGTCGCGGTGAACGCCATCTGGAGTCCCGGCAACAGTGACAGCGGCTTCTATGTCGTAGGCGGCGTCACCGCCAACTTCATCGATGCGACGGTGACCAATACGCAGCTCGTCTATTTCCCGCCGATCTGCGATCCGTGGTACTGGTGGTGGTGCGTTCCCGGCGGCGTGGGCCCCGGCTCCGTCGTCCAGGGGAGCGACTCCTCCACGGAGTACGGGCTCAACGCGGGCTTCGGATACGACTTTCCGGCCGGTGACGGCAAGTTCTTCGTGGAAGCCAGGTATCACTACGTGAGCACGGATTCCGACGATTTCTACTTCGTGCCGATCTCCATTGGCTATCGCTGGTAGCCGGAGCTTCTCGCAAACGGAGACAGGGACCGGGTGAAACAGGGATTGCGCTGGAGGATCATGGTAATGAGGCACGAAGACATCACGCGTCGATCGAGGGTTGCTGAGAAATCATCGGAGCTGCATGTGCGGCTGTTAGCTACCCTCGGGATTCTGTTGCTCAGCGTCGCTGCCGGTGCCCAGGCACCGGCTGTCATCAAGAACACGGAAGGGATGACCGCAACGGTCACGGCGATCGAGCCGGAGACCCGATTGGTGACGCTACGCAACGAGGACGGGGAGGAGCTCGTGGTCGAAGCCGGAGAGAAGGTCCGGAATTTCGAGCAGATCGAGGTCGGCGATCGCGTCGACGTCCTCTTTTACGAGGCCTTGGCCGCTGAGCTCACCGACGCCCCGCCCACCGCCCGCACTGGCGGTGAGCCGGTGGTCATCGAATCGCGTCGCGCTCCGCCGGGCGAAAAGCCCGCGGGTGCGGCCAGCATGATGTACACCGCCGTGGTCACCGTCGATTCCGTCGACCCGGAGGAGAACACCGTGGAATTCACCGGTCCGGGCGGCCAGTCCCGCGAGGTCGTGGTCGAGCACCCCGAGATGCAGGAATTCATCAGGAGCCTGAGCCCGGGAGATCGGGTGCAGGTCACCTACGGTGAGGCATTGGCCGTGGCCGTCCGGCCGGCAGAGTAGGTCAGAGTCATGAACGCACTACGGGATCTCGCGCCACGTCTCCTGGTCCTCGCGGCGATGCTCGCGGCCGTCGGTTTCGGCACGGTGTCGTGCACGGCCAATCCTGCGGTCGAGACCGGGCCGGGCGCGGAAGTGACCTACGATGGACTGCACCGCGTCGATCACGCGACCATGGACGCAGCGTGGATGAAACCCGACCTGAACCTCAGTGCCTACACCGGCCTCATCCTCACAGGCGCCGGTATGTCCTTCAAGCCGGTCGACGACGACGGTCAGCGCTGGTGGCCAGGACTGGACGACCAGGGTGAGTTCCCGATCAGCGAGGAGAATCGGAAACGCCTGCACGAGGAGATGCGGACCGCTTTCGCGGAAGAGCTCTCGAAGCTCGAGCGGTTCGAGATCGTACAGGAGCCGGGACCGGGCGTGCTGCTACTTGCAGGAGCGCTGATCGATGTCGTGTCCAGGGTCCCTCCCGTCGATGAATGCGTCGGCCGCTGCGACGTGTACCTGAGTGAAATCGGCGAGGCGACGCTCGTGCTCGAGCTGCGCGACTCCGTCACCAACGAAGTCCTCGTCAGGGCTGTCGATGGTCGAGTCGCCGAGTCGGACGGCTGGGCGATCGAGGGGGACAGCGTGACGGTCTGGCCGGAAGTGCGGCGGCTGGCCCAGTCCTGGGCACGACCTGCCCGCCTGTGGCTCGAACAGCTCGACTCGCCGGGAAGCATTGCCGATGCTTCCGGACGATGACTCCGACGACCGTGGCCGCGGAGCATGTCATTGCCGCGGCGAAGGCGGGACAGCGACCGCAAGCAGGAGGATGACCGCCCGGCTACAGCCCGCCCGAAGATGAGACGTGCCTGGGAGTTCCTCTGGAGCGCGCTGATCCGGGGCGCGCTCGTCGTGCTCCCCGTTTACCTGGTGCTCTGGCTCCTCGTGCGAATACTCGAGACGGTCGCCGGTCTGGTGCATCCGATCGCCGCGCTCCTTCCGCCCTGGGTGCCTACGGTCAATCTCCTCGCGTTGCTGCTCGTGGTGCTCGTCTGCCTCGGCGTGGGTCTCGCCCTGCAAACCGCAACGGGTCGCGCCGCCAGCAACCGGCTGGAGCTGTCGGTCCTCGGGCGACTGCCTGGCTATTCCCTGTTTCGCAGCCTGACGCGCCAACTGGCCGGCGACCTGGAAGAGCACGCCTGGCAACCGGCACTCGCCGAGATCGAGGAAGCGCTGGTGCCGGCCTTCGTCGTGGAGGAGCTCGACGACGGCCGCTGCACGGTTTTCGTGCCGTCGGTCCCCACCCCGCTCGCCGGCACGGTCTACATTCTGACCCCGGAGCGCGTCCATCGCATCGACGTGCCGTTCGCGCGCGCCATCCGGATCGTGGCCCGCTGGGGATCCGGATCCGCGGAGCTACTGGCGGCAATGGGGCGCTCGCAGTACGCCCAGGCGCAGAAGGGGGACGATGGTCCCATCGATTCCGGAATTTCCCCGCGTTAACGTCCGGGCATACCGCACAGCGAAGGACGATCCAATGGTGAACACCCGGGTCCGCAACAAGCCGCCTCGGCGACCGCAGCGACTGCCCGAATCGCCGGTACCGCCGGTCCCCGAAGTAGACGAGTCCGCCCCGGATGCGTCGACCCGCTACTCGGCTTATCGCACCGGACTGTCGAATCAACGGACCGGATTGTCGGAGCACCGCACGTCGCTCTCCGAGTACCGTACGGACCTGTCCACGCACCGGACCGACCTCTCGACCGGCCGCACCGACATGTCCATGCGGCGTACCGGGATGTCGTTCCAGCGCACGCGCATGGCGGCGGAGCGCACGCTGATGGCGGTGATCCGCACCTCTCTCTCGCTGATCGGCTTCGGTTTCACGATCTACCAGGTGTTCGAGAAACTGCAGCAAGCCGACATCATCACTCGAGCCACCGCCCCCCGAAACTTCGGCGTTGCGCTCGTCCTGCTCGGCATCGCGATGCTGGTAGTCGGCATCGTCTATCACGTGCAGTTCATGCTCGGGATACGGCAGGAACGCGAGTCAATGGTGGCCGAAGGCCTGTTGCACGGCGAAACCCGGTTCCCGGTATCGTTCACACTCGTCACCGCAGTGCTGCTGCTTGCCATCGGCATCTTCGCGATCGTCAGCATGCTGTTCGACATCGGTCTGTTCGGCTGAGGCTGTCTTACCCGAGACCGTCAGGCAGCGATCAATAGACCAAAGGTCCAATGACGCTTGGCGGTGCGTCTATGCGCAAATCGGACTACTGGCCCAACACACGGCAGCGGGAGATCACGCATGGCAAGCAAGACACCCAATATCCTGATTCTCTGGGGTGACGACATCGGCTGGTGGAACATCAGCTACAACAACCGCGGCCAGATGGGGTATCGCACGCCGAACATCGACCGCGTCGCCAACGAAGGCGTGGCCTTCACCGACTACTATGCCCAGCAGAGCTGCACGGCCGGCCGCGCCGCGTTCATCTGTGGGCAGAACCCGGTCCGCACGGGCCTGACCAAGGTGGGCATGCCGGGCTCCGATCTCGGGCTGAGCGCCGAGGATCCGACGATCGCCGACCTGCTGAAGCCGCTCGGCTATGTGACCGGACAGTTCGGCAAGAACCACCTGGGCGACAAAGACGAGTTCCTGCCGACCGCACACGGCTTCGACGAGTTCTTTGGCAACCTGTATCACCTGAACGCCGAAGAGGAACCCGAGAACCCGGACTACCCGAAAGATCCCGCATTCAAGAAGCGCTTTGGTCCCCGCGGCGTGCTGCACGCGTTCGCACAGGGCAACGGGGCGCAGAAGGTCGAAGACACGGGCCCGCTGACGAAGAAGCGCATGGAGACGATCGACGATGAGGTCACCGAGAAGGCGCTTGCATTCATCGACAAGGCGCATGCAGACGGCAAACCGTTCTTCGTGTGGTACAACACGACGGCCATGCACTTCCGGACCCATCGGGCCGAGAAGCACAAGGACAAAAGCGGCCAGGGCTTCTACAACGACGTGATGGTGGCACACGACGAGCACATCGGGCAGATGCTCGACAAGCTCGACGAGCTCGGCATCGCCGAGGACACGATCGTAATGTACTCGACGGACAACGGCCCGCACTACAACACGTGGCCCGACGGTGGAATCACGCCGTTCCGGTCGGAGAAGAACACGAACTGGGAAGGCGCATGGCGCGTGCCGGCGTTTGTCCGGTGGCCCGGGAAGATCGAGCCTGGTTCCGTCCTGAACGGAATCGTTTCGCACCAGGACTGGCTGCCGACACTACTCGCCGCCGCGGGCGAACCCGACGTCAAGCAAAAGCTTGCGAAGGGATACAAGGCCGGCGACAAGACGTTCAAGGTTTACATCGATGGCGAGAACATGTTGCCGTACCTGACGGGCGAGACGGACGAAAGCCCGCGCAAGGAGTTCTACTACATCAGCGATGACGGCGACGTGCTGGCGATGCGGTTAGGCGACTGGAAGCTCGTGCTGATGGAGCAAAGGGCAAAGCAGCTCATGTGCTGGGCGGAGCCGTTCGTACACCTGCGCATGCCGAAGATGTTCCACCTGCGGCGGGACCCTTTCGAGCGTGCGGACGAAAATTCGAATACCTACTGGGACTGGCTGATCTCGCACGCCTACCTGATCTACGAGATGCAGGGCGCGGTCGCCGGGCAGATCGAGAGCTTCCGGAAATTCCCGCCACGCCAGAAGCCCGCATCCTTCAACCTCGATGCGGTGATGGAACAGCTCGAGACCGCGGGAGGTGGCGCACATCACTAGGCTGAACCCGGGCGGCGCCCCTGCCGTAAGGCTGTGTCGGTTCTGTGTCCGGCAAGCCCGGGCACGGCGTCGCGGCACGACGCCACGTCGGTCGCTCGCGACGCGCAGGCTCTTTCGCGGCAATGGCACTCGTGCAGCCCGCACATAGTGGCTCCTCCGCGGAGGAGATCACCGCAGCGGTGCGCCGCTTCTATGAGCGTCATCCCTATCCCCCACCGATCGCGAGTCTCGATCGCGAGCGTTGGAACGACCCCCTGCGACAGCGCGCGAGCTACCACCTGCTCTGGCCGGCGGATTCGTTCCGTGACGACCGATCGGTCCTCGTCGCGGGATGCGGCACGTCGCAGGCTGCGAAGTATGCCATACGCTGGCCACACGCCCGTGTCACCGGCATCGACGTGAGCCGGGGGAGCATCGAGCGCACCGCGGAGCTCGGGCAGAAGTACGGGCTCGCCAACCTCGAGCTTGCAGAGCTTCCCGTCGAGCGCGCGGCCGGGCTGGGTCGCCGGTTCGACCACATCGTCTGCACGGGGGTGCTCCATCACCTGCCGGACCCCGACGCGGCGCTGCAGGCGCTGCACGACGCCCTGGAGCCCCACGGTGCGCTGCATCTCATGGTCTATGCGCCCTACGGCCGAGCGGGCATCTACCTCCTCCGGGAATACTGCCGCCGCCTGGGAGTGGGAGCCTCGTCCCGGGACATTGCCGACCTGGCAGTCACGTTGCGCTCCCTCCCGGACCAGCACCCGCTCTCGCCGCTGCTCCGGAGAGCCTCGGATTTCACGACCGAGGCCGGAATCGCCGATGCATTGCTCAACCCACAGGACCGGCCGTACTCCGTGCCGGAGCTCTTCGATCTCCTGGACCGCAATGCGTTGCAGTTCGGCCGTTGGTTGCGGCAGGCGCCTTACCTGCCGCAATGCGGCGCCGCGGCGGGCATTCCGCATCGCCGCGTGCTGGCACGGTTGCCGGCGCGCGAGCGCTATGCGGCGATGGAGCTCTTTCGCGGCACGATGCTCCGCCACAGCGCGATCGTCTATCGGGCCGACCATCCGGGAGGGCCGCAGAATGTGCAGTTCGACGACGATCGCTGGCTGGGGTACGTCCCTGTTCGCATGCCCGATACGGTCTGCGTGGAACACCGGCTGCCGGCCGGAGCGGCAGGCGTGCTCATCAACCGCGGTCATACCGACACGGACCTTTACCTGCCGATCGACGCGCAACAGAAACGCTGGCTGGCCGCGATCGACGGCAGCCGCCCGATCAACGAGTGGGTAAAGCGCGGCGACACGGAAGCAGCGCGCGTGTTCTTCAAACGCCTCATGCAGCACGACCAGGTCGTGATGGATACATCGGGGTCGCCAGGAGCCAACGCTCCCGGCGGCTGAGAATCAGCGACTCGAGCCTCGTCGGCGACCGGGTTGCACCTTCCGATCCCTCGTGCAATCATCGTGGCGTTTCATGCCGGTACCGTCGTTTTCCGGCCGAGACGCAGCATCGGGGACTGGGGACACGAATGCCGTTTGATGGAACGCCCGGCGGCGGCGAGTCGTACGACGCCTGGTGCAATGCCTGCCGGCAGCCGATCAGACAAGGCGAGCTGACCGTGAAAATCGACTTTCCGAACGATCCCGACGGGATACGTGGACTGACCGGCACTTATCATCGGCGGTGCAGCATGCCATTCGCCTCTCTCGCCCGCGCGGCGAAGATGATTCCTCCCGGATAGTTTCGAAGTTTCCCCTGTCGTACACTGTCCGTGACGCCGGCGAGCAGCAGCACGGACCACGACGATGCCGCTTCGCCTGTCACCTGTTCCGAAACGCCGCAACCGGGCACGGAGCGTGCTGGCTGCCATCACGCTCGCGGCGCTGGTGGTGGCACGGTCGGTAGCGGCCGACCCCCTCCCCTCCTGGAACGATACGCACGCGAAGCGCGCCATCCTCGAGTTCGTCGAACGCGTGACGCGCGAAGGCGAAGCGGACTACGTGCCTCCCGAGCAGCGAATAGCCGCGTTCGATAACGACGGCACGCTCTGGGCGGAGCAGCCGATGTATGCACAGCTCGCCTTCGCCCTGGACCGCGTGCGCCAGCTCGCTTCCCGACACTCCGACTGGCGAAATCGCCAGCCCTTCAAAGGCGTCCTCGAAGGGGACATTGCGGCAGTACAGGCAAGCGGGGAACGGGGGATGGCAGAGCTGATCGCCGCCACGCACGCCGGGACCACCACGGAGGAATTCGCGCAGGTCGTCGCGAGCTGGATCAGGACGGCCAGGCATCCGCGATTCGATCGGCCGTATACCGAAATGGTTTACCAGCCGATGCTCGAGGTGCTCGATCTGCTGCGTAAGAACGACTTCGACATCTACATCGTCTCCGGCGGCGGAGCAGAGTTCATGCGCCCCTGGGTCCGGAGGGTGTACGGCGTCTCCCCGGAGCACGTGATCGGGAGCCGGGCGCGGGTCGAGTACCGGGTCCGCGACGGCAAGCCGGTGCTGGTCCGGCTCGCTGCGATCGACCTGGTGGACGATGGAGCCGGTAAGCCCGTGGGCATTCACCAGTTCATCGGACGTCCGCCGCTGATTGTCTTCGGCAACTCGGACGGAGATTTCGAGATGCTCGAGTGGGCGACCGCGGCACCCGGGCCGAGGCTGGGCGTCTTGGTGCATCACACCGATGGCGACCGCGAATGGGCCTACGACCGGGGATCCCGGTTTGGCGCACTGGCCCGCGGCCTGGACGAGGCGCCGTCCCGCGGCTGGATCGTCGTGGACATGCAACGCGACTGGACGGTGATCTTTCCGTTCCAGCGGTAGTCGTTGGACCAACGTCCGATTGAGCGTGTCCCGGACCTTCGGCACGCTTGGCTCACAATGGACGTCGCACAGCTAGCCGGGCTGGGAGTGAGCTTCAGCATCTTTCTCGTGGTGCTGAGCCTCGGACTTCGGACGTCGCTGCGCGATGCAACGTCCCTGTTCCGCCACCCGTGGCTCCTGCTTCGCTCGATATTCGCGATGAACATCGCGATGCCCCTGGTCGTCGCCGCCATCGTGTCCCTGTTTGCCCTGCATCCCCCGGTCAAAGTCGCGTTGATAGCTTTCGCGGTCTCGCCGATGCCTCCGTTCCTGCCGGGCAAGGAGGTCAAGCTCGTCACCGCCGGGCACGAGGCATACGTCTACGGCCTGCTCGTCGCCACCTCGGTGCTGGCGATCGTCATCGTTCCCCTCACGACAGGGCTGCTCGGGGCCATGTTCGGGCAGGCGGTGTCCATCGCGCCGCTGGCCGTTGCTCGCATCGTGGCGATCTCCGTGCTCCTGCCGCTCGGTGCCGGTATCGCGCTGCGCCATTGGCTGCCCGTGGTCGCACGGTGGAGCTCGACGGTGAACACGATCGGCATGGTCCTGCTAGCTCTCATTCTCGTAGTGCTGGCAGCAAGGCTGTCGCAGGCGATGATCGGGCTCATCGGTGACGGTACCCTGCTCGCCATCGTCGTCGTGGCGTTGATCGGTATTGCCGTCGGGCACCTGCTCGGCGGCCCGGACGAAGACAACCGTACCGTGCTCGCGCTCACCACGGCGTCGCGCCACCCGGCGGTCGCGCTCGCGGTCGCGGGTTTCGCCGGGCAAGCCCTCGCGCCCGCAGCGGTCCTGCTCGCCCTCGTCGTGACCGCGCTGGCAGCGGTGCCCTACAGCGCGTGGCGGAGACGGCGACGCGTCGATACAGCCATGCCTCACGAGAAGGCAGGCTTCCGGTGAGCGAGCACGCGGGGTGGGTGGAACAAGCCGCGCTCGGGATCGAGCTCCTCGCCGCGCTGATGATCTTCGTATTCGTCGTGGCCGCCACGCTCGCATGGCTGTTCCGCAGCATCACGGACCGCGAGGCGCTCGTGGCGCGGTACGAAAGCTATCGCCGGCGCCTCGGCCGTGCCCTGCTCGTCGGCCTCGAGATCCTGGTCGCGGCCGACATCATCCGGACGATTGTCCTGGACTCGACACTGCAAAGCGTCGCCGCCCTTGGCCTCCTCGTGCTGATCCGCACGTTCCTGAGCTGGTCCATCACGCTCGAGATCGAAGGCCGCTGGCCGTGGGAGAGGCCCGCCGCGATGGGCCGACCCGAAGAGGTGGACGGCTGAATGGGACCATCGGCCAATGGCATCGACGACGGCCGTCGCGGAAAGTGACCGTCACCATTCCGGACCAGTGGGAGAGCACCGTGAGCACAGCGTCCGGTACGCCACGAGCTGCGGCCGTTGATCCGATTTCGCCCGGAGACACCTCCCGCGGAGCGATGGTGTGGATCCCGGGTGGCACGTTCCTCATGGGCTCCGATCGCCACTATCCGGAGGAAGCCCCGGTGCACAGGGTCCGCGTGGACGGCTTCTGGATGGACCGGCACGCGGTGACGAACGCGGACTTTCGCCGTTTCGTCGATGCCACGGGCTATGTCACCGTGGCAGAGCGTCCCGCCGATCCGAAGGACTATCCGGGCGCGCAGCCCGAGATGCTGGTGCCCTCGTCGGTCGTCTTCAGGAAGACGCGTGGCCCCGTCGACCTGCGCGATCCCTACGCCTGGTGGACCTACGTCGCGGGCGCCGATTGGCGGCACCCACAGGGCCCGCGCAGCAGCCTGCAGGGCCTGTGGAAGCACCCCGTCGTGCACGTCACCTCCGAGGATGCTGAGGCGTACGCGCGCTGGGCGGGGAAGTCCCTTCCGACCGAAGCGGAATGGGAATTCGCCGCGCGTGGCGCCCTCGAAGGAGCGGAATACGCCTGGGGCGACGAGTTCATGCCGGACGGCAAGCCCATGGCGAATACCTGGCAGGGCGAGTTTCCGTGGCGCAACCTGGTCACCGACGGCTTCGAAGGAACGGCGCCGGTCATGTCGTTTCCCCCGAACGGCTTCGGCCTCTACGAAATGGCCGGCAACGTCTGGGAGCTGACGTCCGACTGGTACCAGGATCATTCCCGGATCGCTCGCGCATGCTGCACGCTGCAGAATCCTCGCGGTGCCAGCGCCCGGGAAAGTTGCGACCCGCGCACCCCCGAGCTTCATATCCCGCGCAAGGTGATGAAGGGAGGCTCCTACCTCTGCGCACCGAACTACTGCCGGCGTTATCGTCCCGCGGCGCGCATGGCCCAGCCCGTGGACACCTCCACGTGCCACACCGGGTTTCGCTGCGTCATGCGCCCTCGCCCGCAATGATCCCGTGGTTCCTGTCGAGTGGTCTTTGGTCTACCGACTGCGACGGACGATGCGAGGTGTAGCTCACGGACATCGGGGAGGCAACGCTCGTGCTCGAGCTTCGCGACTCCCTGACCAACGAGATCCTTGTCAGGGCGGTGGATCGCCGCGGGCGGAACCCCTCGCACATGCCGAGACAGGCGGACAGCGTGCGGACCTGGTCCGAGGTACGCCAGGTCGCGCGCGGCTCGGTCCGCATGGTGCGACAGCGCCTCGAGGAGCTCGACCAGGCCTGGGCCGCGGGCTCCGGCCTCCGACCAAGTCGAAAACGTTGGCGCGCCCTCTCTACCGTAGGCGAGATGCTATGCGTTCTACCAGGCGTACTCGACGATCAGGCCGAGCAGCGGCAAAGTCTCCTCTTCCTCGTCGACAATTTCCCCCGTCAGGACGTTGAATTCCGGCTGCAGGCCAGCCGGACCGCCGTACACGTTCAGCACGTCCGCGAACAGCACAAGATCCACCGGGCCGATCGGACGGCGGTAGTCGACGCGCACATCGAGTGAATGGAGGGCATCGCCGCGATCTGCATTCAAATCGAACCTCTCCTGCGAATAGCGCACGGGCGGGTTCGGTGCCAGCACGTCCTCGTGCACGGTGAAGCGGTACGTTGGTTGCCCGGAGCCGTACTTCCAGCGTGCCGCCACCTGCCATCGTTCGTTGATCTCCCAGCGCCCGCCGACGGCGACGAAGTGCTCGCGGTTGAAGTCCCAGTCGTATTCGCCGCGGCCGTCGTTATCGTCCACCCGGTAGCGATTCCAGGAATAGACGAAGTCGGCCGACCAGCCGTGATCGAACCTGCGCGTCAGCACCACGTCCACGCCGGTATTGGTGCCCTTGCCGTCATTTGAAACCCGACCGGTCGTGCGGCTCCCCTCCACGAGCCGGTTGTCGAGATCCTGGTAGTACGCCTCTACGAGCAGGTCCAGCTTGTCATTCAGCTGGTAATCGAAGCCCAAGCCAAAATGTGTAAGCTTTTCGCTCTCGAGATCAAAGTTCTCAGGGTCCGCCGCACGCACGAGATTGCTCGACGGCTCATGGAAAATGCCGGCCGTCGCCGACAATCTCAGCCGGGGTGAGATCGCATAATTGAAGCCGAGTCGCGGCGACACGAGGTTCTCGTCACCAAAGCCATTGCGATCGTAGCGAATGCCGGCACGCAGACTGGCATCGCCCCAGTAAAACAACTGCTCGCCGTAAACGGCGTAGTTCGTTTCGCTGGCGCTATAGATCGAGCTGATCTCGGCCGGCTGCAACACGATGTAGTTTGCGCCCGGGGGACGCGGATCGTCGAATTCGTAGATATAGCGTATCCAGTCCTCCCGCAGCTCGGTCGAATAGTCGAGATCGTTGCTCGTGAGGTGCAGCCCGGCACGGAGGATCCCGAAGCGGTTCCCGAAGGACAGGTCGCTGCGCCAGCCGAGCTCCGACTCCTTCTCCGTGACGGTCAGGAGGCTCTCGCGCACCGGCACCTGGTCGGCCGGCGTACCCGGCGGCACCAGGTCCGGGAAGGCCTCGCCCTCGGACGATACCCGGTCGCGCTCGCGGTAGTAGATGCGGTTTGTCCATTCCCCGTCGTCGCCGAACGTCCGCCGCCAGGTGCCACCGACGAGCGCGAGGTCCTGGTCCTCGTTCTGCAACGTGACGTCCTCGATGGCCTCACCCTCCTCGACGGGGGCGATGATGTGGGTGGCGTCACGCGTGTACTCCTCAGGCGCGTATATGGCGAGAAACTCGAGCTCGTCGTCATCGTCGAGGCGTGTATGCGTCTTCAGGATCACGTCGGTGGAAACCGGCGCACCCAAGGCCTCTTCACCAATGATCTCGAAAAACTGGCCGAAGTCGAAGCGCCGCGCCTGCAGGAACATCGACGTGTTGTCGTGGAAGCCGCTCGGTCCCTCGTAAAGGACTTCGGCGCCGGCGAGATCGAGACGCAGGCTGCCGACCGGCGACGGCGCGCCGTCCACGACTTCGAGTTGCAGGAGCGACCCATTACGTCCGGCAAACTCCGCGCTCCAGCCGCCAGGCGAGAACTCCGCCCCGGCAACGGCATTGGGCGCAAAGATGGAGTAGCGGCCGCCGTTGATGATCTCTTCCTCCTCGCCCAGCGTCTGCTCGAAGTGCACGACTTGCTGGAAGGGGAAACCGTCCACATAGATGAGGTTGTTCTTGGGGCCATGGCCCCGCACGGAGAAGGCTGCGAACTCGCCGTTGGAGACGACTCCTGGCAGGCCGCTCAGCGCGCGCATGACGTCGCTGCCGCTGCCGGGCGCGTTTCGCAGCTCGTCGCGGCTCAAGAATCTGCTCGAGACGGCGCCGAAGGGATCTGCCTCGCGCGCACCAGCGACGACGATTTCGTCCATCGAGCCGGATACCGGCCGCAGTTCGAAGCGAAGACGGCCCGTCCGTCGTTCCAGTACCCGGACAGCGGGCTCGACGGCCGGGAGGTATCCCGCCGCTTCTGCGCGCAATCTGTAGAAACCGTCTTCCAGGCTGTCGAGCAGCGCCCGGCCCCTATCGGTCGTTGCCGAGCGCACGTCGCCGCCACGCGACTCGGCCGTAATCGTCACCCCATCGACCGGCCGCCGCGTTACGGTATCGACGACCTCTACCGATATCGCGCCGCCGTCGGCAAGAGCGGGAGTCGCCGCCAGTAGCAGCAGAAGGGCCGTTTGCGAGCCGAAAACCGCCTGGCGGGAATGTCGCAGCATGGCGAGCGCTCGTGAGATGTGATGGTTTCGAACATCCTTGTTGCGCCTTGGCTCGCACCAGGGCAGTCCGATGGGCATCCGAGCCGCTTGGTAAAAAGGGGACCCTGAGTCTCCATGGCAGCGGTTTACCCGGCAAAACCGCACGACCCGTGCCACGCGCAACGGAATGATACGAGCAAGTTCCGTGCCACGCGCCGGCAGACAGTGGCGTGACGTCAAGGCCGTTCATGGCGACCTCCACGCCGGTGAGATGCGGGCGCACGTCGGCGCTTCAGCAGCTCGCTGCCGAACACCGAATTGGCGTGACCGTATTGGCCGTCCCAACCGTCCGGGGCGGGAAGCGATTCCGCGTCGCCGCCGCGGACGTGGGAGGTGCATTGGTAGCGGGGGCAGGATTTGAACCTGCGACCTTCGGGTTATGAGCCCGACGAGCTGCCAGACTGCTCCACCCCGCATCAGTGGAGGCTGGGCATGATACAAAAAACCGGCGGTGGATGACAAGCGGGCGCGTCCCGCCGATCCGGGGGAAACGAAAATCGGCGCCGTTCCGGAGCCTACTGCAGAAGATGAAGAAGAAGCCCCGATCCGGCCCGGCTTGACACGGTCGGAGCTCTCCGGAGATTCTATCGGGGTTCCTGGTGCACCCGCTCCTTCCGCCAGGTTCCACACGGGCAGCGGCCGCCGCAAGGCTTCCTGATCGCGACCGATCACGCCCGCAACTCCACTTTCTACATCCGCAGCACGAATTCGCCGCGACGCCGCGCACGCGCTCCTGCCGGGAGCGCCGTTCGGCGTGCGGTTTCCGGCACGGTGGGCGCACTACGATGAAGCTGGTCATATTCGGTCTTACTGTCACATCGTCCTGGGGTAACGGCCACGCTACCCTGTGGCGCGGCCTGTGCCGCGCCCTCGCGCGCGACGGTCACGACGTGGTGTTCTTCGAGCGCGACGTGCCCTACTACGCCGGTAACCGCGACCTGGAGCGATTGCCGGGCGGCGGCTCGCTGCACCTGTTCGACGACTGGGACCGCGTCCTGCCGCTCGCGCGGGCCGAGCTCGCGGATGCCGACGTCGGCGTCGTCACCTCGTACTGCCCCGACGCGCTGGAGGCGACCGAGATCGTCGCGTCCTCGCCCGTGGAGCTGCGCGTCTTCTACGACATGGACACGCCGGTCACGCTGGAGCGGCTCGCCTCGGGCGCCGGCGTGCCCTACGTCGGCCCGCGCGGGCTGCGCGACTTCGACCTCGTGCTGAGCTACACGGGCGGGCCTGCCCTGGACGAGCTTCGCCGCCGGCTCGGCGCCCGCCGCGTCGCGCCGCTCTACGGCAGCGTCGATCCCGATCTCCATCACCCCGCCGACCCGCTGCCGTGGTTCCGGTCGCACCTGTCGTACCTCGGAACCTACGCCGAAGACCGCCAGGACATGCTGGAGACGCTGCTCGTCGAGCCTGCCCGGCGGCTGCCGCACCTGCGCTTCCTCATCGGCGGCGCCCAGTACCCGCGCGATTTTCCGTGGGCGGAGAACATCCGTTTCGTGCGCCATGTCGACCCGGCCCAGCATCCGGCGTTCTTCTCATCCGGCATCATGACCCTGAACGTGACCCGGCGCGCGATGCGCGCGATGGGCTGGTGCCCGTCCGGCCGCCTGTTCGAGGCGGCCGCCTGCGGCACCCCGATCCTGAGCGACCCGTGGGAAGGGCTGGACGCCTTCTTCGAGCCGGGCAGCGAGATCCTCGTCGCCACGACCACCGAAGAAGCGATCGAGGCGCTCCGGCTCCCGCCGGCGGAGCTCCGGGCCATCGCGCGCCGCGCCCGCGAGCGGGTCCTCGACGAGCACACCGCGCACCGGCGGGCGCGCGAGCTCATGGCCCTCCTGGATTCCGCGGTGTCGGCGTCGCCGCCCGCAGCCCGGCCGGCGACTTCCGCCTGGCTGGCCGGAGCCTGAGCGGTGTGGGGCATCATCCCGGCCGCCGGCACCGGCAACCGTATCCAGCCCCTCGCGTTCTCGAAAGAGCTCCTGCCGGTCGGAAGCCGCCTCGACGGGGAAGCGGAGCGCCCGCGTGCCGTGAGCGAATACCTCATCGAGCGCATGCTGGCGGCCGGGGCCGACCGGCTCTGCTTCGTCATCTCGCCCGGCAAGTCGGACATCCTCAGCTACTACGGCGGCCGCATCGGCTCCGCCGACGTCGTGTACGCGGTGCAGCCCGAGCCGCGGGGCCTGTGCGACGCCCTGTTCCAGGCCGCGGCCCTCATCGCGCCGGACGAATCCGTGCTCGTCGGCCTCCCGGACACGATCTGGTTTCCGGTCGACGGCTTCGCCCGGCTGCCCGACGACCGGCTGTCGTTCCTCCTGTTCCCGGTCGAGCGCCCCGAGCTCTTCGACGCCGTGCTCACGGATGCGGCGGGCGACGTCCGCGAGATCCGGGTCAAGCACCAGGAGCCGGGAACGTCGTGGATCTGGGGCGGTTTTCGCCTCCCGGGCGCGGCGTACCACGCGCTGCACCGCCTGTGGCAGCGGCCGGAGCGCCGTGACGAGTACGTCGGCACGCTGGTCAACGCCTGGCTGGCCGGCGGCGGCCGCGCGGCGGCGGTGCAGGCGGGCGAAGCGTACGTGGACGTCGGCACGGTGCACGGGTATCGCGAAGCGCTGAAGCTGCTCGCCAGCCGTTCGGCCGCCTCCCCGTCGCCCTTGTCGACCCTGCGCGGACGGCCGCGGCCGGCGGCGCCGCGACGCGTGGTCGTCTCGGGCGGTGCTCCGGCCCGCCCTCCCTCCACCCCGGCGGCCGGCACGACCGCGGGGGTCGAAGCCGTGATGTTCTGGAACGAGCCGAACAACAAGTCGCACTGGAACTTCTTCATCGACACCGAGTGGAAGGCCTTCAGCGAAATGGCGATCCTCGCCAGCGAAGCCGTGCGCGCGGAGAATCCGCAGCTCACGCAGGTGCTCGGCGGGATGTCGCCGATCGATCCGCTGTTCGTCGAGCGCATGGGCAACCAGGGCGTGCTCGAGCGCATGGACGTCGTCGCGGTGCACGGCTTTCCGCTCGACTGGAACCACTGGAAAATCGACGAGTGGCCGGCGAAGCTCGAGGAGATCCGCGTGGTCACCGACCTGCCGATCTGGGTGTCCGAGGTCGGCGCTTCCACGTTCGGCGCCGAGGAGCTCGGCGTGTTCGGGCTCGAGCGCATGGCGGAGCTGCTCATCGGGCGCACCCCCCGCATCCACTGGTACAGCCTCTACGACCTGCCGAAAGCGTGGCCGGCGACCACGCGCCACCGCGAGGCCGAGGGCTCGGCGTACTACCGCCATTTCTACATGGGGCTGCTGCGCGAGGACGGCTCGCCCAAGCCCGCCGCCGACCTCTTCCCCCGCTACACGCCGGAGATCGGCATCTGCCAGTGGTTCCAGTTCGAGGACCATCGCCTCGACGAGGCCGTCGCCTGGCTGAAGCGCCTCGGCGTCACCTACGTCCGCACCGGGCTGAGCTGGGCCGACAGCTTCCGGCCGAACGCGGAAGCGTGGTTCGATCGCCAGATGGCAGCGCTGGCCGACTTCCACGTGACGCTCACGTTCTGCTTCACACCCGAGCACCGGGGCATCGAGCCCCACCACACCAGCCCTCCGCTCGTCCCGGAGGAGTACGCGGAATTCTGCGCACGCATGGTGCGCCGCTATGCCCCCGGCACGGCGCGCAAGGCGGCGGCCGGCGAAGACGGCCGCCACGTCGCATGGTGAGCGTGGCCCCGCACACTCGTCCGAGGGCCCGCGACCGGGCCGCGGGCACGGAGGTTCTCCCGACATGAAAGCACCGAACCCGTTCCGTTCCACGCCCGGTCCCGTGCGCGTCGCCGTCGCGGGCGTCGGCAACTGCGCCTCCTCCCTCGTGCAGGGCGTCCGCTACTACCGCGATGCGCCGGTGGACGAACCCGTGCCCGGCCTGATGCACGTCGAGCTCGGTGGCTACCACGTGCGCGACATCGAGTTCAGCGCCGCCTTCGACGTCGATCGCAACAAGGTGGGGAAAGACCTCGCCGACGCGGTGTTCGCCGAGCCCAACAACACGTTCGTGTTCACCGAGGTGCCGCCGCTCGGCGTCGAGGTGCGTCGCGGCCCCACTCACGACGGGCTCGGCAAGTACCTGCGCGAGCGCGTCGAGGAAGCGCCGGACGAGCCCGCGGACGTCGCCGCGGTGCTCCGGCGCACGCACACGGACGTGCTCGTCGCCTACCTCCCGGTCGGCGCCGAGGCCGCGACGAAGTGGTACGCCGCGCAGGCCATCGAGGCCGGCTGCGCGTTCGTGAACTGCATCCCGGTGTTCATCGCCTCGGACCCGGCGTGGGCACGCCGCTTCGCCGACCGCCGGCTGCCGGTCATCGGCGACGACGTGAAGTCGCAGGTCGGCGCGACCATCACCCACCGGCTGCTCACGCGGCTGTTCCGCGACCGAGGCGTACGCCTGGATCGCACCTACCAGCTCAACTTCGGCGGCAATACCGACTTCCTCAACATGCTGGAACGCGAGCGGCTGCACTCCAAGAAGGTTTCGAAAACGAACGCGGTCACGAGCGAGCTCGGGCAGCCGCTCGATCCCGCCGACGTGCACGTGGGGCCGAGCGACTACGTGCCGTGGCTCGCGGATCGCAAATGGTGTCACATCTACATGGAAGGCACGACGTTCGGCAACGTGCCGCTCAAGTGCGAGCTCAAGCTGGAAGTGTGGGACTCGCCGAACTCGGCCGGCGTCGTGATCGACGCGGTCCGCTGCGCGAAGCTCGCGCTCGATCGGGGCATCGGCGGCCCGCTCGTCGATCCGGCGAGCTACTTCATGAAATCGCCGCCCCGGCAGTTCCCGGACGACGAGGCCCGGCGCCGCACCGAGGCGTTCATTCGCGGAGAGGTCTCGCAGGCCGCAGTCGCCGGCGCCGTGAAGCAGCCCGCCGCGCATGACCACGCTCTTTCTCGTCCGGCACGCTGAGAAGGACGGGCCGCCGTCCCTGCTTTCCGCCCGCGCGCCGGGGCACGGCCTCACGGCAGCGGGTCGGGAAGCGGCGCGGCACATTGCCGATGCGCTGTCGGCCGAATCGATCGCACGCGTGCTTTCCAGCCCGCTCGCGCGAGCGCGCGCGACGGCAGCGCCGACCGCGGAGCGGCTGGGCGTCGAGCTCGAGATCTCGGCCGCGCTCGCCGACATCGATTACGGCGAATGGACGGACCGCACCGTCGAATCGATCGCCGACTCCGAAGCGTGGCGGCGCTATCACGCGTTTCGCAGCGGCACGCGAATTCCGGGCGGGGAGCTGCTGGTCGAGGTGCAGGCGCGCGTCGTAAGCGAGTTGCTCGCCGCGGCGCAGGCGCGCGACGGCAACGTCGCGCTGTTCAGCCACGGGGACCCGATCAGGCTCGCGCTCGCCTGGTGCTGCGGTGCCCCGATCGACCTGTTCGACCGCTTCGAGATCGACTACGCATCCGTGACGACGATCGTCCTGACGGACACAGGGCCGCGCATTCGCGAGGTCAACCGGCGTATCGCATGATCGTCGGGGAGCGGGCAAGCTCGCCGTAGTTCCGGATCACCTCGGCGAGCGACCGGCCCTCCTGCTTGCGCTTGGCCGGCTCGACCGGTACCCCTGGAACTTCGAGAAACGCCTGCACGCGCGCGAGGGTGGTGTCCCAGCGCTCCGCGAGATCCTCGTACGCGAGCTCGAGCGCCGGCAGTCCCTCGAGCTCCCGGCGCCGCCGCTCGAGCAAAGCGTCGCGTTCCGCCACCCAGGCGAGGAACGCGGCGGGGTCGACGGCGATCGTCGGGCGGTGCTCCGGGCGGTACAGCCGGTCATCGTCGTGAGGGTGGTAGACACCGGTCCGGCGCGCGACCTCGAGCGACGCGTACTGGGCGAGGCGGTCGCGGCGCGTGAGCCACAGCACCCGGAGGCCCGGCACGGCACGCAGGCGCTCCCAGGCGTCCGGCCAGCGTGCTTCCGAGGCGAGCGGCAGGAAGGTCATCATCTTGAACCCGCAGGCCCGCTCGCCCGTGCCGCGGAACAGGGCGCGCAGCAGGGCCTCCGCGGAGGCGCTGTCGCGCCCGACGCCCTCGACCCGGTTGTCCGGGAGATCCTCCGAATGGAACAGCTCGCCGTAACAGCGTACGTCCGGGTGCCGGTCGAGGCTGGACGCGAGCAGCGTCGAGCCCGTGCGGAGGTCGGCGACGATGACGAAGGCCACCATGTCCTATCCGACCCCGCGTGCCCGCCGATGTTCTGCTCCGCCCCTCCGGCCCGCGTTGCGCGCGGCCGGGAACCCCGCCGGCGCGGGTCGCGCGCGGTGCGCGCTACTGGAGGGCGCCGAAGACCTCGTAGCAGACGCGGATCAGCCAGCTCGGGACGATGCCGAGCGCGAGCACCGCGAGGCCGTTCAGGCTGAGCGCGATGCGCGTGTCGAGGGAGGCCTGCAGCACGGAGCGGTCCTGCGGCGCGTCGAAGTACATGTACCAGACCACCCGCAGGTAGTAGTACGCGCCGACGACGGACGCGAGCACCATCAGCACGGCGAGTGCCGGGTACCCGGCGTCGAGCACCGCCTCGATCGCGGTCAGCTTGGCAAAGAAGCCCACCCAGGGCGGCACGCCGGTGAGGCTGAACATGAAGAACAGCATCATCGCGGCAAACCACGGGCTGCGCGCGTTCAGCCCCTTGAAGTCGCTCAGGTTTTCCGCCTCGTAGCCCTTGCGGCTCAGCAGGATCACCATGGCGAACGAGCCGGCCGCCATGATCACGTACGTGATCGCGTAATACAGCGCCGCGCCGTAGCCCTGCTCCGTCCCGCAGAAGAACGCCGCGAGAATGAAGCCGACGTGGGCGATCGTGGAGTAACCCAGCATCCGCTTGATGTTGCTCTGGGCGATCGCCACGACGTTGCCGATGACCAACGACAGGACCGCGAGCACCATCACCATGCCCTGCCAGGCCTCGTACAGGCTGCCCAGGCCCTCGGCCAGGATGCGCACGACGAGCGCGAGCGCGGCGAGCTTCGGTGCCGCGGCCAGGTAGATCGTCACCGGGGTGCGGGCCCCGTGGTAGACGTCCGGCAGCCACATGTGGAACGGCACCGCGCCGAACTTGAACGCGATTCCGACGATCATGAACGCGATCCCGAACCACAGCGGCACGCCGTTCAGGCCTGGATCGGCCCTCAGCGCGGCCGCGATCTCGTCGAAGCCCAGGTGCCCCGTCACGCCGTAGGTCCACGAGATGCCGTACAGCAGCGCGCCGGAGGCGATCGCGCCGAGCACGAAGTACTTCATCGCCGACTCGGCCGCCACCTTGGAGTTGCGGTCGAAGGCGACGAGCGCGTACTGCGACAGGGCCAGGGTCTCGAGCCCGAGGTAGATGGTCATGAGGCTGTTCGCCGACATCATGATCATCATGCCGAGCAGGCCGAACAGGCCGAGCGTGTAGAACTCGCCCTTGTGCAGGCCGTTCTGCGCGAGGTACCCGCGGGCGTACACGAAGCTCAGGCCGACGAGGATCACCGAAGAGAGCTTCAGCACCAGCGAGAGGCCGTCGCTCACGTAGCTCCCGTCGAAAATCAACGTGCGCGAGTCCGGCGCCGTGGCGAGCAGCACGATCGCCGTGATCGCCAGGCTGCCCATGCTCAGCCAGTAGGTGATGCCACGCCGTGCGTCCTCGATGAACAGGTCGACGACGAGCACACCGCAGATCAACGCGAGCAGCGCCATTTCCGGTGCGGCAGGTGCGAGTTCGGTCCAGCTCATGCGTGAATCGTCCCGAGTGCCATCAGAGCCCGGCGAGCTTCGAGCGGCCCAGCTGGTCGACGAGCTGCTCCACCGAAGCCGCCATCATGTCCACGAGCGGCGCGGGCCAGATGCCCAGGAGCAGCACCGCGAACGCCAGCACGCCGAGCACGGTGAGCTCGCGTGCATTGAGATCGGAGAACTGGCCGACCTTCGGGTTGCCGACCTCGCCGTAGACGACCCGCTTGACCAGCCACAGCGTGTACGCCGCGCCGGTCACGAGGATCGTGGCCGCCCCGAACGCGTACCAGGCGCTCGCCTTGAAGCTGGCCATGATCACCATGAACTCCCCCACGAAGCCCGAGGTGCCGGGCAACCCGACGTTGGCCATCGCGAAGAGCACCATGAGCGCGCCGAACATGGGCATGGTGTTCGCCACGCCCCCGTAATCGGCGATCTGGCGGCTGTGCAGGCGATCGTAGAGCACGCCCACGCAGAAGAACAGCGCCCCCGAGACCAGCCCGTGCGACACCATCTGCACCATGCCGCCGGTCATGCCGAGCGCCGCACCCTGGACGTCGCCCTGCCGTTCCAGGATCGACCAGAGCAGGAAGAAGCCGAGCGTGACGAAGCCCATGTGCGCGATGGAGGAGTACGCGATGAGCTTCTTCATGTCCTTCTGCACCAGCGCCACGAACGCGATGTACACGATCGCGATCAGCGACAACGCGATCATCAGGCCGTCGAAGTACGCGCTCGCGTCCGGCAGCATCGGCATGGAGATCCGGATGAAACCGTACCCACCCATCTTCAACATGATCGCGGCCAGGATCACGGACCCCCCGGTCGGCGCTTCGACGTGCGCGTCGGGGAGCCAGGTGTGCACCGGCCACATCGGTACCTTCACTGCGAACGCGAGCAGGAAGGCGATGAACAGGTACTTCTGCTCCGTGAGCGTGAGCGGCACGTCCACGAAGGAGGCGAAGCTGAAGTCGCCGGCCTGGACGTACAGGTAGATGAAGGCCACGAGCAGCAGCACCGAGCCGAAGAACGTGTAGATGAAGAACTTCAGCGTCGCGTAAATGCGCCGCTCGCCGCCCCATACGCCGATGATCAGGAACATCGGCACCAGCATCGCTTCCCACATGACGTAGAAAAGGACACCGTCGAGGGCGGCGAACACGCCGTTCATCAGCCCTTCGAGGATCAGGAAGGCCCCGAAGTACTGCGCCGGCCGTTGCTTGATCGTGTCCCAGCCGGCAATGACCACTAGCGGGGTGATGAACACCGTCAGCAGGATCAGCGGTGCCGAGATGCCGTCCACCCCGAGGTGGTAGTCCACGCCGAACGACGGCACCCAGGGCACGCGCTCGACGAATTGCATCGCCGCCACGCCGTTCTCGAAGCGCGCGTACAGGAAGATGCCGGCGACGAGGGTGAGCAGCGAGCTCGCAAGCGCGACCACGCGCATCGTGCCGGCGCGGGACGACTTCGCGTCGCCTGCGTCGCCGATGGCGAGCACCACGAGGCCGCCCACGATGGGCAGCCAGATCAGCAAGCTCAGGAGGCTGTTCGACAGGTCCACGGTGCGCTCCCGTCAGAACCAGAGCAGCCAACCGAGGAACACGGTCAGCCCGATGATCATCGCGAATGCGTAGTGATAGAGATAGCCGGTCTGGACCCGGCGCAGCACCCCGGCCAGGCGCCCGATGCTGTTCGCGGTGCCGTTCACCGCGATGCCGTCGATCAACACCACGTCGCCGCCCTGCCACAGCATGCGGCCGATGCCCACTCCCCCGGCGGCGAAGCCCTTGATGTAGAGATCGTCGAAGTAGTACTTGCGCACCAGCAGGTTGTACAGCCCGGACAGGCGCTCGCGGAGCTGCCCGGCAAGGCCCGGCCGCTTGAGGTACACGTACCAGGCAGTAAGCGCACCGGCCGCGGCCAGCCAGACGGTCGGACCCTGCAGCGCGTGCAGGATGAACTGCATCCCCCCGTGCCAGGCCGCGCCGAGGTGCGCGAGGACGTCGTGGCGCTCGGCAACGACGATCGAATCGGCGAAGTAGCCGCCGAACAGGATCGGCTCGATCGTGAGCCATCCGATCACGACCGACGGTATCGCGAGCAGCACCAACGGCACGGTTACGACGAGCGGCGATTCGTGCAGGTGGGCCCGGGCTTCCGGCTCGATCCGCTCCTCGCCGTGGAACACGAGGAACAGCAGGCGGAACGAATACAGCGCCGTCACGAACACTCCGAGCGTCACGCTCAGGTAGGCGATCCAGTACACCAGGCCCTGGCCCTGCCAGTGCGAATCACGCACCGCCTCGATGAGTGCGTCCTTGGAGAAAAAGCCGGCTGTCCCCGGGAAGCCGACCAGCGCGAGCGTGCCGATCAGCGCCGTCCAGTAGGTGACCGGCATGTACTTCTTCAGGCCGCCCATCTTGCACATGTCCTGCTCGTGGTGCAGCGCGATGATCACCGACCCCGCCGCCAGGAACAGCAGCGCCTTGAAGAACGCATGCGTCATCAGGTGGAAGATGGCGGCACCGTACGCCGACACGCCCAGCGCCACGGTCATGTAGCCGAGCTGCGACAGCGTCGAGTACGCCACGACCCGCTTGATGTCGTTCTGCACGATGCCGAGCAGGCCCATGAAGAACGCCGTGAGTGCCCCGATGACGAGAACGACGGCGAGCGCCGTCTCCGAGTACTCGTAGAGCGGCGACATCCGCGCGACCATGAAGATGCCCGCGGTGACCATCGTGGCCGCGTGGATGAGCGCGGAGATCGGCGTCGGGCCCTCCATCGAATCCGGGAGCCAGACGTGCAGCGGCGCCTGTGCCGACTTGCCCATCGCGCCGATGAACAGCAGGATGCAGACGAGCGTCATCGCGTTCCACGGCGACGCTCCCAGGATGGAGACCTCGCGGGCCGCGATGCTCTCGGCGCTGTCGAACACCGTCGCGTAGTCGAGCGAATGGGTCAGCATCACGATGGCCGCGATGCCGAGCATGAAGCCGAAATCGCCGACACGGTTGACGAGGAAGGCCTTGAGGTTGGCGAAGATGGCCGACTCGCGGCGGAACCAGAACCCGATCAGCAGGTAGGAGACGAGCCCGACCGCTTCCCAGCCGAAAAAGAGCTGCAGGAAGTTGTTCGACATCACCAGCATCAGCATGGCGAACGTGAACAGCGAGATGTGGCTGAAAAAGCGCGTGTAACCGGGGTCGTCATGCATGTAGCCGATGGTGTAGATGTGCACCATCAGCGACACGAAGGTGACGACCACCATCATGAGTGCGGTCAGCCGGTCGACCAGGAAGCCGACTTCCATCCTGAGGCCATCGATCACCGCCCACGTGTAGACGCTGTAGTTCATCGGCTGGCCGCCGTCGAGCACCAGGTCCTTGAGCACCACGAGCGACAGCACGCACGAAAGGCCGACCGCCAGGATCGTAATCCAGTGTGCACCGGCGCGACCGATCCGGCGCCCGAACAGCCCGGCAATGATTGCCGCGGCGAGCGGCGCCAGCACGATCGTGAGATGGACCGACTGCATCCCCTGCCCCTGCCCCTTTTGCTTCTAGCCCTTCATCGAATCCAGTTCCTGGACGTTGATCGACTGCTGCGTCCGGAACAGCACGACCAGGATCGCCAGGCCGATGGCCGCTTCCGCGGCGGCCACCGTCAGGATGAAGAAGACGAATATCTGCCCGGTCTCGTCACCCAGCCACCGCGCGAACGCGATGAAGTTGAAGTTGACGGACAGGAGAATCAGCTCGACGCACATCAGCAGCAGGATCAGGTTGCGCCGGTTGATGAAGATACCGGCCACGCTGATCGCGAACAGGATGGCCGCGAGCGTCAGGTAGTGCGGGAGCCCGATCGTCATCATCGCCGTTCCTCCGCCTTCATGCTGACGATGCGGATGCGATCCTGCGGGCGCACGGCAACCTGCCGGCCGATGTCCTGCACCTTGAGCCCCGGCCGCTTGCGCATCGTCAGCGTGATCGCGGCGACGATCGCGAGCAACAGGATGACCGCGGCGATCTCGAACGCGTAGACGTGCTCGGTGTAGAGGATGGCGCCGAGGGACTTCGTGTTGCTGTATCCCTCGGGCGTCGGCTGGAAGCCGGCCGCGAGCGCGCCCGTGCCGACGCGGCTGCGCAGCCAGATCACCTGCACCAGCTCGATGACCATGAGCGCGGCGATCGCGAGCCCGAACGGCGCGTACCGGGTGAATCCTCCGCGGACGGTCGCGACGTTGATGTTCAGCATCATCACCACGAACAGGAACAGCACCATGACCGCGCCGACGTAGACGAGCACCAGCACGATGGCGAGAAACTCGACTTCGGCGAGCAGCCACAGCACCGCGCTCTGGAAGAACGTCAGGATCAGGAGCAGCACGGCGTGCACCGGGTTACGAACCAGGATGACGCCCAGCGCGGCGGCGACCAGCACGGCCGCGAACGTGTAGAAGAGGATTGCCTGGATCAACGCGCGTTCCTACCGGTACTTGGCATCCGCCGCCTTGTCGGCCGCGATCATCGCTTCGAAGCGATCGCCGATTGCCAGCAGCTTGTCCTTGGTCATGATGTTCTCGCCCGGCGTCTCCATGTGGTATTCGTGTATGCGGGTCTCCACGATGGCATCCACGGGGCAGGCTTCCTCGCAGAAGCCACAGTAAATGCACTTGAAGAGGTCGATGTCGTAGCGCGTCGTGCGCCGTGTGCCGTCCTCGCCTATTCCCGATTCGATGGTGATGGCCAGCGCGGGACAGACGGCCTCGCATAGCTTGCAGGCGATGCAGCGCTCCTCGCCGTTCGGGTAGCGGCGCAGGGCATGCAGCCCGCGATAGCGGAACGACTGCGGGGTCTTTTCCTCCGGGTACTGCACCGTGACCTCGGGCCGGAAAAAGTTGCGCAGGGTCACGGCGAGCCCGATCCAGAGCTCGTACAGCAGCAGGGTCCTGGCCCAGCTCCTCAACCTGTTCATCGGCAATCCCCTGTAGGAGCGCGATCTGCGGTCATGGCGCCCACGGGCCGACCTTCATCCACGCCATGACGCCCTCCACCGCGATCCAGACGAGCGTCACCGGGATGAACACCTTCCACCCGAGCCGCATGATCTGGTCGTAGCGGTAGCGCGGGAACGTCGCGCGGAACCAGAAGTAGGCAAACATGAAAAAGGCGATCTTGGCCGCGAGCCAGAAGAAGCTCGGCTCCCGGAGCCAGCTATCCCCCAGGAAAGTCCAGCCTTCGAGCAGAGAGCCCCAGCCGCCGAAGAAGAACACCGCCGTCAGCGCCGAGATCAGCACCATGTTGGCGTACTCGGCGAGGAAGAAGATCGCGAACGCGACGCCGGAGTACTCGACGTGGAACCCGGCGACGATCTCCGACTCGCCCTCGGCGACGTCGAACGGCGCGCGGTTCGTCTCCGCCACGGCCGACACGAAATACACGACGAACAGCGGCAGCAGGGGCCAGACGAACCACTCGCTGACGCCTCCCGCCTGCGCCCGCACGATCTCGCCCAGGTTCAGGCTGCCCGCGGCCATCAGCACGCCCACCAGCGCGAAACCCATCGCGATCTCGTAGGCGACGATCTGCGCGGCCGAGCGCATGGCGCCGAGGAACGCGTACTTCGAGTTCGCCGCCCACCCGGCGAGGATGATGCCGTACACGCCCATGGACGTCAGGGAGAGCACGTACAGGAGCCCGGCATCGATGTCGGCGATGACGAAATTCTCGGACAGCGGAATGACCGCCCAGGTCGCGAGCGCCGGGACGAGGGCCAGGAGTGGCGCGATCAGGAACAGGAAGCGGTTCGACTGTTGCGGAACGATCACTTCCTTGATGAGCAGCTTGATGACGTCGGCGAAGGGCTGTGCGAGGCCACGCGGGCCGACGCGGTTCGGCCCCAGCCGGCCCTGCATGTAGCCGATCACCTTGCGCTCGAAATAGGTGGCGAACGCGACCGTGAGGATGATCGCGACCGTGACGACCAGGATCTGCGTGGTCGAGACCGTGACGCTCTGCACCGCGGCGGGCAGCCCCGCCCACCACTCGAGGACGAAATCCGGGATGAAACGGTTCATGCCGCCTCACCTCGCGCCCGCCGTGCCTCCGGCGTGAGTTGCAGCGCACGCGCGCGCCGCACCACCGCATCGATCTCGTACATCGGCACGTCGAGCTCGCGTTCGTCGGAACCCGGTCCCTGTCCCCGGCGCTCGAGCGGGACCTCGCTGCGCAGGGCATTGTCCGGCTGGACGTCGCCCACGCGTGCCTGCAGCTCGTCGCGTACCTCCTCGCTGGACAGGTATTCGAAGCCTTCCGCGTCCACGAGGTTGCCGAGGACCCGCAGGACCTTCCATGCGGGCCGCGCTTCGCCGACCGGTGTCGCGACCCCGCTGAAGCTCTGCCAGCGTCCCTCGCAGTTGACGTAGGTGCCCGAGGTCTCCGCGAACGTGCCGACGGGCAGCAGCAGGTCGGCACAGGCTTCGAGCGACGGCGCCGCGAACGGCGTGAGCGCCGCGACGAACGGCTGCCGGGCGAGCTTCTGCACCGCCTCGGCCCCGCCGGCCAGGTCGCGGTCCGGCTCGATGCCGAGCAGGAGCACGGCGTCGAGATCGGCGCCGGGGATGGCGGACGCGTCGAGGCCCGAGCGCTCCCTCGGAGCGCCGCCCGCCGCGCGGTGCGGCAATACGCCGGCCAGGTGCGCGCCGGCGCCGTTCGCCCCTTCCGACAGATAGCCGAGGCGCGTGCCGGTGAGCTCGGCGATGCCCGCCGCCAGCGCGCGGATGGCCGCATGCTCCGCATCCCGGGCGGCCACGAGGCCGAGCAGGACGAGACCGCCTTCGGCTTGCTTCAGGCTGGCGGCAATGCGGCGGTGCGCCTCCTCCGGGCGCGCATCCCGGCAGAGCCCGGCGATCCGGGCCGGCAGCGTGCCGCCTTCGGCCGCCGCGACCGCGATCCGGGCCAGCTCGTCGACGAGCGACGGGTTGGCGAGGTAGTCGGCGACGTCGAAGAAGTACTCGTAATGGCGGCGGTTCACGAAGCTGACCGACGCGCCTTTGAGGGCCGCCTTGCGCACGCGGTGGGCGATGATCGGCACCTCGCGCCGCAGGTTCGATCCCACGACGAGCAGCGCCTTCTGCTCCTCGAGCGCACCGAGCTCGCAGCCGAGCCACGGGAACACCGGGTCGTGCTCCTGGTGCGTGAAGTCGCGACGGCGCAGCCGGTGATCGAGGTTCGCGCTGCCCATGGCGTCCGCGAGCCGCGACACGAGGTACAGCTCCTCGAGCGTCGCGCTCGGCGAGGCGAGGATGCCCAGCTTCTCGCCGGCCGCTTTCACCCGCGTGGCGAGCTTCTCCAGCGCCTGGTCCCACGGGAGGTCGCGCCAGGCGCCGTTCTCCTTGATGCGCGGCTGCATCAGCCGGTCGGCCGCATAGACGCCCTCGTAGCTGAAGCGGTCGCGGTCGGCGATCCACGTCTCGTTGATCGCCTCGTTCTCCCGCGGCACGATCCGCTTGATCGTGCCCCGCAGCACGTGCACGTACAGGTTGGAGCCGACGCAATCGTGCGGCGACACCGCGGAACGCTGGATCATCTCCCAGGCACGGGCGCTGTAGCGATAGGGCTTGTTGTTCAGCGCGCCGACCGGGCAGAGATCGATGACGTTCGCGGACAGCTCGTGGTCGATCGCCTGCTCGAGATAGGTGCTGATCCTCATGTTCTCGCCACGGCCGATCGTGCCGAGCTGCGGCATGCCCTGGATCTCCTCGCCGAAGCGGACGCAGCGCGTGCAGTGAATGCAGCGGGTCATGTCGGTGGAGATCAGCGGGCCGATGTTCTGGTCCTTGACGACGCGCTTGCGCTCCGTGAACCGCGAGATGTCGCGGCCGAAGCCCATGGCGAGGTCCTGCAGCTCGCACTCGCCGCCCTGGTCGCAGATCGGGCAGTCGAGCGGGTGGTTGATCAGCAGAAACTCCATCGTCGCCCGCTGCGCGGCAAGCGCCTTGGGCGAGCGCGTGTAGACCTTCATGCCCTCGGTCACGGGCGTGGCGCAGGCCGGCAACGGCTTCGGCGCCTTTTCGACCTCGACGAGGCACATGCGGCAGTTCGCCGCGACGGACAGCTTCTTGTGATAGCAGAAGCGCGGGATGTAGGTGCCGACCGCGTCGGTCACCTCCATGACCATCTGCCCTTTTTTCGCGGTGAGCGGTTTGCCGTCGACCTCGAAATTCAGCACGTCGTCCGTCACGCGGCGGCCTCCGCGATCTGGCCGTCGACGATGCTGCGCCCGCCGTGCTCGACCATGTACTCGAACTCGTGTCGGAAATGCTTGATGAAGCTCTGCACCGGCCAGGCGGCGGCGTCGCCCAGCGCGCAGATCGTGTGGCCCTCGATGTGGTCCGCCACGTCGACCAGCTTGTCGATGTCGGCCTGCGTGCCCCGCCCCTGCATGATGCGGGTCAGCATCCGGTACAGCCAGCCGGTGCCCTCGCGGCACGGCGTGCACTGGCCGCAGGATTCCGCCATGTAGAACCGCGAGATGCGACGCAGGGTCCGGACCATGCACGTGGTCTCGTCCATGACGATCACGGCGCCGGTGCCGAAGGACGAGCCCGCCTGCTTGAGCGAGTTGTAGTCCATCGTGCACTCCATGATGATGTCGGCCGGCAGCACCGGAACGGACGATCCGCCGGGAATCACCGCCTTGAGCTTGCGTCCGCCGCGGACGCCGCCGCACATCTCGAGCAGGTCGCGGAACGGGATGCCCATCGGCAGCTCCAGGTTCTGCGGCTTCTCGACGTGACCGGAGACGGAGAACTGCGCCATGCCCCCGGACCCCTCGGTCCCGAGGTCGGCGAACCATTTCGCGCCGTTCCGGATGATCACCGGCACGCTCGCGATGGTCTGGGCGTTGTTGATCGTCGTCGGCTTGCCATAGAGACCGTAGTTCGCGGGGAACGGCGGCTTGAACCGCGGGAACCCGACCTTCCCCTCCAGCGACTCGAGCAGCGCGGTCTCCTCGCCGCAGATGTAGGCGCCGGCGCCGACGAAGGTGTAGATGTCCACGTCGATCCCGGAGCCCTGCACGTTCTTGCCGAGGAGCCCGGCTTCGTAGGCTTCCTCGACAGCACGCTCGAAGCGCGGCACCGGCTCGTCCATGAACTCGCCGCGAATGTAGTTGTAGCCGACGGTAGCCCCCATCGCGTAGCACGCGATCGCCATGCCCTCGACGAGCGCGTGCGGGTTGTAGCGCAGGATTTCCCGGTCGTGGCAGGTACCGGGCTCGCTTTCGTCGGAGTTGACGACGAGGTACTTCTGCCCCGGCGCATCCTTGGGCATGAAGCTCCATTTGAGCCCCGTCGGGAAGCCCGCACCACCCCGACCGCGCAGCCCGGACGCCTTCACCTCCTCGATGATCTGGTCCCGGGTGAGCTCGCCCGCGAGCACGCGCCGCCACGCCTTGTAGCCGTCATGCTTCTCGTAGGTCGCCAGCGTCCACGGCTCCTCGGAACCGAAGGTCGTGAAGCACACGAGGTTCTGCGGATAGTCCTTCATCACTCGAGCTCGTCCAGTATCGCGTCGACCTTCTCGGGCGTGAGGTTCTCGTGATAGCGATGGTTCACCATCATCACAGGTGCGCCACAGCACGCCGCGATGCATTCTTCTTCCTTCTTGAGGAAGATCCGGCCGTCGGGCGTGCTCTCGCCCAGGCGAATCCCGAGCTTCTTCTCGACGTGCGCAACGATGTCGTCCGCACCGCACAGCATGCAGGAGATGTTGGTGCAGATGGACACCTCGTTGCGCCCGACCGGCACCGTCTGGAACATCGAGTAGAAGTTCGCGGCTTCGTATACCTGGATAGGCGGCAGGTCCAGGTACTCGGCCACCCGGTCCATGAGCTCCGGCGTCAGATAGCCGCCGTTCTCGTGCTGCACCGCGTGCAGTGCCCCGATGATCGCGGAACGGCGATGCTCCGCCGGGAAGCGCGCCTTCCAGCGCTCGATCTCGTCCTTGACATGCTGTGACAGCTCGGGCGTTGCGCTCACCGGTCGATCTCCCCGAACACGATGTCCTGCGTGCCGATCACCGCCACGACGTCCGCCAGCATGTGTCCCTGCACCATCTCGGGCAGTGCCGACAGGTGCGCGAAACCCGGCGCGCGGAACTTGACCCGGTACGGTTTGTTCGCGCCATCCGAGATGATGTACACGCCGAACTCGCCTTTCGGGGCCTCGACCACGCCGTACGCCTCGCCTTGCGGGACGGCATAGCCCTCGGTGAACAGCTTGAAGTGGTGAATCAGCGATTCCATGTCGCGCTTCATCACGACGCGGCGCGGCGGCGCGACCTTGTTGTCGTCGATCATCACGGGACCCGGGTTCTCCCGCAGCCACTCCACGCATTGGCGGATGATGCGGTTCGACTGCCGCATCTCCTCGACCCGCACCAGGTAACGGTCGTAGCAGTCCCCGTTCACGCCGACCGGGATGTCGAACTCGAGGCGATCGTACACTTCGTAGGGTTGCTTCTTGCGCAGGTCCCACTCGATGCCGGAGCCGCGCAGCATCGGCCCCGTGAACCCGAGCTGCAGCGCGCGCTCGGGCGGGACGACGCCGATGTTCACGGTGCGCTGCTTCCAGATGCGATTCTCGGTGAGCAGCGCCTCGTACTCCTCGATCGCGGCCGGGAACCGCTCCGTGAAGTCCCAGATGAAGTCGAGCAGCGAGCCCTGGCGCGCCTCGTTCAGCCGGTCGACCTCCTTCTGGGTGCGCCACTTGGAGGGCTCGTACTTCGGCATCGTGTCCGGCAGGTCGCGGTAGACGCCGCCCGGGCGATAGTAGGTGGCGTGCATGCGCGTGCCCGAGACCGCCTCGTAGCAGTCCATCAGGTCCTCGCGCTCGCGGAAACAGTACAGGAACACCGTCATCGCGCCGATGTCCAGGCCGTGGGAGCCGAGCCACATGAGGTGGTTCAGCAGCCGCGTGATCTCGTCGAACATCACGCGGATGTACTGCGCGCGGATGGGCGGCGTGATGCCGAGCAGCTTCTCGATCGCGAGCACGTAGGCGTGCTCGTTGCACATCATCGAGACGTAGTCGAGCCGGTCGGTGTAGCCGATGGTCTGGTTCCACGGCTTCGATTCCGCGAGCTTCTCGGTCGCGCGGTGCAGGAGGCCGACGTGCGGATCCGCCTTCTGGATCACCTCGCCCTCCATCTCCAGCACCAGGCGCAGCACCCCGTGTGCCGCCGGGTGCTGCGGGCCGAAGTTCATCGTGAAGCTCTCGATCTCAGCCACTGGCCGGACGCTCCTTCAGCTCGGGACGGTAGCGGTTGTCCTCGCGAATGACCTTGGGCACCAGCGTGCGGGGCTCGATGGACACCGGCTGGTACACCACCCTGCCCTTCTCAGCGTCGTAGCGAACCTCGGCCGTGCCGATCAGCGGGAAATCCTTGCGGAACGGGTGCCCGATGAAGCCGTAGTCGGTGAGGATGCGCCGCAGGTCCGGGTGACCCGCGAACAGGATGCCGAACAGGTCGAACGCCTCCCGCTCGAACCAGTTGGCCGAATTCCAGACCGGGTACACGGAATCCACGATCGGCGGATTCTCGTACCCCGTGTAGACGCGCAGCCGCAACCGCGCGTTGTGCTTCAGCGAAAGCAGGTGGTAGACGACGGCAAAGCGCCTCGGATCGAAGGTGTCGGCCTCGTCGAGAATCACCGCCTCGCGCACGACGCCGCGGCTGAAGCCGCTTTCGGTGGCGCTCTCGGTGATCCACTCGTCCAGGCCGTAGGTCAGGTAATCGACGCCGCAGAGGTCGATGAGCTGCTCGAACGAGAACTCCGGCTCGTCGCGCAACGCCGTGCAGATCTCGACCAGGTCCTCCTTGGCGGCGATCTCGTAGGTGAGCTCGCCGCAGCGCGACGGTACCCGCTCGACCTTTTCGCCGAAGCGCGCCTCTATCCGGCCAGCCAGTGCCGCGTAGAAATCGCTCATCTCAGTAGCCAGTTACCGGGCGATGGTGTTCGTGCGGCGAATCTTTTTCTGTAGCTGCAAAAGCCCGTACACGAGGGCTTCCGCCGACGGTGGACAGCCCGGAACGTAAACGTCCACCGGCACGATGCGGTCGCAGCCGCGAACCACGGAGTAGGAGTAATGGTAGTACCCGCCGCCGTTCGCGCAGGACCCCATCGACACGACCCAGCGCGGTTCCGGCATCTGGTCGTAGACCTTCCGCAGCGCGGGCGCCATCTTGTTCACCAGCGTGCCCGCGACGATCATGACGTCCGACTGCCGCGGGCTCGGCCTGAAGATGATGCCGAAACGGTCGAGGTCGTAGCGCGCGGCACCGGCGTGCATCATCTCGACCGCGCAGCAGGCCAGGCCGAACGTCATGGGCCAGAGCGAGCCCGTGCGCGCCCAGTTGTAGATGCTGTCCACGGTCGTCACCAGGAAGCCTCGCTTCTGGAGGCTCGCCGTGTCGGCACCCACGCCTTCAGGCACGGCCTCGCGCGCGTCCGCTGCGCCGCTCAATCCCACTCGAGCGCTCCTTTCTTCCACTCGTAAATGAAGCCGACCACCAGGATGGCGAGGAAGATCGCCATTGCCACGAGCCCGAACGTGCCGAACGCGTCCAGGGACACGGCCCAGGGAAAGAGAAAGGCGATCTCGAGGTCGAAGATGATGAAGAGAATCGCGACCAGGTAATAGCGGACGTCGAATCTCATGCGGGTGTCCTCGAACGCCTCGAAGCCGCACTCGTAAGGCGAGAGTTTCTCCGGGTCTTTCTGCCCCCGGCCGAGGAGGAAGCCGGCGCCCAGCAGCACGATGCCGATGGCAGCGGCCACGCCGAGGAAAATCAGGATTGGGACGTACTCGACCAGCATGGAGGAGAAGGGTTCCGTTGTCAGCCCCAGCTCAGCCGACAATTGTATCAGTCCGCGCGAGTCCGTTGGAGTCCGCCTTCGTACGGCAGCCGGCGCGTGCCGATGCTTCCCTGCAGGCCTCGCTGCAGGTCGTCACGACCGCTCTCAGGCGCCGCGGTGACCACGCGCGAGCAGGCATGCCGTACCATCGCGGCGATGCTCCCGCGGTGGTCTTCCTGTCCGGTGGTGCCGACGGCCGGACTCGAACCGGCACGGCTTGCGCCACTGCCCCCTCAAGACAGCGTGTCTACCAATTCCACCACGTCGGCAAACTGCATCGGGCCCCGTCGCTCGTTACGGCTGCCCTTCCTGCGGCGGCTCCTCGGGCGCCGCATCGTCATCCTGCTGTGCATCCGGGTCCGCGGGAACCAGCTCCGGCAGGTCGGCCGGTGCGTCCCCGGGCTGCGATTCCGGCAGCGCCGGCAGCCCCTCCGGTCCCGTGCCCGGATCCGTCGCGGGAGCGTCCGCGCCCGTGCCGCCCTCGCGCGCGGGCGTCCTGACCGGTGCGTTCTCCAGCAGGCTGTCCGGCGTATCGGCCTTCTCGCTGCTGAACCACGCGAGCGCGAGGCTGCTCGCAAAGAACGCCGTGGCCAGGATCGCGGTCGCCCGCGAGAAAAAGCTCGCCGAGCCCCGGGCCCCGAACACGGTCCCGGACGCGCCGGCGCCGAACGCGGCGCCCGCATCGGCGCCCTTGCCCCGCTGCAGCAGGACGAGCGCGATGATGAGGACCGCAATCAGCGTGTGCGCGATCAGAATGATCGTTTCGATCGTGTCCATTGACCTGTCAGGCGCCTGCCGCGCGGGCAATCGCCAGGAATTCCTCCGCTTTCAGCGACGCGCCGCCGATCAGGCCGCCGTCGATGTCCGGCATCGCCAGCAACCCGGCCGCATTATCGCCTTTTACGCTGCCGCCATACAGGATCGGCAGCCGTTCGGCGATGCCGGCGTCCTGCGCCGCCAGCCGTTCCCGGATGTGGCGATGCACCGCCTGGGCCTGCTCCGGGGTCGCGGTGCGGCCGGTGCCGATCGCCCACACGGGCTCGTAGGCAACGACCGCCCGGGCAAAGCCCTCGAGGCCCGCGCCTTCGAGCACGGCGTCGAGCTGCGCATCGATCACCTGCTCCGTGTCCCCGGCCTCGCGCTGCTCCAGCGTCTCGCCGACGCACAGGATCGGCACGAGGCCCTCGGCCAGCGCCGCCTTGAACTTCGCCGCCACCGTGGCGTTCGACTCCCCGAACAGCGAGCGCCGCTCGGAGTGCCCCACGATGACGTACTCGCAGCCGACGTCCGTCAGCATGGCCGCGGCCACCTCGCCGGTGTACGCGCCGGGACGGTGCTCCGAAACGTTTTGAGCCCCGAGCGCGACGGGCGTTCCCCGGAGCATTTCGGCAACCGGCACGAGGTAGGGAAACGGCGGGCAGATCAACAGCTTGCAAGAAAGATCGCTGGCCCCGGACAGGATGCCGCGCACCAGCGCCGCGTTCGCGTCGCTGCCGCCGTTCATCTTCCAGTTGCCGGCGATCAGGTAATCCCTCATCGGTGCCGATTCAATCCGTCCCAAAAGGCGCGCAAGGATACGCCGCGCGCGCCGCCGTGACAATCCGGTATGGGCCGGGCCCGGCGGCCGGTCGCGGCGCGCCGGCGGGTCGTCCCGTCCGTCCTAGCTGGCCGCCGAGGCGACCACGGCCGCGAGCCGTTCGGCGAAGGTCTTCACTTGCCGCTCGTCCTCGCCCTCGACCATGACCCGGATCACGGGCTCCGTGCCGGAGGCCCGCAGGACCACCCGGCCGTTCCTGGCAAGCTCGGTCTCGATCTCGCTCACCGCGGTCCGGATGGCCTCGGAGGCCTCGATGTCGATGCGCTTCTCCGTGCGCACGTTCACGAGCTGCTGGGGGTAGCGCAGCATGGCGCCGGCGAGCTCCGCCAGCGACTTGCCGGTCTTTTTCATCACCGCCAGCACCTGCAGCGCGCAGATGAGCCCGTCGCCGGTGGTGGTCTTGTCGAGGCAGATGAGATGGCCGGAGGTCTCGCCGCCCAGGGTGCCGCCCTTCTCCTTCAGCGCCTCCAGCACGTACCGGTCGCCCACCTTCGCGCGCCAGAACGGGATCCCGTGGCGTGCGAGCGAATGCTCGAGCCCGAGATTGCTCATGACCGTGCCGACGACCGGGCCCTGCAGCCGCTTCTCCGCGTGCAGGTCGGTCGCCAGGATGTACAGGAGCTGGTCGCCGTCCACGATGCGGCCCGTCTCGTCGACCATTACCACCCGGTCGCCGTCGCCGTCGAGCGCGATGCCGACCTGCGCTTTCAGCGCCGGTACGGTCTGCTGCAGCAGCCCCGGGGCCGTCGAGCCGCAGCCCGCGTTGATGTTGCGCCCGTTCGGCGAGCAGCCGATGGGGATGACTTCCGCCCCGAGGTCGGACAGCGTCCGCGGACCGACCTTGTAGGCGGCGCCGTTCGCGCCGTCGAACACGATCTTCACGCCTTCCAGGCTGTAGCCGGCCGGGAACGTGGAGGCGCAGAACTCCTGGTAGCGGACCCGCGCCGAATCGATGCGCTTCGCCCGCCCGAGCTTGTGCGATTCGAGGGTGATGGCCGGCTCCCCGAGGTACTCCTCGATCGCCGCCTCCTGCTCGTCGGTGAGCTTCTCGCCCGCGCGGGTGAAGAACTTGATCCCGTTGTCCTCGTACGGGTTGTGCGACGCGCTGATCACGACCCCGATGTCGGCGCCGAACTGCTGCGTGAGGTAGGCGATGCCGGGGGTCGGCAACGGGCCGAGCAGCAGCACGTCGGCGCCGGCCGCGACGAAGCCGGCTTCCAGCGCCGACTCGAACATGTAGCCCGACAGGCGCGTATCCTTGCCGATCAGGACGGTGCCGCCCTCGGGCGCGAGCACGCGCGCCGCGGCGCTCGCGAGGCGCAGCGCGAATTCCGCGCTCATGGGATCCCTGCCGACGCGTCCCCTGACGCCGTCGGTGCCGAACCAGTGCTTGCTCATGCCGTCAGCGCCCGGGCCTGCAGGCGCGCAGGCGCGGCCGGGCCGCGCCGGTGGCTCGCTCGATGTTCTTCATGGCTCATTGAAGCCCCCGCTCTGCATGACGGCACCGGCGATGCGGATCGCATCCATCGTCGGGGCGACGTCATGGGTGCGCACGATGTGCGCTCCCCGTTCGATTGCCAGGACCGCGGCGGCGACGCCGGCGGGCATGCGTTCGTCGACCGCGCGGCCCGTCAGTTTCCCCAGTGTGCTCTTGCGCGACAGGCCGACGGTCACCGGCAATTCTAGCGCAAGCAGCCGGCGCAGGCCCGCGAGCAGCTCGACGTTGTGCTCGACGGTCTTGCCGAAGCCGAAACCCGGGTCGATCGTGATCCGGTCCCGCGCAATGCCCGCGGCGACGCATGCCGCCACCCGTTCCTCGAGGAACGCGAGCACCTCGCCGACGACGTCGTCGTAATGCGGTGCCGCCTGCATCGTGCGCGGCTCGCCCTGCATGTGCATGATGCACACGGCCGCATCGAGCTCCGCCGCCTGGGCCAGGGCGCCTTCGCGCCGGAGGGCGAAGATGTCGTTGATCATCGATGCGCCGGCGGCGACGGCCTCGCGCATGACCTCGGGCTTGCTCGTGTCGATCGACACCGCCACGTCGAGGCTCTCGGCGATCGCCTCGATGACGGGAAGCACGCGGTCGAGCTCGGTCTCCACCGTGACCGGCTCGGAGCCCGGCCGGGTCGATTCCCCCCCGACATCGATGATGGAGGCGCCGGCGGCCACCATCTGCTCGGCCTGCTCCATCGCCGCCTCGAGGCGCGTGAAATGGCCGCCGTCCGAAAACGAATCCGGGGTGACGTTCAGCACGCCCATGACCTTGGGCGTGGACAGGTCGAGGATGCGGTGGCCGAGGCGCAGGTGCATGGCCGGTGAATTCTACCGCCGTCGGTATCCGCGCGTCGTGACGGCTGCGGGCGACACCTCGCGGTCACCGCGCCCGGCGGGTTCGATGCCGTGCATGTGCGATGCCTTGCCGTGCGGCTCGCGGGCGCCTGGGTCGACCGGGTCGGATCAGTGCTCGCTGGCAGGACCGCCGATCGGGGCCTTCGCCTTGCGGCGACGGCGGCCGCCCGACTTCTTGAGCTCGTCGGGATCGACCCAGTCCTCCGGCGGCGTCGGCTCGCGGCCTTCCATGATCTCGCGCACCATCGACTCGCTGATCGTCTCGTACTTGACGAGCGCCTTGGCCATCACGTGCAGCTTGTCCTCGTGCTCTTCGAGGATCGCCTTCGCCCGCGCGTAATTGCGATCGATGATCTTGCGCACTTCCTCGTCGATGGTGTGCACGGTGACGTCCGACACCTGCTTGTGCTGGGTCACCGAGCGGCCGAGGAACACCTCGCCGTCGTCCTCGATGTAGGTCAGCGGGCCGAGGCGCTCCGACAGGCCCCACTTGGTGACCATGTTGCGGGCGATGTCCGTCGCGCGCTCGATGTCGTTGGCCGCGCCGGTGGTGACGCGCTCGGGACCGAGCGTCATCTCCTCCGCGATGCGGCCGCCGAACAAGGTCGAGATCGTGCTCTCGAGGCGCTGCTTGGAGACGCTGTAGCGGTCTTCCTCCGGCAGGTACATGGTGACGCCGAGCGCGCGGCCGCGCGGGATGATGGTCACCTTGTACACGGGATCGTGCTCGGGCACGCAGTAACCGACGATCGCGTGTCCGGCCTCGTGATAGGCGGTATTGAGCTTCTCCTGCTCGCTCATCACCATCGAGCGGCGCTCGGTGCCCATCATGATCTTGTCTTTCGCCTTGTCGAACTCCTCCATGCTGACGACGCGCTTGTTCGCGCGCGCCGCGAACAGCGCCGCCTCGTTGACGAGGTTGGCGAGGTCGGCGCCGGAGAAGCCCGGGGTGCCGCGCGCGATCACCTGCGGCTGCACGTCGTCGTCCAGCGGCACCTTGCGCATGTGCACCTTGAGAATCATCTCGCGCCCGCGGATGTCCGGCAGCGGGACCACGACCTGGCGGTCGAAGCGGCCGGGGCGCAGGAGCGCGGGGTCGAGCACGTCGGGTCGGTTGGTGGCCGCGATGACGATGATGCCCTCGCTGCCCTCGAAGCCGTCCATCTCGACCAGCATCTGGTTGAGCGTCTGCTCGCGCTCGTCGTGACCGCCGCCCAGGCCGGCGCCGCGGTGCCGGCCGACCGCATCGAGCTCGTCGATGAAGATGATGCACGGCGCCTGCTTCTTCGCCTGGTCGAACATGTCGCGCACGCGCGAGGCGCCGACACCGACGAACATCTCGACGAAATCGGAGCCGGAGATGGAGAAGAACGGCACCTTCGCCTCGCCCGCGATAGCCTTCGCGAGCAGCGTCTTGCCGGTGCCCGGCGGGCCCACCATGAGCACGCCCTTCGGGATCTTGCCGCCGAGCCTCTGGAATTTGCTCGGGTCCTTGAGAAAGTCGACGATCTCGGCCACCTCGGCCTTGGCCTCGTCGACGCCGGCGACGTCCGCGAACGTGATGCCGACCTGGTCCTCGCCGAGCAGCCGCGCCTTGCTCTTGCCGAACGACATCGCGCCGCGCCCGCCGCCGCCGCCCTGCATCTGGCGCATGAAGTAGATCCACACGCCGATGAGCAGCAGGATCGGGAACGAGCTGATGAGGAGCTGCCCGATCAGGCTCTGCGACTCGGGCTCCTGGGCGGTAAACGCGACGTTGTTCTCTTCGAGAATCGCGATCAGCGTGTTGTTGTCGGTCTCCGGGCTGATGGTGTAGTAGCCGAGGGGCGTGCGGTTGCCATAGTTGATGCGCTGCCCGTCGAACTCCACCCTCTGCACGTTGCCGGACTTCACCTGGGCGAGGAACTCGGAGTAATCCCGCCTTTCCGGAGGCGGTCCGCTCACACCGCTGAGCCCCTGAACGACCGACAAGAGCACGACGATGATGACGATGAAGACGAGTATGTTCTTGGTTAAGTCGTTCACGATCTGTTCAAAGCTCCGGACACGAGATCCAGCCAAGCGCGTCTCTCGTGTCCCCGGGGGCCGCGCCTTAGACTGCGTCTAACGATTAGACACTACTATAGAGGATAGTTGCCAGCCCTGTCCCGGAACAGGTCCGGGTTCCCTCAAGCCCCGCGAAGCCCCGAGGCCGCCACGTAGACCTCCCGGCTGCCCGGTCGGGAAGCCCGCGGCTTGACGATCCTGACCCGCTCGAAGGCGGCTCGCACCGCGGCCACGAACGCGTCCGTGCCCTCGCCCTGGAAAACCTTGCAAACGAAGCTGCCGCGCGGCTTCAACAGGCGCTGCGCCGCCTCCAGTGCCAGCTCCGCCAGGTACATCGATCGTGGCTGGTCCACGGCGCGGTTGCCGCTGATATTGGGCGCCATGTCGCTCATTACAAGGTCGGCGCCGGCCTCCCCGACCCGGGCGGCAAGCTCCTCGAACACCGCGTCTTCCGTGAAATCGCCCTGGATGACCTCGACCGACGGCAGCGGATCCATCGGCAGCAGGTCGACCGCCACGATCCGGACCTTGCCTCCCAGGCGCTCCGAGACGTACTGGCTCCAGCCGCCCGGCGCCGCGCCGAGGTCCACCACGACCATGCCGGGCACCAGCAGCCGTTCCCGCTCCGCGATCTCCGCGAGCTTGAACGCGGAACGCGAGCGGTAACCCTCGCGGCGCGCCCGGCGCACCCACGGGTCGCGCTCCTGGCGGTCGCGCCAGCTCCCGCTGCTTCGCCGGGGCCGGCTCACGGCCGCCGCCGCGCGTGCCGGCGGCCGGTCCGCGCACTACAATCGGGCTGCATGCCGCTCTCCGAATCCCACAAGAAGTACCTGCGCGGCCTCGGGCACAAGCTGAAACCGGCGGTCACCGTCGGCGGCGCCGGTATCAGCGAGGCGCTGGTCGCGGAGTTCGAGGCCACGATAGCGCATCACGAGCTGGTCAAGGTACGCGTGCGCGCCGCAGACCGCGAGGCGCGGGACGCCGCCATCGACGAGCTCGCCCGGCGCGGCCACGCGGACCTCGTGACCCGCATCGGCAACGTCGCCCTGTATTACCGCCCGAATCCCGAGCGCCCGAAGATCACGCTCCCGTAGGCGGGCGCCTACTCGTAGCGGACCGCGATGACCTCGTAGCGCTTGGCGCCGCCGGGGGCGGCGACTTCCACCTCGTCGCCTTCCGTCTTCCCGATGAGGGCCCGCGCGATCGGCGAAGTGAACGAGATCAGGCCCGCCTTGATGTCGGCCTCGTCCTCGCCGACGATGCGGTACTCGATCTCGCTGCCGCTCTCGTCGAGCAGCTCCACCGTGGCACCGAACACGACCTTGCCGCGGGCGTCCACGGTGGTGACGTCGATCACCTGGATGTTGGAGAGCTTGGCCTCGATCTCCTTGATCCGGCCCTCGATGAAGCCCTGCTGGTCCTTCGCGGCCTGGTACTCGGCATTCTCGCGCAGGTCGCCGTGGGCACGCGCCTCCGCGATCGCCTTGATGATCCTCGGCCGCTCCTCCGATTTGAGCTTTCTCAGCTCCTCGCGCAGCAGCTCGGCGCCGCGCACCGTCATGGGCACCTTGTTCATCATGCCGCCACCTCCCGGTGCAGGTCCTGGAGGCGGTTCACCTCGACGTCGTCGAGATGCTCCAGTGCCTGGCAGGTAGCGATCGCGGCGCCCAGGGTCGTGTAGTACGTCACGTTGCGGCGCACCGCTTCCGCGCGTATCGAGAGCGATTCGTAAATGGCCTGCTTGCCTTCGGTCGTATTCACAATGAGCGAAAACTCGTCGTTCTTGATCATGTCCACGATATGGGGACGCCCTTCCCGGACCTTGTTGGCGCGCCGGCAGGGCACGCCGGCCCGTGCCAGCTCCTCGGCCGTCCCGTGCGTGGCGACGATGTCGAAGCCACGCGCGATCAGGATCCGGGCAAGCTCCACGGCGCCCTTCTTGTCCCGGTCACGCACCGAGAGCAACGCCGTTCCCTGCCGGGGCAAAACGACCCCCGACGCGAGCTGCGCCTTGGCGTAAGCCTCCCCGAAGGACCTCCCCACCCCCATCACCTCGCCCGTCGACTTCATCTCGGGCCCGAGAATCGGGTCCGCGCCGGCGAACTTGATGAACGGAAAAACGGACTCTTTCACCGAAAAGTACGGCGGAGTCCGATGACTCACGAAGCCCTGCTCCGCGAGCGATTGCCCCACCATAACACGAGCGGCGACCATGGCCAGAGGGACCCCGGTCGATTTCGAGACGAACGGCACGGTGCGCGAGGCCCGCGGGTTGACTTCCAGCAGGTACACGACGCCGTTCTGGATCGCGAACTGGGTGTTCATCAGCCCGACGACGTTCAGGCCCTTCGCGAGGCGCGTGACCTGCCGGACGAGCTCCGCCTGGGTCTCCGGCTTCAGGCTGAACGGCGGCAGCGAGCAGCCCGAGTCGCCGGAATGCACGCCGGCCTGCTCGATGTGCTCCATGATGCCGCCGATCAGCACTCTCTCGCCGTCGCACACCGCGTCGACGTCGACCTCGATGGCGAGGTCCAGGAACCGGTCGAGCAGCACCGGGCTCTCGTGAGAGACCTTGATCGCGGCCTCCATGTACGCCGCGAGATCCTCCTCCCCGTAGACGATCTCCATCGCGCGCCCGCCCAGCACGTAGGAGGGCCGTACGATGAGCGGGTAGCCGACGTCCGCGGCCAGCACCAGCGCTTCCTCGAAGCTCTTCGCCGTGCGATTGGGCGGCTGCTTGAGCTCCAGCTTCGTCACGAGCTTCTGGAAGCGCTCGCGGTCCTCGGCAAGGTCGATGGAATCCGGCGACGTGCCGATGATCGGCGCCCCGGCGGCCTCCAGGTCGCGCGCGAGCTTGAGCGGCGTCTGGCCGCCGAACTGGACGATGACCCCCTCGGGCTTCTCCTTGTCGATGATCTCCATGACGTCCTCGAACGTCAGCGGCTCGAAGTACAGCCGGTCCGAGGTGTCGTAGTCGGTAGAGACCGTCTCCGGGTTGCAGTTGACCATGATGGTCTCGTAACCCGCTTCCCGGAGCGCGAACGCCGCATGGACGCAGCAGTAGTCGAACTCGATGCCCTGCCCGATGCGGTTGGGCCCGCCTCCGAGGATCATGATCTTGCGGCGGTCCGTCGGCTCGGCTTCGCATTCCTCCTCGTAGGTGGAATAGAGGTAGGCCGTGGTGGTCGCGAACTCCGCCGCACAGGTGTCGACGCGCTTGAACACCGGCCGCACGCCGGCCTTGAGGCGGCGCTGCCGGATCGCGGCTTCCTTCACCCGGACCAGCGCAGCGATGCGCGCGTCGGAGAAACCCTTGCGCTTCAGGCGCCTGAGCCGGGCTGCGTCCAGGGAGCCGACGCCGTCCGCCGCGAGCTGCTGCTCCTCCGCGACGAGGTCGCCGACCTGCGCGAGGAACCACGGGTCGATGCCCGTCAGCTCGGCGATCTCGGCCAGCGGCAGCCCCTGGCGGAACGCCTCGGCGACGTACAGCATGCGCTCCGCCCCGGCGTGCAGGAGCTCCTGCTTCAGCGCCTCGACGTCGAGGCCCTCCCGGGACGGCGGATCGAGCCCCATGATGCCGGTTTCCAGGCCGCGCAGCGCTTTCTGCAGCGATTCCTGGAACGTGCGCCCGATCGCCATCACCTCCCCCACCGACTTCATCTGCGTCGTGAGCCGGTCGTTCGCGCCGGGGAACTTCTCGAACGTGAAGCGCGGGACCTTGGTGACGACGTAATCGATCGTGGGCTCGAACGAGGCGGGCGTCGCCCCGCCGGTGATCTCGTTCTTCAGCTCGTCGAGCGTGTAGCCCACGGCGAGCTTGGCCGCGACCTTCGCGATCGGGAAGCCGGTCGCCTTGGAGGCGAGCGCCGAGGACCGCGAGACCCGCGGGTTCATCTCGATCACGATCATGCGCCCGTCCTGCGGGTTGACGGCGAACTGCACGTTCGAGCCGCCGGTTTCCACGCCGACCTTGCGCAGCACCGCAATGGAGGCGTCGCGCATGCGCTGGTATTCCTTGTCGGTGAGCGTCTGCGCGGGAGCGACGGTGATCGAATCGCCGGTGTGGATGCCCATCGGGTCCACGTTCTCGATCGAGCAGACGATGATGCAGTTGTCGTTCCGGTCCCGCACCACCTCCATCTCGAACTCTTTCCAGCCGATCACCGATTCCTCGAGCAGCACCTCGTTGGTAGGCGACATCTCGAGGCCGTGCGCGACCATCGCCTCGAACTCTTCGCGGTTGTAGGCGATGCCACCGCCGGTACCGCCGAGCGTGAACGACGGCCGGATGATCACCGGGAAGCCGATCGACTTCTGCACCTCGAGCGCTTCTTCCAGCGTGTGCGCGATGCCGGCCTGGGCGACCTCGAGGCCGATCTCCGTCATCGCTTCCTTGAACAGCTCGCGGTCCTCGGCCATGTCGATCGCCTCCCGCGAGGCGGCGATCATCTCGACCCCGTAACGCTCGAGCACGCCCTCGCGCGCGAGGTCGAGGGCGCAGTTGAGCGCCGTCTGCCCGCCCATGGTCGGCAGCAGCGCATGCGGGCGCTCGCGCTCGATGATGCGCTCGATGGCCCGCCAGTTGACGGGCTCGATGTACACCGCGTCGGCCATCTCGGGATCGGTCATGATGGTCGCCGGATTGGAGTTGACCAGGATGACCCGGTAGCCCTCTTCCCTGAGCGCCTTGCAGGCCTGTGCACCCGAGTAATCGAACTCGCACGCCTGGCCAATGACGATCGGCCCGGCGCCGATGATCAGGATGCTGTCGATGTCGGTGCGTTTCGGCACGCTGCTTCAGTCCCTTCCGCCGCCGGCGGCATAGTGAGAATACGGGTGAGATTCAACTCGTAACTGGTTGAAAAACGATGGTCGATCACGATCCCGCAAGGGCGATCGCCGCCGGTCGCTTGGCCTGCTCCATGTCGGCGACGAAGCGCTCGAAGAGCGGCAGCAGGTCGTGCGGGCCCGGGCTCGCCTCCGGGTGCCCCTGGAAGGAGAACGCCGGCCGGTCCTTGAGCGCGATGCCCTGCAGGCTGCCGTCGAACAGGGAGCGATGGGTGGCCTCGACGTTGTCCGGCAGCGAGGCCTCGTCGACCGCGAAGCCGTGGTTCTGCGTGGTGATGATCACCCGCCCCGTCCTGAGGTCGAGCACCGGGTGATTGGCGCCGTGGTGGCCGAACTTCATCTTCACCGTGCGCGCCCCGACCGCGAGCGCGAGGAGCTGGTGCCCGAGACAGATGCCGAACAGCGGCACGGAACGCTCGAGCAGCTCGCGGATCGCCTCGATGGCGTAGGTGCAGGGCTGCGGGTCGCCGGGGCCGTTCGACAGCAGCACACCGTCCGGGGCCAGCTCCAGCACCTCGGACGCGGGCGTCGTCGCCGGGACCACGGTCATCCGGCAATCGAGATCCGAGAGAATCCTCAGGATGTTGCGCTTGATCCCGAAGTCGTACGCGACGACGTGATGCGGCGCGATCCGGCGGCTCATGATGCGGGGCCGGCGGCCGAACTCCGTGCCGTGACACCACTGGTACGGGCGATCGGTGGTCACGAACCTGGCGAGATCCATGCCGGCGATGCCGGGAAACTTGCGTGCGTGCTGCACGGCCACGTGCGGATCGGCATCCCCGGTCATGATGCAGCCGGACTGCGCGCCTTTCTCACGCAGGATGCGGGTGAGCTTGCGCGTGTCGATGTCGGCGATGCCGACGGTGTTGGACGCCCGCAGGAACTCGCCGAAGTCGCGCTCGGCCCGCCAGCTGCTCGCGATGATCGAGCTGTCACGGATGATCACGCCGGAGGCGTAGATGCGCGGCGACTCCATGTCCTCGCTGTTCGTACCCGTGTTGCCGATGTGCGGGTACGTCAGCGTGACGATCTGGCGGCAGTACGACGGATCGGTGAGGATCTCCTGGTACCCCGTCATGGCGGTGTTGAAGACGACCTCGCCGATCGTCTTCCCTTCCGCCCCCACGGAAGTCCCGTGGAAGATCGTGCCGTCCTCGAGTGCCAGAACAGCGGGTGCCGTCAAACGTGTTCCCCTCGGGTAGTGAATTCACCGGTGCCAGATGTGCGAAAGCGGAAGGACTGACGGCCTCCCGCTTCCTGATCGCCACTGGACAGCCAATCGGCGAGCGACGATTTTACTGGACCGGCCGCCGCCGTGCTACCGGTCGGGAGCAATCTCGGCGGCGAGATCGCGCATCCGGTACAGGCCCGGAGGCTGCTCAATCAACCACTTCGCCGCGCGCACGGCGCCCTCGGCGAAAACGCGGCGATTGCGCACGCGATGCGCGAGCTCGAGCGTTTCCGCCGGGGACCGGAACACCACCGTGTGCTCGCCCGGTACCTCGCCTTCGCGCCTGACGAGAAACACGATGTCCGCCGGCGACGCGCGCCGGGGACTCCCCCCGGCGTCATACCTGAACACCGTTTCCAGATCGGCCCCGCGCGCCGCCGCGAGGGCCTCTCCCAGCATGAGCGCCGTACCGGAGGGCGCGTCGCGCTTGTGCACGTGATGCGTCTCGTGCACCTCGGCCACGAACTCCGGCCCCAGCGCCGCCGCCGCGCGCTCAACGAGCTCCGTGATGACGGCGATGCCGTAGCTCATGTTGCGGTCGTAGAACACCGGCAGTTCCCGGGCGAGCGCCTCGAGGCCGCCGAGCACGGCGTCGTCGAGCCCGCTCACGCCGCAGACGAGCGGCCGCGCCAGGCGGCCGGCGGCCTCGAGGATGCCCGGCGTCGCCGCCGGCAGGGTGAAATCGATCGCCACGTCGGCCCCGCGCAACACGGCATCGAGGTCGCCGGTCACGTCGCAGGAGCGCAGCAGCTCGTCGTGCCCGGGCCCCAGGGCCTCGCGCAGCCCGCCCGGGCTGCGCGTCCACACCCCGGACAGGCGCGCGTCCTCGCAATCCGCGAGGACCGCGATCAGCTCGCGTCCCATGCGGCCCGCGCCCAGCACCGCCACCCTGGGCGGCTTCCCGGCCGTGCGTCCCATCAGGAGGCCGCGCGCGAGGCGCGGGCCCGGCGAGCGGGGAGCGTGTTCATGCGGATCCCTCCTCGATCAGCGGGGATGACTTCGCGCGCAGCATACACCGCGGTGGAAAAAGCGCACAGGAGCTGCGCGGCGGGCGGCGTGCACGGGCGAGGACGCCCGGTTCAGGGGCTGATCCGCTCGAAGAAGCGCTTCACCGTGTCGAGCCAGCCGCTGGCGCGCGGGTTGTGCTTGTCGCCGCCCGCCTTCGTCGCCTCGTCGAAGCGGCGCAGCAGCTCCTTCTGCTCCTCCGTGAGGGAGACCGGGGTCTCGACGACGACCCGTGCGTACAGGTCCCCCTGGCGGCGGTCGCGCACCGTGGTCACGCCCTTGTTGCGCAGCCGGAAGACCTTTCCGGACTGCGTGCCCGGCGGGATCTTGAGCGAGACGTGCCCGTCGAGCGTCGGCAGGTCGACCTCGCCGCCCAGGGCCACGGTGGCGAAGCTCACCGGCACCTCGCAGGAGAGGTCCGCGCCGTTGCGCGTGAACAGCTTGTGGGGATTGACGCGGATCTCGACGTACAGATCGCCCGGCGGCCCGCCGTTCCGGCCGGCCTCGCCCTCGCCCGCCAGGCGGATCCGGTCGCCGTCGTCGACACCCGGCGGGATCTTGACGGACAGCTTCTTGACCTTGGCCACGCGGCCACGGCCGTGGCACTTGCCGCAGGGCGTCGTGATGACGGTGCCCGCCCCCTTGCACGCCGGGCAGGTCTGCTGGATGGAGAAGAATCCCTGCTGCATCCGCACCTGGCCGACACCGCCGCAGGTCGCGCACGAGACGGGCTCGGTGCCCGGCTCGGCGCCGCTGCCGTTGCAGGTGTCGCAGGTGACCTGCGTCGGCACCTCGATGGTGACCTCGTCGCCGGCGACCGCCCGCTCGAGGTCGAGGCGCAGCTCGTAGCCGAGGTCGGCACCGCGAAACACCTGGCTGCGGCTGCGCCGCCCGGCACCGAAGATGTCGCCGAACACGTCGCCGAAGATGTCGGCAAAGCCGTCCGGTCCGAAGCCGCCGGCACCCGCGCGCCCGGCGTTCAGCCCGGCATGGCCGTAGCGGTCGTAGGTGGCGCGTTTCTCGGGATCGGTGAGGACTTCGTAGGCTTCACGCACCTCGCGGAACTTGGCCCCGGCGTCCTTGTCGTCCTTGTTCCGGTCGGGGTGATACTTCATCGCGAGACGGCGATACGCCTTCTTCACCTCCTGGCTCGTCGCCGTCCTGCTGACGCCCAGAACTTCGTAATAGTCGCGTTTCGCCATACGTCTCTGTCAACGAGCCCATCCCGGGTCGCGCGCTGCGCCACCTTCAAGTCCGGGTACGCGTGTCGTACGCGACCCGAGCTCCCCGGTCACGCCGGCGCGCGCTCCCGCAGGGGCATCCCCTCGTCCCCCGCAAGGTACCGGCGGATCAGCCGGATTTCGACTTGCGGTCGTCGTCCACTTCCTCGAACTCGGCGTCCACCACGTCGTCGTTGGCCTGGCCGTTACCGGCCCCGGTCCCGCCTGCCGCACCGCCCGCCTGGGCCTGCTCGCTGTAGGCCTTCTGCGCAATCTTCGCGCTCGCTTCCGCGAGGGCGTTGGTCTTGCGCTGGATCGCATCCTTGTCGTCCTTGTCGAGCACGGACTTGAGGTCCGAGATCGCCGACTCGACGGCGTGCCGGTCCTCGCCGCTCACCTTGTCGCCCAGGTCCTTGAGCGACTTCTCCGCGGTATGGATCAGCGCATCCGCCTGGTTGCGGGCGTCGACCAGCTCGCGGAACTTGCGATCTTCCTCGGCATGGGCCGCCGCTTCCGAGACCATTCTCTCGATTTCTTCCTCCGAGAGGCCGCTCGAGGCCTTGATCACGATGTTCTGGCTCTTGCCCGTGGCCTTGTCCTTGGCCGACACGTTGAGGATGCCGTTCGCGTCGATGTCGAAGGTGACCTCGATCTGCGGCACGCCGCGCGGCGCCGGCGGAATGTCCGTCAGGTCGAAACGACCGAGCGACTTGTTGTCCGCGGCGCGCTGGCGCTCGCCCTGCAGCACGTGAATCGTGACGGCCGTCTGGTTGTCGTCGGCGGTCGAGAACACCTGCGTGGCGTTGGCCGGAATGGTCGTGTTTTTCTCGATCAGCTTGGTCATCACGCCACCGAGCGTCTCGATGCCGAGCGACAGCGGCGTGACGTCGAGCAGGAGCACGTCCTTGACGGCGCCGGACAGCACCCCGCCCTGGATGGCGGCACCGAGCGCGACGGCCTCGTCCGGGTTCACGTCGCGGCGCGGCTCGCGGCCGAAAAAGTTCTGCACGGCCTCCTGGACCTTCGGCATGCGCGTCTGGCCGCCGACCAGGATCACCTCGTTCACGTCGCTGACCTTGAGCCCCGCATCCTTCAGCGCGATGCGGCACGGCTCGATCGTGCGCTCGATCAGCTCCTCCACGAGCGACTCGAGCTTCGCACGCGTCAGGCGAATGTTGAGGTGCTTCGGTCCGGACTGGTCCGCCGTGATGTAGGGCAGGTTCACTTCCGTCTGCTGCGCGGACGAGAGCTCGATCTTGGCCTTCTCGGCGGCCTCCTTCAGCCGCTGCATCGCGAGCGGATCCTGCGTGATGTCGATGCCGGACTCTTTCTGGAACTCCGACGTCAGGTACTGGATGATGCGGTTGTCGAAGTCCTCACCACCCAGGAAGGTGTCGCCGTTGGTCGCCAGCACCTCGAACTGGTGCTCGCCGTCGACCTCCGCGATCTCGATGATCGAGATATCGAACGTGCCGCCGCCCAGGTCGTACACGGCGATCTTCTGGTCGCCGCGCTTCTTGTCCATGCCGTAGGCGAGCGCAGCCGCGGTCGGCTCGTTGATGATGCGCTTGACGTCGAGCCCCGCAATCTTGCCGGCGTCCTTCGTCGCCTGGCGCTGCGAGTCGTTGAAGTAAGCGGGCACGGTGACGACCGCCTCGGTGACCTTCTCGCCCAGGTAGTCCTCGGCCGTCTTCTTCATCTTCATGAGGACGCGCGCGGAGATCTCGGGCGGCGCCATTTTCTTGCCGTTCACCTCGACCCAGGCATCGCCGTTGTCCGCCTTGATGATCTTGTACGGCACCATCTTGATGTCGCGCTGCACGACGTCGTCTTCGAAGCGACGACCGATGAGCCGCTTGATCGCGAACAGGGTGTTCTGCGGGTTCGTCACGGCCTGGCGCTTCGCCGACTGGCCGACCAGCACCTCGCCTTCCTTGCCGAACGCGACGATCGAGGGGGTCGTACGATCGCCTTCGCTGTTCTCGATCACCTTGGGCTTGTCACCCTCCATGACCGCGACACAGGAGTTGGTCGTACCGAGGTCGATACCGATCACTTTGCCCATGGTGTCTGATCTCCGGGGAATGCGTTGAAAAATCTACAATCTTGCGTCCAAGTTTGGGCCAACGAGCGGCGTTTCAAGCACTGAGCGCTTCCTAGTCGGGGGCGGCGGCGACCACGACGCGCGCTGGCCGCAACAGGCGCCCGTTCAGCGTGTAGCCCTTCTGGTAGACGATGAGCACCGTGTTCGGCTCGACGTCTCCCGACGGCTGCGTCGACATCGCTTCGTGGAGCTCGGGATCGAAAGGCTCGCCCTCCGGGTTCACTTCCGTCACCCCGAAGCGCTCCAGCACGCCCGTGAGCTGGCGCAGCGTCGAGCGTGTGCCTTCGAGCAGGCTCTCCGCGTCGGCACTGCCTTCGCCGGCCGCGAGCCCGAGCTCCAGGCTGTCCTTGACCGCGAGGAGCTCGGTGGCGAAGCGCTCGAGGGCGAACCGGCGCACGTTCTCCACGTCCCGCTCGGCGCGCTTGCGCACGTTCTCCATCTCGGCGGCAGCGCGCAGGTACCGGTCCCAGTTCTCGTCGGCCCGCGCCTTTTCCGCTTCGAGCGCCGCGCGCAGTGCCACGACGTCGCCTCCCTCGGCGGCGGCCGACTCCTCCGCCTGCGCCGGCTCGTTCGCCGTGGCGGCGGCTTCCGTGCCGGCCCGACCTTCCTCGTCGTGGCCCTCCGGGTTCGCGTGCACAGGATCGGGCTTTCCACTCATCTCGCCAGGCTCCAGTCAACCGAAAGGTGCGCTTCTGCGGGGCGGGCCGAGCGTTCGGCCGCCGATGCGAATCCGCCCCTCCACGCCATACGAAACGGCGTTTCTGGGGCTCCCGCCGGGAATATCAAGGCCGGCGGGTGAAATCGCAGGAAGGACGGGCTCAGCCGCGCTCGTCCGGGGGTGCCAGGCTGGCCTTGAGCGCCATGCCGAGCAGGCGCGCGGTGACGTCCACGATCGGTACCACCCGGTCGTAGGCCATGCGCGTCGGGCCAATGACGCCGAGGACGCCCACGGCGTCGTCACTCGCGCGGTACGGCGCCGTGACCACGCTGCAGTGGTCCAGGATGCTGTAGCCCGACTCCTCGCCGATGAAAACCTGCACGCCGTCGGCGTTGATGCTGCGGTCGAGCAGGTCCAGCATGAAGCGCTTGCGGGAGAAGGCCTCGAACAACGACTTCAGCGTGTCGAGATCGGACAGCTCGGCGAAATCCATGAGGTTGGTCTCTCCGGCCAGGAGGTAATCCTCCCGCGGCGTCCCCACGCGATCCATCGCGTCCTGGGCGACCGAGATGATGTCCAGCATTGCCTGGTTCATCGAATGGCGCGTGGCCTCGAGATCCGAGATCAGCCGGCGGCGAATCTCGATGAGGTCGCATCCCGCGTAGTGCTCGTTGAGGTAGTTCGACGCGCGCTGCAGGTCCTCCGGGGCGTAGCTGCGCTCGGTGTGCAGGATGCGGTTCTGCACCTCGCGGTCGTTGATCACGAGAATCGCGAGCACGCGCTTCTCGGAGAGCGAGAGGAACTCGATCTGCCTCAGGATCGAGTGCTGCACGCGCGGCAGTGAGACCACGCCCGCCATGCTCGTGAGCTTCGAGAGCAGGTTCGTGACCTGGTTCAGGATCGCATCCGGATCGTCGTACTGCGACTCGAGCTGCGCCTTGAGCTTTTCGAGCTCGGCACCGCGCGGGGGCTTGTAGCGCACCAGGGTGTCGACGAACAGCCGGTATCCCTTGGGGGTCGGCACGCGGCCGGCGGAGGTGTGCGGCGTCGACACGAAGCCCAGCTCCTCGAGCTCGACCATGATGTTGCGGATGGTGGCCGGGCTCAGGTCGAGCCGCGACTCCTTCGCCAGGGTGTGCGAGCCCACCGGCTGCCCGTCGCGGATGAAGCGCTGGATGAGCACCTTCAGCAGGTACTGGGCGCGTTCGTTCGGCAGTCGGGTAATCGTCTCCGCGGCCATGGCTCAAAGCGTTTCCGTCAGGCTAAGCGATTGTGAAATCTGGAAATCCAAAAATCCAGTCGTCGCAGTCCAGCCCTTCATATGGGGGCGGGACGCGCGCCATCAAACCGCCGCGGCGCCAGTGTTTCGCGGCTTGGCGCCGCCCCGGGCGTCTGCAACAATCGGCCGGCGGCCGCCGCCCGGCCGCGGGGCCCGTAGTATGAGCAACGAATTCCGGAGAGTCGCCATCCTCGGCCGCGTGGACGACCCCCGCGTCGCCGAGCCGATGGCCGCGCTCGCCGCCCATCTCGCCGACCGGGGCATCGAGGTCATGGCCGCCCCGGGCGCGGACGTGCCGGCGAGCGCCAGCACGGTCCCGGAGCCCGAGATGGCCGCCACGGCCGACCTCATCGTCGCGATCGGCGGCGACGGCACCATGCTCTACGCGGCCGCCCTCGGCGGCGAGCGCGGCGTTCCCCTGCTCGGCATCAACCGCGGCCGGCTCGGCTTCCTCGCCGACGTGACCCCGGACGAGATGCTGCACGTCATGGACCAGGTGCTCGCCGGCGAATACGTCCGGGAGACGAGGCTCATGCTCACCGCCTGCCTGCTCGCGCCGGACGGCACCGAGCAAAGCGCGAGTGCGCTGAACGACGTCGTGCTGCAGCGCCGCGGCACCGGGCGCATGGTGGATTTCGAGACGCGCATCGCCGGCCATTACGTCAACACGCATTCGGGCGACGGCCTGATCGTCGCCACGCCGACCGGCTCGACCGCCTACGCGCTGAGCTGCGGCGGGCCGATCATCGAGCCCGCGCTGAACGCCGTGGTCGTGGTTCCCGTGTGCCCGCACACGCTGAGCGACCGGCCGATCGTCGTGCCCGCGGACCGCGAGATCGAGGTGCGCCTGCTGGCCTACAGCGACAGCAAGGCGGAGGTGATGGTGGACGGTCGCCTGCTCGGCGCGCTGGAGCCGACCGACCGCCTGCTGATCCGCGAGGCCGACCGGCGCATCACCCTGATCCACCCGCCCGGCTACGACTACTTCGACCTGCTGCGCTCGAAGCTGCACTGGGGTCGCGACAGCCGCGTGCGCGCGGGCGACGGCCGGCGCTGACGAGCCGCTCGCATGCTGACCCGCCTGCACGTCCGCAATTTCGCGATCATCGACGAGGTCGAGCTCGAGCTCGGCCCCGGCATGACCGTGCTCACCGGCGAGACCGGTGCCGGCAAGTCCATCCTGGTGGACGCGCTGGCGCTCCTCCTCGGGGAGCGCGGGGGCGCGGGACTCGCGCGCGACCCCGGGCGGCGCGTGGAGCTCGCGGCCGAGTTCGACCTCGCGGCCGCGCCCGCCGCGCGGGCGTGGCTCGAGGCGCAGTCGCTGGACGCGCCCGACGGCGAATGCCTGCTGCGGCGGGTCATCGGCGAAGACGGGCGCTCGCGCGCGTTCGTGAACGACAACGCGGTCCCGCTCACGAGCCTGGGCGAGCTCGGCGAGCACCTGGTCGACATTCACGGCCAGCACTTCCACCAGTCGCTGGTGCGGCGGCACGTGCAGCGCGACCTGCTCGATCACTTCGGCGGCCTGGCGGCGGAACGCGAGGCCGTGGCCTCCGCCTGGACGGCGTGGCAGGCGCTGGACGCACGACTGCGCGAGCTCCGCGAGGCCGAGGCGGACCGTGCCGCGCGCCTCGACCTGCTCGGCTTCCAGGTCGCCGAGCTCGCCGCGCTCCAGCTCGCGCCGGGCGAGTATGCCGAGCTCACGGCGGAACGCGAGCGCGTGCGCCACCGCGCACGGCTCGCCGAGGACGTGAGCGTCGCGCTCGCGGCGCTCTCCGAGGGCGAGCCGGACAATGCGCGGCGCCTCGTCGCCGAGGCCGGGCACCGGCTGGCGGACGCCGCCGGGATCGACGCGGCGCTGGAGCCGGTGCGCGCGCTGGTCGCCGAAGCCGGCATCCAGATCGCGGAAGCAGCCGAATCCCTGCAGCGCTACGCCGATTCCCTCGACACCGATCCCGCGGTGCTGGACACGCTCGAAGAACGGCTCGACGCGATTCGTGCCGTGGCGCGCAAGCACCGGGTCGAGCCGGAGGCGCTGCCCGGGCTGCACGCGGAGCTCGAGCGCAAGCTCGCGGAGCTCTCGGATGCGGCGGCCACGGGAGAGCGCCTGGAAGCGGAGGTGAAAGCCGCGCGCGAGGCATTCGTGGCGGCGGCGGCGGCACTGTCGGCCGGCCGGCGCAGCGCCGCCGCGACCTTCGCGGCCGCCGTGACCGACGCCATGCGCGGGCTCGGCATGCCGCAGGGCGTGTTCGAGGTGGCGGTGCGCCCGCGCGTGCCCGAGGACGCCGGCCCCGCCGGTGCCGACGACATCGAGTACCTCGTCAGCGCGAACCCGGGACAGGCGCCGATGCCGCTCGCGAAAGTCGCCTCGGGCGGCGAGCTGTCCCGCATGAGCCTGGCGATCCAGGTCATCGCGAGCGACGGCAGCGCGATCCCGACGATGGTGTTCGACGAGGTGGACGCGGGTGTGGGCGGCGGCGTCGCCGAGATGGTCGGGCGCCGGCTCCAGGCGCTGGCCGCTTCGCGCCAGGTGCTGTGCGTCACCCACCTGCCGCAGGTCGCGAGCCTCGCGGATCGTCACTGCCGTGTCGTCAAGCTGAGCGACGGCAAGAGCACCCGGACGTCGCTCATGCTGCTCGGCGATGCCGAGCGCGTCGAGGAGATCGCGCGCATGCTGGGCGGCGTCAAGATCACAAGGCGCACGCGCGACCACGCGGCGGAAATGCTGGAGAACGCCCGTCGCGGCCGTCGCCGGCGCGCCTAGGCCCGAAAAGAAGGTACGCCTGCGCAGCCCTCGGAAGCCCGCGGCGGCAGTGCGCTCAGCGCTTGCGGGGCCGCACGTACAGCACGAGGCTGTGGTCGATCAGCTCGTAGTTGTGCTTGTGCGCGATCTCCCGCTGCAGGCGCTCGATCTCGTCGTTGGTGAACTCGATGACCTCGCCCGTCTCGACGCACACCATGTGGTCGTGGTGCTTGCCCTCGTCGATCTCGAAAACGGAATGCCCGCCTTCGAAGTTGTGCCGCGTGACGAGACCCGCGGATTCGAACTGCGTGAGCACGCGGTACACCGTGGCGAGACCGATGTCCTCGCCCGTCTCCAACAGTTCCTTGTAGATGTCCTCGGCGCTCAGGTGCCGCTGCTCGTGCTGCCCGAGAATCTCGAGAATCTTGAGCCGCGGCAACGTAACCTTGAGGCCAGCCTTGCGAAGTTCCTGGCGTTGCTGCATTTACCCGGCGTCCCCGATGCGACACGCGGCTACCCCCACCGCGGTCGAGAAGGTATCATTCGACGCCTATTATGACCCAGAGCGACAGGTGCCTCCACCTCCGCCGCGGAGCGGCGCCGATCGCCCGTCATCGTCACATGCGAAACTTGTTGCTCACAGCCGTCTTCGCTGCGCTCGTGCCGCTCGTGGGGGGCTGCGTGTACCAGCCTTCCATTTCGCAGGGCAACCTGCTCAAGCAGGAAGACATCGACCAGCTCCAGGTCGGCATGACCCGCAGCCAGGTGCGCTTCCTCCTCGGTACGCCGATGATCGACGATCCGTTCCACGAGGAGCGCTGGGATTACGTGTACTACCTGCGTATCGGGCGCCGGGACCCCAGCTTCACGCGCTGGGTGACGATCATCTTCGACGGCGACACGGTCGCCGAGATCCACAAGGACCAGGAGCTCCGCCCCGAGGTGTAGCGCGCGGCGCGCCTCAAGTTTTGCGCGCACGCTCCCGGCGTGCCACTCGCGGATCCTTCGCGAGCGGACGATAGATTTCCACCCGGTCGCCGTCGCGCACGCGCTCGGCGCGCTCCACGACGCGCCCCCAGATACCCACCGGCGCCTGCTCGAGATCGTGCCCCGGGAAACGTCCCGCGATTCCCGAACGGCGGATGACGTCGTCGACGGTCGCGCCTTCCTCGACCGTCAGCGCGATCAGCTCCTGCCGCTCCGGCAACGCGAACACCACCTCGACGCGCACGGCGTCACCGGCACGCTCCTGCATTGCATCACCCGTAAACGGCGGCGGCGCGCTGCGTGAACGCGTTGACGAGGGCCCTCAAGGTATCCTCGAAGAAGTGACCGAAGACGAGGTCGACCATGCGGCTCTCGAACTCGAACTCGAGCTCCAGCAGCACCTCGCAGCCCTGGCCGTCGAGATCCCGGAAACGCCACCCGCCCTCGAGGTGCCGGAACGGGCCGTCCACGAGCCGCATCTCGATCGCCTCGTACGGCCGGCGCGTGTTCCGCGTCGTGAAATGCCGGCTGATCGAGCCGCGGTGCAACTCGAGGGTGGCCACCACCGTGTCATTGCTCCGGCTCACGATCTTCGCGTCGTTGCACCAGGGAAGGAACTCGGGATAGGACTCGACGTCGTCGACGAGCTCGAACATCTCCTTCGCCGAGTGCGGGACGATCGCGCTGCGCCGGACCTTACGCACGCCTGCCCCCCCGCACCTGCCGCTCGCGCGCAGGCGCGTGCCTGCCGTCGCGTTCGCCGGTCGCGCAAGTCCGCGTTCGCTCCGTCGCCATGCATGTCCCTCCGGGCCGGGCGGCGATTCTGGAGGAAGGCCCTCGCCCTGACAACACCGTATAATCCTCGGCCGCCGCGCCGCCAGCCCTTGCCGATTCGAAATGTCGAAGACCTCCGCCCCGCCGCAACCGTCGAGCCTCATCGCGGTCAACCGCAAGGCGCGGCACGATTATTTCATCGAGGAGACCTTCGAGGCCGGCCTCGCCCTGGAAGGCTGGGAGGTGAAAAGCCTGCGTGCCGGGCGG